>JADLHA010000052.1 GCA_020848995.1 Saprospiraceae bacterium | reverse complement strand
GCCATTCGCTCCGTATAGCCTTGACAGGACTGGAACAAACGCCTACCTTTGCCACACGGATTACAATGATCAGGAATTACTAAACTCTTTATGCAAATCTGTCCAAAGAATAGGGGGCTAAGACAATTGTACCAGACTTATTCAAACTACCAAGTTTCGATTCGCCCGATTTCCCTCTACTAACACCTTTTATGCCGAATAATCATTGCTTTCCCCTATTCGTCTTATTGATTGTTACCTCGCAACTACCAGCCCAAGCGGTCTCCGGAAATATCATAAACAAATCGACCAGATTCCCCGTCGCTTATGTTAACATCGGCGTGCTGGGGAAAAATTTGGGAACCGTTGGCAATGACCAGGGTAAGTTCACTCTTAACATAAACTCCACTTACGCAAAAGACACACTTTTGTTTTCCTGCATAGGTTACGCCCCGGTCTTCATTAAAATATCGGATCTGCTCAGCGGCAACCAGCTCGTGGAAATGCAGGAAACGCTTTACGAATTAGGCGAAGTTGTAGTAAAACCCGTCGAATTTTCAGAAAAAACATTGGGTATAACCAGCACAGCAAAATATTTTCAGGCAGGCTTCAGCGAAAATAAACTGGGTTATGAACTCGGCGTGCTGATGAAAAATAAAAAATCCGCCACCATCAAATGGATAAACATCAACATTGCCAAATGTACGTACGACACGATATTCTACCGGCTAAATGTTTATAAAGTTATCGGGCAACGTGAATTTGAGAACATATTGAAACAGCCCATTTACATCAACATTCCCAAATCGCAGCTCCAGGAAACGGTCTACATCGATTTGAGATCAATAAACATCTCTGTCTCGGGCAATTTTCTGGTCACCCTGGAGCACGTGAAAGACCTGGGAAAGGGAGAATTGATGTTCTGCTGTGCATTGGGAAGAAAAACCTACTATCGCAAGACGAGCCAGGACCTGTGGAACGCTGAAGGCATTGCGGGGGTGAGCATTAGCGCAATTGCAGATGTAGAAAAATGAAATGATTTTTTGAATCGGCGCCCCCTTCTGCAACACCGATTGGCCATTGGCAAAAAGGTCTGGGGGCTAGCCCAGGTGTGCGGCAAGCTGGGCAGCGGGAATGCAATGCTGTTCGCCCGTTCGCTGGTCTTTGACCTGAGCCGTTTCCGCATTGCGCTCGTCGTCGCCGAGGATGACCACGAAGGGCACGTCCAGCCTTTCGGCATGTGCAAACTGCTTTTTTAGCCTTGCAACTTCCGGATAGACGTCAACCGGGATCCCCTGCCTGCGCAGTTCCGTTGCAAGGCGGAAAGCATAGAGTTGGGCGCGTTCGCTGAGGGGCGCCAGTAGTGCCCGTGGCATCCCTCCCAATTGAGCGGGAAAGCGATCGAGTTCGGTGAGCACGTCGTAAATGCGGTCGGCGCCAAAGGAGATCCCCACCCCGGAAACGCCGGGAAGCCCGAAGATGGCCGTGAGCTCGTCATAACGCCCGCCGCCGCCCAGGCTGCCCATCTGCACGCCAAGGGGCTTGACTTCAAAAATGCACCCGGTGTAATAACTCAGCCCCCGGGCAAGCGCCGGGTCGAATACCAATTCGTTCTTCAGCGGCGTACCGCCCAAAAATCGCTTTACGCTGAGGATTTCCTCCGCACCGGTACGCGCAAGATCGTTGACGGCAATGCCCTCCGGGTCCTTTGCCGTCAAATGCCCCAATATGCGCCGCACGGCCGCTGCCTCCAAGCCGAGACCCCTCAAAGCCTGCTCAAAGGCTTCAGGTCCCGTCTTCTCCAGTTTGTCGACCTCAACGGTAAATTCGGCAAAGCGATCGGCAATGCCCGCCTCCTGTGCCAGGCCCTCCAGGACCTTGCGGTGGTTGATGTGAATTGCTACCGGGATGCCCAGTTCGCAAAAGGCCTCGTCGTAGAGCTGGACGAGCTCGGCCTCACACAGCAGGGATCCCGAACCCAGCACGTCCGCGTCGCATTGGTAAAACTCGCGGTAGCGCCCCCGCTGCGGCCGGTCGGCCCTCCACACGGGCTGGATCTGGTAGCGCTTGAACGGAAGGGCGATCTCGTGCCGGTTCATGGCGACCACCCTGGCCAGTGGCACGGTCAGGTCGTAGCGCAGACCCTTCTCACAGAGCAGGAGGCTGAGCTCGCGCAGGCTTTTTCCGGCAAGCCCAGTTTCCCCAAGAGCCCGCGTGAAATCGCCGGAGTTGAGCACTTTGAACAAGAGCTGGTCCCCCTCTTCGCCGTATTTGCCCATGAGGGTGTCGAGGTTTTCGAGGGCCGGTGTCTCCAGCGGCTGAAAGCCGTAACGCTGAAAACTGCGCTCCAGCACGTCGAAAATGAATTTGCGGCGCCGCGCCTGTGCAGGCAGAAAATCGCGGGTTCCCTTGGCCAGTTGTACTTTTTTCATGGGTGTTGTTGCTTTCGCGGACCGCCCGCCTTCAAAACTGCCGCAGGAAGCGCAGGTCGTTTTCGAAGAAATATCGGATGTCGGGGATCTTATACCGCAACATGGCCTGCCGCTCGATGCCCATGCCAAAGGCAAATCCGGAATAGCGCTCCGGGTCTATGCCACAGTTTTGCAAGACCGCCGGATCCACCATGCCGCAACCGAGGATCTCGAGCCAGCCCGTACCCTTGGTAATGCGGTGGTCGGTTTCGTCGCGCAAGCCCCAGTAGATGTCCATTTCAGCCGATGGCTCGGTGAAGGGGAAATAGGAAGGGCGCAAGCGGATGCGCGCATCCTGACCAAACATCTCCCGGGCAAAAAACAGCAGGGTCTGCCGCAGGTCGGCCATCGAAACGCCCTCGTCGATGTAGAGGCCCTCGACCTGGTGAAACTGGCAATGCGACCGAGCTGAAATGGTCTCGTTGCGGTAAACCCGCCCCGGCGCCAGAATGCGAATGGGGGGCTGATGTTGCGTCATGTATCGCGACTGGACCGAAGAACTGTGGGTGCGCAGCAGCCGTCCGGGAAAATCGCGCAGGTAGTACGTGTCCTGCATGTCCCGGGCCGGATGATCGTCTGGCGTATTCAGCGCCGTGAAATTGTGCCACTCGTCTTCGACCTCGCGATCCTCGACTACGGAGAATCCAATCCGCCCAAAGATCTCGACGATGCGATCCATCACCTGGGAAATGGGATGCCTCCTGCCCTGGACCAGAGACAGGGCCGGCAAGCCCAGGTCAGGTATGGGGCCTGCGTTTTCTGAGGCAGAGCCAAATCGCTCCTTCGCTGAGGCGTAGGTCTCTTCTGCGAGTTGCCGGGCCTGGTTGACGAGCTGCCCGTAGGCCTTGCGCTGCTCACCGGCCACCTGGCCTATGGCTGCAAACAGGGGCTTTAGCTGGCTCTTGCTGCCCAGGAACTGCAGACGAAACGGCTCCAGAGAAGCAGCATCATCCAGCGGGAAAGACTGGATCTCCCGGATGATGCGTTCTACTTCTGCAAAGTGGTCCGTGGACATGTGCGTATTTTTACCCGGCAAAGGTAAGGCCCGGGGCAAAGAATTTCGCTGCGCCTGCTCGCTCATGCACAAACCGATATCCTTTCGAAGTGGTGTCAACCCGGGCGATGTCCTCGCCGTCGGTGGACTTTGTCTGGTGGCAGCAGGCATTAGCTGGTCGAATTTTCTGGTGTCGAACGGCGTCATCCTGATGGGGCTATCCGTTCCGCTGGCTCGTGCCGACGACCCCGGAGGCAGACTGCTCAGCACGGTCTGGCGCAGGGACTTGTCTGCTTTACTGGCAGACCCACTGCTCAGGGCATTCTGGCTCTGCTTTTTCTCCGTGCTGGCATCGGGGCTGTGGTCTGAGCACCTGAAGGACTGGAAGGGGTTCAGCCAAATGCAACTGCCCTTTTTGCTGACGCCGGTAGTCTTTCAGGGCCGGAGAGAAGTGCTCAACCGCTGGTTGGGACGGGTGCTTTACCTGTTTTTGGGAGCAGCCGTCGCCACCTCGCTGTGGGTGCTGAGCGATTTCGTGCAGCACCAGCAGGAATACCTCCACGGCCTGCTCAAGGGCAAGCCCATCGTGCACCACATCTCCCACATCCGGTACAGCATGATCACGGCGCTGGCTACCCTGCTGTGCCTGCATGCCGTGGTACAGCAAAAGCCCCTGCCCATGCGCAACGGCCTGGCACTGGCAGCCCTCCTCGGCTTGTACTTTTTTGGATTTACCCACCTGCTCAGTGCCAAAACGGGTTTGCTCACGCTCTACGGAGGCATCCTGCTGTATGGCTTGCTGGCCATGCGCATGCCGGGTTCGCGAACGCGAATGCTGAGCATCGCCGCGGTCTTGCTGGTGGCCGCCGTCGTGCTGGCCATGCTGCTTCCCAGTCTGCAGAACAAATTTTTCTATACGATCTGGCAGGTTGGCGAATACCTGCGCGGCAAGTGGCTGAATTACTCCGACATCGAGCGCTGGGTATCCATCCGCATGGGGCTGGAAATGATCCGCCAGGAGCCGCTGCTGGGCTCCGGGATTGGCGACCTGTACACGGCCACTGCCCAGGTGTATCAGGAATGTCTGGCCAGTGAATTTTACAAACTGCCCCACAATCAGTTTGTCTTTACCTGGGCCTTTACCGGCCTTTTCGGATTGGGAAGCCTGATGGCGGCCATCCGGCACAGTGCGGGCAGCCGCAATTGGTGGTCGCTTCCGGTGCTGCCGGCCGTACAATGCGTATTGCTGGGATCCTTCATGGTAGAATACACCCTGGGCACGCAGATCGGCTGCACCCTTTACGTTTTTGCGACCCTGCTATCGTGGCTGTATATCAGGAAATTTAAACTAACCAACGTTAGTTAGTTAACTAATGATCGTTCGTTAGTATCCTTTTATAAAATCCGGAATGCTAAAGATACTCCCCCGGCGACTGCCCCGGGCGAAGGTAGCGGTAGCGCAGGCGGTATTTGCGGCGGGCCATAACACCCGCAACGACGCCAAACAGAAAACCGCCGATGTGTGCCCACCAGGCTACGTTGTCCTGTTGACCGGAAGCGCTGAACGAGCCGACTCCGGCCACCGTCTGCTGCAGCATCCAGAAACCCAGGAACATCAGCGCCGGCACGTACACCGTAGTAAACAGGAAGACGATCCAGACGCGGATGCGGGATGCGGGAAACATCACCAGGTATGCGCCCATGACGGCGGAGATCGCACCGCTGGCGCCGATCACAGGCATTTCGCTCGTCGGGTTGAACAATCCGTGAGCAACTGTGGCCGCCACCCCACCCAGCAGATAGAAGAGCATAAAATTGAAGGTGCCGATGACTGCTTCGACGTTGTCGGCGAAGATCCATAAAAATAGCATGTTGCCCGCCAGGTGCATCAATCCGCCGTGCAGGAAGAGGCTGGTCAGCAAGGTGAAGAGGTCCTGTCCGGACCACAGTTCCACCGGGATGTTGCCGAAAAAAAATACCAGCGCCTCGTTCTGAGAATTGTTCAGGCTGAAGGCGTAGGCCCCGGCGAGGATGTTGATGACCAGCAGTGCGTGTGAGAACAGTGGTTTGTGTCCGCCCTTTACGTTGTCGTCGCCAATTGGAAAAAACATAATCCCTGGTTCTAAGTTACAAGATCCCTTCCCGCAGCAGGTCGTGCAGGTGGATGACGCCAACGTAGGTGCCGTTTTCCACCACCGGTACCTGGGTGATGTTGTTCTCGCGCATGAGCCGGAAGGCGTCGACGGCAAGCGCGTTTGCCTCTACTGTCTTGGGACTGGCCGTCATGATGTCTGATGCCCGCAGCTCATCGATGCCCTCGGTTCGGTGGAGCATCCGGCGCAGGTCGCCGTCGGTGATGATGCCAGCCAGTTCGCCGTTCTCGTTTGCCACCGCGGTCATGCCCAGCCGGTTGCCGGTCATCTCGATGATGATCTCCCGCAGGTCAGCCCCCTGATCCACCTGCGGCTTTCCGTGCATGGGGTAAATATGGCTCACCCGCAGGTAGAGCTGCTTCCCCAGCGAGCCGCCGGGGTGAAATTGAGCAAAGTCCTGCGGACTAAAGCCGCGCAAGGCCAGCAGGGCCACGGCAACAGCATCGCCCATGGCTACCTGGGCCGTGGTGCTCGCCGTGGGGGCGAGGTTGTTAGGGTCTCCCTCCAGGGGTACAGGCGTGTGCAACACGCAGTCTGCTCTCTGTGCAAGGGTGGAGGCCTTGTTGGAGACCATGCCGACCAGCATGCAGCCAAAGTTACGGATCAGCGGGATCAGCACTTTGACCTCTTCGGTCTCCCCGCTTTTGGAGATGCACCAGACGATGTCTTCCCTGCGGATCATGCCCAGGTCGCCATGGATCGCGTCAGCCGCATGCATGAACAGGGATGGCGTCCCGGTCGAATTCAGGGTCGCCGCAATTTTCTGTCCGATCAGTGCACTTTTGCCGATTCCCGTCAGCACGACCCTGCCCGTACACCGGTACATGGCCTCAACGCAACGCTGAAAGTCGTCGTCCAGGCTGTTCAGCAGCTCGCCAACAGCACCCCGTTCAATCTCGATGCACCTTCGGGCCGCATCAAACAGTGTCTGCCTCTGTTCCGGTGTCAGTTCCAATGAATTCAATTTCTTACCACTTTACAGCCAATTTAAAGGAAGCGGACACTTAGGTTCCCTAATATCCCCCGCCGCCGCTTTAAAAACCGAATGTACCAACATTGCCGCTAAGTTCGCCCTCTTTCGGGACAAGTTATGCCAATTCAATTCCAAATTCCCCTGTCAATCAAACCTCTGAAAAATTTTCCGCTAGAACTACCCTGGAAGATTCTTTCATAAATAGATCTCCGAAATCAATTTCGCCTGCATTATTGGAATGTTTAACGGAAAATTGCATAGCGAAAAGGAATGTTCCTAAAATGATTTGCCACGATTGGAGAGGCACGCGATCAAACTGTTTTTCCAGCCAAAACATCAAACGTCATGCGGGAAATCAATAGGGGTGTTCTGATTCATCCGGATCCTTAATAAAATCATGACCCCGAAATTCTGATTCCCCAAGTTGCATGTTTCTCCCTTTTAACCACATAAGCAAGCTTTCACAAAACGTTCATTCATTTCATTCCTGGCGAATCCACGGCCATCACACGATCATGCCCGCCTATGCCGGGAAGCAAAAGCCGGCCTCGTATGACCGAACGCTGCAAAGATGCTACAGCCACAGAAACAACATTCCATTGAAACCAACATGCTGAATCCACACGGATCTGCATTGGGACAGTCACTCCGCTGGCTGAGCGGAGTCGAAGCCAGCGGAGTCGAAGCCAGCGGATAAGATGCGACACGTTTACGCTGCACAGCAGATGCCAGAAGGAAGCCCTGCTCAGCCCATACGCGAAAACCAAACGCATAGAATGACAATTCACACTCAATGAATCCCCCTCACTCCCTTCATTCCCGATTCCCTCCATAAAACATCCCGGAACCGGATCACCTGCTGGGTGGCTTTAGGGCACCTTTAGTTTGGACGGCGGCGGTTGTTGGAATTGTTGTTGCGGTATTTAAAATTGCCCTTCTTGCCCTTGTTGTAATTCTGTTTGTAGTTGCTCTTGAACACCCGGCGCTGACTCTTGTGCGGCGATTCCTCCACCGTGGCAAACTGAACATCCTCGTCGATGGCGAGCTGGCCATTCGACATTTTGAGCAAATCGTTTTTGATCATCTCGTCGCTCACGTAATGCTCCCGGTTCCAGTTCTTGTACGCCATCTTCATATACGAGCCGATGATCTGTGCAAAAGCATCTCGCTTGGGACCCGGCTCCATGGCGGTAGCCATACGGATGAGCTCGTTGACGTAGTTCCCGTAATGGCGGTATTTGTCGGTGCCCTTCGGGTATTCCACTTTGTGGGGATTCAGCCGGTCGTCTTCCGGTGTCGGCTTGATCCCGTTGGGAGGCGTCACGTCGATGTCGTAGCCGACAATGCGGAAAAAGTGGTGCCAGAGTTTTTTGCGGTGCTCCTCTAGGGTTTTGTTGTAGGGCGTGATGATGTGCATCAGGTCGACGACCTCTTCAGCAAAACGCTGCCGGTAAATGGGGTCTTCGATGTTCTTGCAATAGTAGATCAGCTCTTGAATGTTCCTTCCGTATTCTGGCATCGCCAGTTCGGACTGGGACGTATTGTAAACGAATTTAATGTGCTCCATGGATGTTTGATTATTCGACAGTAACGGATTTGGCGAGGTTGCGCGGCTGGTCGACGTCACATCCGCGCAATACGGCGATGTGGTATGACAGCAACTGTAGCGGGATGACCGACAACAGTGGGGTGAGGGGGTCGATGGTCGGAGGAATTTCCAGACAGTGGTCTGCAATGCGTTTGATCTCGACATCGCCCTCGGTGACAATGGCCGTGACCACGCCGCCACGCGCCTTCACCTCCTGTATGTTTGAAATGATCTTATCGTAAGCGCTGACGTTGGTGGCAATGGCGATTACCGGCATCTGCTCATCGATGAGGGCGATTGGACCGTGTTTCATCTCCGCAGCAGGGTATCCTTCGGCGTGGATGTAGGAAATCTCCTTCAGCTTGAGGGCGCCCTCGAGAGCAACCGGGAAATTGTAACCGCGTCCCAGGTAAAGCGCGTTGTTCTTTTTCTGGATCTCGGCTGCCAGGTATTTGATCTGGTCGTTGAGCCTCAGCAGGCGATCGATCTTGCCGGGAATGCTCGACAACTCGGCTATGAGCTCGTGGTATTTTGAATTCGAGAGCGATCCGTTGCGGTGCCCCAGCACCAGCGCCATCAGCGTCAGCAGGGTCACCTGCCCGGTAAAGGCCTTGGTGGAAGCAACGCCGATCTCTGGGCCGCAGTGAATGTAGGAACCGGCATGCGTGACCCGGGAAATCGAAGACCCGACGACGTTGACGATCCCGTAAACCAGCGCCCCCTTTTCCTTGGCCAGCTCCGCAGCAGCAAGGGTGTCGGCCGTTTCGCCGGACTGCGAAATGACAATTACCACATCCTCCTCTGAAAGTATGGGGTTGCGATAACGAAACTCGGAAGCGTATTCCACTTCAACCGGTATCCGCGCCAGCTCTTCGATCAGGTATTCGCCAATCAGCGCGCTGTGCCAACTTGTGCCGCAGGCCGCAATGACGATCCTTCCGGCATTGCTCACGTGGTTGATGTGCTCCTCCAGTCCGCCCAGGCGAACCCAGCCTTCCGTGGCGTCGAGCCTTCCCCGCATGCAATCGGAAATTGTCTGTGGCTGCTGGTAGATCTCCTTGAGCATGAAATGCTCATAGCCCTCCTTCTCCAACTGGTCCATGCTCATGTCGAGTTCCTGAACCAGGGGCTCCTGCACCTCATCGTTGCTCAGGGTCGAAATTTCAAGACCCTTCTCCCGGGTGATCACCGCAATTTCCTCGTCCTTGAGGTATACCACTTTGTTGGTGTGCGCAATGATCGGACTGGCATCAGATGCGATGAAGATCTCTTCTTCGCCTATACCAATGACCAGTGGACTGGATTTGCGCGCACCGACGAGCTTGTCTGGCTCGTCGACGTCCATGACGACGATGGCAAAGGCTCCAACGACCTTGCGAAACGCTTTGCGAACGGCTTCCTCCAGCGGCAGCGCATCCCGCTTCTGGACCTCCTCAATGAGGTGCACCAAGACTTCGGTGTCGGTTTCACTAACAAAGTGGTGACCCATGCGGGACAATGCCTCGCGCAGGGTAGCATAATTTTCGATGATCCCGTTGTGGATGATGGCCAGCTTTCCGTTTCCGGAACGGTGCGGGTGTGCGTTGATGTCGTCTGGTTTGCCGTGTGTGGCCCACCGGGTATGGCCCATGCCGACATGTGCAAAAAGTCCCTTCCCGGTAGTAAAATCGGTGAGCTCCTGGACCTTACCCTTCTTTTTGTAAATATCGAGGTCCCCGTTCAGCAAAGCGATGCCCGCCGAATCATATCCCCTGTATTCGAGGCGCTTGAGCCCCTCCATGAGGATGGGGTAGGCATTCTTTTTGCCGAGGTATGCGATAATGCCACACATATAATGTGTAAATATAATTTGTTTTCTCCTTATTCAGAGAATGTTAACTCAAGTTTTGCCCCATACTGGGCGTTGTTGCGGCCATACCAAACCAACCGGGCCGGCGATTCGAGTTTGGCAAATGGCGACACCACCAGGTCGAAATCCGTTCCAGCTTTGAGGGCTTTTTGAAAATGCCTCGTCACGTTCATCCGGTAGAGATACCGCGTTTGGCCATTGTCCTCCACCTTTTCGGGAGCACCGCCGAAAACCCTGAGGTATCGGGATGAGGACCCGCTGGCCAGTGCCACGTCGTCAATGGCAATGCGGGTTCCCGAACTCACGTCGAAAATTTGCAAAAGCGAAGGTAGGGGATAGCGTTCCAGGTCATCACCCGGCAACTCGGCGACCGTAAATTTCAAAACGGCATAATTGATGAATTTGCCCTTCCACTTTTGATCGATGGACATTTTCAGGCGAACATCGCGTCCGGCTGCCCCTTGTACAATCAACAGGCTGTCGCCGGGAATGGTTCCATCGTAACAGGCGGCAGCCAGCGTACCGGCTGGATCGCGGCGGTAAAAAGGCGTCTTGACCGCGAAGCTGCTCATGATGAGCTCTGTGCGGAGTTGCCGCCCCGAAGTATCCTTGTAATAGATGCTCAGTTTGCTGTCGCTGTGCTCGGGCATGAGAGAGAGGTATCCGTTGCCTTTCTCGCACACCACCGCGATGCCGTTAAACACCTTGGAAAAACTGTCCACGACAAAGTACACCGTGTCGGGATAGCTTCTGAGAATGCCCATCAGCAGGGCGGTATCCACCGGGATGCGCAACTGCGGATACAGTTTGCGCTCCAGGGTATCTTCGCGGATGGTGATGCTGTCTGCTTTGTTGACGACGTAGTTGCTGAGTTGCCCGAATTTCAGGGTGGGCTCATATGCAAGTTCGTCGTTGCTGAAGTAGGTGGTATTGAAGTCGTAAGCATTGCTGAGTCCATAGACTCCGATGTCCATAGGTTCCGCATACTTTCCGTAGAACAGGGAAGTGTCGAAGCGGAACGACAACACGATGGAGTCCAGGCTGCTGTGCAGGAAGCTGAGGTCGCCGGTGGGGATGAAGCGGAGCTGGGTTCCGAACCCGGCTTCCGAATGCCCGAACAATGGATCTTCCATATACCCGAGGGGAAATGCCGTATTGACAAAGCCGGGAGCTCCGAGTGCGGTGCTGCCGTAAAAGCTGATGATGGAATCCGGTTCAGCAGGCCCGGCATCGAGGTCGACGACTTCGTCGGCTTTGGCGTTGATCCAACCCGTATCGAGCAGGTCCGAGCCAAAAGAATCAAATTCGTTACAAGCCGTTGCTGAAAGGAGCAAAAACAAAACCCCGACCAACCCGTGTTTTTTCATAGCGCCCTGGATTTTTTTTGCAAATCCCATCCGGTTCAAACGCGCTACTGTACGAGATTCTTGTAAAACTCCATGTAGCTCGGCAAATATTCTTCCCCTTCGGTCTTCAGGAAGGGCTTTTCCGAAGCCTGAATGGCCGACTCGACGCCTTGCCCGATCTGCGGACTTCCCTGGATGATCCCGTCGGCATATTGAATGGCCCCTTTATCGAGGGTGATCCCGGTGCCGTTGCGATATGCGAGCAGTTGCTCGGGTTTGAGGTTGTTGATGGCGGCCTTTTTGATAAAATCTTCCGTAAAACTCGACTCGATGTTCTGGTCGTATACCGAAAATACCACTTTGGAATGCTTGAAAACCGGGTCGTTCTTATAGCTGGTTTTCAGGTAAAAGGGGATGAGGCTGGTCATCCATCCGTGGCAATGCACGATGTCGGGGGGCCATCCGAATTTGCGCACCGTTTCGAGTGCCCCTTTGCAGAAGAAGACCATGCGGTCCTGGTTGTCGGGATGCAGTTGGCCGGCCTCGTCCTCAAATACGGATTTGCGCTTGAAAAATTCGTCGTTGTCGAGAAAATAGACCTGAATGCGCGAGCCGGGAAGCGATGCCACTTTGATGATCAGGGCAAAATCGTCGTCGTTGATGATGATGTTCATTCCGGAGAGCCTGACCACTTCGTGCAGGCGGTGGCGGCGCTCGTTGATCACCCCGAAGCGCGGCATCAAAATGCGGATCTCCATGCCGTTTTCCTGAGCATACGCCGGCAACTTCTGGATGAGCGACCCGATTCCTGACAAATCGAGGTACGGATCCATCTCCTGGGTAATGAAAAGGATCCTCGTTTTATTCGTCATACGCCAAATTCCTTTGAATTTCTAAAATGGAGTGCAAAGGTAAGGAAATTTGGGCATCGGCGGGTCAAAACTCCCTTGTTTTGCAATAAACATTTGTCCTTCAATTGTTTATAGTTCAGCACTCAAGAGGAGTTCCCGGTCGTCGAGGTCGGCATCCACCAGCCTGACGCCGATCTTGTCCCCAAAGGTCCATTTGCGACCGCCCCCTTCCGAATGGGCGTGCATCCGGCTGCTGTGGAGCGACAGCTCTCCTTCCATCGACCCATAGGGCAGGAATCCCTCGCAGTGGGTGTCGCCAAGACTCACGTAAAGCCCGCGCTCACTCATCCCGCTCACCTGTCCCTCGAAGACCTCACCGATGTGGGACTTCATGAACAGGACCTGGAAATAGCGGTTCGAGGTGCGCTCTGCCTCCATGGCCTTGCGCTCCTGATTGGAAATGTGGAGACAGGTTCGCTCAAGCCCTTCCTGTTCCTCGCGCGTCACGGTCTTCAGGTTCTTTTCGAGGATGCGATGGACGATGAGGTCGGCGTACCTGCGTATGGGAGAGGTGAAATGTGCATAATGTGCAAATCCCAATCCATAGTGCCCAATGTTTTCAGTGCTGTACAAGGCTTTGGCCATGGCGCGGATGCCCAGTGGTTGAAGCACCTTGTACTTGGGGTCCTGCCTTGCCAGCCCGGAAAGGCGGTTGAGCGATGAGGCCACTTTGGCTGGCGTGCTGAAATCGAGGTAAACGCCCAATTCGCGCGCATAGGTTTGAAACAATTCGAGCTTTTCGGGATCCGGCTTGTCGTGTATCCGGTAAACAAAGGGAATGCGTTGGGTTTGCACCTGCTTGCGATGGATGAACTCAGCAACCGTCCGGTTGGCGAGCAGCATGAATTCTTCGACGAGCATGTGGGCCTCCTTGCGCTCCTTGATCTCAAGCGATATGGGGTTGCCCGCCGCGTCCAGACGGAATTTCACTTCCTCGGTATCAAAATCGATGGCTCCCTGGGATAGCCGCTTTTTGCGATGGCTGCCCGCGATGTCGTTGAGCAAGCACACCGGATCGGACAAGGGGTCGCTTTGCCCTTCGATGAGCTGCTGGGCCTCTTCGTAGGTAAACCGCCGGTCCGAATGGATCAGGGTTTTTCCAATCCAGTGATGGGTAACCCGGTAGGTTTCGTTCAGCGTGAAAACCACGGAAAAACAATACTTGTCTTCGCGTGGCCGGAGCGAACACAATTCGTTCGACAATTTTTCGGGAAGCATGGGCAGCACGCGATCTACCAGGTAAACGGAGTTTCCCCGGTAACGCGCTTCCAGGTCGAGCGCACTGCCTTCGGGAACGTAATGCGAAACATCGGCGATGTGCACCCCGATGTGCAGCTTGCCCTTTTCGTCGCGGTGCACGGACAGGGCATCGTCGAAATCCTTTGCGTCGTAAGGGTCGATGGTGAAGGTGGTCCACTCCCGCAAATCGCGACGGCCGGTTTCGGGTAACACCGCACCGGGGATGGCTGCAACCTGAGCCATGATCTTGGGACTCCACTCGAGTGGAAAGCCCTTGTCCGCCAAAATGCTTTGCATTTCGACATCGGTCGAATGATCTCTTCCGAGGTTGCGGATCACCACGCCCTTCATGACGTCGCGGGGCTTTTCCTTGTAATGCGTGATCTGCACGATCACGCGGTCGTACTCCTCTACCATGAGGTGTTCGGGGATCTTGACCTGCACTTCGTAAAGCCTTCTCCCGTTTTGCGCGACGACGACGGGTGCTTTGGAGAAGAAGCGCACGATGCCAACGATCTGGGTTCGCGCGCGCTGCAAAACCCGCTCAACGATGCCTTCCGGCCGGGCGGCCCGGCGACCCGTGAGCACAACTTGTACCAGGTCTCCGTCATCAGCTCCGCGGAGGTTTCCGGGAGCTACAAAAATGTCGCGCGCGCCATCCTGACAAATGATAAAGGCAAATCCGGCCTTGGCCATATCGACATAGCCCTCTGCCAGCTTGCCCTTGCCCGCCTCCGGGCGAGCAGCCCGAATGACATATCGCTGCTTGGAGGTCTCCGTGAGGCGTCCGCTTTTTACCAGCTTTTCCAATTGCTCGATGACCCGTCCGGCATCGGGCACGCGAAGCCGCTTGGCAATTTGAAAGGCCGTGTATTCCTTGGTTTTGTGAATGGTTAGAAACTCCAGGATCTGCTCGCGCAAGGGATTGCTCTTGCCCCTTCCATTCCTTTTCTTGCGGCCCTTCTTCGATTTTTTTTCGTGCATTGTTCGTTTTTCGTGTGTGTAGCTTCTACCAATCGACAGACCTTTTGTGGATCTCGCCGTCGGACGAGATGTGCAGCTGCCATTTTGTGGTGTGGTCTATGGAAACAGCACTTTCCAGGGTGCTGAGGTTGGTCTCGACGATGGAAATATCGCCATCCTCTCCAATGTGTGCCATCCGCTGAAAGACATCCTGGTCGACCGCATAAAACCCGGCGACCTCGGCCAGGCTGAGAAACTGCCCATGTGGGGTATAATTCATCAGGTAAAACGAATGCCGCATCAGCCGGCCAGACCAGACTACGCAATGGATCATGCCGCCCTCCCCGGTAAAGTGAAAGCAGGGCATGAACTCCGTCAACTCGTCGGGAACAAAATCGAGGTGGGCTACCAGGAAAACATCACTCAAGCCATCCGGAACCGGGTCGTTTTCCCGGTTGTAGCGGTACAGATCATCGTATTGAACGGTCACCGGCAGCTCCATCAGGGGAAAGTAACTGAGGTAGGTATCAAATGGTGAATTGCCCATCTAGTATTCGGTTCAGCCGGCAAACAAAGTTACGACAAGCGCATTTCAACCCGCACAATCCATCATCTACCCGATGCTGGGATGCGCATTTGAGCATTCCGGACTGTCTTAGCAGCCCCAACCCAGGGTGCATTTCTGCCACCTGTTCAATCAGCGGACTGGATCATTGAATAGAACGCCAGCAGTGCTCATTGGTTCATGTCGTCCGCTATTGATGGGGAATTTAATTTTCGGACCCATTCGCAAAGGTTAACATGCCGGGAGAATACCACAACCACCTGCCCATAAAGTGTTGGGCTGAAGACGAGCGGCCGAGGGAGAAACTGCTGGCCAAAGGGAAGTCGGCTCTGACCGACTCTGAATTGCTCGCCATTGTGCTCGGTTCCGGAACGCGACATACCAGTGCCGTCGACCTCGCCAGGGATTTGCTCGAGCATTGTAAGAATAACCTCATCGAATTGGGCAAACTGGATCACGCCCAACTCATTGGCATCCGTGGCATCGGACCGGCGAAGGCCCTGCTCGTGGAAGCTGCACTCGAACTTGGCCGGCGGCGGCAATTTTCCGAAGCACTCCAAAAAGCCCAGGTTTGCTCGAGCCAGGATGCCTACCAGCTGGTCAAATCAAAATTGCAGGACCTCGGACACGAAGAATTCTGGGTTCTCTTCCTCAGCAAGTCCAACAAAATGCTCGCACTCGAAAATTTCAGCAAAGGCGGACTCACCGGAACCGTGGCCGATGCGCGCATCATCTTTCGGCGGGCGCTGGACTGCCGGTGTACGGGGCTCATCCTCATCCACAACCACCCCTCCGGCGCGCGAAAACCAAGCAACCAGGACATTGAGCTCACGCGCAAAATGAAACAGGCGGCCCAGCACCTCGACCTGTCTTTACTCGACCACCTCATCGTCGCAGACGATAAATATTTTAGCTTTGCGGACGAAGGGGTGCTCTGATCTGAAACACCTTACTCCCTTGCTTCCATGTCGGGTTACCAGGTACTCAAAAGACTTGCCATTTTCGTAAGGCCCTACCGTGGCCTCTTCTGGACTTCGGCTTTGCTTGCTGTGGCGATGGCACCGCTCAATGCCTGGATGCCTTACCTCGCCAACGTCATGGTCGACGAGCACATCATCAAGAGGGACCTCCCGGGGCTACAGCGGCTGGCGCTCTACTACCTTGGGGCCCTCGTGGCCCTGTCGGCGTTTCGCTACGCCTTTACCCTGATGACAAACGCCCTCGGTCAAAACATCATCCTCGACATGCGCCGGCGCATTTATGACCACCTCCTTGGATTGCGCCTTTCGTATTTCGACCGGACACCCGTCGGCACCAACACCACGCGCGTCATCAACGACCTGGAAACCGTCAACTCGGTTTTTTCGGAAGGGCTGATCACCATCCTGGCCGATGCGCTGGCCCTGTTTACCGTACTCGCACTCATGCTGTACACGAGCGTCAAACTTACCTTGATTTGCCTCGTCTCCTTTCCCTTGCTGCTCATCGCCAGCTACGTGTTCAAAGAAAAAGTCAAAGCCTCCTTCCAGCGCGTGCGCAACGAGGTTGCCAGGATGAATGCCTTTTTACAGGAGCATCTGACCGGAATGAAAACCGTGCAGATCTTTGCAGCAGAGAACCGGGTTCTGGACAAATTTCGCAAGATCAACCGCGAATACACGCAGGCCAACATCGACGGCATTTTCTACTACGCCGTTTTCTTTCCGGTCGTCGAGATCATCTCTGCTGCCTCACTCGGATTCATGGTGTGGTGGGGAGCACAGGGCGTAATCGGCGGAGAGGTCACCATTGGCCAGCTCGTGGCCTTTCCCATGTACCTCACCCGCCTGTTCCAGCCGGTGCGGACCCTTGCCGACAAATTCAACACCCTTCAAATGGGCCTGCTCGCCGCCTCCCGCGTGTTTGCTCTGATGGACATCGACGAACGTCACGAAGACCAGGGCACCCGCGAAGGACCACACCTCAAAGGCGATCTCGAATTTCGCTCGGTGAGCTTCAGCTACGACGGTACGCGCAATGCACTCGAAGACATTTCGTTTGTCCTGCCCCAGGGAAAAATGCTCGCAGTGGTGGGAACGACGGGATCGGGAAAAACCAGCCTCATCAACCTGATCAACCGTTTGTATGAAATGGGCAACGGGCACATCTTCCTCGCCGGCCGCGATATCCGGGAATACCCTCTTTCACAACTGCGCAGCAGGATTGCCGTCGTGCTGCAGGACCTATTTTTATTCCAGGGTACCGTACTCGAAAACATGACGCTGAAAAATGCAGACCTGCCTTTCGAAAAAGTACTCGAAGCAAGCAAAGCCATCGGCGCTCACCCCTACATCATGCAACTTCCAGGCGACTATGCCTACGTGCTTTCCGAGCGAGGCGCCAACCTCTCGGTGGGCCAGCGCCAGCTCATCTCGTTCGTCCGCGCACTGCTCACCGACCCAGACTTGCTCATACTCGACGAAGCAACCAGCGCCCTGGATTCAGAAACCGAGTCCGTTTTACAAGCCGCACTCGGCAAACTCATCGAACACCGAAGCTCTATCGTCATCGCACACCGGCTTTCGACCATCCAGCAAGCCGACCTCGTGCTCGCACTCGAGCATGGCAGGATTGCCGAATTCGGCCGTCCCGATGAACTTTTGCACCGCCCACAGGGTTTTTACAAGAGGCTATTTGAAAAATATTTTCAGACGCCAGCAGCCCTGTCCTGAACACCCTGCCGGTCGTTAAGACATATTATTATTTTGTTTAATACATTTTTTTAATTTTGCGATGATCATGGGCGCATTCAAAACCTATCACTTTTCCAGCGGAAAAACCTACGGGGAGCGGCTTGTCGGTGGATTGATGTTCCTGCTGCTCATCGCCCTGCTGTTCTACTTGTTCTACCAGCTGTTCATCCTGCTCTGGTACGCCGTGCCCATTTTGCTCATCGTCCTGCTGATCATGGACGCCCGCGTGCTCAAAGCCCATGTTCAAACCGTCGGCCGGCAGATCGCGCAACAACCCATCAGCGGCCTGCTCGGCGCTGCCATCAACTTGCTGGGGCTGCCCATCGTACTCATCGGCCTCATCCTGAAATCCTGGATTTTTAAGCGCTTTGGACGGGTAGTTCGCGAACAGGCAGCTTCCGTTCAGGATCCGCAGTTTACTCCCTACGAAGAAATCGAATCCAGAACAGAAGAAAGCCCGGCGCGTCGCCGCCAGGCCGTCGCAGCTGATCACCGCTACGACGACCTCTTCGAATGAGTTCCCACGTGTTGACGCTGTCTGTTCTTCCACTGCTGCTCTCCCTGTTGTATTGCGGTGTCATTGTGCGGTTCCTGTTCCGCTGGCGCAAGGTGGACGGCAAGGTGGAGGCAATGGAAGATCCAAAACTTTCCGCCAGCATCGTCGTCGCAGCTCGCAATGAAGAAGACCACATTCTCGCCTGCGTACAATCCTGTCTGCAACAATCCAATCCCTTTGGCGCGCTCGAAGTCATCGTCGTTGACGACCAATCCGAAGACGACACCTGTGGCATGCTTGAAGCCATCGACGATGCCCGGTTTTCCCTGATGCAACTGGGCGTGTATCGACGTACCACCATCAAAGGCTCAAAGAAAAAGGCCATTGCCTACGGGGTTCAGCACGCACATGGCGACATCATTCTCACTACCGATGCCGACTGCATCGTACCGGAGGGTTGGGTACACGGAATGCTCGAACATTTTCGCGACCCGGGGGTGCACCTGGTTTGTGGACCGGTGCGCATTGCAGCTCCCAATGGACTGCTCGGTTTCTTTCAAGCGCTGGACCTGACCGCAAACGGTTTGGTCAATGCAACCGGCCTGGCTTATGGATCGCACGACTTGTGCAGCGGAGCCAATCTGGCCTACCGGAGGGATGCTTTCCTGCAGGCCGATGCCTACGAACACAATTACGACGTCGCTTCTGGCGACGATGTCTTTCTGCTGCGCAGAATGCGCGAACTCTATCCAAAAGGTCTGCGGTTCGCACATCAGCCTTCGCTGATGGTGGATACCCGGGCAGTTGAAGGATGGGCTTCGCTGATGCAGCAACGGTTGCGCTGGGCCGGCAAGTTGCGTTGGATGGGCCTGAATCGCATTTTTGTTCTCGCGGCCTTCGTCTGGCTGCAACGCGCAAGCTGGCTTGCGGGCTTGACCGCAGGAATGATCACGATGCATCGCCCACTCATTTTCGGATCCCTGGCTGCCATGCTGCTGCAACTCGCTACCGATACCCTTCTGCAATCGAACGCAACGAAATTTTTTCAACTCAGGGGCTGGCAAGCTTACCTTGTGCCCGTTTGGTTCCTGCACAACCTGTACTTTATCGGAACGGGGCTCTCTGCGCTTTTGCCCGTCTCCACCAAGTGGAAGGGCAGACCCTCATGAGGCGGGTGGGCAGAACGTCCAATGCGGAGGAAGCCGCGCCATTGTATTTTTGCCGCATGCGCCCGTTGAGCTGCCTCAGGCTTTGCTGTCTGGCCTTGCTTTTGCAAGCATGCGCCAACATCCAGAACATCACAGGAGGTCCGGAGGACCTTGCACCGCCGCAGCTCGTCTCCGCGTGGCCCGGAAACAGTCCGCTCCTCAACTTCTCCGGCCGCGAGATCCACCTGCAGTTTGACGAATGGATCAGACTGGACAATCCCACCGGAAACATAGCGATTTCGCCACCGGTCGAATTTCCCTTAAAAACGAAACTCCGCGGAAAAGTGCTTTCCATCGCAATCGACGAACGCGAAGTACTCCGGCCACAGACGACCTATACCCTTCAGTTTGGCGAAGCCATCCGCGACATCACCAAGGGCAATGTTCAGCGAAAACTGAACTACGTCTTCTCCACCGGCAATTTCATCGACTCCCTCCGGTTGCGGGGTTCCGTTGCCGATGCATTCAGCGGAAAGTCCACCGAGGGCATGCTCGTTTCCCTGTTCCGGGAAGGAACGGACAGCGCCTTGCTCAAAGGAAAGCCCCTGTATTATACCTGGACAGACGAGGCGGGGCAGTTTACATTGGACTTTCTGGCTGCGGGCCGCTACGAAGTTTTTGCGCTCGAAGACAAAAACAAGAATTTTCTTCTGGACAAAAATGCAGAATTGGTTGGTTTTTCAACTGCGCCGGTTGAATTGAATGAGAATGCAGAAGCTTCCTTTCAGGTTTTGGCGATGAGCCTCCAGCCGCCCTTGCTCCGCACTGCTGGCAGCAGGATCCGTTCTGGTGTGGTGCAGGTTAAATTTACCCGTTCCCCCGTTGACGCGCCGCGCATTCAGTCAAGCGGACGAAAACACTGGAGCTGGGTGCGTGATGACAGCCTGGTGATCTGGAATGGAGACCTAGACGAACAAACGTTCGTTATTACGGCTGAATCGCATGTCGATACATTTGTCGCGGGGCCGCTGGTGGTTTCCGGAACCGGATTTGTGCCGGTCCTGTCGGCGAGCCGTCCGTCTCCGGTCGACAGTCTGGTGCTGTCGGCTGCGTTGCCACTGACTGCGATCGACGCCTCGCGCATCCGCTGTTCCGATTCGCTGGTGGTGATCCGGCACGCGGTGATCGACGCGGCCGACCCTCGCAAGTGCCATATTTTTGCAAACTGGCCTCCGGGAAAAGAATGCGCGCTGATCCTCGATTCTGCCGCTATGCGCAACGCTGCCGGCCAGGATAACCGTCCCGATACCTTTCGCGTCATCGTACCCACCGCAGAAAGCTTTGGAAGCATGCGGATCCTGCTCGACTCCGTCGCCGAAGGCCAGGCTTTCATCGTACATTTGCTGCTCGAAGATCTGGTCGTCCGGTCTGCAATGGTCGCCGTGGATGCCTGGCCGGTTGAATTTCATTTTAACTACCTCCTGCCAGGAACGTACCGGCTTCGCCTGATGGCAGACCCGAACCGCAACGGCCGCTGGGATCCCGGCAACTTTCTGCTCAGGACCCAGGCAGAAGCCGTTTACTATTTCACCTTGCCCGAGTTGCGCGCAGACTGGGAGGTCAATGCAAACATCCGCTGACAACATGAAACTGCGAACCCAATCCCTGGTAAAAATGTACGGACAACGCACCGTCGTCAACGGCATTTCCATTGAAGTCAGCCAGGGGGAAATCGTCGGGCTGCTGGGCCCCAATGGCGCAGGGAAAACGACGACCTTCTACATGATCGTTGGCTTCATCACCCCCAATTCGGGAAGGGTATTCCTCGATGACCGGGAGATCACCCGCGACGCCATGTACGTTCGGGCACGCAAAGGCCTGGGCTACCTGCCTCAGGAACCCTCGGTATTTCGCAAGCTCAGCGTCGAAGACAACATTCGCGCCATTCTCGAAATGCGGCCACTCACCGGAGCGCAACTGCGCGAAAAACTGGAGCAGCTCATTTCCGAATTCAACCTCGGAAAGGTGAGAAAAAACCAGGGAGATTCGCTGAGTGGAGGCGAGCGCCGCCGCACGGAAATTGCAAGGGCCCTGGCATCCGATCCGGCGTTCATCCTGCTCGACGAGCCGTTTGCCGGAATTGATCCGATTGCCGTTGAAGACATCCAATCCATCATCGACAACCTGAGGTTGCGCAACATCGGCATCCTCATTACCGACCACAACGTTCACGAAACGCTGTCGATCACCGACCGCGCCTACCTGATCGTCGACGGTAAAATGCTGATGTCTGGAACAGCCGAAGAGCTCGCCGCCGACGAAGCGGTGCGCCGCATTTACCTTGGTCAGAACTTTGTATTGCGCAAGAGAACCGCACCCCATGAAGGCTAATCGCTGTTGCTCGATGTTCCTCCTTTTGCTGCTATCCGCATCCTGCGGCAACGGCAATGCGGAAATTGAAAGGCTGTCGCGCATCGCCGCCGACAGTTTGTTTCACCGGATGCAGCCAGCCCTGGAACGCGAACTCGATTCCATTTGTTCGGTGCGCGCTCACACGACCATCGACAGCCAACTCGATTCCATCATCGAAGCCCGTAAGGCTGAGATCCTCAAATTGCGCCAAAGCCTGTGAGACAAGCCCTCTGCATATCCTTCCTCCTGCTGTGCGGCACCCTGACCTCCTGCACGCGTGAAGAAGATGTGATCGCCCGGCAGACGGAAGAAAAACTCGCCGCCCTGGTGCAGCAGTTTACTACAAAAAAAACGGAGGAGTGCACGCGCAAAATGCAGCAGGACATTGAACGACTTGCGGATTCAGTGCTCATCGTCCTGTCCAAACGCATCAAATACGACAGCCTCACCATTCCCGTCGATTCCGTGCGCCCAGAAAAACCGGAAGTCAGTTTCCCGGAATACCGCCCGCCGCAAAAACCGGATTGAATTCCGTCAGGTTTTTAACAAACTAACTAACGTTTGTTAGTTAAACAGGGAATGGAATAAAAACTCTTCTGATTCGGATCGGGTGATCAGGAACCGGCGTATTGCAGCCGGGGCCCTGCAGAACGGATCTCCTCGCTGGCCTTGTCCTGGTATTTCTCAAAGTTGGATGCAAACAATCCGGCAAGTTTGGCCGCCGTGCGATCGTACTCTGCAGGATCTGACCAGGTGTTGCGGGGCTGCAGAACTTCGGAGGGAACACCCGGACAGTGCAGCGGGTGCTCGAGTCCGAACACCTGATCCCGGCCATATTCCGCCCCATCTAATTGACCGGTCATGGCCGCCGTGATCAGCGAACGGGTGTATGCCAACCGGATGCGGCTCCCCACGCCGTATGGGCCACCGGTCCACCCCGTGTTTACGAGCCAGATCCGGGGATCAAATCGCCCGATGCGCTGACCGAGCATCTCGGCATAATGCGCGGGATGCAGGGGCAAAAAGGGCGCACCAAAACATGCAGAAAACGTTGCCTTGGGCTCCGTCACTCCGGCTTCAGTTCCGGCAACCTTGGCGGTGTATCCGGAAATGAAATGGTACATGGCTTGCGCCCGGCTGAGCCTGCTGATGGGGGGAAGAACGCCGTAAGCGTCGCAGGTCAGGAAAAAAATATTCTGAGGATGCCCACCAACAGATGGCCTCAGCGCATTGGAAATATGATCCAGCGGATAGGAAACGCGGGTGTTTTCCGTGATCGCCGAATTGTGGTAATCCGGTATGTTTGTCCCCTCCCGGAACATGACATTCTCCAACAGGGCACCGGGACGTATTGCTCGAAAAATATCCGGCTCCTTCTCTTCGGTCAGGTCAATGCATTTTGCATAACACCCCCCTTCAAAATTAAATACGCCCTGGTCGGACCAGGCATGCTCGTCGTCTCCAATGAGTTTGCGTTGCGGATCGGCAGACAAGGTCGTTTTGCCCGTTCCCGACAAGCCGAAGAAAATGGCCGTATCTCCCGAAGCCCCAACGTTCGCCGAACAATGCATGGGCAATACGCCCTGCTCGACCGGCAAAAGAAAGTTGAGTATGGTGAATATAGATTTTTTGATTTCGCCCGTGTAGGCCGAGCCACCGATCAGGATTTTCTTTTCTTCAAAATCGATGATCGAAAAATTGTGCTGGCGCGTTCCGTCCTGCGCAGGGTCAGCATGGAATCCGGGGGCGCAGTAGATGGTCCATTCGGGAAGAAACCCATCCAATTCCCCCTCTTCGGGGCGAATGAACATATTGCCGGCAAACATGGCGCTCCAGGGATATTCTGCGATGACGCGGAGGGTAATCCGGTACCGCGGGTCGGCACAGGCATAGGCATCTCTCACAAATACATCCCGCTCATCGAGGTAACGGCACACCTTTCCGAGCAATGCGCGAAACTTATCCTTTGGAAAAGGCTTGTTGAACTTGTTCCAGTCAACCTGATTCCGGGTGGTCCCGTCTTCAACGGTAAATTTGTCGTCCGGGCTGCGTCCGGTAAATTCTCCGGTGCGGATGACCAGCGCCCCGGTATCGCTGAGGGTTCCGAGGTTCCGGTTTAAGCTCTCCCGCACGAATTCCTCCTGGGAGAGATTGCAATATTGGTTGGCTTTGGGGTGAATGCCGCACTGATCAAGCGGCCACCTGGCAGAAATTTTGCCGTACAAACTCATCTTATTTCGTTTTGAGCGGTTTCAGGGTGGCAAAGGTAAGGGGATTTGCAGCTCAATGGATGTATGGTTCCCCGCAATTCATGTCTCAGGGCCCGCAAGCCGGGGCAATTGTATGGCCAGGGTGGTGCCCTTGCCTGGCTCAGTCGCCTTGACGTAAAGCCTTCCCCGGTGGTAATTTTCCACAATCCGGCGCGAGAGGGACAGCCCAAGACCCCAGCCCCGCTTTTTGGTCGTAAAGCCGGGTTTAAACACTTGCTTCCTGATGGCTGCCGACATTCCGCGACCGTCATCGCTGACTTCAAGGTGAACCGAGCGGCTGTCTTCGAACAGGCGGAGAACGATGCTCCCCTCCTGGTCCATGGCGTCCAGCGCGTTGCGCAGTAGGTTTTCGATCACCCAGGAAAATAAATTCGCGTTGAGCAAAGCATAAGGCTTGTCCGATGGGGCTTCCAGGCGAATGGTGATGTTCCGGCTGGCGCGGGCTGAGATGTAACGGATGCTTTCTTCGAGCAATGGGGTCACGGGCTGGGCTTCCAACTCAGGTACCGAGCCGATTTTTGAAAAGCGGTCCGCCACGCGTTGCAGCTTGTCGAGGTCCTTCCCCATTTCTTCGAGCACGGTTCCGGTTTCGGGATCCCGCGGGCTGCTGCGAAGGGCTTCCAGCCATCCTACCAGCCCGGAAATGGGAGTGCCAAGCTGGTGCGCCGTCTCTTTGGCCATGCCCACCCAAACCCGGTTCTGTTCCTCGCGGCGAGAGGCATTGAACAGACCGTAGCCGACGGCTGCACACAACAGCAACAACAGCAACTGGACGAGTGGAAAATAACTCAACAGGGTCAGGGTGAACGGATAGCGGTAATAAATGAGGTAATCCTCCGAATCGAAGGGTTCGGGACCACTCTGCTTGAGGTCGGCCAATACCTTCGCCGTATCCGTTTTTTCCGGAAAATTGTAGAGGTCGATCACTTCCTGGTGCTTGTTGATGACGACGAGCTGCAGGTCTTCGATGATGGCGTGCAACATATCCAATTCGTACGTGACATCCTCACCGGCATCCAGGTTGGAGGTGTTTGTGATCTCTGCAAGGGTTTTTTCAAACAGCTGGATCTTTTTTAGCTCCAGTGCCGACAACTTTTTACCGAGGTAATTGGAATAAACCAGCGGCATGAGCATAAATGCCAGCCCGACTATCCACCATGCGGTCTTGACTTGTCCCGGTTTGGAAAATCCTTTCACAATCCCTGTTAACGCGATGGCTCGCGATAAATTGCCGTACAAGATACGCCACCATCCGTCCTGCAGGAGCTTTCCCATCCTGGCAACACACCAGGAACCACCCGAGAACACAACGCCAGGTCAATGCAATGCTTTGCTACCGGTATCACTTGGCAAGGTAGAGGTCAGCACCTGGCCCCAGCGGAAGGTCAAGGAGTATCCATGCAATAAAGAACAGGATCCACCCGATCAAAAAGGTGACCGAATACGGCAACATGGTGGCGATCACCGTTCCGATCCCCGCTGCCGGCTGGTATCGCTGAATGAACGCCACGATCAGTGCAAAGTACGACATCATCGGAGAGATGATGTTGGTCGAGCTGTCTCCAATGCGGTAGGCCACTTGCGTAAATTCCGGCGTATAACCCAGCAACATGAACATGGGGATGAAGACTGGAGCCATGATCGCCCATTTGGCAGAAGCGCTGCCCATGATGAGGTTGATTGTCGCGGATACGAAGATAAATGCGACCATCAGGGGGATGGGACCAAACCCGGACGCCTTGAGCATTTCGGCGCCCTGGACCGCAAGGATCACTCCGATGTTGGTCCAATTGAAAAAAGCCACGAACTGCGCAGCAAAAAACACGAGCACGATGTAAGATCCCAGCGTTTCCATGCTTTTGCCCATGCCTTTCATCAGGTCGGCATCGGATTTCAGGGTCCGCGCACCGATGCCGTATGCGGCTCCCACCAATGCAGCACCAAAAAACAGCAGGGACACGATGCCCGACATAAAAGGCGATTTGAGAATATCGCCGGTCTCGGGATGCCGCAGATAGCCATTCGACGGGATGAGCCCCCCGGCGATCAGGGCTACAAACAGAAGCGAGGCATAAAATGCATACCGGAGGCCGCGTCGCTCCTCCCCACTCAGCGGCTTGATCTCATCGGCACGGGCATCTCCTGAATATTTTCCCAGCCGGGGTTCGACGACCTTCTCCGTCAGCCAGGTGCCGAGAAAGGTGATGAGAAAGGTCGAAGCAAACATGAAGTAATAGTTGCACATGGGATTCACCGAATACTCCGGCTGCAGGATGCGCGCAGCTTCCTGTGAAAGCCCCGATAGCAGGGGATCGATCGTACCCAGAAACAGGTTGGCGCTGTAGCCTCCCGAAACGCCGGCAAATGCTGCGGCCAGCCCGGCCAGCGGGTGCCTTCCCGCAGCATGGAAGATGATGGCTGATAAAGGGACCAGCAAAACGTAACCCACTTCGCTGGCCGTGTTGCTGATCACGCCGCAAAAAACGATCACCATGGTGAGCATGCGCGCCGGCGCTTTGAGGACCACCAGGCGCAAGGCGGCACCGATCAACCCAAGACCTTCTGCAACGCCAATTCCAAGCAGTGCGACGAGCACCGTCCCAAGCGGTGCAAAGCCGGTAAAATTGGTGACCAGATGGGTGATGATCCGGTGAAAGCCGCTTACAGAAAGCAGGTTGACCACAGTGACTTGTTCACCTGTTCCTGGGTGGGTCACCGTCAGACCGATCGCGCTAAACACCCAGCTCAGCACCACGACCAGGATGGCAAACAAAGCAAAAAGGCTGGCCGGATGCGGAAGGGCATTGCCTGCGCGCTCTACCACAGTCAAAAACCGGTCGATTCCACTGCGTTGTTGTTTTTCCATTTTCTGTCGCTTGATTTGGCCAAAGATGCTAAAAATTTGGATGCGGTTCCGCATTCTGACAAAAGCTCGTTTATGCTGTGGGATGCCATCCCCCGGATTCCATTACCTTTACAAGCTATGCAAGCCGGTACTCCCATTGCCAAACACCGCATAAGCTCCATTGACGTTGTCCGCGGCCTGGCGATGATCTTAATGGCCCTGGATCACGTGCGCGACTATTTTCACATCGACGCCATGACCAGCGACCCGCTCGACCCCTCGACGACCAATGCGGCGCTGTACGTCACCCGTTGGGTAACGCACCTCTGTGCACCGATCTTTGTCTTTTTGTCGGGAACATCCATTTACCTGCAAGGCCTCCGAAAAGAGCGCCCGGCACTGGCTTCCTTCGTCATGCGCCGGGGCCTTTGGCTGATCGTGGCCGAGTGGTTCATCATTTCGCTTGCATGGACGTTCAACCCGTTTTACAATGCCCTTCCGCTGCAGGTGATCTGGGCCATCGGCATCAGCATGGTCCTGCTGGGCTTGCTGCTTTACCTGGGCACAACGGCAAAATGGCTGCTCGTAATAGGAGCAGCCGTATTGTTATTGCACAATGCCGTGCCAACGAGCGGAGGCGAAACCGGTCCGGGATGGTTCATGGACCTGCTTCTGCATGGCCATTTCGTTCCCTACGAATTTCTTCCAAACCACTTCTTCATCATCGTTTATCCTTTCCTCCCGTGGACCGCACTGATGATGGTGGGTTATGCCGCCGGGAGTTGGTTTGCACCAGACTGCGGATTCCAAAAACGCCAACTTTACCTCCTGCGAACCTCTGCCCTTTTGCTCGTGGCCTTTTTTGTGCTCCGGGGCCTGCGTCTGTATGGCGATCCGAGACCCTGGGTTCCGGACCCTTGGTCTGCCCAGAGCCTGTTTTCCTTTTTCAACGTCGAAAAATATCCCCCTTCGCTGCTGTACCTCTGCGCAACCCTTGGCATTGCGCTGTTGCTGCTGCGCATTGCAGAGAACATTCCGCCCAACGCCGAACGGGTGTTAACCATTTTTGGGAGAACAGCTTTTTTCTATTACATTCTACACCTGTACCTGATCCACGCATTGCGCGCCATCGCCTTTTTTGCTTCCGGACAAGACGTGCAATCTGCCCTGGATTCCATGACCCAAATTCCCTTTCTCTTTGTCATCCCCGGAGACGGATTTCCCTTGTGGACAGTCTATCTGGTGTGGCTGCTGGTCGTTGGACTGCTCTATCCTGTTTGTCGCTCGTACGACCTGTATAAAACGCAGCACCCTCAGAAAAGATGGCTGCGCTATTTGTGAGTTACCCGCTGCTCAGGGTACAATTTCCAGTTTGGCGTATTTGAGAATGATCTTCCTCTGCGGGTTGTCGATCTCGCCAAACTGTATGGTGGCAACGCGGTTTTCTTTGCTGCCCTCGATGAGCAACACCTTGCCCCTTCCGAATTTCTGGTGGCGCACTACCATGCCGGTCTGGATCTGTTCGGGTGAGCAGGGAGAAAAATTGCTCATGTCCTCCCGGGTGAAACGGGGCCGGGATTCAACCCATTTTCTTCGCGAATTATCTTCGCCACCGGCCAGGTCGAATACTGCCTTGGGGGTGCGGTCGGATTCGATGCGCTCTGCATCGATTTCGTCGATGAACCTGCTGGGTTCGCACATCCGGAAATTTCCGAAAACGTAGCGGGTTTGTGCATAGCTCAGTATCAAATGGTGGCGCGCCCGGGTGATGGCGACGTAAAACAAGCGCCGCTCTTCGTCGATCTGCTCGGGATCGCGCATGGCCATGTAGCTTGGAAACAAATTCTCCTCAAGACCGCTTACGAGCACGGCGTCGAACTCCAGTCCTTTGGCCGAATGCACCGACATCAGGGTCACAAAATCTGATGTTTCGTCAACCCCATCCAAATCGGAGATCAGGGAGATGGTCTGCAGGTAAGCCGACAGCGAGCGGTCATCAGAGATCTCTTCTCCTTCTTCGTCCTGTTCGGCAAATGCGCGAATGCCGTCGAGCAGCGCCATCGCGTTTTCGAGGCGCTGGATGCCATCGCTGGTGATATCGGATTTCAACTCGGAACTAAGTCCCGAGAGTTTAAATGCGGTGTTCGCTACCTGGTAGGCGTCGCCTCTGGCCGAAAGTCGCTGCAACTCGAGGATCATCGACCGGAAATGGTTAATGGTCTGAATGACTTTGGGCGATGCTTGCAGAAAACCGGTCGCATCCCATAACGAACAGTTGTTAGTTTCCGCAATTTCAGCCAAACGGTCGAGGGTCGAATTGCCGATTCCCCTTTTGGGATAGTTGATCACGCGCCTGAACGCTTCGTCGTCGAGCGGATTGACAACGAGCCGCAAATAGGCTACAAAGTCCTTCACCTCCTTGCGCTGGTAGAAGGACATCCCGCCAAAAACTTTGTATGGAATGTTGTAACGGCGCAGGTGCTCTTCAAAAATGCGGGATTGTGCGTTGGTGCGGTAGAGAATGGCAATGCCGCTGTTGCGCAGGTGAAACCGGTTTTTTAACTCGAGAATGTAATCAGCAACTTTCTTGCCCTCTTCTATATCGGAGGCACAGCGGATCAGGCGGATCTTGTTACCGCTTTCCCGGTCCGTCCAGATCTCCTTGGGGATTTGCCGGTTGTTGTGGGTAATGACGTCGTTGGCTGCCCGCACGATGTGCGGAGTGCTGCGGTAATTCTGTTCCAGTTTATATACGCGCGTATCCGGGAAGTCCTTTTGAAAATCCAGTATGTTTTTGATCGTCGCTCCCCGGAAGGAATAGATGCTTTGGGCATCGTCGCCAACGATGCAAATGTTGCGGGGGCTGTCAGGGTATACGACGAGCTTCCGGATGATGGCGTACTGTAAAAAGTTGGTATCCTGGAACTCGTCGACCAGGACGTAGCGAAAGATCGTCCGGTATTTTTCAAGCACCCCGTCCGGATTCTCCTGCAACAGGCGGTATAGCTGGAGCAGCAGGTCGTCAAAATCCATTGCGCCGGCCTTCAGGCAACGTTGCACATAGCGTTTGTAGATGCTGTAAGTCTCCGGCATGTTGTTCTCCCGGTCCTGTTCGCGCAAGGCATCGTTGCTTTCATAGGCAGCGGCCGTGATGAGATTGGCTTTTGCCGATGAAATTCTCGCACGCAAGGTGTTGGGATTGTAATTTTTAGGATTGAGTTCCCTTTCTTTGATGATCTGCGCGATGGCACTGCGCGAATCATCGGCGTCGTAAATGGAAAAATTCTGCGGATAGCCTATGCGGGGAGCTTCAACGCGCAAAATGCGCGCAAAAATGCTGTGAAACGTGCCGCACCATACCTTTCTGACCTCCGGACCCACCAATTCTCCGATGCGCTCGGTCATCTCCCGTGCCGCCTTGTTGGTAAACGTCAACGCCAATATGTTTTGCGGGCGTACGCCCTGCATCATCAAATGCGCAAGGCGATAGGTGAGCACGCGGGTTTTTCCGGATCCCGGACCTGCAATCACCATCACGGGGCCCTCCAGGTCGGTGACGGCGCGCCGCTGCACTTCGTTGAGGCCCTCCAGGAATGTCGTCATGTGTCGTTGCAAATTGCGGCCGAAAGATAGTGAAATTCATGCGGGGTCAAGGCTGCCCCGCAGCAAACCCATTACAAATTTTCGCCAGACGATCCCCGCCGTTAACTGCAATCTCCAGTTACTTTTGCGGTCTTGCACCATACAACGCGCAGTCACCTGGCCCTTCTGACCGTATCCCTGATCTACGGTGCGAATTACAGCATTGCCAAAATCCTGCTGGATCCCAACTGGATTGGTCCCAATGCCTTTATTTTTTTCCGGGTTTCCGCATCTGCCCTCCTCTTTATTCTCGTGGTGCGCCGCTTTCCACGCGTCGACCGTCGCGATGCCGGCATCTTCCTGCTGTGCAGCTTCACAGGCATCATTGGAAACCAGCTCCTTTTTTTCAATGGGCTCAAACGCACTTCACCCATCCATGCCGCTCTGCTCATGGTGTGCACCCCGCTGCTGGTCCTGCTTTTTCGGGCGGTGCAGGGAACGCATCTCAACAGGAGGCAATGGCTGGGTTGCTTTCTCGGCATGGCCGGTGCCGCATACCTCATCGTCTCTGCCCCGTCGGCATCCCGGCAACAAGCCAGCCTCGCGGGCGACCTGATGGTTTTTGCCAATGCCCTGCTCTACGGATACTACCTGTTGCGGGCACCCGACCTCATCCGCAAATACGGCAGCCTTCCCATGCTCAGCGCACTGTTCGCACTGGCGGTACTTCCCGTTCTGGCAGTGTCCTGGCAAGAAATCCAGTTGTTTGATGCCGCCAATTTCGGTTTGCGCGAATGGATCGCATTCGCATTCGTCTTGATCGCTACCAGCTTCCTCGCCTATGCCCTCAACGCCTACGCCTTAAAACATACCAACCCGGAAACCGTAAGCCTTTACATCTACCTCCAACCCCTGTTTGCCACCCTCATCGCTCTGGCCTCCGGCAAAGACAACTGGACCGCCACCTACCTGATAGCAGCCTGCCTGATTTTTTCCGGAATTTTCTTGTCCGGCAAAAAAAATTCACCGCCGACTCAAAAAAGTTGATCCGGCGGCTTGCAGGGTGACAATTAGACACTTACAGTGTGACCATTTTATACATGCAATTTCAGCGTAAACTGTAATGGCTTGTACCTGTGCAACATCCTCAAATATCGGGATTTTTCATGTGTTGGCCGGAAGACAAAAAAGAATTGGGCCCGGATGGTTTTTTAACATTTCGTCTTACTTTTACAACGCATTTAATAATCCCCTGAGGAAGCTATGCCGAAAAGGACGAAGCCTGATCACATCCTTTCTAAACTCATTACTGAATTTGAAGAGCAAGGGCAACTTCAAAATCGCGAATTCTGTGAAGAAGCCTATTACCTGCGTCTGATTCAATATTACGAGCGCCACTTCCAGCTCGACAAAGCCCTAAACCTCGTCGACCAGGCACTTCTGTTGTATAAGTACAAACAGGATTTTTACCTCATTAAGTCTAAACTGCTCATGGCCGCCCTTCGGCCGGCAGATGCCCTTGAAGTTCTGGACCAGGTATACGCCATCTCCCCGATGAACCAGGACATTCCACTGCTCAGAGCAAGGGCCCACGCACTGATGTGCCACTACAGCGAAAGCCTCGGGATCATCATGGATTTGAAATGCAACATTCAGGAAACCGATTTGCCGGATGTTCTTTTAGTTGAAGCTTTCATCTATGAAACCATGAAGGATTTTAATAAAATGTTCGATACGCTGCGCGAGGCGCTGCTCATCAATCCAAATAACCACGAAGCCCTCGAGCAGATATGGATCAGCGTTGAGTTTTCCAAAAAATATGAGGAAAGCATACGCCTGCATCAAAATATCATCGACCAAAACCCTTATTCTTACCTGGCTTGGTACAACCTCGGCCATGCACACTCCTGTCTGGGTGAATATGAAAAGGCAGTAGAAGCTCTCGAATATTCTTTCCTGATCAACCCGCAATTCGAACAGGGCTACCTCGACTGCGCCGAACTGTGCCTGCAAATCGGTCAATACGAAAAAGCACTGGGCTCCTACCTCGAAGCCAACGAAATGTTTGGCCCCGATCCGGAACTCGTGGTCTACATGTCTGAGTGCCTGATCAAACTCGGCCGGCACAAGGAAGCGAGGCTGCGCCTGCAAAAAGCGGCCATAAACGATCCTTATAACGAGGAGATCTTTTACTACCTCGGCGAATGCCATCTGAACGAAGGCAATTGCAGCAAAGCCATCAAGTGCTACCTCAGCGCATTAGACCTTGACGAGTGCCGCGAAGAATTTCACGCAAGCCTTGCCCGGGCCTACGACATGAAGGGCCTGGTAAAAAAAGCGGAAATCCACTTCAAGCGCGCTGCCCGCTGTGGTCAGGAACAGAGCCAGTACTGGACCATGCTCATCACCTTCTTACTTAGGCAGAAGGAATTTACAAAGGCAGAAAAATACCTTGAACGGGCCGATAAATACAGCTTTGGCGCCGACTTGCTCTATTGCAAATCTGCTTTTTACTTTCTGTCGGATCAACGCGAATTCGCCCTCGAATGCCTGGAAGAAGCGCTGAATGAAAACGCTCCATTGGCAGGTATGCTCATGGAAATGGTTCCTGCACTTCAACAGGATAAAGACGTGCAAAGCATGATCCGCTACTTCAGCCTCTGATGCTGGTGCACACATCTTGCTCCCCATAAGTCCTTGTGATTTTTTCCCTTAGCGGCTCAACGCACAAACAGTAGCAAGCCAAGAGAACCCGGTTGCTCCAGAACCCGTTCGCTTCTCCGTCAATGTACTGCGCGGATCTTCATCGCAACATCTTCAGCGGGTCGATCTCCCCGCTCAGTCCTGGTAGCGGCAATTTTGTCTATGACGTCAAGGCCATAAACCACTTCGCCGAATACCGTGTAATCCATGTCGAGAAATGGCGTGCCCCCCAGTGTTTTGTAGGCCTCGCGCTGTGCAGCGGTATAGCGGATGCCCTTGCGCTCCTCGTTTTGAGTCAGGGATTGATCTGACTGCACCGAACCCTGCACGATGTAAAACTGTGATCCGGAGGACTCCTTTTTCGGATTGACCTGGTCGCCTGTGCGGGCAGCAGCCAGAGCTCCCTTCCGGTGGATCAGCGCCGGGTTGAATTCTGCCGGCACGGTGTAGCCCGGTCCCCCGCCACCCAACATTTTTGTCTTATCCGCCCCACGGGAATTGGGGTCGCCACCCTGGATCATAAAACCTGAAATGACGCGGTGAAATAACAAACCGTCGAAGAATCCCTCTTCCACAAGTTTAAAAAAGTTATCTCGGTGTTTCGGTGTCTGGTCGTACAGTTTTGCCACCATGATTCCCATTGGGGTTTCAATGCTGACGACACAACCTTCTGGGGGAAGTACCTCAATCTCGTGTTGCACTTGTTTCATTTTTTTTCCTTTGAATGCTTTGAGTATGACAACGTACCTTCCCGACTTCAGGTAAAGATGAGAAGGGGAAGCGTCGGCTGATTGCCCGCCGTCGCCAAAATTCCACTCATAGCGATCTGCCCCCTTGCTTGTGTTTTGAAAGGAAATGGTGGCCGGGATGCGTACGCTGGAATGTTCAGGTTTGAATGCTGCCTTTTGTGCAAACGCAAACTGGCAGCAAAACAATGCGGTTAGCATTAAAATCAATCGGTTCATAGGACTCTATTTAAATATTGTTCAATGAGAATGTCAACGCATCCTGATTTTCATGGCAACATCCTTCACCGGACGATTTGCCGGATCGCAAGGCTGGTTGCAGATCGCGTCGATGACCTCCATGCCTTCGACCACCTCGCCAAATACCGTATAGGCTCCGTCCAAAAACGGCGTACCCCCTCGTTGTGCGTAGGCCTGCGTTTCTTCCGGAGTGTAGCGTACCCCGCTGGCAGCAGCCATTTGCTGCAGGTCAGCAGCGGCAATGGGCTTGCCCTGAACGATGTAAAATTGTGATCCGGAAGATGCGCGTTGCGGATTCGCCGCGTCGCCCATCCGGGCAGCAGCGAGAGCTCCCTTGAAATGTTTCCCGCCGATCTCCGCAGGCACGGTATATCCCGGACCGCCATTTCCTAGCATGGCACCTGCCGGAGCGTTTTTTGAAGCGGGGTCGCCCCCCTGCATCATAAATCCCTGGATCACCCGGTGAAACAACAAACCGTCGTAGTAACCTTCCTTTACCAGGCGTATGAAATTCTCTTTGTGCTTCGGAGTACTGTCGTACAACCGCACCGTGATCTTGCCAAAATCAGTCTCTATGACCGCCATGGATTCCTCTGAAACGCCCTTGTTTCCCGAACAGGCACTCAGGCTTAAAACTGCCGCTGCAAGTATGAAAATCGATTTATTCATGGTATGCCATTTATTCGCGTTGTATCAACCGGCTTCTCCACGGCTTTCCAGCTCGGAGAGCTCTTGCGCATAATCGCGCCTGAAATAATCAATGACCTTTTCGCGCAAGTAGCGCTCCTGCTGTTCGACACCCCTAAGGCGAAATGGTTTCAGCATCTCGTAATGTGGCCAACCGTCCTGGTCAAGTCCCTTGAATGTATAGTAGCCGTCTTCGCTCAGCAGCCGGCAGGAAGCTACGTGCATCAGGTCCGTTTTTTCTTCCTTGGAAAAACGTTCAGCACGCGTTCTTCCCAGTTCCTGTACCCCGATGAGCAGTAAAATTGCATTGAGCTCGGGCAGGGATTGCGACCCGATGCGCTCCTTGACAAAATGCCGGATGCGCAACCACTCAAATTCGAATTCCCACAATTCCACTGGGCGCAAAATTAGAAATTATTCCTCACGAAAAACGGGCTGGATCTCCCCTACCTTCTGGGCCGGCATTACAGATGCCAGAAAGCCAATGAATAGCACGGTTATAGATACCAGGGCAAAATCGAGCAAACGCAACTGAATGGGGTAGGCGTCAATGATGAATTCCGCCGGAACGCCGATCAGTCCGTATTTCTTTTGCAGGGCATAAAACCCCAGGGCCATCGCAAAACCAATCGCCAGACCCGCCAGGCAGATATACCAGGACAACCAGACAAAGATGCTCTTCGCAACGCGATTCTCCATTCCCAGGCATTTCAATACGGAAATGTCAAATCGCTTTTCCAATACCACCATCCACAAGGCGCCCACGATGGTAAAGGAAACCAGCACCAGCGTTAGCGAGAACAAGGCGTAAAACAACCATTTCTCAAGCTTCATGATCCTGAAAAAAGCCTCATCCTGGCGGTAGCGGTCTTTGGCGATATACCCCGGACCTGCCATGGTCTGGACGTTCCGGGCCACCCCTTCGGGCTTGTACCCCGTTCCAACGCGCAGGTCTATGGCGCTTAAAACTCCTGGCCTGTTCAATCGTTCCCTCAGGTAATCGAGGTCGGTGATCGCCGTGTTGTAATCGCTCTCCTGTTGAAAACTGTAGGTCGACTGAACCGTGATGGGAAAATCCTGGTAAGCTTGGAGTGACGGGCTTTCCCCTGGTGAGACATCCGGTAAAAAAACCCTAAGGGGTTCTCTGAAATCGCTCACCCGCACGCCCAGCCTGCCACTCAACCCACTTCCAAGATTGGCCAGTGCATGCTTACCGGATTGCGTTTGAAAACTTCCTTCAACAATGGCCTCTTCCATGTCGATGGCCTCTGGAAAAGACGAATCGACTCCCTTGATCACTCCGAATTCCTGCGCATCTCCATATTGGAACATGGCTACCTCTTCCAGCGAACGGCTTACGGCTACAACGCCCTCCAGAGACCGCAATCTCACCAACAAAACACTGTCCTCGTCAAAAAACTTCGCATCGCTGGCCACCAACTTCACGTCGGGATTAAATCTTCCGAACATGCCGGAAAGCAGATCCTCAAAGCCATTGAAAACCGACAACACCAGGATCAGCGCGGCAGTTCCGACCGCAATTCCGAAGACGGAGATGCCCGTTATCCAATGAATGGCCTGAGAGGACTTTCTGCTAAACAGATACCTGAAGGCGATGCGTATGGTCAGCAACATGGCAGTCGTGCAATATTATGCATTATTCCTTTGGTCTGCTTCACAGGTCGTTTCGGTATACCGATTGCGCATGTTTCATCAGCGAGCGGTAGATCTGGTCCTGAATTTTAGTGCGGTATCGCTCCCGGTGCAACAGGTTCACCGAGGCGTCGGGATACGTTCTGTTTGATAAAAATACATAGTTGATTCCCCACTCGGGATCGGCCCACGCGCAGGTGCCGGTAAAGCCCTGATGACCAAACGTTCGTATGGATGCGCGGGGTGAAACATAGGGAGCGATGGTGTCGTTCAGGGCCGGCATATCAAAAAATAAAGCCCGGCGTCGCCTGTCCAGATCGCGTCTCGTCAGGGTTGCCACCGACGAAGCCCGCAGGATCTCGCGCCCACCCCATTGTCCGCGATTCAAAAAGAGTTGCATGATCGTCGCAACATCCAGCGCATTTGAAAACAAACCAGCATGTGCACCAATGCCGCCCAACATCGCAGCTCCCATATCGTGAACATAACCCCTGATCTGCCGCATGCGCCAGTACCGGTCTTCTTCGGTAGGCGCAATCTGCTCTTTGGAAAATCCCTTGGCCAGAGGATTGAATGCGGTATGGTGAAGGCCGAGCGGAGCTGCGATCTCCTGTGAAAAATAGCGATCAAACGATACGCTCATCCTGTTGCGCACGAGCCTGGGCAGGTGGTAAAAGCCTACGTCGGAATAAAGGTACCCGCGTGCCGGAACTACTGGCGCCAAAAGGATGTGGTGAAAGATGCTGTCCAGATAATCTGTGCGGAGGTACATCGAATCGCATACGGGTATCGCAAATTCGCGCGAAGCTGCCACATCGTAATACCTCGCCGAAGTGCTGTCGCCCGGCAGAGGCATGGGCAGCGTGCTCTTGTAAAATGGGATCCACGCAGGCAATCCTCCCTGATGCAGGAAAACATCCCGGAATCGGAGATGGCGCTTGTCGCCTTCGGCAAATTCGGGAAAGTAATTTGCATACCGGTCGGAAAACGAAAGTCTTTGCTGGTCTACGAGCTGCTGCATGACCGGAGCTGTGCAACACACCTTGGTGAGCGAGGCAATGTCGTAGATCGTCTGGTTGGTCACAAGCTGCAGGGAATCCCAGGCCAGATGACCAAAGGACTTTTGATATACGATTTTATTGTTGCGCGCGACGGCAATCTGGCATCCCGGCGCCGCACCCGCAGCAATCAGCGTCCTGGCGATCTGATCGATCTGCTCCAAACTGTCGCGGTCCATGTCCTGCGCCTCCGGTATGCAAAAACCCATGCGTTGCAAAGAGGGCCTGAAGATTCCCCGCCCCTGCACGAGCACGGGGGCCACGTCAACGGGAGCTTTGCCCCGGAACGGATCCGTGCCGAAGAGCATCTGCGCGGCAATGTCCATGCTGGTTGCGTTTTCTTCATGCGCAAGCACTAAACTTGCCTGCGACGGAAAGTACCTTGCCACATAGGGGCAACCAAACAATACGACCACGCAGCGCTTACCCTTCAGCAGTGGGTTGACCCTTTGCAAGCCCTCAAGGTCCATTCCATAATTTGTCTTCGCGCGGTAGTGCAGCCCATGCACATGGATGACTACGACATCCGAAGCGTCAACCAGCAGCTTCAGAGAATCTGACGTTTGCTCGTCGATTTTACCAGACCGCATTGCTTTTCCTGCATAGTGGCGCATGCGGTCTGTGAACGGGAGCGCATCGCCCACACCGAGTTGCAGGCACAGCAACTGGACTGGCAATTCGCGGATGGGGACACCGTTATCGGGATCTCTTGCCAGACACATGGCTTTGCGGTATAGCCCGTCGTTCATAGCTTCAATCCTGCGCCTCGCGTCCTCCGCAAACGTTTTCCCGTTTGCAGCAAACGCCTCTGCTTTCAACACCACACGCCATTTCGCAAACAGCACGCGCCGGAGTTTTTCTTCGAGGACACCGAGGCTCAGACGCCCCGAAGCCAGGGCGGCCTCAATGGCATCAATGGCTGCGGGAACGTTCCGGTGCAGCAGCAAAACATCGCTGCCCGCTTCAAATGCCCGAATGGCAATTTCGTCGTCGGTAAAATTGCCCGTGACGCCCTGCATCTCGAGTGCATCGGTTACGATCAGTCCATCAAAACCCAGCTCCTCCCGCAACATCGCATCGGCAATGGCGGGAGACAGGCTGGCCGAAAGCTTTGGGGTAGAGTCAAGCGCAGGAATGTGCAAGTGACCTGTCATGACCGCCGAAGGTTTCATGGCCAGCAATGCAGCAAAAGGGTACAATTCCAAACTGTCCAGTCGCTTGCGGGTATGCCCAAGCACCGGCAGGTCGGCATGCGAATCCACGTCCGTGTCCCCGTGACCCGGAAAATGTTTCAGACAGGCCATAACACCCCCGTCTTCGAGTCCCCGCAGGTAAGCAAACACCTTGGCGGTTACATCCTTTCTACCAGATCCAAACGAACGTTCGTTAATAACCGGATTGGCCGGATTGTTGTTGATGTCAGCCACCGGGGCAAAATTCATGTGAAGACCCATGGCGCGCATCTGTCGCGCGATCTCCTTGCCCATCGCGTATATGGGGCGGTTGTCGCTCAGCGCTCCAAGGCAAAGTTGCTTCGGAAACGGCGGGATGTCGGTCATGCGCATGCCCAAACCCCATTCGCCGTCTATGCTCATCAACAGGGGTACTTTAGCAGCGCGCTGGTAATGCCTGGTCCTCGCTGACAGATGTTCCGTCGTTCCCTTAAAAAAACAAACTCCGCCGACGCCATATCGCACAATGAGGTCTTCCTCCACCCCGCCAACCTCAGGCGTGTCCCTGGCAAACGACCGAATGACAAATAATTGTCCGATTTTTTCGCGCAGGCTCAACACAGATAGCGTCGAATCGACCCACCGCCTGGCTTCAACGGGCTGCGCACTAGCTACCCCGGCAAACCCTGCCAATACCCATATGAGCAGGCCTTGCCTCATTGTTCCGGCATCCCATTGCGTTTGAATACCTCCGGATCCAGTGCTTTGGCGGCGGAAAACATCGAATCCGCCTTTACCTGCTGCCCGTCATTGCGCATGGCTATGCCCAAATTAAAGTAGGCTTGCGAATTTTTGGGCTCCAGGTCTATGGCCTTCCGGAAATAAGAGATGGCCAACGCATTGTTGCCACTGGAACCTTCGGCAACTCCCATGAGCATGTTGGCTTCTGCATCAGACGGGTTCAACGCCAGAGACCGGAGAATGTATTCCCTGGCCTCTGCAACTTTTCCCGATTGCCCCAACTGCCGTCCGCGTTCGCGAAGGGCAAATTGCATGTTCCGCTGCCCGTTTTCGTCGTCGGGCAATCGCTCCAGCAACAATTGGTATCGCTCGATGGCCCTTTCGTAATCGCCTTCGTAATAATAAGCATTGCCCATTTGCAACTGTGCTTCGAGGTATCCTGGATGAATCGCAAGGGCGCGCTCAAGCCTGGGCTTCGCCTTAGCGGTGATGGCCCGTATCCTCGCGCTGTCTTTCATTCCGGGCACATCCTCCAGCATCACCCCCGCGATGGCATTGTGTATCTTGGCGCTGTTTGCCGATACGCGAACGTCCGTTTCAAACAGGGTCTTGTTATTGGCCCATGCAGGGTTGCGCATTGCCGTAAGTACCGAAAAAATGGCCACCACCGGCCCCAAAATCCACATCGCCCTTACAGGCTGCCGGCCCGCAGCATTCCATACCAGAAAAACTGCACCGATCAGAAAACCGGCAGAAGGCATAAATAAAAAACGCTCTCCCATATTGGTGCCCACGGGAAAAAGGATATTCGAAACCAGAAACAGCGGAGCAAAAAACGCAATTGCAGCAAACGAAAGTACCGGCCACCGGCGCATGCGCAATAAGGCCATGATCAACATACCGGCATAGAGCATTAGCGCAATCAGGCTCTTTGCGGAAAGCATTCCCAGCATGGGAATGTGTTTCGGATAGTAATCATGCGTCAACGGATGTGGCCACAACATCAAACGCAGGTACTCAAACAGGCAATAGGTGATGATGCCCGCCTTCTCAACTGCCGTCATCGGTACCGGCTGACCTTGTTCATATTTGAGAAAAGGGTTGTTCATCAGTTCCGAACTGAGCTTGTTGAACGGATTCAACCCCAAGGTCTGGGCACGCATCATTAAAAAGACCAGTGCGGCAGCCAAAAGCCATAGCGTCGCCCGCCCCGTTGCGGAAACCGGCTTCCCATACACCAGCACGGCAGCCAGGGGAATGAGCAAGGTGTATGTGATGGCATTTTCCTTTGACAGCATCCCCAGCAGGAGCAAAAATGCGGAAACGAACAGCTGCCAGACCTTGCGACGATCGAGGTAGTTCAGAAAAACCAGACCCGACAAAGTACTGAACAAAAGCGCCAGGGTTTCGTCCATGCCCTTGATGTTTGCCACACATTCCGTATGAACCGGGTGCGCACAAAACACGAGCGCAAAGACAAAAGCAAATGTCGCTGCATCCCCGCCGAGTTTTGGGGTCATCAATTGTTTGACAAAAAGGTAAAGCGCGTAACAGAGTGCGGCATAGGCAAGAATGGAAAGAAAATGGAAGAAAAACGCACGGGCTCCAACCAGTTCGTGAGCAATGGCGAAAACGATCAGACTCATGGGGCGGTAGCGCCCCCCCGCAACGAGTTTTTCCTTTCCCTCCTTTTTGAAAAAACCGTAAAACGAATCGTGCAGCAACAGATCCGGTATTCCGGAAACCCCCTGCTTCACAAAGCGGTTCTCCGTGATGACGATGCCATCATCGAGGACGAAACCGTGCCCCAATGTGTTGGCATAAATCAACAGGGGTAGCAGGAACAAAACCACCCGGTGAAGTCCTGCATCTCTGCAAATGCGCTGCCCTATGGTCATTGCCTCCTGCATGAACCGGCTGGAAACATTATTCCATGGTGCTGTAAACGTTTTGCACGTCTTCGTCTTCTTCGATCTTCTCGAGCAGCTTGTTGACCTCCTCTTCCTGAGATTCGTTAAGTTTTTTGGTCATCGTTGGAATCCGGTCAAACCCGGAAGAAACGATTTCTATCCCGTTCTTTTCAAAATACTCCTGCAAACTGCCAAAGTGATCGAAATTGCCATAAACGACCAGCTCTTCGCCATCATCATTGAGCTCTTCACACCCATGGTCTATCAGTTCGAGTTCGAGCATTTCTGCATCGACTCCATTTCCTTTGCGAATGCGGAAAATGCATTTGTGCTCAAATAAATAATCAACCGAGCCCGAAGTGCCAAGACTGCCTCCGTATTTATTGAAATACGATCGGATGTTAGCTACGGTTCTCGTCGGATTGTCTGTTGCCGTTTCCACCAGCACCGCAATGCCATAGGGTGCATACCCCTCATAGGTCAGCATTTCAAGATCCTTCTCGTCCTTGGACGTGGCCTTTTTAATGGCCGCCTCTACGCGGTCCTTGGGCATATTGCAGGCCCTGGCATTTTGCAAGGCCGCACGCAGGCGGGGATTGCTGTCCGGATTGGTCCCGGAAGATTTCACCGCCATAAAAACTTCCTTGCTGATGCGCGCAAACTGCTTGCTCATCTTGGCATAACGGGCAAACATCTTGTGCTTTCTGACTTCAAATATCCTTCCCATCGTGTTTTATCGATCCAGATTCAATGACTAAATCGCTTTGCAACGTCTGCGCCATACGATACGCAACTAAGTGGAATCAGCGCGTTGCGCAGACAAATCCCCCACTTCCGTCCGGCCAACTCCACTTCGCCGAAGTGACCTTAAACCCGTTTTGGTGGAATTTAGGCCCAAAGATAGAAAAACCGCTCCGTTCCACCACAAAACAGGCCAAAGGCAAGTCTTCCCACAGCATGTATTCCTCTGTCAGGTGGCACGATGCTCGGCAAATGGCTTCCTGGTCGACCATCTCGCAGATGCCTTGAAAATGTTTTAAAAGCTGACTTCGCCCCGTCAGCGCCATGCAGGTGTCGGGCTGCATCGCCCGCTCCCACATTCCGGTTCCCCGGCCAATTAATCTGGTGGGAAGCACCTCGCTACCGGGTAAAGCATGTACCCCGGTTCAGCGTATTTGGAACGGCTGTATATGAATTCCAGCATGGCATGGGGATTCGAGGCAAATGCAGGATCCTTTGTTCTCCTATCTTGAAAATCGGCCTTGAGCACCGGATCATTGTCGAGTATTGAACCGGCGATTTCTTCGAACAGAAAGTCGCTGAAATATTCCTTTCGCTCGAGGATGGCGTCAAAAAAGTTCCAACGGAAAAATGAATCGTGGGCATCGGGCTCAAGGGTTTCAACGACGTACCGGATGGCGTCCTGGCGAACTGGAATGAGGTAGTCCCCTTTGAAATACTGCCGATGGGTTTTTACCCTTTCAAGCGAAAAGTTTCGGTGAGGGAAGTGCCCTTCATACGGTTTTGCAGCACTCCTCAAATCGCCAATCCGGTAAAATTCTGCTTCGATGAGACTGTCCCTTCCCAGACGACGCATTCTGATGCCGTTGGCACGCAGCCGCTCGATCACGTCGCCGTATGCTCCCGGAACCACATAGCATTCCGGCACTTCGACGCTGGACACCGGGCGGCAGGTGTTGTAATAGGGGATCCTTTTGGTGTAAGGCTTCGAATGATCAAAATAGTAACGCTCAAATCCCGTGACGCTCGAAATTTTCCTGCCAAGCTCATAACCGGTATATAGCAGACTGTCGGCAAACGATGTATCGATCTGCCAACGGATGTCGTGCACCTTTTTCTGAATCGCGGCCTGGCGGGCCTCCGCACGAACGGCAATCACATCAGATGCCTGTCCGGCAAGCGCCTCGCTGAGCTTTGTCATCAGCAACCGCTGTGCACTGACCCTCGCAGCAAATGGTTTGAGCATGTGCGATTCTGCCATGATGCCCATGCAATGAAAAAGTGCTGCGTAACCGGTGGAGTAACGTGGAAAATCCATAAAATCGTAAATCCCGGTAGCTGGATCCCCCGCCGAATGAACGTAGGGGATCATCTCAATCCGCTGCTCGCTTACCGTGCGGTAGAGTTGCGGGAGCAGTCGCTTATAAAAATAATTGCCCAGCTCCGTCTGCAGTTTGTGTCGCTGACTTGCGATCAGGGTCAATACATAAGGAAAATCCGCACCGTCCGTCGTATGCGTTTCGAGCAGCACGTCGGGGTCCCAGTAACGGAACAGCTCAGAAAAACTCAAAGCATTCCGGCTGTCGCATTTTATAAAATCGCGGTTGAGGTCGAGGTACTGCGCATTCCCCCGGAAACCATAGACTTCGGGACCATTCTGATTGACCCGCGTGGTGCTGTTGCGCAATAGGGAACCGCCGACATTGTACACCGGAATGATGACAACGGCGATCCGGTCGAGCAAAGCTACCAGCCTGGGATCGGTCACCAGGTCTCTCGCAAACAACATGGCCGCCTCAATGCCGTCGGCTTCACCTGGGTGTATACCGCCATTGATCATCAAAACCGCCTTTCCTGCCTTTCGCACCTTTTCCGGGGTGAACTGCTTCCGACCACTCAAAATCACGGCGTTCAGGGGGAACGACGAAACATCGGAAGGCCCCGCTTCGACGAGCTTAACGAGGGAATGCTTCTGCGCAAGCTCGCGGTAATAGGCCATGATCTCGTCGTAACGGCCGGTGTAATTGTTGTTTGCTTCGAATGGGCTCTGGAGGCGTTGGGATTCCAGCGGAACAGCAACCATCCACAATAGAAAACTAAAAACAGGTATTCGCATCCACTGATGTTTTTTCCGGGGCTGCCGGAACGCAAAGCTAAGGGCAAAAATGCACACCCACGCCAGCAGCACACCCTTCCCCTGGTCAGCACCCACTCGTTGAAACATTATTCCTACCTTTATTCTTTAAAGCGATTTTGCAATGGAAATTCGAAAACCCTTCAACGTCTTTGATTGGCTGGACAAACACCGCAGTGAACTTAAACCTCCGGTTGCCAACCGCAACCTCTTTCCCGATGCGGAAGACTTCATAGTAATGGTCGTAGCAGGGCCAAACGCCCGGAAGGATTACCACTACAACGAAACCGAAGAATGGTTCTTCCAGTTGGAAGGCGACATTACCGTGCGCATCCAGGAAAACGGCAAGCCCGTCGATGTTCCCATCCGGCAGGGGGAAATTTTCCTGCTGCCCGCACGCACACCCCATTCCCCCATCCGGCCTGCCGGAACCGTCGGACTGGTGATCGAATCGCGTCGGCGTCCCGGTGACCAGGATGGCCTGATGTGGTTCTGCGAACAGTGCAACGAACCCCTTCACGCTGACTATTTTCCCCTCGAAAACATCGAAAAAGACTTTCTTCCGCGGTTCAAATCCTTTTACCAATCGGTCGAACAGAGAACCTGCAGCAAATGCGGAGCCGTCATGGAAGCCGATCCCAAATTTGTTGATCTTTCATAATCCGGCTGTTGGCTTCCGTTTATTTTGCCTCTGACTTTCACCTGAAGCCGGACAATCCCGAAAGCAGGACCCGCGAGGATACCATCGTCAGGTGGCTGGATCAGGTGCAGTCCGACATGAGCGCACTCTACCTCGTAGGCGACGTTTTTGACTTTTGGTTCGACTACAAGCGCGTCGTTCCCAAGGGATTCATGCGAATTCTTTCAAAATTGCTGGAATTGCGCCGACTTGGCATCCCCATCCACTTTTTTACGGGCAACCACGACCTGTGGATGAACGACTACCTCACCCGCGAGATGGACATCCCCATCTACCGGGAGGCAATCCGCACGGAAATCCAGGGACGAAAGGTCTACATCGGTCATGGAGACGGCCTCGGACCGGGTGACCACGGATACAAGATGATGAAGCGCGTTTTCGCCAACCCCATGGCACAGAAATGCTTCCGGTGGCTACACCCCGACCTCGGCGTTGCTCTTGCCCAGTCCCTCAGCTCCAAAAGCCGGGAAGCGCAAGATGCCGTCCAACGCTTTCTCGGCCCCGATAAAGAATGGCTCGTGCAATTTTCAGAAGACCTCGTCTCCCGGGAGCAAGAGCTGGATTACCTCATTTTTGGCCACCGCCACCTGCCCATCAACTACCTGCTGTCGAACCAGCATTCGCGCTACGTAAACCTCGGCGACTGGATCCATTTTCGCTCCTTTGCCCGCATGCGCAATGGCGAACTTGAATTGCTGTTTTATGAGAATGATGATGCGGTTGTTTACCCTTAAGCGGTTGGCCTTGGCCGGTCTGCTGCCCGCTCACCTGCTGGCACAGACGTTCTCGCCGGTGATCGATACGCCCGTTGCTGCTGCCAGCGTGGTGCTCGATCCCCTCGACAACATCTACCTGTTGAATGCCGTCGACAAATCCATTTCCCGGTTTACGCCGGATTACAAGCTGCTGGCCCGGGCCACTTTTCAGGAAGGGTGGGACCTGCTCCGGCTCGACGCCGGAGATCCCTTTAAGCTGCTGCTTTACTATCCCGGGGCATTCCGGATTGCCGTACTCGACGCCCAGCTCTCCACGATCATCCAGGTCGATGAACCCAAACTCGGTGACCAATCCCTGGTCTGCCATTACGATGGCAACAGCTACGTCCTTTTCGATGGCGCCACCCTCCAAATTCAACAGATCGGCAACCCACGCACGCAACCCATGCCCTACCGGCTGCCCGATCCCATGCAAAGAACTCCCCCGGGATCCCGGCTCAAAAAAGATGGCGAATACATCTACCTCTTCCGGCCGGGAAATGGGTTGAGGCGGTTTACCAACAACCTTTTTGAGAACAGGTCGTGGGTTGATCCGCAAATCATGCACGCCGACGTCGACGGGCAATTCCTTTACTTTGTAAAGTACAAAACGCTATATCGCCAGGACCTGCTTACCGGAGCCGTCGCTGAACTCTACACCGCCGGCTCTTCCATACACAGTCTTTCCGTGGGAAAGCAACACCTTGCCCTGCTGGAAGGCAGGCTACTGCATACCTGGAAACTGCGATGACGCTTAGCGGGAAATAAACAAGTACCTCTTTGAGGCGTTATCATTTGAAGGCATTTGAATAACTCCATTTTGACGCCGGCATGAAGTAAGGAATACGAGACGAGGTGCAGCAAGAGGAGCGATGTAGAAATCTAACCGACTGACCTGCAACGGTGTATTGTGAAGCTAACTTCATTTCGCGCGTAAGCCTGGGCGACCGGACTGACACAATTGGGAGTTTTTCGGAATGCCCTTGAGTCATCAACTAAACTTCAACTTCATGATCAGAAATTTACTGTTCTTATCGATTTCCTTCGCCCTCTCCATCAGTCTCCACGCCCAGTCAAAGCGCTATATTTTCATGGAGCATTTTACCAACACCCGCTGCGGGATTTGCGCGGCCACCAACCCGGGATATTACCAGCTGCTATCAAACTACAAAGGTCATTACCACCACCTCTCCATACATCCAGCGATCCCCTATTCGAGTTGTCTGCTCTACCAGGCCAACAAAGACGATCAGGACCTGAGGACTTCTTATTATTCCATCATCGGAACCCCTACCATTGTTTTCAACGGGACGACTAAAAAATCGGCCAGCTCAGTCAACGCGGCCTTCCTCGACGCTGAGCTGAAACGGGAATCGCCCATACAACTCAAGGTTACGGAAAACGGAGGTTCTCCTCGTTCTGCCACCATCGTCATCAGCACGTACGGGGCGAAGCCCTCCGGCAAGCACCGGCTGTATGTAGCGCTTGCGGAAAGGGTGCTGGACTACGCATCTCCCAACGGAGAGAAAACCCACCACGACGTATTTCGCGATTTTATGAGCGCACCCACGGGTGACCCCATTGTGTTGGCCGATCAGGGCGGAGACGTGATGCAGGCGTATTCCATGGACCTTCAACCTTCTTGGAATCCCGACCAGATCTACGTGCTGGCCTGGGTGCAGGATGAAGTGACGCGGGAAGTGCTCAACAGCGGAACAAAACTGGACCTGGCCAGCAGCCTCGAATCCGTTCCCTCCCTGACTTTTGCAATAAACCCCAACCCCGTTGGAGATAAGCTTATGATTCAGTTTCCCAGCCGCCTTCCCGAAAAAGCCCGTTTGGTCGTTACCAACCTGTTGGGAAGGGTGCTCCACACGTCTTCGCTTAAAAACAACCCGGCGGGCATCCTCGAATTGGACGTTCAGCGATTTGACCGGGGAATCTATTTCGCCCGGATCGAATCCGGCAACAACCGTATAACGAAGAAATGGGTGAAACAATGACCGGGATCAACCCGTCATTTTTATTACTTACAAACGTTTGTTAGTTTTCTAACGGGTGGAGACATACGCATCAAACGACTTTCTGCCATCACCCCAGTCCATTGTCATACATCCATGCTGACGACCAGCCATCTCCAATACCGTTATCCAGATAACGAACGTTCGTTCGTATTTCCGGACGCACATTGCGAGGCAGGGGCGTCACTGCTCGTGCACGGCCCTTCCGGTTGCGGCAAGACCACCTGGATGCACCTCATAGCCGGCCTGCTCCGCCCCGAAAAAGGAGAGCTCTTCGTCGCCGGTACTGCCCTGCACACCCTCTCCCCCAAAGAACTCGACGCCTTCAGGGCCTCCACCGTGGGCCTCGTGCTCCAAAAACCGCATTTCCTGGCAGCCCTTACGGTACAGGAGAACCTGAGCCTTTTTCAACAGCTCGCCGGCCTGCGCATCGACAAATCCCACATAGCAGAGTTGCTCGAAGCGCTGGATGTCGTGGACCAACTCCACGCTAAACCCTCCAGACTCTCACAGGGACAGGCTCAGCGCATTGGCCTGGCCAGGGCCCTGGTCAATCATCCCCAACTTCTGCTCGCCGACGAACCAACCTCCGGTCTCGACGACACACGGACAGCCCTGGTCGCAAAAATGTTGCTGGAACAGTCAAGCAAACGCGGAACCACCCTGGTCCTGGTAAGTCACGACGCCCGCCTGAAATCATTTTTCCCAAACGAGATCGCCTTCTCATGAACGCCCTGCACCTCGCCTGGAAAAACCTTTGCCACCGGCCCCTGAACACGACGTTCAACATACTCCTGATGGCCCTGAGCGGAGGCTTGATCACCCTGGGCTTCCTGGTGAGCACTCAATTCGAAGACCACTTCGGCAAAAACCTCGGTCCGGCGCAATTGGTTCTCTCTGCCAAAGGCAGTCCGCTCCAGTCTGTACTGTGCAACCTCTTCCACCTCGATGCCCCCACCGGAAACATTTCCCTGGAGGAATGCAGGCCCTTTTTGAATCCGCGCCATCCGGTGATTGCCCAATCCCTGCCACTCGCCATTGGCGACCAGGCCATGGGATCCCGCATGGTGGGGACCACCCTCGAGTACAGCTCCTGGTACAAGCTCCAAATGGCCGAAGGCCGTTGGTTCGAAGGCGATTTTCAGGCGGTCCTCGGCTCAGATGTCGCCCGAAAAAACAAGCTGCGCATAGGCGACCGCTTTGTTTCAGACCACGGACTGGCTGCTACCGATCTTTCAAGCCACCAACATGCAGACGACTCCTTCGTCGTTACCGGAATTTTGCTGGCTTCAGGTACGGTTTCGGACCGGCTCATCCTGGTGACCGTTTCCTCCTATTGGGCCCTGCACCACGAGGAACACGCGGCAGACGATGAGCCGCACCACCACGGCCCACCCTGCCTGACCAATGAAGACCTGGTCGCCACCAACGGAAAAATCACTTCTTTACTTTGCTCCTTCCGGGGAAGGAACGTGCAAAGCCTCAACTTCGGACGCAACGTCAACGAAAATACCAGCCTGATGGCCACCAGCCCGGCCATCGAAATCAACCGCCTCTACGAGATCACCGGCAATGCCGCCAGCCTCCTGTCGAATGTTGCCTACCTGCTCGTTTTCCTGGCATTGCTCAGCCTGTTTATCAGTTTATGGCAAGCCATGGAGGACAGGCGCTACGAGCTGGCCCTGCTGCGCTTTGCCGGTGCCCGTCCTGGGCAACTCCTTCGGTGGACAGTGGCAGAATCCGCATTGCTCAGCCTGCTGGGCGTGCTTTCCGGAATGCTCGCCGCTCATCTCCTCCTTGCACTGCTCAACCCCTCGCTCGGCCTGGAGGCCCGCTACGGCATTCGGGCCGACAGACTGTTCCCCGGCGAATGGCTGGTTCCCCTTGCCGGACTGGCGGCCGGAATGCTCGCCGGGCTGCTTCCGGCACTCCGCGCATTGCGCTCCGACATCCACCACACTTTGAGCGAGGGTTGATCCGTTGTATTGAAACTTCAAAATCCCTCCTGACTCAGCTATGCGATATCCCATTACCCTCCTGCATTTCCTTCTCAGCTTCATGATCTGCAGCTACGGCATCGGCCAATCGATGTGGCCAGCCTTGGCAAAAGTGAGCTACAAAAAAGAATACGACGATTTGCTGGGAATTAAAGTGGACAAACCCGTTTTCAGCACCGACATCAAGCAGCTTGAAGGGAAAGTCATCTCCCTTCGAGGGTACATCATTCCCACCGACGGGTTCAAGAGCCACACCGAATTCGTCTTTTCGGCCTTTCCGTATTCGAGCTGCTTCTTCTGCGGACAAGCCGGACCGGAAACGGTCGTCGAAATAAAAGCGCGAAAACCCATTCCCTATACTTCCGAACCAATCGCAATCCAGGGCAGGCTTCGGTTGAATGCACAAGACGTCAACCGGCTGATGTATATGCTCGAAGACGCGGAAAAGCGCTGATGGGGCCCCTAACCCGAAACTGCCACTTATTACTCGAGTTTGGCCTCAAAGGGATACCTGAGGTTGGCGTAATTGCTCAAAATGGCTTTGACCGACCCAACCACCAACGGCGACTCAATCAACACCGGCACGCGGTTCCTGTCATCAGACACCCACAACTTCAGACGCGCATCGTCGTCGAATACATGACCGCTGATGACATCTGCCACAGCCTCAAAGGTGTTGTAGGTACCGCTCTCCTTGACTTCATGCCGCTTCTTATCGCCTTTGTAGCGGATGCCAAGTTCGTATTTCTCGTCGTCGAGCAATACATTAAACGGGGTTTTGACCTTTTTCCCCTGTTCCTTTATGGGCAAATTCCGGAGGTGGTACATTACCGAAACCAGGTCGAAATAATGCTTATCGAGCTGAACGATCGTTAGTTTGGCAAGCTCCTCCGTCTTTCCCGTGTAACTGTATGCCAGCTTGCGCGGATAGTCGAACACGACCTTTTCGTACCGCCGGTAAGAACCCTGTTGCACCTTGCGGATGTACAGGCTCGGCAGACCGGTCTCCTTGTCGATGTAGGAATGGTACTCGTCCCGCACCTTGTAAAACCAGTCATAGGAGGCAAAGGTCTTGCCCTCCACGGAAATGTGGTAGGTCTCTCCTTCGTCGCGCAGGTCAAAATGGACTTCCCCCGCCGTGAGCCAGACAAAATTCCAGTTGTAATACACCCGGTAACTCAGTCGCTCGCCGGCGCCGTAGGCGAGGTCTCCGTTGCGCGGATGGCCATCCCGGTTTGCGCCCAGGAGGGTGGTGAATGCGAGCAGCAGGGGCATTTTCATTTTGCAGCTTCAGGTGTTTTAGGCAACAAAAAAAAGACTCCCAAAATTGCCGGGAGGAGGTTGTTTAACAAAAAAATGAGCATGGCGACCGCTGCCGACAAGCCCGCGTCCAGCCCAATCGGGCCAAAAACAAAAGGGGCTATGCCTCCGCGTACGGCGAGGCCCATTCCCGTAGGAAGGACCACCACTGACACCAGGAGGTAGTACGCCGATACGGCGACAAGGGTGCACCCCGCATCCCTAGCTGAAAAAACACTCAGCAGCATGGCCATTTGTGCGAAATAGACGAGGTAGCGAAGCAGACTCCACCCCGCAGCCTTTGCCAGTGCAATGGCCGGCCAGCCAAATGCTTCTCTCCACCCACCCATAATTTTAGATGCCACTGCCCGGTCTGATTGGCCGATGCCAACAGCGACCAGCCCAATCGCACCCAGTGCACTGCAGGTCAGCAACAGACTTTGCAACAAGCCCTCTGTCTGGAGCCACGGAAAGCATGCCCCGTTAAAGACCAGGATGACCACGAAAAAACCCAGTGCAGCACAAAGGGTCTGCATTATGCCTCCAGCGAATGTTGCAGCCAGGAGACTTTTCCGTTTCGACGGTGGGGCCCCCAGTGCCCTTCCTGCATAAGTCCCCGCTCCGAGCGGTACAATGCTTTGCAAGGCAATCCCCCGGCAAGTGTGCATAAAATATTTCCAAAACCGGCCTCCGGCGGAGCAAAGCGCCTGCAACTTCGCGGCCTCAAAAGCTACATTGAGCGGGACCAGGATGGCTACTGCCGCGACCACCCATGCCTGTTGCCGCCATTCAGCGGCCTCGAAAGCCCATGAATCGTTCAACAGGGCGCACCAGGCGGCGATCGCAGCGAGAGGCAGCAGCAGCCTCAAACTTCTCAAGAGCAATTTTCGATTAACTGCCCCGGAATCCATCGGTAGAGCTTCTGGCCCATTCTGCTGCCGGCCCCGGCAAAGCCATGCACAAATTGTACTTTTGCATAATGCTCAAATTGCTGACTGCTATATGAATGTGCGTATCCTTGGCATCGACCCGGGCACAGTCGTGTTGGGTTACGGCATCATCGAACTCAAAGATACGCTGCCCCGGCTGGTAGAACTCAACGTGCTGCAGTTGCAGGCTTTGCCTTCCCAACAGGAGAAGTTACGGGAGATCTTCCTGAGGGTACAAGAGCTCATAGAACATCATCAGCCTACTGCGCTGTCAATTGAAGCGCCATTCTTCGGCAAGAATGCACAAAGTATGCACAAACTGGGCAGGGCACAGGGAGTTGCCATTGCCGCCGCCATCCTCATGGGACTGGAAATTCACGAATTTTCGCCAAAAACGATCAAAAAGGCCGTTACCGGGAATGGGAATGCGAGCAAAGAGCAGGTTGCAGGCATGCTGGAATCGTTGCTTTCGTTCCATTTCAATGCCCGCCATTTCGACGCAACCGATGCCCTGGCAGCAGCGCTCTGCCTGGCCAACCAGTTTGCCGCACCGGACATGATCCAGGGCACGGCATCCAGTTGGAAAAAATTTGCCCGCCAACATCCCGATCGCATCCTGTAAAGCAGGGAAATCCCCGCCAGGATTCAAATTGCTGTCGCGAAAACGCCTTACCGGATGTTTGCAAAAGCAGCTGAAATCGCTTCGGCAAGTTTCTGGTACTCCTCAGGCGTGAACGATAAGCGCGGATTGCCAAAATTGAGATCATCCATCCGCTGCAGTGGTACGAGGTGAATGTGTGCGTGCGGCACCTCCAGGCCGATCACGCTCACTCCTATCCGCTGACAAGGAACCACCTCCCTGATCGCAAGCGCCATGCGTTTCGAAAAAAGCATCATTTCGGTAAGTAGATCATCGGGTACATCGAACAGATAATCGATCTCCCGTTTGGGGACGACCAGCGCATGGCCTTTGACCAGTGGACGGATGTCTAAAAATGAAAAGCAGTGTTCGCTTTCGCCGAGACCGTAACAGGGAATTTCCCCCTGGATGATGCGCGTAAACAGCGAGGCCATCAGACGGAAATTTCCAAAATTTCCAAAATCATCTGTCCTGCCGGGGTATTGATCACCGCCTTCTCCCCAACCTTTTTCCCCAATAACCCCTGGCCAATCGGAGAGTTGACCGAGATGCGACTTGCCTTGAGGTCGGCTTCCGCTTCAGAAACGATCTTAAACACCATCTCCTTGTTGACCTTGTGGTTGCGTATGCGCACATTGGTCAACATCACCACTGAAGAGGTGTCGATGGCCTGTTCGTCGATGATGCGGACGTTGAGCAGCTTTTTCTCCAGCTCGCTGATCTTCAATTCGAGCATCCCCTGATCATCTTTGGCGGCATGGTATTCGGCATTTTCAGAGAGATCGCCCTTTTCGCGTGCTTCGGCAATGGCCCTGGCCGCTTCCTTCCTCCCATCGCTCTTCAGGGTGTCCAACTCCCGCTTGAGCCTGTCGAAACCCTCCTGGGTCATGTAATTCTGTTGACTCATAATGGTCTTTTTTTGCTGTAAAAAGCAAAAGAACCCTTGTCACCCTGAGGCAACAAGCGTTCTTCAAAACTTTCCGTTAAATAATTATAACAACATAACGGGGCGGTTTGGTTTCCGCCTCAACTAAAATTCCAGTCGAAGTCCAAGCTGATGGGTTCCCTGGAATGGATCGGAGTGGCGGTAACCGTAATCAACGGCCAGGCGGTTCTCCGATTTCTTTTTCAGCGGAACGCTCACGGAAAGGCCTGCAGCCAATCCGGTGTGGGCCGTTTTGGTTTCGTTTTCGGTGATTTCCCCCAGCTCGCTCTTGTAAGAAACCCGGAGGCCCAGGTAGTCCGTCAGGCGGGCATCGAGTCCAAGACCCACCTCGTCGCGGCCAAAGGAGTTGGAAGTGAAGTTTGCCATGGGAGTCAGGTTGAACTGATCTGAAATCAGAAAATCATAGGAGATCCCGATGTTTAATTGCGACGGGAGTTCAAAGCGCGTTAAGCGGATGCTGTAAGTCAGGTCGGTGTTCTCCGGGCTCTTGAGCTGTGCAGACAAACCGTCACCACCAAAGCTCATGGGCCCGCCGATGTTGCGCAGCGAAATGCCGAATTTAAAATTGTTGTTCTCTCCCGTTACGTATTGAACTCCGGCATCGAGCGACATGCCAAAAGCACTCAGATCCTGAATGGATTCCGAGATGCCCCTTACGAGAAATCCCACTGAGATCCGGTTGCCAAACAGATGGGAATACCCAAGGGCGATGTTGCTGAACGTTGGAGAATACGTGGCGCCGGTGCCTTCGGGATTGGCGTTTGTCGTGACGCGAAGGTCACCAATGTTCAGGCTCATCAGTGCAATGCCGAGCGATCCGTTCTTGCCAACCCGCGTGACAAAAGCTCCCGAGCTGAGCGAGATGCCGCTGGGTTCCAACCACTTGCCCTGTGCAATGCCAAGTTCCCATTGGTTGATGCGGGACAATCCGGCTGGGTTCAGCATCATGGCCTCAATGCCGCCCACGCGTGAACAGTTGAGGCTGTTGAGCGCCGCGCTGCGCGGCCAGGGATTCATCAGCAATTCGTATGCACCGGCCTCCCCCTGACGGTCGGGGTTCCCGGCAAAACAGGTCCACGCAAAACCTACGGATACGAAGAATATGAGTAGTTTTTTATGCATCGCTAGCGTTTTTCAATGTGAATAAACCCACCCGGAAATTTCCGGGTGGGCGGTTTAATTTCATTATAGTCCGGATGGGTCAAATTTCCTGGCTACGCCAAACCATTTGACGATTTTCTCCACTCCTGTTCCATTCTCCTTGATGTGTATGATGTACGCACCGCTTGATACGGGGATGTTCTTGAAATTTGTCAGGTCCCACTCGAGGTCGGGCAGGATCTGCCGCTCCGTAATTCCCGGATTGGAGCCTATCCGTTTGACCGGCACTTCGTCGCGCTTGTATTGCTTGATGAATTTGCCGTCGATCGAATAGATCGTCACTACACAACTTGCAGGAAGGTTGGTGATCTTCACAACATTTGAAAACTGGCCGGTTTCGTAATTGGAAAATCCATAATACGGATTGGGTACCACGTTGACGTTGTCCAGGGCGTTTTCAAAATCGTCTTGATCAACCACCAGTCCAGCCTCATAACCACTTACTGTGAAAGAATAGAAATTGTGCCCCTTGTTCTCATTGGTGCCAATTGCATGCTGGTAAGCGTTGTCTACGCGCAGTCGCACGGTCAGATCATTCGGGATCAGCCCCTCGGCGTAGGATTTCATCCGCGCTCCAGGATAAGCCGCCGACATGGTGCACCAGGTAAAGTCGCGGAACAAGCGGTTTTTATCGGCAATCTTCGTTGAATTTAAACCAAGCCGGAAGGATTTGCACGAATCGTACGGCGTCTTGGTGACGTAAATGTAATGGTGACCTCCAAGCGGAACGCCCAGGTCGGAATTGAAGATGTTGATCGGACAGGCCTGGTTTAATATGACGTATTCATCTGTGGGATTGTACATCATGTCGTTGCCCGTAAACCCATCGGGGTGCTCAGAGCACCCGCTCATCAGCGGATTGTCTTGAGAGTAAAAGGAGTTTTCCCCGAACAGGATGTTCAGCCGCTTTCCGCTTTCAACGTCAACGGCATAGCCAGGGAACCAGGCGTATCCCGTACTGTCCTCATTCGTGTCGATATCCGGAAGTCCGTCGTTGTTGTTGTCGTCTTTTGTCACGGAAGGACTCCGCTTGATCGCAAAATTCTTCACTCCGCTCACTGGTGAAGCCAACTCAATGCCGGCGTTGGAATTCCACGTCTCCACGACCAGACAGCGGCTCCACTTGCTCTTATCCGATGTGAAAACGATGTCTACATTGTTGAGATCCGACATTTTCATCGTGCCCTGCGTGACTTTCGATAGGGGATCTATCCATACAGGGGTCAGGAAATTGGTATCTGAAGGCAATTTGTAAGGGTACCAGGTTCCTTCTATTTCGCCATCCCCAAGTTTTGAAAAACACTCTTTGGGGTCCAGCGAATACCGGGACTGGCCAAGACTGGTGAGGATGAAATCCGACTGACCAGCGTTGTTGTCGGGCTGTCCGATCAGCCATTTCTCTCCGCCCGGATCTTTATAGTCGTAATACAGACCTTCCCCGATAACGCCACAGGTATTGAGCGAATCGCTCCCGGCTTCAATGGTCTGGCCAATGGCAATGGACAGTCCAAATTTATTCATGACCTGCTCGGTAAACTTACTCAGATCATTTTCGGACCTGACGGTGTCGTTCGAATTTTTGCGGATGAGCAACCAGTTGACCGGGTCGTCCAGCTTGGTGTTGTTGATGTTGGCATCCGTAAACAGCAATTCGTAGTTTCCGTCTTTTACGCGCAGGGGGTCGTACACTTTGATTTCTACCGGACCTCTGCCAGAAACATAGGTCACCTTGCCATCAAAACCTGGGTTGAGCATCTTTTCGTACATATCCGGACGAACCAGCAAGTCTGTGTTGCCTGCCCCGACGCCGTCGTGCCGCGTAATCTCTACGCCCGCTCCGTAACCTGAATTCAGGTGCTCATACACGGCGGGACGTGGAATGGCGGTGTAGGGTTTTCCGTCTCCGTTTGGACCGATGTTCAATCGTCCCGGACAATATTGCGTCCGTTGGCCTACATTATCGACCAGGTCGTAATCCTGGAAATTGTTGTAGCCATAGGCGAGTACGACAAAGTAGTACTTCTTGTGGTTGATCAACCGGCGGTCGCCTTTGGCAAACTGGTCTTCGGTAATGCTGAAGGTGTGCCGGATGCCGAGATTGGGTCCCGCTACCTTCTCCACCGGGGTATAAACGATGGGATGGGTTGTCTGGTTCGGGTTGGGATTTTTAATGCCCACCCAGTTGTACACTCTGGATATCTTATTCTTCAGGTCGACCGTGAAGATCTCGCGCACTTTGGTGGGGTCGTTGATGATGGCCTCCGACAGCGTGATGGAGGCATCTGCAACCTGAAAAATTCTGTAACCCTCAAAACGATAAAGACTGTCCACTCCAGGAGGCAAGCCAATCCCCTTTCCGGCATAAGACTCTTGGTAGTTGTTCGATCCGATGTCGTTGGTCAGCACCATCACGAGTTCCTGGTCGAGTTCTACGAAATCGACGTCGGGAGCACTCGGTCCATCTTTTAGCTCAAAACACTGGTCAAACAAATCCTGTGCGAGATTGTCCGCAGCATAAAGTTCGTCGAGGTTGGGGCATGGATAATTCTGGTCGGGTACAAATACGGCTCCGATGATCAGCTCGTTGATGGCTCCCGGTTTCAGCAGCATGGGGCCCGTAGCCTGCATCGTCCGGCGGTCGCCTTCCGGAGCCTGAACGGAGCACATGCTCCAGGAAGAAGGATCGTCGGGCTCTCCCGAGAAGGCATACCTCGTTGAATCGGCAGAACCTGGGTTGTAACCCGTTCCGCCGTTTGTGAGTGGGGTTCCGTCGCGCCAGCGACCGGTCAGGTAGCGGTAATATTCAATGGCCGTTCCGGGGTCGGTAGTCGCAGCCGGGTGGTTGCCACCACCACTGGGATTGTTGTAGTACATAAACGAAGACATTCCGATCTCGCGTCCTGCGGTATCGAGCGGTCCTCGGAAATAGTCCACGCCCAGCACGGGAATCTCAGTGCAGTAGGTATTCACCCCGCGGTCGCAGTTGCACCCATTGTTGCCGTCGGTTGCATCGATGTTGTAGATGTACATCAGACTCCGGTCGATGTTGCAGCCGATGTAGTCATCGGAATAACAACCGAGGTCGGGGTCCACCCACATGGCAAAATAACAGTCAACCAAGTCCTGTGGGGCACGGTTGATCAGTTTGTAGCGCTGGAACGTCATGTCGTTGATCTCGTCGCTCGTCGTAAAGGCAAAGGCCTGAACCTGTACCTCCATCCGGATGGGTTCGCCGTTGGAATTGGTGTGGATCCCGCCGTTGTCGTTGTAGATCCAAAATATCATCTGGTCCGGAAAAACCGGCTGAGGACAACCGCGAATGTCGATGATCGGAAATTCGCCCTTTTCAGGCTGGTAAATGCCGTCTTCCGATTCGGGATATTCGTAAAACAACCCCAGACCCTGGGGATAGAGCACCGGATCGGGCAACTCGAAATTGTATTTCTGAGAAAAGAATTTATTGCCTCGTGCAGGATAGTACAACACGTCTTCCGGTATTTCGTCGAGAGTCAGATCGCGTATTCCCCTGACTGCGCGGAAGTTCTTTTGCTGTTCGCGGATGCTGCTCCCGTTGACAACGAAGAACTGGTCCCATTTAAGGCAAATGTCCATATCCGTTTCACCCAGGTTGGTCAAGGGACCAGGCCAGCAGTCATTTGAACTGGAGCTGCGGAAGGTTTGGCCCATCATGTGCAGGTTGCGTGCGGGATCGTAACCGCCAACCCAGACTGCGCCGGCAAATATGGCGGAAACTTCCTTGCGGTTGGATCCTGGCACGACTTTGGGGACTATATAGCTCCCCCGGTTCAAATCCCACCAGCAGTCGCCGCCGTTGAGCAATCGCGCGCGCACATTGTTGATGTCGAGGTCTATTTGCTTGGTTGCGGGAGCGCAGGCGCCGCCACGCGTTTGCAACTTCTTTTCCTGTTGGTCTTTTCTCAGGTTCTGTTCTGAAGGTTTGTGTGCCCACACTTGAGTGGACAGGCCGGTCAGGCAGATTGCAATGAAAAGTAAATATCTCATGTCAAGCATTTAATTCCGTGAATGTGATTAGAAGCCCACGATGGCACCAATGAAGATCCGCCGGGGCAGGGTAAAATGATCGGGATTCAAAACCCGATAATTGTACTGGTCGACGAAGTAATCGATGTAATCTTCACCGTATGTCGAAGAGACGTTGTTGATTTCAGCTGCGCCCCGGTCAGAATTCAGGTACCCGTCGTCTTTAGCATCTCCCGACCCGCGGTAAACGGCGATTACATTTTTCGTGTCAAATACGTTTTGCACCCTCAGGTAAACGTTCAGGTCAACCGGATTGCGCCCTTTGACCAGGGAGAAGTTTTTGTCGATTCGCAGGTCAACCCCAAAATTCCATGGCAGCCTTGCCCCGTTGATGTCACCGCGGAAACCCGATCCGTCAAAACGCACGATCTGTGTGCCGGGAGAATAAGGTCTTCCGGAAGCGGTGATGATCTGGAGGTTGGCACCTGCGTTGGCCAGAAGATCCAAACCGCCAATCCTGGGGCCATTGTAAGCCTTTCCTGAACCATAGCGGTAATCGACCGTAAATGCAAACCGGTGGCGCTCGTCGTAATTGAAGGGGAAGATGTTGCGGATGTTGATGCCCTTTTCGGTGAGACCGGCCTGGGATTCCGGGTCAGAACCCGTTCCATCGGCAAACTGCAGGGTATAGGCCGCAGTGAATTCCAGATTGCCCGTGCGCCGGAGGTCATAGGTAAAGTTAAATCCCTTCACCGTGCCGAAATCGATGTTTCCGTAACTGTTGTATGTACCAATGGTCGCCACCCTGCTGTAGGTGATCCTGTTGATCATGTTGCGAAGTTCCTTGTAATAAGCCGACAACTTGATCGCAGACGAATTGGAGATTTTCTGCTGAAAGCCCACTTCGTAGTCGATGGTTTTGCTTGGCTTCAAGTTGGGGTTGTTTGCGGGTGTGCGCCCCTGATCGTTGAAATAAAAATACTCCAGCGGCGAAACATATGAATTCGACGTGGGCCGCTGTACGAGGATGTCGTAATGCGCAAAGAAGTTGGAGTTGTCAGAAATGGGGAAAGAAAAAGCCAGCCTGGGCATGAAATTGTACTGGGGCTTGTAATCTTCAAAAGAGTCGTCGATCTTGAAGGTTGACCGCTTGATCGAGCGGATGGTATCTTCCGGTTCGATGTAGGCCGGAAAAACGAGGTTGCTCGTAAAGATCTGGTCGGAAGAATTCACCTGCACACCGGCGGAATTGTACCAAACATCTCCGTTGCGATAAGCCTTAACCGACGTGGATCGCTCTCCCGCTACATACACTTTGTAGTCGTCGCCGACGGCGCCGGGTTTGGTTGTTCCCGTGATCTCGTGAAAAGTCGAAGCATTCATAATGCCGTACAGCGAATAAGGGTCCTTCAACACTTTGGTGTTGGCATCGTAGTAGTCGACCCGGAATCCAAGTCGGAATATGATGTCCTTAAAGGTAAACTTGTCCTGCAGGTAGCCTCCGGCATAGATTGGCGAAAACGGCGCCACCGTGAAGGCTTTGTTTCCTTGTGCATCAACCTTGTAGAAATCTTCGAAGTTTACGTTGCCGGTCAGCTTATTTCCCAGATAATCAAATCCGGAGTATCCTAACACCCGTTCGTCGGTGAGTTCCTGGGAAGAGAACATATCCAGGCTCAGATCGTTGTTCGTCAGTTCGTTGACGTTGGCAAACAGATAAATTGCCGAATCGATCGGGATATTGGGCATCAGTTTTCTGCGCACCTCGCGGTAGAATTTGGATTCGGTTCCGGGCGTAATGATGTTCTGGTACAGGTCTCCGCAGTTCTCGTCGAAGCCGACCACGATGTTGGTGTCAACACCGCTGATGTGCCTGTTGGTGTATAATCGTGCGAGATTCCACAAAGAGAAAGGTGCCAGCGTCCAGGAGCGGTTCACGCGCTGTTCGTACACGAAGCCCAACTGGATGTTGTGGCGTCCGCTTTTGGAACCACCGGGGAGGAAATCAAATCCGCTCGTCACCTGCAGTGTGATCAGGTCGTTGTCCGTTTTGTTGTAGCGGTTGTAAATTCCACCGACGTTGTTGTGCAGATTCGACCAGAGGTTGTCATACGATGAGCTGACCAGTCCGTTGAAAGCGCGATAGCCGTCGAGGATCTGCGGGTCGCTTACGGGAATGTTGTTCAGCGCAGCGTAGGCGGGGTTCGGGCTGTTTTCTCCTTCGAATCCGGTAATGAGCAATGCGTATCCGGAGTGCACGCCATCGCGGGTGGTGCAAAGGTACTCTCCGGGGAACCGGCCTATGTAGCCGTAGTCGAAATAGCGGTCCTTATGCCTCCAGTCCTGCGTTTCGCTCTTGGAGTTTTGGATTCCTCCCTGCAGGGTGTAAAAGGCGTTCTGGATGTTAGACGCTGCAGCTTCCCCACCGGCATCGGCACCCAGGTCGACTAAGCGGCCGAGGCGGTGTCGCATGCGCAAATTGAGGCGGAGGACCCTGGTGTCGGAGACGGGGTTGTTGATCCAGTTCAACAAAGTCCAGGCCCCCTGTCCAACCGTGTTGTCATCCCCTGGGTTGAAGCGGTTATTTACCGTGGAATAGTTTCCGGAAAGAGAAATGTCGACGTTCTCGATGGGCCGTATATCAATTTTTCCCGTGAGGTCCAAGGCCGCATTCTGTTCGTTGGGGTTGTAATCAAGGCGCTCCACGTCGCCGTCTTCGAGAAACTGGCCGGCCACGGTCGGCGTTTCCCCAAATCTTACGAGAGGATCTTTGGTCAATCGGTCAATGGCGCTCTCCGAGGCACGGTAAATGGGGTATGCCGGAGGATCGTCGTCCTTTTGATAGGTATACTGACCGGCAATGCGGTATCCGATGATGGTCCTGCCAAAGGTCGAATCGGTGAGCCGCTTTTTGAGGATGGGGCCGCTGAAATTGGCGTTGACCAGGGTGTAGCCATAGGGATCCAGCAATTCCGAAGTTTCGAATTCGGCTCCTCCAGAAAATTTTGAAGACGGTCCCTTACTGGTCAGCCCGATGATGCCACCCGTAACGTCGCCATATTGGGCTTCAATACCTCCCGTGACCACCTGCAATTGCTCGAGCTCCGATACGGGGATGAGACGCCCCGTAATCCGCAAATCGTCGAGGTAGTAGACGGTGGCATCCGACCGGCCGCCACGGATGTAAGCGGACCCTCCATCCACACTGGAAAGTCCCGCAGACGTCGCCGCTACGGCGGTGATGTTCTTGACGGGCATGTTTTTGATTTTTTCAGCCGTCAACACCGCACCCTGGGTGGTATTGTCCTTTTCAATCAGGGGCGCCTTGTATTCTACCACATCGACCACACCGAGTTCAAGCCCGTAGGTCATCTTGACGTTGAGCGAATTGACCTTTCCCCCCAAAACGTTGATGCCGGTGACCTTTTGCGGGTTATAACCGACGTATCGCGCCTCGATGTCGTATTTACCGGGGTCGAGCTGAACGCTGTAGTTTCCGTCGAAATCGGTGACAACCGTAGTAACCTGTATGCCGTTCTTAAAGATCAGAATCGCGCATTGGATGATGGGCTCGCCATTGTCCCGGTCGGTCACTTTTCCCGCCAGTGCTGTTTGTGCAGAAGCAACTGAGCTGAACAAAACCACAAACAACATTAAGCCAAGTATCTTCTTTACCATGGTGTGAAATTGAAGGCTTCGTTTAAAATTTTCGCAATGTTAAGGATTTCCTAAAGGATTTCGCAGTACCCGCCTGCGGCGAGGCGCCGGCAATTTTTTTTCAATGGATCTTCAATTTTATTAAAACATTGACAATCAACTATTTAATACTTTAGTTCTCCAGCCATACGGTCGAGCTTCTCGAGCAGGACTTCGGCAATGCGCTGAAGAGATTCATGGGTCCATCCGGCAATGTGCGGGCTGACGACGACCTGTTCAAAACGGTACAGGGCATCGTAACACCTTGCCTCCTCCGCGGTGAAGCGCTCGGGATGTTCGTTTTCAAAAACGTCCAGGCAGGCTCCGCGAACTTTCCCCGACCTCAGTCCGTCGATGAGGTCGCGGGTGTTGACCATGGTGCCCCGGGAAGTATTGATCAGGAAAAAGGGGTTCCTGCAGGCTTGGATGAAATCTGCGTTGATCAGGTACTTCGTTTCGGGATTCAGGGGGAGGTGAAGACTGATGATCCCAGCCTCCCGCTGGATGGACTCAAGGTCCGGCACCTGCAAATAACGGGACGGCAGTTTTAAATGCTGCTTGTATTTATCAAAGACGAGGACTTTAACATTTGCCCCCTCCAGGAGCCGACCGAATGCCGGCCCGGTGTGCCCGTATCCGATGATGCCCACGGTCATCCCGCCCAGTTCGATGCCCCGGTTGGCTTCGCGCTGCCATTGTTGCGTTCGCACCTGCCGGTCGGCGCGACACAGGTTGCGAAAGAGGCAGAGCAGCATTCCCAGCGCATGCTCCGCTACGGCCTGGCAGTTGGCCTCAGGAGTGCTGATCAGGCGAATGCCGCGCGCCTCCGCAGCCGGTATGTCGACGATTTCCATGCCCGACCCGAGGCGGGCAATCCATCGCAGATTTTTTGCCCGGTCCAGCAGGGGAGTGTAGGCCTTTACCTTGGTGTTGATGACCAGCCCGGAATAGTCCGGGACCTGGTCAATCACCTCCTCCAAGCGGATGTCCGGCTGGTAGTCCACTGCAAAACCCCTCGACCCAAGGCCGCTGAGCAGCAAGGGGTGAACCCGGTCGGTGACGAGAACCCTGTATGTGCTCATGGGTCGGCGGTTTGGTCCGGATGCGAGCGCTTTAGAATATAAAAGTACCTGTTTTTCAAGCTTTTAGAATCGCAATGGCGTTCGAATAGGATGGATTATCTTTGCGCCAAATTTACGATGCAATGCCAAAAGACAATTCCATACAATCTGTCTTGATCATTGGCAGCGGACCCATCATCATCGGACAAGCCTGTGAATTCGATTATTCGGGCACCCAGGCGGCCCGCTCCCTCCGGGAAGAGGGCATCGAAGTCAGCCTGATCAACTCAAACCCGGCGACCATCATGACCGATCCCGTGACGGCAGACCACATTTACCTGTTGCCGTTGACGATAGAGAGCATTGTGCACATTCTGGAAGAGCGCAGGATCGACGCCGTTCTTCCGACCATGGGAGGGCAGACTGCCCTCAACCTGGCCATCGAAGCCGAAAAGCAGCAGGTGTGGGAGCGCTACGGCGTGCGGATGATCGGCGTGGATACGGCCGCTATCGAGCTCACGGAAAACCGGGAGCTCTTTCGCCAACACATGCTCCAACTTGGCGTGGGCGTTGCGGAATCGCGCATTGCCAATTCATTTCTGGAAGGAAAAGAAGCAGCTCAGCACATCGGATTCCCTTTGGTGATCCGCCCTTCCTTTACCCTTGGCGGTACCGGTGGCAGCTTTGTTCTCAAGGCTGCGGATTTTGACGAATCCCTGCGTCGCGGGCTCGACGCATCCCCTACCCACGAAGTGCTCGTGGAGCGCGCCGTTTTGGGCTGGAAGGAATTTGAGCTGGAGTTGCTGCGGGATGCCAGCGACAACGTTGTCATCATCTGTACCGTGGAGAATATGGACCCCATGGGCATCCACACCGGCGACAGCATTACCGTTGCCCCGGCCATGACCCTGTCGGACACCGGGTTCCAGCGGATGCGGGATACGGCCATCCGCATGATGCGCTCACTCGGCAACTTTTCCGGCGGCTGCAACGTGCAATTCGCGATGCATCCGGAAACGGAGGAGATCATTGCCGTGGAAATCAACCCGCGGGTATCGCGCTCTTCGGCACTGGCCAGCAAAGCCACGGGCTATCCCATTGCCAAAGTCGCCGCCAAACTCGCCATTGGCTATCGCCTCGACGAGCTGAAGAACCAGATCACCGGCACGACTTCTGCTTATTTCGAACCCTCCCTCGACTACGTCATCGTCAAAATGCCCCGTTGGAATTTTGAGAAATTCCATGGCGCCGACCGCAGGCTGGGCCTGCAGATGAAATCCGTTGGCGAAGTCATGGCCATCGGACGCAGTTTTTGCGAAGCGCTTCAGAAAGCCTGCCAGTCGCTGGAAAACGGTCGTCACGGCCTGGGAGCGGACAAGAAAGAGTGGATCAACACGCAGGACATCTTCAACCGGCTGGAGGCCGTCAGCGACGACCGCGTTTTCAGGATTAAAGACGCCTTGCGCCTGGGCGTTCCCGAAAAGACAATTTGCAAGCTCACCGGCATCGACCCCTGGTTTATCAAAGAAATCCGTTCGCTGGTGCAGCTCGAAGACCAGTTGAACAAATACAACCTTCCGGAAGACCTTCCCGAAGAGCTGTTTCGCGAACTGAAGTGCAACGGCTACAGCGATGCACAGATCGCATGGCTGATGCGGGTGGAAGAGCGCGACGTCACGCGCCAGAGACGGGCACTGGGCCTGCGCAGGGTGTATAAACTCGTCGACACCTGTGCCGCAGAGTTCGAAGCCCGTACACCCTACTATTATTCGACGTACGACCAGGAAAACGAAAGTCACCCCGGACCCCGGAAAAAAATCCTCGTGATGGGATCCGGACCAAACCGCATCGGCCAGGGCATTGAATTTGACTACTGCTGCGTACACGGCGTGCTCGCCATCCGGGAAGAGGGAATGGAAGCCATCATGGTCAATTGCAACCCGGAAACCGTCTCGACCGATTTCGACATGGCCGACAAACTCTACTTCGAGCCCATCTATTGGGAGCACATCGAAGACATCATCGACCACGAGCAACCGGAAGGCGTCATCGTCCAACTGGGCGGCCAGACGGCCCTCAAACTCGCCGAACATATCCATAAAAAGGGCATTCCCATCATTGGCACCTCCTATCCGGACATGGATGTAGCTGAGGACCGTGGCCAGTTTTCGGACCTGCTTAAGGAAATGGGCATTCCATATCCCCAGTATGGTGTGGCGACGGATGCCGACCAGGCCCTTGCAGTCGCGCGCAGGATCGGTTATCCGGTACTGGTGCGGCCTTCCTACGTCCTGGGGGGGCAGCGCATGCGCATCGTCATCAACGACGAAGAACTCGAGCGGCACGTATTGTCCATTTTCAAACACCTTCCCGACAACAAGGTGTTGATCGACCAGTTTCTCGAGCGTGCGAAGGAGGCCGAGATCGACGCGATCTGCGACGGGGAGGACGTGCACATCATGGGCATCATGGAGCACATTGAGCCTGCGGGAATTCATTCAGGCGACAGTTCGGCCGTATTGCCGACCTATAGCCTGAGCGAGTCGGCTGTGCAGACCATGGTGGAATACGCGCGGGCCATTGCCTTCCGGCTCAACATCCGCGGACTGATCAACATCCAGTTTGCGATCAAAGGCGAACGGGTGTTCGTCATCGAAGCCAATCCGCGGGCATCGAGGACGACGCCGTTCATTGCAAAAGCCTACCAGGTTCCCTACCTCAACATGGCCACCAAGGTGATGCTGGGAACCCATAAGCTGAAGGATTTTACGATCGGGCAGCAACTCAGCGGATATGCGATCAAGGTTCCCGTTTTCAGTTTCAACAAGTTTCCGGGAGTGGACATCAGCCTGGGGCCCGAAATGAAATCCACGGGGGAAGCCATTCACTTTATCCGGGACCTGCACGACCCCTATTTCCGGGAAATCGACGCTCGGCGGTACATGTACCTTTCGCGCTGATGCATTGATTTTTGAGTAATTTTTTTACTCATCATTGTGGAAATGACCGGGGCTGGGTTGGCGCCAACCGGGGGGTATTTTGGCACGTGGCGCCTCTGCGAAAAGCCTAAATTTGCACCAAACCATGAAGACCAAACGCGAAATCGTCGAAAACTGGCTGCCCCGCTATACGGGCGTGCCTCTGTCCGGCTTCGGACAATACATCCTGCTCGTCAATTTCAACACCTACGTCGATTGTTTTGCGGAATGGTTCGGCGTCCCCGTTTGCGGTCGCGACCGCACCATGCCCAACGCAACCGCCAACAACATGACCATCATCAACTTTGGCATGGGCAGCCCCAACGCCGGAACCATCGTCGACCTCCTCACCGCCATCCAGCCCAAGGCCGTGCTTTTCCTGGGAAAATGCGGCGGTCTCAAAAGCGGCAAAAACAAAGTTGGCGATTTCGTATTGCCCATAGCCGCCATCCGCGGAGAGGGCACCTCCAACGACTACCTTCCTCCCGAGGTCCCGGCTTTGCCCGCCTTTGCCCTCCAAAAGGCGATTTCCTCCACCATTCGGCAATACGAACTGGATTACTGGACGGGAACGGTGTACACCACCAACAAGCGGCTATGGGAGCACCGCAGCGATTTCAAAACCTACCTCACCGGGTTGCGGGCCCTGGCCATCGATATGGAAACGGCTACCCTCTTTGTAGCCGCGTTTAAAAACCGGATGCCTGCCGGAGCCTTGCTGCTCGTGTCGGACATGCCCATGGTGCCCGAAGGAGTCAAAACAGAAGACAGCGATCGCGACGTCAACGCGAATTACCTGCACACGCACCTGCGCATCGGCATCGACTCGCTAAAAAAACTCATCGACAAAGACATCACCGTAAAACACCTGCGCTTCGAAGATTGAGCGCCACAGGGCTTCAGCTCAGGGCTGTAGCTTGCGAAACACTTTTGAAAAAATGTCTTCGCTGTCCCTGAAATACAACAGACCCGCCGAACTGTCGAAAACAAAAGCGTAACCTTCTTCCTTTGCCAGCTCCCGAATGACCCGCTCGATCTTTTGCAAGATGGGCAATTTGAGTTCATTGCGCTTTTTATCCAGCGACTGGCGGACGGATTCGCGATAATTGACAATGGCGTTTTGCTCGACCTCGAGCTCCGCTTCCATTTCTTTTTGCTGTCGCCCGGTCAGGTTGCCCCTTTTCATTTCGCCCTGGTAGGTCTTTAGCTTTTCCTGGAATCGCATGACCATGGTATCTCCACTGGCAGTGAGGGCCTTTTCGTATTGGCGAAGGGTGACCGTAGCCTCGCGTGCCTCTTGCAGACTGTCGATCAGGTTGGGATAATGGAAATGTCCAACTTTCTGTGCCGGCAAGATCAACGGCAACAGCATCATGGCAATGCAACTCATGCGGTGGATGCAGTTCATAGCAGAGAAAAACGTTGAATGGGAATTATGGTTTATTGGTCTCCATCGAGGCGCTTGCGGTCGGTATCCCGCATGCCTTCCCGGATTTCGTTGGAAATGTCGTTCTTGGCCCGGTTGAATTCCCGGATGCCCGACCCCAGTCCGCGCATGAGTTCAGGGATCTTCTTCCCTCCAAACAGCAGGAGCACAATCAACAAAATGACGATGATCTCGGTGGCTCCCAGGTTTCCCAGCAATAGCATTTTCATATCCTGATCTTTAAAAGCCCAAAGTTATTGGAATAATCCGAATCCGTGCCCACTGGCCGCCGGTTCGGACAGCCTTCCGTTTCCTTCCGCGGAATCCTGCCCCGCAAACGGCCCGGACAACTCCATAGTCCTATAACCCAGCCGTGGCCTCATTCGTTCCGGGGTTTGAACCGGGCCTCCTGCAAAAAGGTCTGGCTGTCCGATGCTTCCAACAGGTCGCTGAGTTGCTTTTCCGGGTTTCGCTCCATGTAGGAACGAACCATTTCATAGCCTATGTAGCTCCCCGTGCGGCCAGGGGCCTCTGCCGGCATGCCCGGGGAGTTAGGACTGGGATTGATGTATTTGTTAAACTTTAACAATTCCGAAGAGTACAGCAACTTACCATTCAGAAAGAAACTCCAGATGTCGACCTTGTTGCTCCTGCACCATTTCAGTTGTGCCTCCGGCAGGTCGAATAAGGCGGTATCGGCTACATCCGGCAAAAGTTTGGTTAGGATGTATAATTTTTTCCCGCGCTGCAGCATGAAGTCGATCAGCCGGGAGGTTGCCGGTACCGGGATCCGGTCTTCCAGCCAGGCATCCCAGGTCTTCCCCACCAGGTGGTCTTTGTTAAAACTCCGGGTGAGGTAATCTGAAAACGCGGGGTTTTCCGGGTCGATCGACCGGTAGTCGATGGCATCTCCGGCAAAAAACTCTACTCCGACTCCAAGGCCGTCTCCCCCTGATTCGCGTGAAAAAATGAAGTTGCCATAGGAAAAATCGCAAAAGGCCAGATAAAATGCGGGCTCTTGTTCCTGCGGAAAATAGTGTTTGAAGTATTGCAGGGACCTTCTGAATCCGTCTTGCAGTTCCCGCTCATCCGGTAACTGGGAAAGGACCTTGGCCATCGTTTTTTTGCGCTCCTCCTGATTGAAAAAATGGTCCAGGGCAACCGCCGCTTCGACTCCGGCACTGTCTTCAGGCAACTGCAGTCCCAAAATGGTATTGAAATACAATTCGCAGAAGGCTTCGTGCCCCCTGCACAGTCGGAGCAGCTGGATGCCAGGGCCCTCTGCTGAGCCCGGATCGCAAGCCTGGTCAAACCGGATGAGCTCCAGCTTTGCTTCAACGTTTCTGACGTCGGGAGTTTTTTCGGCGCCATCCCTGCGGCAGGCAATCAGCAACAACCCTGCGATGGCATATATGGCTAAAACCCTCGATTTACCGGTCATGGTTTGTTTTCTTGAGATCGTTATTGTTCAGCGCAATCGGCTGTTAGCCCTGCATCGGTTCGAACTTTTCGGGGTGCGCCGTTGTGACTGTTTTGTAATAGATTTACCACAATTTCTGAATTTCATCCAACAAACGAAAGTATGAAAGGCATATTGTTTTCTTGTGTGATGATGGTCTTTTCTCTGGATGGACTCTGTGCCCAGGAGTTCCATTTTACCTTGCACGCCGGTCCTGCCTACAGTTGGCTGGGCGCCAATAAAAACACCATTAAGCGATACGACACCCGCTTTGCGTTCAAGGCGCATCTCCAGGCCGAGTATTGGTTCAATCCGAAAATGGCCGTAGTCGGCGGTCTGGGTTTTTCACTGGGGCAGGGCGGGGCACTCGAGTTCACAAAAGGAGGCGACCTGCTCAAAGAAGCCGAGCTCAGTGAGCCCATCTACCACGACCTTCCTGCCGGAACGCGCATTGTTTATCGCATGAACTACCTCGACATCCCCTTTGGTCTGAAGCTCAGGACCAACGAGTACAAAGGCTATCGCTACCATCTGGTGGCGCCTGAAGTGATCCTTGCCATGCGGACCAAGGCACGGGGAGACATTGCTGCTTCCGGCTTGCCTTATACGAAAGACGAAGACCTTCGGGGAGCCATGCAATTCTTCGTATTGTTTTACGGCATTTACGCAGGTTTGGAGAAAACCCTTTCGGAAGACCTTTCCCTGGTGGGTGGCATCCGCTTCAGTCAATCGTTTACCGACATCACCAAAGATTCCGGGCGTTATTCGGATGGCTCTAAAGAAAACTCGAAGGGCATTGTATCCAGCCTGGATTTCCGCATCGGCGTGATCTTCTGAGTATGGTGTCTGGTTTTGACATGGAGCGCTATATCGAAATGGCTTTGGACGAAGATGTCCGGGATGGCGACATCACTTCGATGGCATGCATTCCGGAGCATCAGCAATCGAAGGCCATCCTCAAGGTCAAGGAAGACGGGGTCATTGCGGGGGTTGAAGCAGCGCGTTCCATATTCAGCAAGGTAGATCCCGCTCATGCCTTCGAGGTGTTCAAGGAAGATGGATCCGTCGTCCATTTTGGAGAGCTGGCTTTTGAGGTACACGCCAATACCCGTGCCCTGCTGAAAGCGGAGCGGCTGGTGCTCAACCTGATGCAGCGCATGAGCGGCATAGCCAGTCTGGCCAACCGCTTCAAAGCAGAAGTGGAAGACCTGCCGGTCGTCCTCCTCGATACGCGAAAGACCACACCGCTCAACCGCTATTTTGAAAAGTGGGCTGTTCGCCTGGGTGGCTGTGCAAACTACCGGTACGGGCTTTTCGACCGCTTTATGATCAAGGATAACCACATCCAGGCGTGTGGCGGGATCACCCAGGCCATTCAGGCTGTAAATGATTTCGCACGGGTGCACTGTATGCGCGACCGCGGCATCACCATTGAAGTCAAAAACCTCGTCGAAATTGAAGAAGTGTTGTCCACCGGCGACGTTGACCAGATCATGCTGGACAATTTTGCGCTGGCGCTATTGAGGGAAGGGGTTGAAATGATTGGGAATCGCTTTAAAACCGAAGCTTCCGGAGGTGTCAGCCTGGAGTCCGTCCGCAAAATCGCCCAAACGGGAGTCGATTTCATTTCGGTTGGAGCCCTGACGCACAGTGCCGGAAGCCTCGATCTTAGCCTGAAGATACAAGGTTGATCAGGCGGGATAGCTGGCTACCAGTAAAACGACCAGGAGTACGGTCAAAATGGTTACCAGCCAGAACCTGACGTCCTTGTACAAAACAGCTGGGGTCTGGTTTGTCTTCATACGCTTTCTGAAATTAATGAATGAGCATTTATTGGTTTCCAATTCGTTAAGTGGAAATGGACATCGGGCCCCTTCGAGGGTCTTCCGTCGCAACGTTTGTAGTTATACCGGTCGGCTCTTTACCTGAAGTTCTGATTCAGGTTCAAAAACCATACCATAGCAATAAAGGATAATATGTTGGCCCACGCGGAGAGACCGGATGAAAGCCTTGCCAAATGGGCCTTTGCAGGCGTCAGCTGCTTTGAAAATTACCCTGTCGGGGTGATTGGTCAAATGATGTAAAAAATACATGTGGCGAATAAACAAAGGGGGCGGAAACGCAATGGCTGCTGGACAAAAACCTTATCATTGCCCAACAAATCGCAAGGGTCATGGAAAAATTGCTGCGCATTGCCAGTTTGAACGTCAACGGATTGCGGTCTGCCCTGGGCAAGGGTTTCCGCGACTGGTTGCGCAATCATGACTTCGACATGGTCTGTCTTCAGGAAATCAAGGTCGATGCCAGCCTGGCCGACGAGTCGATGTTTGCCGGGGAAGGCTACCAGACCTACTGGAACTGTGCGGAAAAAAAGGGCTACAGCGGCGTTGCCGTTCTGAGCAAATGCACACCGGTTGAGGTGGTTCGCGGTTTTGGTATGGAAGCTTATGACCGCGAGGGCCGCATGCTGTTGCTCGATTTTGGCACGTTTTTGCTTTGCAACAGCTATTTCCCCTCGGGATCTTCCGGCGAAGACCGGCACGCTTTTAAAATGCGCTTTCTCGAAGACGTTTACCCCTATTTTGAAAAACTGGTACAGCGGCGACCGGAGCTCCTCGTCGTCGGTGACTACAACATCGTCCACCGCGACCTCGACATCCACAATCCGGAGCGCAAGGACAACCCAAGCGGCTTCCGTCCCGAAGAAAGGGCCTGGCTGGACCGGTGGTTCAGAAATTTGTTTTCAGACAGTTTCCGGATCCTGTACCCCGACCAGGTGGAATTCAGCTGGTGGAGTTTCCGGGCCGGCTCTTATGGCAAAAACAAGGGCTGGCGTATAGACTACCATTCGGTGGGCCCCGGTTTAAGGGATCGCGTGGTTTATTTTAAGCACCACCGGGAAATCCGCTTCTCCGACCACTGCCCCCTGGAAGGTCACTATAAAATCCCTTGGAAGCCATGAACAAGGCATGTACCTCGTTTGTCATTGTAAAAAACTACGCGCAATGCAGTCTAAACCGCTGAACAATACCGTACTCCTGGTCTACACCGAACAGACGCCCAACCCCGAATCCCTGAAATTCGTCACCAACCAGATGCTCTACAAGGGCGTCGCCGATTTTAAGGATCGGGAGATGGCCAGGAAGTGGTCGCCCCTGGCCGACAGGCTCTATGGAGAAGAATACGTTCAATCCGTTTACATCTCCAACAACTTTGTCACGATCACCAAAACGCCACACTTCGATTGGAGTGAAATCATGATTGCCGCAAAAGAACTGGTGAAGTCGCTCATCGAGGCGGGGACGAAGATCGTCGACGAGGGATATGCCGAATTTACCCAGTCGCAACTTCAACCTGCCGGAGGCGGACAATACAGCGAGCGCGACGGTGAGATCGTGCAACGCATCCGCGACATGATCGATACGTACGTGCGTCCTGCCGTCGAGATGGACGGTGGCAACATCGAGTTCAAGCATTATGAAGACGGCATCGTGACCGTTATGATGCAGGGTTCCTGCAGCGGCTGCCCCTCTTCCACCGTTACGCTGAAGGCGGGCATTGAAGGCCTGCTCAAGCGCATGGTGCCGGAAGTGCAGGAAGTTGTCGCAGAGGCTGAGTAATTTTTTTACTCAAATCATTGAGGTTCACCTGACCTGTTGTCTTGGCTCCCGCGGGAGATGAGAGTCGTTTTCCTCCGGCAGGGGAATCAGCAAAGGTATTTTCCTTCAATGGGCATGCGACGGCCCAGTCCGAATGATTTAGGCGAGACGCGCAATACGGGTGGTGCCTGGAAGCGCTTGAACTCAGCCCGGTTGACCATGCGCAGGATGCGCTTTACCAGTTCCGGATCGTATCCCATGGCGATGATCTCCGATGGGCCTTTTCGGTGCTCGATGTACTGTTGAAGCACCGGGTCGAGCAATTCGTACGGGGGGAGAGAATCGCTGTCCTTTTGGTTTGGGCGCAATTCGGCTGAAGGTGGCTTTTCGATGGAATTTCTGGGAATGATCTCCCGCTCGCGGTTGATGTGACTCGCCAGCCGGTACACCTGGGTTTTATAAACGTCGGCAAGTACGGCAAGCCCTCCGCAGAGGTCGCCGTAAAGCGTTCCATAGCCTACGGCCATTTCGCTTTTATTGGTGGTGTTGAGCAGGATGTAGGCGTACTTATTGGAAAAGGCCATGAGCAGCATGCCCCGAATGCGCGCCTGCAGGTTTTCTTCTGTTACGTCCGGGGGCAAGTTGCCGAAGTGCGGTCGCAACGTATCGTTGAGGGTTTCGAATGCGGACTCAATGGGTATGCAGGCGTAATGCATTCCAAGCGCCTGTGCCAATGCAACGGCGTCGTCGACCGACGCGCCAGAGGAATAAGGCGAGGGCATCATCAAACCAAATACGTGGTCAGCCCCGAGGGCTTCGCACGCCAGCGCGGCCGTGAGCGCAGAATCGATACCGCCCGACAATCCAAGTATGGCTTTGTCGAATCCCATTTTTTTAAAGTAGTCGCGTATGCCCATTACCAGAGCATCGCAGATGTGCCTGGTCTCGTCGCGAGGCAACGCCCCCCGGCCCCGGTCGCCCGAAACTTCGGATAGCTCGTACACGGCAAACGCCTCTTCAAAAAAAGCCAATTCTTCATGACACCTGCCGTCCGCGCTGAACACCGCTGAGCCTCCATCAAACAGCACGTCGGTCTGTGCACCTACACAATTGACGTAAAACATGGGGATACCGTACCGCATCACGTTTGCGCGTATGACCGACAGCCGGTCTGCTGCGTGCCGGTAGTCGAATGGCGACGCCGACAGATTGAGCATGAAATCCGGTTTCTCACCGATCATTTCGTCCATCGGGCAAATGGTGTACATGGGATTTTCGTTGCCTAGGTTCCAGATGTCCTCACAAATGGTGATGGCAATGCGCTTGCCCTTCAGTTCGAAGGTTTTAAAGCTGCGGCATGGTTCGAAATAGCGGTATTCGTCAAATATGTCGTAATTGGGAAGCAGCGCTTTATGAGCCAAATGCAGAACTTTGCCTTCGTACAGGACGAAGGCAGAGTTGAACAGGTCTTTGCCTTCAATTTCCGGATTGACCGTAGGAGCGCCAACGACGATCGCTATGTCTTTCGACCATGTGGCAAGCTTGTTGACGACGGCCATCGACTGGCGGATGAAATCCTTGAATTCGAGAAAATCGCGGGGGGGGTACCCGCACACTGCGAGTTCGCTGAAGCAGATCAGATCCGCACCGGACTGTCGCGCATTTTGGACGGCGGATTCCATGCGTTGAAAATTGGCATCAAAATTTCCGATGTGGTAGTTGAGCTGGGCAATGGCAATGCGCATGTCGTGAACTGTTTTCGTTGCCCTGCAAAGATGACAAGTTGTTGGCTTTGGAGGTATTCGCCCCAGGTGGAAACAGTGTTCCGTTCATCCTGCCTGCGATCCATTTTTTGTCTACATTTGGGCCCTGTATCCATGAGCGAATTCGTCGTATCGGCCCGCAAATACCGCCCACTCCGCTGGGCCGATGTCATCGGTCAGGAACACGTGGCCACGACCTTAAAAAACGCCCTCGCGAAGGGCCAGATCGCCCATGCCTTTTTGTTTTGCGGTCCCCGCGGGGTAGGGAAAACGACCTGTGCACGGATCCTTGCCCGCGTGTTGAACTGCACCCAGCCCAGTGCCGACTGGGAGCCCTGCAATGCCTGCCCTTCCTGTCTGGCATCCATGGAAAATGCATCCTTCAACATTTTTGAGCTCGACGCGGCGAGCAACAATTCCGTAGACGACATCCGCGAGCTCGTGGACCAGGTGCGGTACCAACCCCAGGCCGGTAAATACAAGGTCTACATCGTCGACGAGGTGCACATGCTATCTACGCAAGCCTTCAACGCCTTTCTCAAAACGCTGGAAGAGCCACCGCCCTTTGCCAAATTCATCCTGGCGACGACAGAAAAACACAAGATCATCCCGACCATTCTCAGTCGTTGTCAGGTATACGATTTCCGCAGAATTGGCGAAAAGGACATCGTCAGGCAGCTTCAACACATCGCTGAAGTCGAACAACTCAGCACCGACGAAGAAGCCTTGTACCTGATTGCCCAAAAAGCCGACGGAGCCATGCGGGATGCCCTGTCGATGTTCGACCGGATACGCAGTTTTTCCGGGAACGCGTTGCGCTACACCGACGTATTGGAGAATCTCAACGTACTCGATTACGACTACTTTTTCAAATTCGTGGATGCCATCCTGGAAGAGGACATACGCCAGGCCATGCTGCTCGTCGATGAAGTGCTGCAACGGGGCTTTGACCCCGAGGTGCTGATCGAAGGGCTGGCGGGTCATCTCCGCAACCTGATGGTGGCCAAAGACCCCGCGATGTTTGCTTTGTTCAGCGGCAGCGAAAACCTCCGGATGCGCTATTCGGAGCAGTCCAAAGCCTGCAGCTGGTCCGGTCTCACCGGCTGGCTCGACCTGGTGCACGAATCGGATGTCAACCTCGCGCGTGCCCGCAACAAACGGCTGCATGCAGAGATCCTGATCATCAAGCTCTGCAACGCAGGCCGCAAAACGACCCTTGGTCCCTCTGCTGAAACCGCCACGGTAGAAAAAAAAAATGAATTGAGTCAGGCAGCCAGCGCCATTTCCCAACCGGATCCCAAAACGCCTGCACCGGCAAAACCTTCCGTTCCTCCCAAGGCTGCTCCTCCAACTCCAAAAACGGAAGCCCTGCCAGACATTCCCCGCCTTGGCAACCTGAACGAATTAAAAACGAGGATACAGGAAAACGAACAAAAGCGGCGCGAAAGTCTCATCCCCTTCAACCCGGAGACTGCCCAGACATTTTGGGATCAACTTCTGGAGAGCGACCTGCCTGCCTCACTCAAAGTATGCATGAGAGCGGCCCAATACGGCGTTGAGGATCATGCCGTCCGCATACTCGTCGGTGGCGTCATCGCGCGCGAAACGATCCGTTCGGAACTTCACCTCGACGACCGTTTGCGGGCAACGTTCGCCGACAAAAATCTTCGCTTTTACGTTGAGATCGACCCCACCATGGCAACCGCGGAGGCAAAGAAACCCGTGAAATATTACTCCGGAAAAGAAAAATACGAGTTGATGGTCGAAAAGAATCCCAATCTTGCTGCGTTCCGCGAAAAGATGCAACTCCGGATCAACGAAGACTAGGCCATGTGGAAGCTCCTGCGACGGGTTTTTTTCCTGATGGATGCCGAGCGTGCCCACGTAATGACCATGCAGATCATGGCGGCAGGTGTACGGCTACCGGGTATGGCTTTGCTGTTCAAGCACTGGTTTTGCCTGGAGGACGACCGATTGAAAACCGATGTCTGCGGGCTGGTGGCGCGCAATCCCGTAGGGCTCGCTGCCGGATTCGATAAAGACGGGAGGTGGCTCGACGTTTTGGCGTGTCTGGGTTTTGGACATGTTGAGCTGGGTACCGTCACTCCGCGGCCGCAACCGGGAAATTCAAAGCCCCGGTTGTTTCGTCTGCCCCTTGACCGGTCGATCATCAACCGGATGGGATTCAACAACGAGGGTGCAGAGGCTTTGGCCCGACGGCTCCGGCACTTTGAGCGCCCTGCGGGATTCGTCGTTGGGATCAACATTGGAAAGAATAAGGATACTCCGGAAGACCGCGCCGTTGACGATTATCTATCCTGTTTCCATACCCTGGCTCCCCACGCCGATTACATGGCCATAAATGTCAGCTCGCCCAATACTCCGGGACTTCGAAAGCTCCAGGAACGCGAGCCCCTCAACCGGCTGCTGGGCTCATTGAGCGATGCCAACCGGAAACTCAGCAAGCCTTTGCCCCTGTTTTTAAAAATCGCTCCCGACCTGGACCCTTCTGCGCTTTGCGATGTAGTTGAGGTCGTTCGCCAAAATGGCTTTTCGGGCATCATTGCCTGCAACACCACCATAGGCCGTCCCTCGGGTTTGCGCGAGCAATCCACCGCCGTGGAAACGGGGGGATTGAGCGGTCAGGCGATTCAAGCGCTGGCGCAAAGCCGGCTGAGCTACCTTCATTCGATTGGGGGCGATTTGCGGCTGATCGGTGTGGGAGGCATCGCCACCGCCGAAGACGCACACCTTCGCATGGCCGCAGGGGCCCGCTGGGTACAGCTTTACACCGGACTGATCTTCGAAGGGCCGATGATCGTGCGGCGCATCAATGCGGGGTTGCTGAAAAAGGGATTCAACGGTGGATCCGCTTCTACAATCACAAACGTTAGTTAGTTTATGTATTAACGTTAGTTAGTTTAACTAACTATCGTGATTCTATTGCAGCGAGGAGTCGAGCAGCCCATTCTGCGTCGCCTGCACGGATCAGTTCGGAAGCCTTACGGTGGATCTCCTCCACTGACCAGTTCAGGCACAGAGCCAGCTTGGGGTTGTCCATCACTTCCCGCCTGGCCTCGTCGCGAGCGGGAAAGGAGCGCCCTCCCGCCAGCGTTGCTACGTCGTTGGCGCTGAGCTGATGGCTTTGTCGAATGTGTTCGGGAAGTCCCGGATATCCGACTACCGGCAGTTTCTGCGATTGGGGCATGGCCATCACGGCGTCTCCGCTTGCCCGCACGTAGAAAGCCCGGCCCATCCGTCCCACCAGGTCGATCCGTTGAGGGTCAATCTTACCGTTGGCGTCGAGTACGTCTTCGCGGATGTGCATCCTCAGCACTTCGCAGACGATCAGGTGCCCGGCACCCCCGTGTTCACCCAGGGTGATGATGTTGGTTACTTTGCACTCCATGTTCACCGGCGACTCGGCAACCAGTGGGGCTGCAACGACCTCGCCTCGCTCCTGGGTGAAGCCCGACCAGTCGAATTCAGATACTCCTGCGGGCAGCTCCACTGAGCATAGCATCATCTGTCGAACGATGGAATAGCTCACTGCGCTGACCACGCATTCTCCCGTTGCCCGCACATTGTGAAGGGTATCTTTGGTCGTATTGTCCTCAACACGGCGGTTGGAAGAAAAGACCAGGATCGGGGGATTGGAACTGAACGCATTGAAGAAACTGTACGGCGCCAGGTTGCTTCTGCCTTCCGCGTCCACCGTACTCACCAGTGCAATGGGGCGTGGAGCCACTGTGCCGAGCAAATACTGGTGCATATCCCCCGTTGGCAGGGTTCCGGGTATAATGACTCTTTTCATATGGGGCAAAGTTAGCGGTCTGGCGGCTACAGCGGGGCATCTGCTTTGCCGGCAGCGGAGATAGCCTCCCATACCCTAACTTGCGGCGTCGTTGACAGCCACCATCCCCTTTACACATGAAAAAGACCCTGATCGCATTTGCCCTGACCGGACTGTTGGCCTATCTCGTCCATTACTTCTATTTCAAGCCCATGTTGGTGCTGGGTCAACCTGCTCCGGCCTTTTCAACCACAGACATCCATCAGGAGCCCCTTGGTCTCGATGATTTCAGGGGTAAATACCTGCTCATTGATTTTTGGGGATCCTGGTGTGGCCCGTGCCGACGGGAGAATCCGATTCTGGTCATGATGTACGAGAAATACCGCGATGTCAAGTTCAAACAGGCGGAGGGCATAGCCTTTCTGAGCATCGCCCTCGAAAACGACGTCGAACAGGGCCTTCGGGCCATTGCGGACGACCGGTTGATCTGGCCACACCACGTCATTGAAACCGATCAACTGCAGAGTCCCATGGCGCAATTATTTGGGATCCGGTCCATTCCCTCCAAGTACCTGATAGGCCCCGATGGCAGGATCGCCCTTTCGGATCCAAACATTGCCGAACTGGACGCATTTTTGGCTTATCAAAAGCTGAAAAACTGACAAATTGGCCTGTTTTCCCATATGGCAGCATTCTTGCGCGTGCATTTTACCAATTAAACGTAGAGACCCATGGAAGATAAACGGCGACCAAACGAGGGGGAGACGCCCATTGAGGAGCAGGGCCTTTCCGGCTCAGATCCCGGAGCACAAACGGCAGAGTTACCTGCCCCCGACGCGCTGGATCTGATGCGGGAGGAACTTGCCGAACAGAAAGACAAGTTCATCCGGCTCTATGCGGAATTTGACAATTTCAAAAAGCGAAGTTTAAAAGAAAAAATCGAGTTGATCAGGAATGCAAGTCAGGAAGTCATTCAGGATCTGCTCGTGGTGCTCGACGATTTCGAAAGGGCGGAGAAGCTCGCTCAGGAGCACCTGCGCAGCGATATTTATCCGGAGGGCATGCGTTTGGTTCACCAAAAGCTGGTGGGCATCTTGCAGGCCAAAGGTCTTGAGGCGGTTGAATCTACCGGCCAGCGTTTTGATCCTTCCATACACGAGGCCGTTACCGAAATTGCTGCGCCCTCAGAGGAGAAGCGAGGCAAGGTTGTTGACACCCTCGAAAAAGCCTACCTCCTCAACCAAAAGATCATCCGGTTTGCCAAAGTCGTCGTGGCCAAACAATGAATTGCATTTCTGCAATAATCCACTATGGCAAAAAGAGATTATTACGAAATACTTGGCGTCGCTAAAAACGCGGATGCTGATGCCATCAAGAAGGCTTACCGCAAGGTAGCCATGCAGTTTCACCCCGACCGCAATCCAGGCGACAAAGCTGCAGAAGACAAATTCAAAGAAGCGGCGGAAGCCTATGAAGTACTGAGCGATGCGGATAAAAAAGCGAGGTACGACCGCTATGGGCATGCGGGAGTCGATCCCAATGCCGGATATGGCGGGCCCGGTGGCCATGGAATGACCATGGACGACATTTTCAGTCAGTTTGGCGACATTTTTGGCGACAGTGGTTCTCCCTTTGAATCGTTTTTCGGGCGCGGAGGTGGAGCTAGCTCATCCAACAAAGGCAGCAACCTTCGCATCAAAGTGAGTTTGAGCCTTGAAGAAATTTCAAGTGGCGTAACCAAAAAGATCAAAGTCAAGAAGCAGGTGACCTGTAAAACCTGCAAGGGTTCCGGAGCGAAGGACAGCAAGTCGGTCAAGACCTGTACAAGCTGTCAGGGACAAGGGTACGTTCGCCAGATCAAAAATACCTTTCTCGGCCAGATGCAGACGACCACTGCGTGTCCGAGTTGCCGCGGAACCGGGCAGATGATCTCGGCTATTTGTCCCAACTGCAAGGGTTCCGGACACGAAGTCGGCGAAGAGACCATTGAAATCCAGATCCCCGCCGGTGTTGAAGAAGGAATGCAGTTGTCGATGCGGGGAAAGGGCAACGCCGGAAGTCATGGCGGCCCTGCGGGAGATCTGCTGATCAGCATCGAACAAAAGCCACACGAGCACTTCAGTCGCGATGGCCTCAACATATACTACGATCTCTACCTCAACCTGGCGGATGCCGCCCTGGGTTGTCAGGTGGAAGTCCCCACCTTGCAAGGAGCCGCCAAAATCAAAATTCCCCCGGGAACACAATCCGGAAAAATGTTCCGTCTTAAGGAAATGGGGTTGCCCTCCGTACATTCTTACGACAAAGGGGATCAGCTCATACACGTCAACCTCTGGACGCCCAAAAACCTCAGTGCGGAAGACCGCGCATTGCTTGAGAAAATGCGATCCATGCCCAATTTTCAGCCTAACCCAACCAAAACGGAAAAGAATTTTTTCGAACGGATGAAGGAGTATTTTAATTAACTTGTGCAGCATGCTGCCCTTGAGGAACTCCCTGTATTTTTTGCTGGTCCCGGTTCTGATCGCCGGCGTTTTATCCTCCTGCAGTGAACCCATGCTTTACGAATCCCATCGGGAAATCCTTAAGGGAACCTGGCATTCAGATGAACCCGTTGAGTTTTCCTGGGCCGTTGCTGACACCGCTCCGTGGTATGTCATGGAACTGGTGGTTGCACACGACGCTGAATTTCCCTTTCAGAACCAATACGTAAAAGCAGTGACCCGGTTCCCGGACTCAAGCGACCGCGAGCAGGTACTGAGTCTGGAACTTTTTGACGACGCAGGCAGGCCGTTCGGCGAATGCAGGGGAGCAAATTGCAGGGTCACCCTGGCGCTGCAGCCCCGCTTTAAATTTCCTCAACCGGGCGAATACCGGCTGAATCTTAACCAGAACGGGCGAACTGCTTCGAGCGAGGGCATACGCCGGATCAGCCTCCGCATTTTTCCGCAAAGACATAAGGGCACATCTAAAAACCCCCTCTTGCGCCAGCCAACCCCCACAGACTCAGGCACTCAATGAATTTAGCTTCACAATTCTTCGTAGCAGGTCAATCAGTTATCGCTCCTTAGATGCCTTCACCGCACCAGGTCCTTTTCCCTAAATTCAGGGCACTTCTAATAACCCCCTATTGCATTAGCCAGCCCGCTTAGGTCCACTCACTCAATGAATTTAGCTTCACAATCCTTCGTTGCAGCTCAGTCAGTTATCGCTCCTTAGATGCCCTCATCGCACCAGTTCTTTTTCCTAAACTCATTTTGGAAATAACAGGATGTGAAGAGAGGCAACCCTTTTCATTCTGGCATCAACAGGGAGTTCTTAGAACTGCCCTTTAGTAATTGATGCACTGCTGCTGCGAGTTATTTCTCGTTAAACCCCTGGCTTGGGAAGACGCCGCAGGCGAATGAGCCGACAAGGTACAGCGCTTACCCTCGCTAAGGATGAACCACGATCCTTCACGCCAAGAGAGAAACGCCCCAATAACCCATCGGAGGACCAAACTCAGTCGTATTTTCTCCCTCCACACCGTTTGCATTTTTCCAAGGGGTAACCGCCTTCGCAAAAGACCAATGACTCACAGACAATGCACCCTGTGGTTTCCAAAATGGGTTCAAAAAACTATTCAGCGGAACTTCAACATCTATGCGCTGTCGGTTATTGGATTTTGAAATGCATTGCCCAAAATGGTGCGGGTTGGTCACATAGCATTGATGCCACTGCGTTTCGAGACCTAGGTGACCGACGGGCTCCCGTCTGCAGATCCTCCAGGGCCTTGCCTAATGTTGACGATTGCGATGATGACAGAATTGCTTAAACTTGTCCTTCAATGAAAGAGATGCATATAGACTACCGAACCGACATGATGCCCAAGATTGGTCAGATCATCGAATTGTATACAAGCTCCGGAATCAAACGGCCGGTAAACGACCCCGATCGGATCGGCCGCATGTACGCAAATTCCAACCTCATTGTCAGTGCCTGGGAAGGAGAGGTGCTGGTTGGCATTGCGCGTTCGCTCACGGATTTCTCGTTTTGCTGTTATCTGTCGGACCTAGCCGTCAGAAAAAGCCATCAGCATTCCGGAATTGGAAAGAAACTCGTCGCGCTGACAAAAGAAAAAATCGGCGAAGAGGCCATGCTGCTGCTGCTTTCCGCTCCGGAAGCGATGGACTATTACCCGAAGCTGAATTTTGCGCAGGTAGAAAATGGTTACATCCTACATCGTGCCCGTTAGGAGTTAACGTCCGGACCCCTTCGCGATTATCCTGCGAGCCCGTAGACATTTCAGAAATGGTATTTTTCAAGAGGTCAGCATGCGATCCCCTCAATGAATAACTGCAGCAAAAAAAACCCTTCGCGCGTTGTTCTCTTTCAGACAGGATGCACCCCATCCCTTCTATGAATTACTGCAGCAAAAAAAGCGGTGTCCGCATTGATTCCTTATGTTGGTGTCAATGCGATCCTTTCACCGGCTGAAGCCAATGCAAAATGCACCGGCCAGGCAGATTCCCACCAGGTCTCCGGTCTACCAGACCCGGCAATTCGCATTTCCTGAGCTGCGCAACGCCCTCTCTCCGGATTTCATTCCCGGCTTTCCGGTCAGGTCAGCTTGCAGTGCGATCAATCGTTAGTATGCCCGCTACCTGAATTCAATCTTAAGGCCACTTCTAAAAACACCCTCTTGCGCAAGCCTGCCCGAACAGGCTCGTATGCTGAATGAATTTAGCTTCACAATCCTTCGTTTCAGCTCACTCGGTTATCGCTCCTTAGATGCCCTCATCGCCCAGTTCATTTTCCCTAAATTCATTTTGGAAATAACAGGATGTGAAGGGAGGCAGCCCTTTTTATGCTGGCATCGTCAGTGCGTGGAGAGAGGCAGCCCTTTTTATGCTGGCATCAAAATGGAGTTTTTAGAAGTACCCTTAAGGCATTGAGAGATTTCAGCGCAAGCCCATCTGGTGTGCCCTGATGTCTGCGCGAACCAGGTGCTTGCCGCATTGATTTCGCTCAGGCTGTTCGCGGTGTGCGGCGAATGCCATGCCCCACTCGCTTCAACACACCTGTTCGTTACGCATTGAAAGGAGGCATTCCAGGAGTGAATGTGCTCTGACGGGGTGTTTCCATTTTCGGATCTGCCACGTCTAGCACATCATGCAAAGCCTATCGGATAACGAATAGGGAAATCCACGGCCTTCAGAGTAAAAGGAGACCGGCTCCTCATGGAACGCCGGTCTCCGTGTCATGGTCTCAGGATTTCCTGCCCAGCATCAGAAGTTCGTTCAGGACGATTTCCGTAACGTACTTCTTCTCACCGTCTTTAGCCTCGTAATTGCGGGAGGTCAGTTTGCCTTCGATGGCAACCTCGCTTCCCTTAGCGAGATACTCTTCGACGATATCAGCAGTTTTTCCCCAGGCCACCACATTATGCCACTGGGTGTCAGTGACCTTATTGCCATCCTTATCGTGGTAAACCTCGTTGGTGGCAATCGAGAAGCGTGCCATTTTGTTACCCTTGTCCAATTGCTTGACTTCGGGATTTGCGCCCAGGTTGCCGATCAGGCGGACGCTGTTTCTAAGGTGATTCATACGTGTTAAAATTGTAATGGTTAAAAAATCAAATGGTGTTTGGCAGACCGATCGGATCGCAAAACGCTGCAATTTGACGTTCCTTCAAAAATTTAGAGCTATAATAATTGTTTATAAGCGTTTAAAAACATTTGGTCCGGGAAAAAATGTCTGGCTCTTAATTTTGTATCGAAAAAATGCTCTGGGCGATATGAAAAACTGCCACTGGTGCAACGCCGGCATCCTCGGAAGATCTGATAAAAAATATTGCGACAACCATTGCAGGAGTGCGCATTATCAGCAGCGCCAGCGAACGGATTCGGCAATCCTTCGGCACATTAACCGCAAACTCCGGCTGAACAGGAGCCTGCTGGCCCGGCTCTATGTTCAATACCGTGGCGCCTCCATTCCCCTGCAGGCCTTGCAAGACCTGGGCTTCGATGCCAACTTTCACACCCATGTGGTGGTGAGAAAATCCGGTGCGGCCATTAAAATGTTTTACGATTACGGGTTGAATTCCTGCGACGGCCATGCCGTGCGCATTTGCAAGCCTCGCCTTCCCATCTATTTAATGCATGCTCATGATCCGCTTTCAAACTAAATTGAAAAAATTCGAAAAGCAAGGCGAAAAATCGGGATGGACCTACGTCGAGATCTCAAAAGAACATGCCGATAGCCTTAATCCCGGCGTTCGCGTATCGTATCGCGTGAAGGGAAGTATAGACGCGGTGGCACTTCTCGGCCAATCCATCCTCCCCATGGGTCATGGCGGTTTCATCCTTCCGGTCAACGCGACGCTCAGAAAATCGCTTCGCAAAAAGCCAGGAGACATCGTAACCCTCGAATTGGAACTCGATCCAGTTCCTTATGCCGTTGACGGGGAATTGCTCGATGCCCTTTCCACCGAAGCGGCCGCATGGCAGCATTTTCATTCCCTTCCTGGTTCGCATCGCAACTACTTTTCCAAATGGATCCAGAGCGCCAAAACCAATGAAACCCGACAGAATAGAATTGCGCGCACTGTAAACGCCATGCTGCAGAAAAAGGGCTTCGCCGAAATGATGCGCGAAGGCCGGGAAGATCTCAAAACCGACTAGCCAGGAGTTTTTATACCCTTGCCCAGAGTAGCCTGGTAATCACTTGGCCAGGGTCCGCGGTGCTACTCTGTGCCGGACTTCGGGGCGTCTTGCTCCCCGGCATTTGTCCTCAGGTTAAAGGGCAGATACGCCGGACAGAACCGCACCAGAGATGTCAACGCCATCAATGCGGCGATGGCCAGCAAGATGATTGCCGGAACACCCGTGAGGTGTCCATTTGCATAGACGAGCAGGATGAGGGCTGCAATGGACAGCCGGATCACCCGGTCCAATCGACCTACATTTTTGATCATGTGTTTGGTTTTTGTAAAATTACCCTTTTTCTTACGTTCCTCTTCCCATATAGGCAAATCCCTTCCCAATTCTCTTGAGCAGCTTCCTCGTTGTTATGGCTCAGGTACCCAAGAAAATGAGACAAAAGCTATTGTCCCGTAAATCAGCCGCATTCAGAGTTCCTCGCCGTCTGTCTGCTACATCCCAAAAGGGTTTCCCGGATTGTTGAAGGCCTTTATACCTCGTTGTTCTCTCAGGATTTCAAAAAGTTATCCCCGAGTCCTTTGGCGGGATTAAGTAATGAACAATCAGAAGTGGTTATACCTACTTTCGGGCGCTTCTAGAAACCCCCAATTGCGCCAGCCAGCCCGCACGGGCACGTGCGCTCAATGAATTTCCTGTCACAATCCTTCGTTGCTGCTCAGTCAGTGATCGCTCCCTAGAGTCTCCATCGTTGAGCCTCGTCGAGCTACATTCATTCTGGCATCAAAATGGGATTTTTAGAAGTGCCCTTAAACAGTTCTCCCATGAGCTGGTCGAGTCGTTCGCCAAGTGGCTGGCCCAGGTTTATGCCCTGAAAACCCGTGAAGGTTGCAGCCCTTGCCAGATCAGCCGGCAGGTCCAGGGCTTCCTGGTCAACACAGTGGAAGAGGCCCTTGCGCAGCAGTTCATTTGCAAGGTATTCCTGTTCAGGTTGTCCCGGAGTAGGGATCAAAAGAGCGCTTTTTCCAATGATGCACAGATCGAGCAAGGTCGAATATCCGGAACGGCAGACGATCTGCCAGGAAGAACACATAATGGAATTGAGCTCCTTACCATCGACTAGATCGCGCACTTCAAGTGAAGTTCGCGCACGTTGATCCTTGATTTCCAATGGCGGTGCGCTTTTCGAGCCGCGTATGAGAATGCACTTTGCAGGCAAAATGGAGGTCAGCTGATCAACAAAACTTCGTTCGAGGTAGCTGCGCTGGGGCTCCGGTCCGGAAAGGACAAATGCGCAATCGTACTGCGCGGTATCCGCTATGGGAATAAAGCGCGAAAGGATTCCGATGAAGTGGCTGTTTCCAAGGTTGGCTCCGTGTGAAAGTGCACCCGAAAGATTTTTGTCCCCAGCAATGTCCGGAATCCAGATTTGATCGTACAGGCCGTAAAAAAATTTCAACCACACGTCGCTGACCCACTCAAAAAACCTGTTTCCCAATGGAAAATGGAGGTGATGTGCGATCATGACCGAAGGGATTCCCGGTTGTGCAGCACCCAAACGGGTATCTGATACGACCAGGTCGATCGCTTCGGCCCGGCAGATCCTGCGGATGGCAAAAAACTCGCGTGCGATGGCCAGGTGCATTTGGGCTATTTGCCGCAGCATATTGAGGTACATGCTGCGATGGGGATATCGCATCCCGTAGTCTGGCAGGTCGAAAAGTTTCAGTTGGGGGAATTCCATTGAGAGCAACCTGCTGCCGTCGCCAGAACAGGCCAGCACTACGCGATAGCCTCTGTCTATAAAATACCGGATCACCGGGATCGTCCGCGTCACATGACCCAGACCCCAGTGTTGCGGACAAATCAAAACGCTTTTCCCAATTGCCATCGGTGGCAGGCTGCTTAACCGGAGGTAAAGATACCTGACCGCGTATTGCCCAAAGTTTAAATTTTAGCCTTTGAGTCGGATCTCCCCATCCGTGCCATCGAAAAATTTATACCGCACGACTGGCATGTCTGGATTTTCCCGGATGTTGATCCATTTCATGTATTTTAAAAACCACCGCACGGGATAATTTCTCAAACCGCGTTTGAGGTACGAAGCGACAAATGGATGGACCTCGAGGGTAAGCCTGGCTGTAGGTCGCGTGCTCAAAACGAAATCGAGCGACTTTTCCACCTCTTCGACGACGAATATGGTCGCCGATACTTTGCCGCTGCCGGAACAACAAGGGCAAACCTCTGATGTATCGATCTTGAGTTCCTGGCGTTCGCGCTGGCGCGTGATCTGCATCAACCCAAACTTGCTCAGGGGCAAGATGGTGTGTTGCGACCGGTCATTCTGCATATAGGTCTTCATCGCGTTGTAGAGCTCTGCCTTGTTTTCGTTGCTCTTCATGTCGATGAAATCGATGATGATCAGTCCACCGATATCCCGCAAACGGAGTTGGCGGGCAATTTCCTGTGCAGCTTCCTTATTGACCTGGATGGCCGCATTCTCCTGATCGGTCCGCTGGGACTTTGGGCCGCTGTTGACATCGATCACGTGCATGGCTTCGGTGTGCTCGATGACGATGTAAGCTCCGCTTGGAAGGGTGGCCGTGTTGCCAAAGGATGATTTGATCTGGCGCCGAACGTTGAACTGGTCGAAAATGGGTTTAGCTCCGCGGTAGTGCTGTACGATCCCCACCTTTTCCGGAAGGTTGTTTTCCAGGTATACCCGGATGCCCTCGTAGATGTCCTTGTCATTGACGACGATGCGCGTAAAACTTGGATTGAGCAGGTCGCGGATGATGCTGGAGGTTTTGTCCAGTTCGCTCACCAGTTTGGCAGGTACCTTGGACTTGAACATCTGCTGGTGCAGACTCTTCCACTTCTCCACCAGGTTGTTGATCTCCTCATGCATTTCAGCCACTTTTTTTCCTTCGGCGGCGGTTCGCACGACGATCCCAAAATTTTTGGGACGGATCGACTCGATCAGATGAAACAGGCGGTTGCGCTCATCGGAATTGGCGATCTTTTTGGAGATCGCAATGGTGTTGTTGAAGGGAGTGAGCACGAGGAATCTTCCGGGAATGGTGATCTCGCAAGTGAGGCGGTGCCCCTTGGTGGAGATGGGTTCCTTGAGGATCTGAACCAGCACATTGGTCCGGCGCTCTAGGATTTGCGAAACTTTGCCGTTTTTGGGTATTTCCGGCTGCAACGGAAACTGGTCGAGCAATGGGGAAGTATAACTTCCTTCCATGGCCTCTTGGGTGTATTTCAGGTTTGAGTTGAACAGCGGGCCCATGTCGGTATAGTGTAGAAACGACTCCTTTCGGTGACCGATGTCAACAAATGCGGCGTTGAGGCCCGGCATGAGCTTCTTGACCTGGCCGAGGAAGATATCCCCGACGTTGAATTGCATATTTGCCTTCTGCCGATGAAGCTCAACCAGCTTCCTGTCTTCGAGCAGAGCGATCTCCACAGAACCCTGTTGGGCGGAGATGATGAGTTCTTTTTCCATGCACCATATATGTATGATGCGAAATGCGAGCGAACATCACAGATTGGAACGGGAACACCCCGCCTTTGCGAAGCAATGAATCACGGGTCTGCGGTTCTTGTTTATTGAGCTTGTGGCTCTTCCGGCAGTCCGGTTTCGTTCCCGAAAGTACTGTTCGGTTTGGGTCATTCAAGGCCGTTGCCAAACGGCCGCCACTCCGGCAATCCTGCCGGATGAAATCATTTTGAAGAAGCGTATTCCAACTGTTGAAATCGCAGACATTGCGCAGAAATAAAATTCTACTTGTTCTTCTTCTTGTGTCTGTTCTTTCTCAACCGCTTTTTGCGTTTGTGCGTAGCGATTTTATGTCTTTTTCTCTTTTTACCGCAAGGCATAATTCAACGTTTACAATGTTTTATATACTTTTCCATTTCCCCCGTTCGACCCGTTTGCTCGAGGAGCTTTGCCATAAGGCAGTTCGCCTGAGCCTGCTGCGGGTCTTGCGACAGGATTTTTTGCAATCTGGCTTCTGCTTTTTCCATTTGCCCGGTCTGCATTCCCAACTCTACCAGTTGAAGCTGGACGGGCAGGTACTCCGGCTGCTCCTTTTCCAATTCGAGAAGAAGCTGAATGCCCCGCATGGGGGCGTTCTCATCCGGAAACTTTACCCAGGCCATGGCCCGGTAAAAAGCATATGCCGGTTCTTCGGGATCCAGCGAAAGCGCCTGTTCAAAACTGTTGGCAGCCATCTGACGGCAAAACAGCTTATGCTGCACGGCTGCATCCCCTTCCAGACCGTATAAAAAGGTCATTCCCGCGATGCGCCAGCTGTCGGCAGATTTTTCCAGTTCAGCCACGTTGCGGGCATAACTACCCGCCAGGGCCTGGTGCCCCAGGCGAAACCAGAATCCCGATAATTCTTTGAGTGCTGAGGCCTTCAGCGAATCAACCGCCGCGGCAGACAGCACCTCGTTCAAAGCGTCCAGTTCAGCTTTCTGAACAGGAGTCAGGCGGCCCGTGGCATCGGCAAGCAAGTTTTCCACCCCAGTCACCTCGAGTCCACCACTTCGGATCGCGTTTGCTCTCCGGATTTCCGGGGACTGAGTACTCAGTCCAAAATACACCAACAGCCCCAGCGCCGCAAACAGCACAAACAAGCGCAGGGGGCTCACCGGGTGCAATTAAATTTCATCGCCCTCCTCGTCATCTTCATCGCTGTGTTCGGGTTCCTTGCCCAGCTTGACGTGGTCTACAAACACTTTCGCCGGCTTGAAGGAGGGAATAAAATGTTCCGGTATCTCGATGGCCACGTTCTTTTTAATGTGTCTGCCAATCTTGCGAGCGCGTTTTTTGACGACGAAAGACCCAAATCCCCGGATGTAGACATTCTCTCCCGATGCCAGGGCGTGCTTCACTTCCTTGAAGAACATTTCAAGTGAGACGAGCACATCGACCTTGGGTACCCCCGATTTTTCGGAGATCATCGACACCAAATCAGCTTTTCTCATTTGCTTGATATTTAGACAGTTACAAAAGATGGCCCTCAAAGAGCGTGGCAAATTTCGCAATTTAATTCAGACCGCAAAACTTTTGCCCCTTTTTTCTTCCTTTTTTTTTGCTCTAACTTTTTCTATATCAGTAAGATACAAATGTACAACGCCTTGGGAACGCGGGAGAGCCCATCCGGGAAATAAAAGCTAACTTAGCCGGTCAAAAAACAGCCATGCTATTATCGATGACGGGATTCGGCAACGCCAAGGGCCATTTTGAGGGGAAGGAGATCGTCATCGAGATCCGCTGCATCAATTCAAAAGTCAACGACTTCCGGCTGAAACTGCCCACCAGCTACCGCCAACATGAGCTGGACCTCCGGAAGATCCTCAACGATAAGGTAGTCCGTGGCAAACTGGACTTGTCGCTCTTCGTCGATTCCAGCGGGGAGGAAGATTTCGTGCTCAACCGCGACCTCTTTTTGCGATTTTACCGGCAGATCCGTCAACTGAGCGACCATATCGACCTGAGCCATTCCGATGTCCTCAATGCGCTACTCAAGTTTCCCAATGTCATTTCCGCCCAGGATACCCTCATCAGCGAAGGGCAATACGCCTTTACGGTCGACCTTTTGCTGGAAGCCGTAGAAAAACTCAATGATTTCCGCTCGATCGAAGGGACCATCATTGCCAACGATATGGTGCTTCGCATCAACAACATCTGCGAAAGCCTCGAACGCATCGAGGAGCTGGACCCCGAGCGGATCTCCCTGCTCAAAGACAAACTGCACCGCGCGGTCAGCGCCAACGTCGATTCGGAAGCCATTGACCGCAATCGTTTTGAGCAGGAAATCCTGTACTACCTCGAACGGCTTGACATCACCGAAGAAAAAGTGCGTCTCCGCCAGCACTGCGACTATTTCCTTGAGGCCCTCAACGCCAATGGTGACATCAAGTCCCGCAAACTCAATTTCATTAGCCAGGAGATCGGACGCGAGATCAATACACTGGGTGCCAAAGCCCAATATTCGCCGATTCAGAAGCTCGTTGTCAGCATGAAAGACGAACTGGAAAAGATCAAGGAACAAATGGCCAATATCCTGTGATGGACCACCGCCGTGGCAAGATCATTTTGCTGACAGCACCATCGGGATCTGGCAAGACGACCCTGGCCCGCTACCTGCTCGATGTCATGAGCCACCTTGCCTTTTCGGTTTCGGCAACTACGCGCGCGCCCCGCTCCGGAGAGTGCGACGGAAAGGACTACCACTTCAAGACCCAACGGGAATTTGCCGAAGGCATCCGCCAGGGAGCCTTCTTCGAATACCAGGAGGTCTATCCCGGCCAATTTTATGGTACCCTGAATGCCGGACTTGAGGACATTTGGGCCGCGGGAAAGACGCCTTTACTCGATGTCGACGTAAAAGGTGCCTTGAACATTGAAAGCGGTGCAAAAAACCAGACCCTCAGCCTTTTTATCAAAGCGCCTGGCCTGGAAGTGTTGCGCAAACGGCTTGAAGAGCGCGGAACAGACTCTCCCGAAGCCATAGAACGCCGCCTGGCCAAGGCCGAAGAAGAGCTTTCCTACGCTCACCACTTTGACTATGTTATTACGAACGATCGTTTGTATCTGACAAAAGAATTGCTGAGGATGATCGTTGCCGATTTCCTAACCTGATCCCGTGCCGTGTTCAGCGGCTGATGATCCATACGCGTTCGGTGGCCAGTTTCCGCAATGGCAGAGGGGCGTGGGTAAGATCCCAAACACGCTGACAAAGGGGCAGTTTCATCAGCAGGCGCACATCGCATTCAAAACCGGTAAACAACTGTTTGAGCGCGGGGAATCTTCCGGAAGAGCCCTTCAGACCCAGCAAACTGCCGAGAGGGGTTGCCTGGCTTACGACGAGTTTTTTGGAAAATGCCCGCCGGCAGCGCTCCAGGACTAAGCGTGCCTCCGGTCTGGAGAGGTGGTCTATGACGCCAAGCAGGAAAATGTAGTCACTTGGACGATTGTCCCACTCAATTTCCCTCAAGTCCCCGCAGGTAAATGCCTCACTCTGGCTCGCGGGCCAGCAGTCGATGCCGTGGTAATTGGCGATGTCGGCCGGCAGCATGGAGCGAAGCAGCATTTCGCCACAGCCAAGGTCGAGAATGCACGCCCCGCAAAAATCCATCCCGGGCAGCACTGCTCGCAACCGGTTGGCATAGTATCGCCGGTTTTTCTGTACGATTGTAGGTGCCACCCCTTTCCCGCATGCCGTACGCATCATCCTGCAATTTGAACTAACAAACGTTCGTAAGCATCACAGATATGTACATCTGCGAAATGATCCATCACCCGTAGCCTTGCCGCCCGGCCCATGTTCAAGCGATCCGTTTCGGGCATTGACGCCAGCAGCAACATGGCCTCTGCCAGCGCGGCAATGTCGCCGGGAGGCACGAGCAAGCCCACGCGACCACCGTCAACCGCCTGCCGGCACCCGGGTACATCGGATACGATGCAAGGCAACTCCATGGCCATCGCCTCTAGGAGGGCCCTCGGCATCCCTTCGCGATGAGAAGGCAGCACAAACGCGTCTGCACCGTCGAGCAGGGCCCATACTGCCTCTTGCGGACCGAGTACCTGCAATCTTGGATGGAGGTAGGCGCCGGGAAGGGTTCCGCTTCCAGCAATGCGGCAGACGACATCCTCTCTCGCTTTCAACACCTGTATGGCCGCTTCGAGAAATTCGACGATCCCCTTTTCCCGCTCAAGCCTGCCGGCAAACAAAAAGGCAAAGTTGCCTTCAGCTTTTACGCTGACCTTTCTCCGGAATTTTTCAGGATCAACGCCACTGCCCGGAATGACCAACGATTTCTTAAGCAGAGCCGTTGATGAACCCGCAAACCAATGGAGGTCGTCGGCATTGTGAAAGACCACCGCCGCATTGGAGGAGAGAACCCATCGATATGCAGCAAGTAACATGCGGCGCAATGGATGGTTACCCGTCGCTGCAAAGCCCAGGCCCGTCAGGTTAGAAACGACCGGAATCCCCAGCATGTGTGCGGCAATGCTGCCATACAGATTGGGTTTTATCGTAAACTGCAAGATCAGATCCGGACGCAGCGCCGCGTATGCCTTCCACAATTCCAACACCAGTCCCAATTCGCCCAAAGGGTTCATCTTTTTTGGCGACAATCGTTTGAGTACGGTAATTGAAACGCACAGGTCCTGTGGCAATTTATCGAGGTAGCCGTCGTCGGGAGCGATGATGTCCACCTTGTGGCCCGATGCCATCAAACGGCGTATCAGGGGGCCCCGGTAGTTGTAGACATTCCATCCCGAGTTGGCGACGATGGCGATGCGCACCTTATCCATGACCATTTCGCATCACCTGATGGATCGACGCTGCCATTTCCTTTGCGATCTGCTCTCTTCCATATTTTTTCAAAAACCAGGGCCGTGGTTCCAGTCTTCGGGACAGTCCGCACAAACAGCCTGCTGCCGCTTCGACGTCGCAAGGGTTGAACACGCACACATTGGTCCGGATCTCCTCCAACGCAAACGTCCTGGCGCATCCCGAAACGCCCGCAACGATGGGCAGGTTTCCAGCGCCGTATTCAAACAACTTGGAGGGCAATACTTTCCCGAGGGCCGGATAGTCGTTCAGGTGAAGGAACAAACAATCGGAATGGCGGTAATAGTGCATTAGCTCGGAGCGTCCAACAGGTGGCAACAGTTCCACATTTTTTACGGAAAGTTGATGCAGCCTGCGTTCGAGTTTCTTCCTGGCGGAACCCCCTCCAATAATCAGAAACCTGTGTGTGTCGCCAAGGAGTCGGGCCAGGTCCGGCACAATCTTATGAAGGCCCTGGGCTTCGCCGATGTTGCCTGCGTAGCAAACCGTCCATTTTTGCCCGGGTTCAGCGGAATCGCGGTGCCAGTCGTTGAATTCGCGGTCTATGCCGTTTGGAAAAAAGCTCATCCCCCCTGCGAAGCCGGGCGGTATTGCCTCCTTGAACCCAGGTGAGTTTATGTTGATGTGTGCTGCATGGCGCAGACAGGGTTGTTCAAAGAAATGCCGGACGACCAGGCGCATCAAACGATTGAGCACCGGGATGCGGATCATTTCGCCGAGGTTATCGGCAAACAGGTCCCGTATGTCGAGGTAATAGGGTACCCCACAGCGGCGGGCCAGCCGGTAGGCCAGGTGTGCGGTAAACAATTTTGAACTCGACGCAAATACGAGGTCGGGCTTCATCGATTGTGTCGCAGCAAACACCTGCCTGCGGTATGTCAAAAAGGAAATTACTTGCCGGAAGAAGCGGTTCCCATGCTGCGGGACTTCCAATCGATGCACTTGTATGTTGCCTCGCAACTCTTCTTTGGGAGCGCGATCGGAAAATTGTGCATAGCGATTGGGTTGTGTGCAAAAAACATGCAACTCAAAAGGCTCTCCAAAATCATCGAGCCTTTCTGCCAGGGCTTCAGAAAGAGCTGCATTCCTGAACGAGCCTGCGCTCAGATCGGGAGGGTAGTGGTAGCTCAGGTAGACCAGACATTTCAAAGTGACCAGCGTATCCGGGTGATGAGTTCGTTGCAAAAATAAGCCGTGATGCGGTGCGCCGGCCGGCAATCGCCGAAGTTGAAGCATTGATCATACGATTCCTCCGATTTTTCCAAGAGGCCTTCGAACACAAAGGAGAGTTTGCCCCCGGTAAAAGTGTATTCATTCTCCAGCATCGCCGAGTGGACGAGTCCGGCGTCGAGGTGGAAATGCGCCATCGCCAAGGCATCGGAATGGTCACTCCTCTCAAAATGGTCACGGATGACCAGTTCCCCTTCGGAAAGTTCCATGGACCGGTGGTGCCGGTGTCCGCGGTACCAGCGGATTTCAGCTTCGATACGGAGGGGGCCCTCGATGGCGTTGAGGAGGCGGGCCCTTCGCCCCATTCTGAATGCGCTCCAAAGCTCGGATTGGTTTTCGCCGGCGATCGATACCACATTGTGCATGTCCGTTGAGCGCTCGCGAAGTCGCCGTTTACCCACTTCATAGGTGGATATCCCCGGATCGACGATGCATGGATGCCCATTGACCGACAATACAAAGTGCAAGAGGTCTGCATGGGAGTGGCCGGGCTGATGAGCCGGTTGCACCTCGCCGATGTTGACCATCAACCCCGCTCCCTTGCACTTGAATTTGCGGTATCCGCTGGCCGAGAGTCCGAGCCCGGCGTCGCGCACGTCGAGTTCGGCAGCCAGCGCGGTGAGTCTCTCCAGCAGGGCCTTCGGCCAGCGCACGCTATCGTTGAATAGCGGGAAATACTGCAGCGTGTCCGTCATGGCGTACAGCCAGGAAAGCATGGCCGAACACCGGCTGCGCAATTTAGCGGCTTCGGCTAGGCAAACGCCCTGCCGTTCGAGGGCTCCCAGCAAACACAGCAGCCTTCCAAGCAGGGTGGTATGGTAAGATAACGAACGTTCGCAATGAGCGCCATCTACTAACAATTGTTCGCTTAATTCGCTAATAAGGCACTGTACCCATTTGCGGCACGAGGTATCGGATCCGCAAGCCATCGTTCCCATGCTGAGTGCGATATAATTTTCCAGAAGGTGGTTTCCCATCAGGTGGAATTCAAGATGCGACATTAAGTAGTTCACCTGCGACCTGAACGCACGTTCGGATTCCGGATCCTGGATTCCGTGTACTGAATGGAAAACCAGAATATTTACAATGCGCTGCGACACGGGATAAGGTTCCGCAAGGAGCGTGCCCCGGCACCAGGCACGGGAACAGTCTGCCAGAATGCTCCGCCTGTATTCCGGGTCCAGCGTTTCGTCGAGCAAGAGGTCCAGGTACTGCAGGTGGTAGTTCCACAGTTTGCCGTAGCGCCCGATGCGCCAGTCCCATGCCCCTTCAGCGAAGTTTGCCGTATGGCCAAAGATCTTAACGCTATGGTCATCCCGGCAGTGCGTCCAAACGGGAAGGTGCTGCCAGGGAAAAGACAGGATGCGCACTGGAGCATTGCGGGCAGGACAAAGGGGGCGGAGCCGGAAGAGGCCTGTGGGCAAAAGGCGGTAGCGCAAAAGGTATAGGAGCTGTTTGCCTTTGAGGTATCTCAAGGTATGGGCAATCCGCAAGCCTCCCTGCCAGGCCTTGTTAAAGCCCTTCCAAAGTGCGTTTATGTTTAACCCAGACATGAAATCAGCCCTTCCCCCGAACACCCGGGACTCCCGGTAACGTTCACTGGTGCAAAGATCGTCATCGACGGCCACTTCCCAGGTGCTGCAGCGGCGCACACGATGGAAACCAGGCAACAAACCTCGTATTTTTGCACGTGAAATTGCACACGGAAATGGAGAAGACTTTTGAACAACTATGGGAGGAATACGCTAACCGGCTGGAGTCTTTTGTAACCCGGCAAATGGGCGACCCGGAACTCGCAAGCGACATCCTGCAGGAGATCTTTATGAAAGTGCATTTGCAGATTGGCAGCCTGAGGGACCCAGGTAAATTAAATGCCTGGATCTTCCAGCTCACCCGCAATGTCATTGCAGACCACTACCGCAGAGCGGATCGCGCCGTTCAGCTCCCGGATGCCGATCCCTGTGGTCCTGGCTTTGAAGAAAATTACAACGCCGTTTTCCACGATGCGGTCCGCTCCTTTGCTGCCGCCCTTCCTGAAAAATACCGGGAGGCCCTTCTCCTGACGGAATTTGAGGGCATGACTCAGGTTGAACTGGCCAGGCACTTGGGGATTTCCCTGTCCGGGGCTAAATCGCGCGTTCAGCGCGCCCGGGAGAAGCTGCGCGAGCGCTTAAACGACTGCTGCCACGTTCAGCCCGACCCCTTCGGCAACATTCTTCATTACACGGTGAGACCAGGCTGTTGCAAACCTGGCAAGAAGTAGGGAGGTCTCTTCCACCCGGAGGTAAATCATTGGCCCTCGGCAAGTTTTGGCCTGGTTACCGGGAGCTGTAACGATCCACCCCAACCACTGGGCCTGGTCCTTGTGCCAGGCCAGTTCCCCTCCCGAAATCACCCTTCGCCCGCCGGGCCCTTTGGGGGATCTACGCCAGATTTTTCATGGGGCATTCAAAAAAATGGAGCATTCATGCGTCCATTTTGGGAAATCCACGTCTCCCTGGCAAATCAAATTCAACGTATGAACAGCTTACGCCTCATGTTTGCCTGGCTGCTTCCGGCAATCGCCTTCGGTCTTCCGTCGTCAGGCCCTTTACCAAGCTTCCCCGATCTTCCTGTAAAATGTCTTTCCGTCTTTACCCATCCTGTTCCCTTTCAGTATGTGAATCGCTTGATCCGCATCGAAGCACTGGTAAACCACAGCGATGAACGCCACTACTTTTTCCTCGACACCGGAGCCCCGACCTTCGTCACACAGAATCTTGCAGATGCCCATGCCCATACCGGCAGTTCATCCGACCTTGCGATTGACGTGGAAGGCAACGTACATCGCGTGCAGGAGTACCTGTTGAAATCGTTGCATCTGGGGACCTGGGAGATGAGGAACCTGCGGGTCTCCAGCGGAGTGGGGGTAGCGGAAATGCCCATTCTCCGGGGAACTGCATCGGGAGGCTTGCTGGGAGCCGATGCCATGCAGGGCGCTGTATGGATGATCGATTATTCCAACCAGACGCTTTACGTGCAACACCACCCCGAGGCCCCCTGTTTACCCGAAAACGCACTCATTTCGAAAATGTACACCGATCGCAACGGGAGTCCCCTCATCGAACTAGAACTCCAGCCCGGCATTCGGGAAAAATTCATCATTGACCTCGCTTTCAACGGCTCCCTGCTGGTCAACGACAAACTGCTGTCCCGACTTGATCTGTTAGACTCCTTGCGGTTCACGCGCACCAAAAAATATTCTACGGGCTTTCGCACTTCTTACCGAGACGTGGTTTACCACTTCCTGCCATCGGTTCGCATCGGTCATGGTGTCACCGACATGGTCAAACTCAGTTCGGGTGGGAAACGAACGAAGAAGCTCATAGGCAATGAATTTCTCGAACAATTCACCCTGATCCTCGATTTCTGTAAATTCCTCTCATGTTGACCCGGGGTTCCTGGATGTTGACCCACCCCTGATTCGGCAATAAGAGAAAGAACGTTAATTTGAGTTTAAAGATACAATTGGTTATTGAGCAGATTTATTATTTTT
>JADLHA010000051.1 GCA_020848995.1 Saprospiraceae bacterium | reverse complement strand
TGCAAGTTGAACTTCCATTAATAAAGTCAGACCTGAACCCGAAATAATTTAAAAATCCATCCTCAAACCCTCCATTATTACAGATCAAAGTAACCTGGCTATTCGATATTCCAGGCAGCAGGATCATAAGGCAGAACAGAACTAATTTAAATTTTTCTACGAAACGTTTCGTAGTCAGGGGGGGGGCAAAAGTGTTCATAACAAAGGTTTTAAGAGGTTAAATAATGTACTAAGTTATAACAATTCCATCAAAAAAGCAAGAAATTTAACCATTCGTACTCCAGAACTTTGCTTCTCCCCCCTGACGGAAGGTATCCCACCGGCCAACAACATATTGCCTGATCTGATTTAAGGGCCTTTCTTTGCCGGTATGAAAAATGGAAAAATGGGCTGGAGCCTAATCTTTCAAGCTTTGTTGACTACGGAGAGTTCCCTGACATCGAAGGTGGAGAGTTGTTCAAATTGGCGGAGGCGCTCGTGCAATTCTTCCTGGGTCAGGTAGCGCAATTTGTTCAAGCTGAATTCCTCAACACAGAAAGACGCCATGGTAGATCCGTAGATAATGGCAGTTTTCATATTGGAAAAGCTGACATCCCCGGTTCGGGCGAGGTACCCGATCATGCCCCCTGCAAAACTGTCGCCGGCTCCTGTCGGATCGACCACATCGGGAACCGGAAGTCCCGGTGCAAAAAAGATCTGCCCGTTGTGGAAAAGCAGCGCTCCGTGCTCCCCCTTTTTAATGACGAGATAGGCAGGTCCCATTTTATGGATGGCTTCTGCGGCGCGCACGAGGCTATGTTCCCCTGACAACTGACGGGCTTCTTCGTCGTTGATGGTGAGCACGTCGACCCTGGCGATTACCTGCTTCAGGGTATCCATAGCGTTGTCCATCCAAAAATTCATCGTATCCAAAACGATCAGCTTGGGTTTGGATGAAAGCTGGTTGAGAACGGAAAGCTGGATGTCCGGGGTTAGGTTGCCAAGCATGATGAAGGCACTGTTCCTTGCGGCCTCGGGCAACACCGGGTTAAAATCAGCAAGCACGTTGAGCTCGGTGACCAGGGTATCCCGGTTGTTCATATCGGCATGGTAACTGCCAGCCCAGTAAAAGCTTTGTTTCCCGGCAACGCGGACCAGTCCTTCCATATCGACCCCCCTTTGTTGCAGAGCGTGCACCTCCGTTTCCGGAAAATCTTCACCAATGATGGACACCAGTTTGATGTCATTGTACCAATAAGAGGCTGCCCAACTGATGTAGGTGCATGCACCGCCAATCACCCTTTCCACTGAGCCAAACGGCGTACGGATTGAGTCGAAGGCCATGGTGCCGATGGTGAGGATGCTCATGGGGAGGGGGTCAATTTTGGCATAAAAATAAAGCCCGGAACGCGAAGACTCCGGGCTTTTTGCGCCCCCTCTTGGGCTCGAACCAAGGACCTGCGGATTAACAGTCCGTCGCTCTAACCGACTGAGCTAAGGAGGCGTTTTTGAAAACGGAAGGCAAATATAGCACATGCCTTCAAAAATTTGGCCTAAAATTCTCAGGACGACTGGAAACTGACAGTTATCAGCGCACGGTTAAGACGTGCGATGTTGCTCACGCTGATCTGTTTTGGGCACTCGGCTTCGCAGGCTGCCACGTTGCTGCAGTTTCCGAAGCCCTCCTCGTCCATTTGGGCTACCATTTTCTGTACGCGACCGTCTTGTTCAATTTTTCCCTGTGGCAAAAGCCCGAGGTGGGAAACCTTGGCGGCAACGAACAACATAGCGGAGCCGTTCGGGCAAGCAGCCACGCAGGCTCCGCATCCGATGCATGCAGCGGCGTCAAAAGCCAGGGATGACGTATCCCGCTCAATGGGAATGGCATTTCCGTCGACGGGCTGTCCCGTATTGACGGAGATGTACCCCCCTGCCTGAATGATGCGATCAAAGGCAGATCGGTCGACGACCAGGTCTTTGATCACGGGGAAAGCCCGCGCCTGAAATGGCTCAACGGTGATCACGTCGCCGTCCTTGAAAAAGCGCATGTGCAGCTGGCATGTGGTCGTACCCTGGTTAGGGCCGTGGGGCCTTCCGTTAATGACCATGCTGCATGCGCCGCAGATCCCCTCGCGGCAGTCGTGGTCGAAAGCCACAGGTTCCTTGCGTTCGGCGATCAGTTGCTCGTTGAGTACGTCGAGCATTTCCAGGAAAGACATGTGCTCGTTGGCTTTGACGCGGTACACTTCAAAACCTCCCCCGGAATCTGCATTTTTCTGTCTCCAGATTTTAAGTTGTAGTTCCATGTTTCACTTTATAACGGCTGAATAACGGCCATTGCATTGCATTTACTTGTGCGCATCGGTCCAGGCAGGCCAGTCAATGCCCTGCTCATTTGTAGCTGCGCGTTGCGATTTTGACATATTCGTAGTTCAGGGGTTCCCGGGTCAGTTCGGGTTCCCGGTCGAGGTCTGGCCATGCCCATGCCGCCACGTAGTTGAACTGCTGGTCGTCGCGCAGGGTCTCCCCTTCCCCGGTCTGGTACTCTTCGCGAAAGTGGCCTCCGCAGGATTCGTTCCGGTGCATGGCATCCACCACCATGAGCTCTCCCAATTCAAGAAAGTCGGCAACGCGACCGGCCTTTTCGAGTTCCGGGTTAAACTCGTCGGCGCGCCCGGGTACAAAAACGTCTTTCCAGAATTCGCTGCGCAGGTTGCGGATGGCTTCGCGTGCCGATTGCAGTCCCTGCAGGTTTCGCGACATGCCACAATGCTCCCACATGATCTTGCCGAGTTTGCGGTGGAAGCTCTCCACAGACTGGTGACCTCTGGTCTGAAGCAGTTGCTCGATGCGCAATTTGCATTTTTGCTCCGCTTCCACAAAGGGAGCTGAGGCCGGATCAATGGCAGGTGTGCGGATTTCGCCGGAGAGGAAGTGGCCAATGGTGTACGGAAGTACAAAATAGCCGTCGGCCAGACCCTGCATCAAAGCGGAGGCCCCCAGACGGTTTGCCCCATGGTCTGAGAAATTGGCTTCTCCAATTGCAAACAATCCGGGAATATTTGTCTCCAGGTTATAGTCAACCCAAAGACCGCCCATGGTATAGTGAACGGCGGGATAGATCATCATTGGCGTGTTGTAAGGATTTTCGCCGGTGATCTTTTCGTACATCTCGAAGAGGTTGCCGTATTTCTCTGCGATCACTTCCCGTCCCAGTTTTTCGATGGTGGCGACGTCTGGTTGAGCCATGCCGGATACGCTGGCTTTTGACTTGCCATAGCGGCGAATGGCCGCCCCGAAATCTAAAAAAACGGCCAATCCGGTCGGGCTGACTCCCAACCCTTTGTCGCATTCAACTTTGGCCGCCCGGCTGGCCACATCGCGAGGCACGAGGTTGCCGAATGCCGGATAGCGGCGCTCGAGAAAATAGTCGCGCTGCTCTTCGGGGATATCGTTTGCTGTCTTTTGTTTGCGGCGAATGGCTTCTGCGTCCTCCTTGCGCGCCGGAACCCAAACCCTCCCGTCGTTTCGCAGGGATTCGGACATCAGGGTCAACTTAGACTGGTAGTCTCCTGAAACGGGGATGCAGGTCGGGTGGATTTGTGTAAAGCAGGGATTGCCCAAAAAGGCACCCTTGCGAACGGCTTTCCAGATCGCCGTGGCGTTGCAGCCCATCGCGTTGGTCGAAAGGTAAAATACGTTGCCGTAGCCGCCGGTTGCCAGTACAACGGCATGTGCAGCACAGCGCTCAACAGCACCCGAAATGAGATTGCGGGCAATGATTCCCCGGGCTTTCCCGTCAACCACGACGAGGTCGAGCATCTCATGACGGTTGTACATTTTTACGGTGCCCAGGGAAATCTGCCGGCTGAGGGCTTGGTAAGCCCCTATGAGCAGCTGCTGACCCGTCTGCCCTCTGGCATAGAACGTCCGGCTGACCTGAACGCCCCCGAAGGACCGGTTTTCCAATAAGCCTCCGTATTCCCGGGCAAAGGGTACGCCCTGTGCAACTGCCTGGTCGATGATGGCGTTGCTGACTTCGGCAAGACGGTAAACATTGGCCTCGCGGGCCCGGTAGTCTCCCCCCTTGATGGTGTCGTAAAACAACCGGAAGACGCTGTCGCCGTCGTTCATGTAGTTTTTGGCCGCATTGATCCCTCCCTGAGCTGCAATGCTGTGGGCCCGCCGCGGACTGTCGTGAAACGTGAAGCACTTTACCTGGTAGCCGAGTTCTCCCAGGCTGGCTGCAGCAGAGGCTCCCGCAAGGCCGGACCCCACCACGATCACTTCGAGCTTGCGTTTATTGGCGGGTGAAACCAACGGAACCCTGGATTGGTATTGGGTCCACTTTTGGTCCAGCGGACCTTCGGGAATTTTTGCATCTAATTTCATGTTCGCTCAAACTTGTCTGAAAAAGAGAATGACCGGAATGACGGCAAAGCCTACAGCAACAAAGGCGGCATAAACTTTCCCCACCATGTGGATCAATCCGTTGTATTTGGGGTGGTTCAGCCCGAGCGTCTGAAAGGCCGATTGGAAACCATGCCATAGGTGCAGCCCCAGGGCAAGCATGCTCAGTGCATAGATCGCCACGTAAAAAGGATTGGTAAAAGCTTCAACCACCAGTGCGTTTAGGTCCTGCACCGGATGGTCCGTTCCCGGATAGGATACGACGGGAGCATTCCCCATTTTCATCTGCAGCCAGAACTGATACATATGGAGGCCGAGGAAAATGAAGAGGATCATTCCAAGGTGGATCATATATTTTGAAAATGCGGAAACGGGTGCATTGGAAGAGACCGCGTAAGATTTTCCCTTTGCCTTGCGGTTGGCTCTGGCCAGGGCGATGCCCTGTAGCGCATGCAACAGGATCGTGAGGTAAAGCAGGTAAGAAACCGTCTTGATCAGCGGGTTGTGCGTCATGAAATAGGCGTAGAGGTTGAATTGCCTGCCCCCATCGCTAGCCAGCAACTGAAGGTTGCCCAACAGGTGGACCACCAAAAAAGCAATGAGGAATAAACCCGACAGGCTCATGACCACCTTGCGGCCAATGGACGAGCGGAATAGAAAGTCAACCAACCATTTCATAAGCATGCATCTGTGAAACGATGGCAAAGCTATGACAAGCGGGGAAAAATGCCCTTGCCCACGCTTAAAAATTGCCGATTATCCGCCAATGGCCTGGCGGAGGTCGTTGATGAGGTCGTCGACATCTTCCACGCCGACGCTGAGGCGGATGAGGGTATCTGACAGTCCATTGGCGATGCGCTCCTCTCTGGGGATGGAGGCATGGGTCATGGTTGCCGGATGGCCGATGAGCGACTCTACGCCGCCCAGGGATTCGGCACAGGAAAACAATCGGGTGGCGGAAAGTACGCGCTTTGCGTCTTCGAGCTGGCCTCCTTCGAGTTCAAAAGAAACCATGGCACCAAATCCGCGCATTTGTTTTTTCGCAACGGCATGATTGGGGTGGCTTTCAAAACCCGGATACAGAACCCTTGAAACGCGCGGATGCCCTGCCAGGTAGCTGGCAATTTGGGTGGCATTTTCGCAGGCCCGTTGTACCCGGAGGTGCAGGGTCTTAATGCCGCGAAGGACTAGGAAGCAATCCATCGGTCCCGGAACGGCACCGCAGGCATTTTGCAGGAACTTGAGCTGTTCATGCAGTTCCCGGCTGCTTGCCACGACGGCACCGTGTACAACGTCTGAATGGCCACCGAGGTATTTGGTAGCCGAGTGCAATACGAGGTCTGCGCCGAAATCGAGCGGGTTTTGCAGATAGGGAGAAGCGAAGGTATTGTCGACACAGACGAGCAAACCGCGATTCCGGGCTATGCGGCAAACGGCTTCCAGGTCGACGATGTTGAGCAGTGGATTGGTGGGCGTCTCGATCCAAAGCAGCCGCGTGTTGGGCCGGATTTGCCGTTCAATGTCATCGGCATCCTGCATGGGGATGTAGCGGCTCTGGATCCCGAGTTTGCCAAAAACGCGCACGAGCTGCCGGTAAGAACCGCCGTAGAGGTCGTTGGTGGCCAGCACCTCATCGCCGCTTTGCAGCAATTTGATGACGGCATCCATGGCCGCCAGACCACTCCCAAAACAAACCGCACCGTATCCGTTTTCGAGGGAGGCAAGATTCTCCTCGAGCACCTGACGGGTTGGGTTCTGGGTGCGTGCATATTCAAAGCCTTTGTGGTTTCCGGGGCCGTCCTGCACATAGGTCGAGGTCTGAAAAATGGGGGTCATGATGGCCCCAGTGGATGGATCCGGATGGACACCGGAATGGATGACTTTGGTATTGAATTTCATCCTGGGTTTAATTCATTGATGGTGTAATGGTTAAATAAAAATGCCACAAAGCCCGGACAGACCCTGTGGCATTGTAGTGCCCTTGTGGGCTTAGATTTTATTCACGATGTCGAATAACGAACGTTCGTTATCCAGGGTTACCAGGACGAGGTAATTTCCTGTAGGCAATCCCTCCAATTCGATTCGGATGGGCTGTCCGCTTTGGGAACGCCCCGTGCGAACACTTTTTCCATGAGCGTCGATGAGGAAATATTCAGCTTCGAGGTAGCTGCCTTCCGCCAATTGAACGATGGCGTAGGTGCTAGCGGGGTTGGGAGCAATCCGGATCCCGGTGCTGATCTTGATTTCGTCGCGCGTCGCCACGATTTCCTGGTCTTTTAGGTAGGAAATGCTCGTATCCTGGATGATGCCGGTATTGTCTTCGAATTCGACAAAACTCAGGTCAGCAACGGGCTCGGCTTTTCCGGAAGCGAGCCAGCTGTGCGTGGTAATGGTCTGGCTGCCAAAGGGAACTCCAAGAATCGAAATTTCCACCAGTTGGATGGTCTTGAGTTTGAGGCAGGCAAAACTGCCCTCGTTGGTCTTCATCGTACCCCAGGCTTCAGCGGTAGCATTGGTCATGTAATTCACCTGTGCCGGAAATCCCCCGGCATCAAAATTGGCGGTGACGTCATTCTGAAAGTTGTCCCCGAATTGAAGGGGATATTTTACGAGGGTCATTTTGTTGTTGAAGACGATGGGCATGCCCGGACTGTAGAGTCCATGGATATAGAGCCCAGCTGAACCGGCCTCCATCATGGTATAGCTGCTGTCGTCGTTGGGCACCGAAACCGAAGCCATGTTGCTTCCCGGGAACAGGCTTTTGAACGGGAGGTCATTGACCGAGATATACGCCGTCGTATAATCTTCTCCATCGGGGCCGGAAATGTCCCACTGCTGGTTGCCGCCCGGCTGGACAAAATCCTGGAGGTCGAAACCGGAAATGTCGAGCAGATCGGCGGATTCAATTTTGGTGCCGGGTTTGGGGCCGTCGCTTGCCTTATAAGTGATCTGGGCCTGCAGACCCAAGGTGAGTGCGAACAAAAACAGCGTAGCAAATTTTTTCATGTGCAAAATTTTTGAAGTGAACGGAATAAATGGGATGTAGCTCGATTCGTAGATACGGGCCCTAAAGGTAGCACTTTTGGTGGGATTTAGTGCCCCTTTTAACAGTCATTAACGACTGTCTTCTGATCCAGGTTGCCAGGAGTAGTCGAGGACAACCTTTCCCGTTGGGCCTCCGAGTTGAGGCCTTTTTGAAATCTGCATGCGGATGTCTTCAATGTGGGGGAAAGCGAGACTAAGCTTTCCCGCCAGCCGAACCGCCAGATTTTCGAGCAGGTCAGCCGGGGCTGCAAATTCTTCCGCCACCATCCCGTAAACCGTCTGGTAGTCGATGGTGTCAGCAAGGGAATAAGGCGGCTGGCCATTCATTTTGAATGAGATGGTAAGGCATACGCGCAACTCCGTCAGCCACTTTTGCTCGGTAGGATAGACGCCAAAGTGGCCAAAAAACCGGAGGTCTTCGAGTTGAAGTTGCATCCGTGGGGCTTGTTTCATGCGGATAAATCCTTTGGCTTACGGGGCGCATGCCCCTGCCGTGTTAACTTTGCGCAAAATTGACAAAAGAAGATGAGTTCAAGAACTGACCGCTACGAAGGGCACGATTATTACGGGGTGGACGAACTGCTCAGCGAGGAGCATTTGCTCGCGAGGGAAGCTGTCCGGGCCTGGGTAAAATCGGAGGTCACCCCTGTGATCGAAACCTATGCCGAGCGGGCAGAATGCCCGGCCCATTTGTTTAAAGGGCTTGCCGAAATTGGTGCTTTTGGACCGAGCCTTCCGGCAGAATATGGAGGAGGGGGTATGGACGAAATCGCCTATGGGATCATCATGCAGGAACTCGAACGAGGCGACTCGGGAATACGCTCGATGGCCTCAGTTCAGGGGTCCCTGGTCATGTATCCGATTTACCGCTACGCCTCTGAGGAGCAAAAGCGGAAATACCTGCCCAAATTGGCCAGTGGGGAGCTCATCGGATGTTTTGGCCTGACCGAACCGGATTTTGGTTCAAACCCGGCAGGTATGATCAGCACTGTCCGCGATGACGGGGATGCCTACGTTCTGAATGGATCAAAGATGTGGATCACGAATTCGCCACTGGCTGACCTGGCGGTGGTATGGGCGCGGGATGCTTCGGGAACCATCCTCGGCATGGTCGTGGAAAAGGACTGGAAAGGATTTTCTGCACCGGCCATTCACGGCAAATGGTCGCTGAGGGCATCGATCACCGGGGAATTGATCTTTGAGGACGTACGCGTGCCGAAAACACACGTTTTTCCAAGCATTCGCGGCCTGAAAGGCCCTCTATCCTGCCTTTCCAAGGCGCGCTATGGCATTGCCTGGGGCGTGATCGGCGCAGCGCTGGACTGCTACGATACGGCCCTGCGCTATTCAAAAGAGCGGATCCAGTTCGACCGTCCGATCGCGGGTTTCCAGCTAACGCAAAAGAAACTCGCCGAAATGATCACGGAGATCACCAAAGCGCAACTCCTGGCCTGGCGGCTTGGCGCATTGGCTAACGTGGGTAAAGCCAGTCCGGCACAGATCTCCATGGCCAAACGCAACAACGTGCACATGGCCCTCGAAGTTGCCCGCGAATCGCGCCAGATCCTGGGCGGCATGGGCATTACCAACGAATTCCCGATCATGAGGCATATGATGAACCTGGAAACGGTACTGACTTACGAGGGAACCCACGATATCCACCTGCTGATCACGGGTCTGGACGTGACGGGACTCAACGCGTTTGGCGGTTAAGGTTCTTGGCCGGGGGCACCCAACTCGTGCCGTCATTGTGAATTTATGAATAACTTTGAATACCCGTTTGGCGTTAATTTGAAAACGGTTACTCCATTGACCACCCTCATCAATACGAACATTGCTGCTATTGCCCTGATTCAGGGTGTATCTAACATTATCAGGAAGGTTGTTTTGTTGGGAGTGCTCTCCGTGGATGTGCTTTTTGCCCAGCATCCCGGCGACATATTCCTGCAAAACGGCTCATTTGAAGACCAGCCAGCCTGTTGCCGCCCTCCGTCCGGATGGGTGGACTGCGGTTTTAAGGGCGAAACGCCCCCCGATGTTCAGCCTGCCCTGGACGATGCGAACCGCCCCTTTTTCAACGTGACCAAGACCGCTTATGCAGGCAATACCTACCTCGGCATGGTGGTTAGAGAGAACGACACCTACGAGCGGGTCGCCCAGCGGCTGTTGAAGCCACTCCAAAAGGGAAGCTGTTACCAATTCAGCATTTACCTGTGCCGTTCCGAAACCTACCTCAGCGCATCCAACCGCAATGAACCGGACAAGCTCAAGGAATTTACGCAGCCCATCACGCTGCGCATCTGGGGAGGGGATGCCTTTTGCCACCAGAAACAGCTTCTTGCTGAAAGCGACCTGATCCACAATACCGACTGGAAGAAATACGAATTTGAATTCGAAGTGAAACACGATATGTGGTATTTCGAACTCGAAGCATTCTACAAAACGCCGGTGCTTTTTCCATACAACGGCAACGTATTGCTCGACAACGCATCACACATCAGCGTCATACCCTGCCCCAGTGATGCCCGCGCCTATGCGGCCTATAAAAAGGAAAAAGATAAGGGACAATCAAAAGCCCCGTCGGCAAAAACAAAAGATCAGGCCAGCAATGGCAGCACCGCATCCAAACCCGATCCGAAGCCGTCAAAACCTCGGCAGCGCGTGTTGAAATACCTCGACAACAAAGTAAGTGTCGGACAGGTATTCAAGATTGAAAAACTGTACTTCGAAACGGATTCTGCCGTGATAAAACACGAATCGTATGAAGTGATCGACGAATTGTTGGAATACCTGCAGAACAACAAGAAAGTACGCATCGAAATCGGAGGTCACACGAATAACAAGTGTTCGGAAAAGTACTGCGAACGCCTGTCTTTGCTGCGCGCCGAAGCCGTCAAAACTTACCTGGTCGACAAAGGGGTAGATCCTAACAGGATTCACTGCAAGGGTTACGGTGGAAAGAATCCCGTTGCTTCGAATTCATCCGTAGAAGGCCGGAGGCTCAACCAGCGCGTGGAGATCAAGATCCTGAGCCTCAGCGGCTGATTCTCTTATAACCGTGCTTTAGCTATCACACGGCACTGTGCTCAAAACTCAGGCTATCGTATTCCGCATAACGCGCTACCGGGAGAGCAGTCTCATCTTTGATGCATTTACCGAAGCTGCGGGCCTGCAATCGTTTATTGCCAGTGGGGTTTACTCCAAGACCGGTCAGCGGCTCGCCTCTGCCCTTCAGCCGATGCATCAGCTTGAACTGGTTGCCTACTACCATGAAAACAAAGAGTTGCACCGACTTCGCGAAGTCTCGTCCGTATTCCCCTATACATCGATTCCCTTCGACATCCGGAAATCTGCCCTTGGGCTTTTCCTGTTGGAACTTTGCCGAAAATGCATCCGCCCGCACCATGTCAACCCCAGTTTGTTCAGGTTCGTGTGCGGTGCGTTTCAGGAACTCGACCAGCATGAATTTGACCCTAACTACCATTTGCGCTTCATGCTGGATTTCGCAGCCCAACTTGGATTTCAACCACAAAACAACCACAGCGCCTCGCTGAACAGTTTTGATCTGGCGAACGGCGTTTTTGTACCCTACGACGGGGTGTCGCCCTACCGCGTAGATCCCGAGAGCAGCCGGCTGCTCTCAGGATGGATGCACGGGAGTCTATCTGCTTCAGGCGTGCACAACAGCCGGCAGCGGCGGAACCTCCTTCAGCTTTTACTGCTCTACTACCAACTGCACATCGAGCAGTTTGGCTCAGTGAAATCCGTCGATGTTTTTCACGACATCCTCAGCGGGCCTCCTCCAAGCTGATCCCGCTGCATAGGCTGCAACACACGAAAAGGACCAGTAAGTTCATTTCGCTCTGATTATTTTTGCAAAAAGCCCATATGGATTTAAAACACTCCTTTCTATTTGGAATTTTTACCTCTCTGTTGCTTCTTCATTCATCGCAACTTTGGGCTCAACCAGGATTTGGCGTACAGTTGTTTCAGCGTGCGGAATACCGCAATGGATATGGAAAACTCATGCTGCGCGACGATGCTCCGGCGGCTTTCATCGGGCACCGGGCGCGGATACACGTTGAATTTCCGGCAGAACGCTTTACCTTCTATGCCAGCATTCAGGATGTGCGCATCTTCGGAAGCGTGCCGCAACTCAACGCAACGGACACCCGCCTTTCGGCGCACGAGGCATGGGGCGAATACAGACCGGATTCCAACTGGACACTTCGCGTAGGAAGACAGGAACTCCATTTCGACAACGCCCGGTTTTTGGGCAACGTAGACTGGACCTTTCAGGGTCGCTCGCACGACTTTGTTTTGCTGCGCTACCGCAATGGGGCATTTAGGGTGGATGCCGGTGGAGGCTTCAACCAGGGTAGTGAACGCCTTTCGGGCAACTTCTTTACCGTTTCACCGCAGTACAAGACCGCACAAATGTTGCGCGTCGAAAAGAAATTTGGCAAACTGGACCTTGCAGCGCTGATCTGGAACGACGGCCGATCCTCACATTCTCATGATAGTTTGGGCAACATTCTCTCAGAAAAAATACACTACCTGCAGAACTTTGGAATCTCAACGCTTCGCTTTCGCTTTCGCAATAACAGCTTGTCCGGTTTCCTTTACCTGCAAACCGGAAAGGATGCCCAGGGGCGGCGAATGGAAGCATTTGATGGCTCCGCACAGTACTCCACGGAAATTGGCCTTTCTCCGGAACGCGAGCAAAAGTTGGTACTCACCACCGGAGTTGAAGTGATGAGCGGATCCCGGCCGGGTACCAGCATCAATCGTTCATATCTGCCCCTGTATGGCACCAACCACGCCCACAACGGCTATATGGACTATTTTTTTGCCGGCGGCCGCCACGAGAACAGCGTTGGCCTGGTGGACGTATTTTTTAGAACCAACCTGGAATTTAGCAAACGTCTGTTCGTTTCTGCCAATGCACATTGGTTCAGCGCTCAGGCTCCTCTGACCGATGGTTCTCTGGCAGATGATCCGGGGAAGCAGCTGGGTGTGGAAGCGGATCTGACTCTGGGATGGCACATGTCCAAAGACCTTTCACTGCAAATGGGATACAGCCATCTTTTTGCCGGAGATGCGCTGAAGTATCTTCAGGGCAATGGTGATTACGATTCATTGCAGCAGTGGGCTTACGCCATGTTGGTTTACCGGCCGGGGCTGAACAAGCCCTTTGTAGGGTTATTGTTCTGACCCGTAAGACTCCGGTGTTTTTGATTTAACATCATACTAACAAACGTTAGTTAGTTTAAATAAATATAAACGTTCGTTAGTTAGATCCTTTATCGTGACGATATCCGGCGGTCAGGCGAAACAAGTGAAGGACAGCTGGAAAAACGGCCTGTACGCTTTCCCGTGCTCCGCGCGTCGAACCGGGTAGCGCGATGATCAGGGCATCTCCAATCATGCCGGCCATACTGCGCGAAAGCATGGCATATGGCATGCGTTGCTGACCGTGATCGCGCATGGTCTCTGCAATGCCCGGTATTTCCCGGTCGAGCAGGGGGCGGATCGCTTCTGGGGTGTGATCCCTGGGGGAAAGTCCAGTGCCTCCGGTCAGCAGCACCAGCCGGTATCCTGCAGTGCACAATGCCCGCACGCTGGCGCGGATTTCGTCGATGTCGTCTGGAATCACGCGGTATTCGCCCGATGGGATTCCGTATTTGCCCAGCAGGTCGTTGATCTCTTTGCCGGCGGTATCCGATTTTTTTCCAGCGGAAATGGAGTCTGAGCAAACGATGACAGCCGTTTTGAAATCGGCTGGCAGTGCGTCTTTGAAATCGGTCTTCCCTCCGCGCTTTTCAAGCAGCCGGATGGAGTGTATTTCCACTCCTTTGTCGATGGGTTTGAGCATGTCGTACAGCGTCAGGGCAACCACCGATGCTCCGTGCATGGCTTCCACTTCGACGCCGGTTCGATAGATGGCCTGTACTTCCATTTCAATGCGGACCTCGAGGCCGTCGATGGCGTAGCGCACCGCGGCAAATTCAACCGGGATCGGGTGGCAGTCGGGAATGAGGTCGCTCGTCTTTTTGACGCCCAGCAATCCGGCGATGCGGCCCGCTTCGAGGACATCCCCTTTGGGGACTGTTTTATTTTGAATGGCCTCAATGGTTTGCGTGGTGCTCACGCGAACGATCGCCATTGCCCGGGCCATGCGATGCGTAAGGGGTTTTGCAGTAATGTCTACCATGAAAGATCTTCCTTTTGTATCTAAGCTCAAAATTAGGCGGATTCGCCAATTTGCACCCTGTTCTTCAGGTCGTCATCAACTTGACGGCAGCTATGAGCAGAACGGCTGCGAGTATCCTGCGCAGACCGGTGTCGCTGAATTTCATTGCTCCTCCATAGGATCCTGCGAGTCCACCTGCCGTGGCGGTAACGATCATGGCCGTCATTTGGGGGCTCCACCCGATCGCATGGGTTCCCATCCCCGCAAGTCCCGACAGGGAATTTACAAAAATGAACAGCGCCGATATGGCTGCTGTTTGTCGCAGGGTTGCCCAGTGCAAGAGGAGCAGTAGCGGACTGAGTATGATTCCTCCGCCAATGCCGATCATTCCGGAAAGCAATCCGATCACTCCTCCGAACAGCATGGCCAATATGGTATTGGGAGGATTGAGGGCTTCCCTGGTCGCCGGCAATTTGGAAAGCAGACGAAAAATGGAAAACATCAATACCAACGCGAGCAATTTTCGATAGAGGTCTTCGTCGAGTTCGATCCTGCCTCCGACGAATGCCGCGGGTATGGATGCAATGGCAAATGGCAGAAAAAGCTTTGGACGGAAATGACCACTGCGGTAATACTGCAAAAACGCAATGCCCGACACGATGCAGTTGAGTACAAGTGCGGTGGGCCGCATGGTCGCTGCCGAAAATGCAAACAAGCTCATCAGGGCGAGGTAGCCGGAGGCCCCTCCGTGGCCAACGGAGGCGTAAAGAAAAGATACCAGCAGGAGCAACGGAAAAAGCATCATGGGTTCAAACCACATACCAGGGGAATTTTGAACCGTGTATAAAATTGCCGGCTGACTTATGCATGCCTCCCTCAAATGGGGGGATCTGAAATTCGACGAACATCCTAACGAACGTTTATTTTCCGGCGATCCGGAGCAGCATGTTCCGGAAAATGAAATAATGGAATGGCAGCATCAGGTACCAATAGATCCTGCCCCAAACGCCTCTTGGCCTGAAGGTCGCCGTCTGTTTGAGCAGGCAGCGGCTTTCATTCTGGACAATGGAAAACTCCAGCCAGGCTTCTCCGGGGAGTTTCATCTCGGCAAAGAGCAGGAGTCTGTGGTGTTGGTGGTCGGCGAGCAGCACCCTCCAGAAATCGAGGGCATCGCCGGGCTGAACGTCGACTTTGCTACGGCGACCCCGCACGAGTCCGACACCCCCCATGAGCTTATCGATGCTTCCACGGATCCTCCACAAAGCATCAGCGTAATACCATCCCTGATCTCCACCGATGCCAAAAAACCGCTGAGCCACCTCGTCGGTATTGTCTTTCTCGATCTCAATCCACTTGCGGTCTTTGAAACATCCATTGACGGGAACTTCGATGTATTGTTGAACGTCGAGATGGGTGAGGCTGCTGGCCGCTGCATCTTTCCAGCTCGAGACGACCATATTTTGCTCGATCTTTAGAAAGGCCATTTCGATGGCTTCCCTGTAACTGATCAGATTTTGAGGGATGACATCGAGGATGCCAAACTCTTTGCAAACGACGTCGTTTTTCATGCTCTGGACGAGCTGTCGCGCGATGGTAAAATTTGCCGATGTCATCACATTGAGCCAGTGGGCGGAGATGGTGGGCGAAATAAAAGGGCAGGTAATGATGTAACGCTTGTAACCCCGCACTTTGGCAAATTCGAGGAGCATTTGTTTGTAGGTGAGTACGTCGGGGCCCCCGATCTCAAACGTGCGGTTGGTAGCTTTTGAATTGCCCAGGCATCCGCTGAGGTAGTTAATGACATTGCGGATGGCGATGGGCTGGCAACGCGAATTGAGCCAGCTTGGAACGATCATAATGGGCAGTTTCTCGCTGAGGTCCCGGATGATCTCGAAGGATATGCTCCCGGAGCCAACGATGATTCCCGCTTCGAGTATGGTGTAGGGAATGCCCGAGTTGATCAACACATCCCGGACTTCCCTCCTCGCCATGAGGTGTCGCGAAAGGCTTTGGTCGTTGCTGATGCCGCCGAGGTAAATCAGTTGGCGGACCTGTGTGAGGTGCGCAACCAATACGAAACATCCGGCAGATCGTATCTCGTATTCTTTGAGGGTCGTGGTGGTATCGCCCAGGGAGTGGATCAGGTAGTAGGCCGCATCGTATTTCTGGTCCTTGAAATGCTGTATGGCGTTTTCAGGTTTGAGAAAATCAAACTCTATGATGTTTACTTTGGAGAGCAGGTCCTCTGATGGCTTAAACCGGTTGCGGTCGCGAACCACGCAGGTCACTTCATGACCGGCCTCCACCAGCACGGGGAGCAACCGCATTCCGATGTAACCGTTCGCGCCGGTAAGGAGGATGTGCATGGTAAACTTGTTGAATTTTAACCGCCGATCTGGACCATGCTGCGGTTGATGATTTCAGATGCATCGGTGTGCCCGGCGAGTCCCTCGAACTGCCCACCGAGTTTCTCCCTTTTGGCCGCAAGGCATTCGCGAATGAGGGGGACAATGTCTTCTCCACGTCGCAGGGGTGTAAGCAGGTCGGTTTCGTCGCGGGAGAAAAGACAATTTTTCATTTTGCCGTCAGTAGTAATCCGCATGCGGTTGCAACTGCTGCAAAAGGGTTCACTCATGGTGCTGATGACGGCAAAGGTGCCGGCGTGTCCAGGAATGCGATACGGTTTTGCGGTATCGTTGGCATGGGTCTCTATGCGCTCGCTATGGAATTCAGGGGAGAGGACATTCAGGATCTGCTGGTGAGTAACCACCTTGTTGCTGTCCCATGCATTTCCCGCAAAGGGCATGAATTCGATAAATCGTATATGAACCGGAGCTTCTTTCGTCCAACGGACAAAATCCAGCAGTTCGTCGTCGTTTTCTCCCCGGATCACCACGACATTTACCTTTACGTGGAAATGTTCTCTAAGCAGCGACTGAATGTTGCTGAAAACGCGGTCGAAGGCATCGCGTCCCGTGATGGAGAAGAATCGCTCCCGTCTGAGGGAATCGAGGCTCACGTTGATCGACCGAAGGCCTGCCTTTTGAAGCCGGGTGATGTATTCGTCAATGAATACGCCGTTGGTCGTAAGGGCCAACTCAACGGGATGTGCGGAAAGTCTTTCCAGGATCTCCCCGGCATCTTTGCGCAAGAGGGGTTCACCGCCGGTAAGTCGGATTTTTTTTACGCCCTGATCGATGAACGCCGCAGCAATTTGCTCGACTTCTGCTGCGGTCATCTTCACGGAGTGTGCATAAAAGCCGCGCGGAAGGTCGTAGGGCATGCAATAGGAACATCTCAGGTTGCACCTGTCGGTGAGGGAAATCCTCAGGTAATCGTGAATCCGCTCAAAGCGATCTTTTAGCATGGTGCAATCGCGCTGCGATGTTCTTTAGAAGGGTATTCGAAGCTTGCGACTTAGTCAAAGATACGGGACATTTGGCAATCAACGATCAGCCTCTCAATGTGCCGCCGAAAAATACTTGTCCGATTTCTCCTGCATTTCTGCAAATTCCTCACGGGTGATCAGGCTGTGAGCCAGCGGGAATACGACGTTGTCTTCTCTGAAAATATGGAGCCGCATGAGTTCGGAGAGGGCAAGGCCCTGTTCCACGGCAAGGTCGATAACGACTGCCTGGGAAGCCGGATCGGGGAGGCGCGAGGCCAGTCCCATGAGGTTCAGGGTCAGGCTGGCAAGCTGCATGGTGCGGATGTGGTCGCTCTCCATGACATCTACGGCGGATTCGCGAATGGCGCCGGTGCTGTGCTCTCCTTTATCGATGAGGCGGTCGTGGAGCAATGGAAAGAGCAACCGCTCTTCCCGGAGGTGGTGAAGGGCAACTGTTTCGTCGATGACCCGGTAGAATCCGCCCAAAGCAGCGTTGCGTTCGCGGGTGATGCCCTCCTTGCGTATTTCGATAAGGATCTGCTCAAAGCGCTCCAGGGCTTCGGTCAGCGTCTGGTGCTCGTCCATCAGGTGCTGGAGCAGAGGTGCGAGTTCTTCCTTCGGAACGGCCTGCAGCGATGGGGGATGGTAGGCATCCGGGGGGTCCATGGGCGAAAATTCCGCTTCGCCGTTGGTGTCCTTTTCTACATTGCGGCGCAAATAGTCTGAATTGTTGTCAAGATGGCTCATGTCAATTCCTGTTTATGAAATGGGGTGTTCGAGGCGCAAAGGTAAGGCCCTGAGAGCACATTCGATTCCCCTCGCCCGCCTTTGTCCAATTTGCGGTTCATTCAAACTTAAGGGCACTTCTAAAAACTCCATTTTGCTGCCAGAATGAAAAGGGCTGCCTCCCTCCACTCCCTATTGATGCCAGAATGAAAAGGGCTGCCTCCCTCCACTCCCTGTTGATGCCAGAATGAAAAGGGCTGCCTCCCTCCACTCCCTGTTGATGCCAGAATGAATTTAGCAAAACAAGCCGAGGCGCAGCGAAGGAAGCTATGTGGAGCGATAACTGACTGAGCTGCAACGAAGGATTGTGAAGCTAAATT
>JADLHA010000050.1 GCA_020848995.1 Saprospiraceae bacterium | reverse complement strand
GCTTGGACATAAATATACTTATAGATCGTTTCGTGGCTTATACTCATCCCATACACCGTTTTTAACCAAACTGAAATCTGTTGGGGAGACCATCTGAGCCTCAATTTAGTGTATATCGCCAACTTCATTTTCTGATTTTGGTCAATTTTTTGCTTAGGAGCGTGTGAATACCTCTGCATTCCTTCGGCCTTTTGGTGGGCCGAAAGGGCGAAGTATTCACCTTTTGATAGGTTACGCCTAATCACTCTCCCAATCGTGGACGCTGATCGACCTACATCCGATGCAATACACTGTAATGTATTTCCCAAGGCAAATAGGTGCGATATCCGTTCTCTCTCTTGAATAGTGATCCTTTTATATGTTTTCATGACAAAAATTAGGTAATTTCACGTACCTGATTCTTGCATTAGCTACTTGAAGTCAAGAGATGAAAGAGCATGAATATTCATATGTGAGTTGAAGTACCATCCGTTAGAGTTTGAGGCGTATTATTTTTGAAGATCAGAGCTCCCAATGTTGGAGAAAGGTCAGTCTGCGCGCGCCGGTGCTTATGCGCTCAGAACACGGTACCCTAAAGCGCCATGCTGATGGCCAGCCCGTGCTGTAGGCTGCTCAGTTGCCACAGGTTCCGGATCGTTTGTTCCGCACCGGAGATGACAACGGTATCAAAGCCGAACAGCAGTACCGAAAGAGGCGCCGTCAGAGCGCTGAAATGCACCAAATGGCTTTCTGCTTTTTGGAACATGGTCTTACGAGTAGCTTTTTGTAAACACGAGTTTAATTTTTGAGGAAAAGCTGGAGACCGCTGACCTGTACACCGCTGCAGTCGCGGAAAAACAGGGGTTCGTTTTTATTGTCGCCGCGAACGATCAGCGACTCAATTTTAAGATCGTGCACGTCGTCAAAAACCATGGCAGGGCGGTAATCCGGATTTTTGATTTTCAGATGGATGTTTTTAAAGTTCAGGCCTTTCACATGCCGGACGTAAAAACCCCATGCCGGCAATTCGCCGAACATGGAAAATTCGGGATATTCCGTTTCCAGTTCCGGAACGTCTTTGATGCGGTATAAGGGCAGGTTGGCATAGGCCTTATTTCCCCTGCCGGGATAAATGATCTCTACGTTCTCAATGGTCACGGTTTCGACATAAACACCGGGGTTTCCGGTTATGGAAGAAGGAAATGTGTTGTGAAAGCCAGGCACTGCGGGCCCCCGAATGATGTAATCCTTATCGGGAATATCATAGGGAACCTCAACTTTTACATTGCGTATGGTGACATTTTTCAGCGGCCCCGCCTTCTCTGCTCCCCGGATCCTGCCAATGCGAAGGAAAAGGGCATTGCCCGTATTTTTTGCCCGGATGTTCTCAACCAGAACGTTTTCAATAAAACCGCCCTGGGTTGCTTCGATGGCGATGGCCGAGCGGTAAGTGTCGTAGACTTCGATGTTGCGAATGACCACATTTCGAGTACCGCTGACCAGGGAAGTACCAAATTTGACCGCGCTGGCGCTGGAGCGGATCCGGCAATCGGCAATGTAGATGTTGTCGTTGATGTGCTGGAGGCTGAAATCTTCCGATTTGATGCAGATGCCATCGTCGGAACTGTTGATGTCGCAGTTGGTGATGCTCACATTGGTGCAATCCAGAATGTCGATCCCGTCGTTGTTCCAGTAAGCGTCGCTGTCAACGCGCAGGTTGTCGATGACCAGCCCACTGCATTTCTGGTAAGTCTGAACCCAGCAGGCTGCATTTTTAAGGGTCACGTCGCGCACAAGGACGTCGCTGCACAGGTTGAACTCAATGATCTGCGGACGGAGTTCGGCCCAGGGCCTTCTTTCGGCAAAGTAGTAGTTGTGGCTGTCGATCTGACCAGCGTAAAACAGGCTGTCGACGTGTAGCGCAAGCTGTGCTCCCCTGCCGTCGATGGTGCCTTTGCCGGTAATGGAAATGCCCCTTGCGCCGTCTGCCCCGATGAGGGCCTTCCATCGGCTGAGGGTGGGGTAATCGGCGGCGACGATGCTGCCAAGCAGCACCGCGCGCTTTTCGAGGTGAAGCTCCACACCGCTCTTCATAATGAGGGTTCCGCTTACAAAACGGCCGGCCGGTATGCGCACCCGTCCACCACCCTGCGCATGGGCCTCGTCAATGGCCTTTTGGATGGCCTTCGTATTCATGGTGACCCCGTCACCCACGGCGCCATAGCTCAGGATGTTGTACTCTGCGGCAACCCCCGGGTTGCAGATCGAAAGAAAAAGGGACAGGGAGAAAATGATCAGTCGCATAGAACCGTTTTGGCCAACAAACATAAGCAAAACCCCTGGCAGACAGGGAGATCAGCGCAAACGGGGAAGCAGCGCGGATAAAGCGCTTCGCCACAGCAATAGCCTCCGGGTCTCCTTCCGGGCTGTCCACGCATTCAGGGACAAAACAAGAAATGCTTAAATTCCTGGACCATGATTAAGGGATTAAGGGATTGCCATGATTGGAAAACGATACGCAAAAGAATCAAGCAATCAAGTCAATCATGAAAATCAAGGACAAAAAAATGAATGCTTAAATTCCTGGACCATGATTAGGGGATTATGGGATTGCCATGATTGGAAAACGATACGCAAAAGAATCAAGCAATCAAGTCAATCATGAAAATCAAGGACAAAAAAATGAATGCTTAAATTCCTGGACCATGATTAAGGGATTGCCATGATTACTAGACGATACACAAAAAATAGCAATCCAGTGTAATCTGGCCATGTGCCATATTTGGCGCCTGAAAAGCATTCCTCGCTTATCTGAGTAACGAGGTGGATAGAAAAAAAAAAGGACCGGTGCTACGTTCAGCAACCGGCCCAGGCTTCATACCTTTTCAGTATAGGAAAAACTAAGGATTGACGAGCATCCGGCAAACGCGAGTTTGGCCTCCGGGGGTTCTTGCAAGTCCGGTGTACAAGCCGGGCTTCCACGAGGAGACATTCAGCGTGTGTTCTGACAAGGGATCTCCGGGATCCGTTTTAAAGGTGAGCTTGCCCTGCGCATCGAACAGCTCGAGTTCGAACGACTGCACCGCACGAAAGTGCACGACCGCATCAGCAGGATTGGGAAATACCAACACTTCAAAGGAGGATACCAACAGATCGGGCATTCGTACGTCTGCTGCATGCAGGGGAACCGCCGTTCCCATCTTGCGGAATTGTCCACTGGGATCGTTTGCACCCATGCCCGGACCTCCATTCGACAATAAGCAGTAATCTTCAACTTCTCCGAACAGCGGCGCTGTGCAGGGATTGGGAGGATACGCGGTAAACGATTGGATGACGCGCATGCGGGTAATGGCTTTAGGCAGGTAAGCCGGCATGGTGATCTGTGCGCACATCTCGGCGTTGCCGTAACCATAGACGACCTCCTCCGTCAGCGGATCGAAAAATCCGTCGGCATTGTAATCGATCCAGACCTTCCAGTACACCTGGTAGGGAATGCTCGCATAGCCCGGTTGCAGACAGATCGAATACGTATGAGATGCTTCTATGGCACCGCAGGGATCCGAAAAGTAGCGGTAGCCGCTATCGTTGCCGGAAGTTTGGTCTATTCCGGCAAATCGCACGCGTTGAATGTGCATGTATTCGCTGTTGACTGCCGCAGTTTGACAGTAAGTGGTCTGAGCGTTGCAATCGACGGTTACGGTAAATTGGCAGGTATCGGCCTCGCCGTTTTTCCGGGCGATGTACCGGATCACATTCTCCCCACAGGGCAACAGCTCTCCCTTGGCTACCCCAGAAGTCTGGATGAGCTCGTAACAAGGGATCTCGCAAATGAATTCGCGTTGGGTAGCGCCGTTGCGGTCGTTCCATCCACCGTCAGGCAGCAGCTCTACGTGGTCTTCGTCGCCACCCGAATTGTTGGGTTGACCCGGAAGCCAGTTGCTGAAGATGACCGGCTGTCCGTCGATCCATTCAAAGTGGCCCTCAATTTTTTCATCGGTAGCTCCGATCCAGGCGGTTTGTCCGTTGAGCAGCGTGGATAAGAAGCGGTTTTCTTCTGCTGTTTCGACAACAGCCAGATTACCGCCGAGCTGTTCACAGCGTATCCGCGCAGCAGTCCAGTTTGCGGGTCCCAGCGAACAGAAATAGCGCTTGCCATTCAACTTGCCCATGTAAATAAATCCAGGAATGCTGTCGATGCAGGGTTCGCAGTGTTTCGCTATGGGTTCGTCCCAGTCGAAAAACGCTCCGTTGACGAAGGGATTCTGTCGCGGGATGACCGTGTCGCGCGGACAGTCAATGGCGATTTCCGTTCCCGTGACTTCGATGCGAAAACTATCGCGGGTTATGTTGTCGCAATTATCTGTTGCTGTGTAAACGACCCAGCGCACGCCAGCTCCAAAAGAACTCGAAGGCGGAAAATTGGGATCGAGGTACCGGAGCCCACAGTTGTCAGTTGCATTGGGCAGATCCCATGTAACGTTCACCTCGCACGCTCCGCGTGCATCGATCACCCGGTCTTCGGGCATTCCGGTCAGCACAGGCGGCTGGTCATCTTTGAGTTCAATTTCCTGAATGCACGACGACTGCAATTCCGGCCGCCAGGGGTCCTGCGCCGTCCAGCTGCGCTCTAGCACAACCGCCCCGTGGCACGGGCCAGAAGTCAATACCCGGTCTGCATAACTCAAAACGGGGTCGTCGCATTCGGTTCTGCCCGCTGTGGCCGTTGGCAAGCCGGCACTGGCCGGCGAAATGTCCGAACCCGGACATGCCCTGAAAGCTGGCGGACAGCTCAGCACCGGCGCGGCGCTGCAACATTTATCGCTCACGCGAACGACAAACGAACAGTTGTTAGTATTGCTGCAAGCGTCACTCGCAGTATACACTATCCTTGTATCGCCCGTTTCAAATACGCTGCCTGGCGCATGCGAAGAAACCAGGGAAACCGTACTGCAGAAATCGCGCGCTTCCGGAACATTCCAGTAAACGGGGATACGGCAATCGTATCCGGGATCTACCGTGATATCGCCGGGACAACTCAAAAATTCCGGAGCCGTCGTGTCAACCAGGCGGATGTTTTGGATGCATTGTGAAGCTGCATTGTTTTTGGGATTGGTCGCCTTCCAGATGCGATCAATTGACAGGTCGCACAAGTGAGTCAGGGTGAGTACGTCCGTATAAGAAATTACCGCCGGGCTGCAGGCTTTGTGGTAGGGCTTTGCCGTAGCACTGCCGGTCAAAGCAGGGTCGATGTCTGCACCGGGACAGTCCTGGTAATGGGGCGGACAGGTGATGACGGGTGCATCGTTGCAGCAGTTTTCGAGCACGTCGATTACAAATTCGCATTTGGATGTATTGCCACAGGCATCGGTTGCAATGACCACCACGCCGGTGATCCCGAGCTTAAAGGAAAAGTCTTTAGGTAAGGAGGTGCTGATCTGAACATCTCCACAGGCATCGGTTGCCTGCGGGTCGTCCCAACCAACGACGATTTCGCAGTTGGGACCGGATGCGATGATGCGCGAAGGCGGACAGTAGGTAATCACCGGAGCCTGACGGTCTGCAAACCGGATGCGCTGCTCACACCGCGCTGCGAGTTCCGGGAAAATGGGATCCCGCGCCTCCCAAATGCGGATCCATTCCGTGTTGCAGGTGCTTTGTGTCAAAATGCTGTCGCGGTAACTCAACAGGGGTTGTCCACAGTGTGCGCCCCCGGGGAGCGCGGTGGCGGTACCGGTGACAGAAGGGTCAGACGAGGTCCCCGGGCATCCTGTGAAGTCGGCAGGGCAGACCAGGCTGGGCGGATGCTGGCAGCAGTTGTTTGCAACCGTGACCTGAAATGCACAGGACGAAGTATTGCCGCAGGCATCCGTGGCCACGACCTGAACGGATGTCGATCCAAGCGGAAAACGGGCACCCGAGGCGTGGCTGCTCAGAAGGGTCACCCCTCCACAGGCATCTTTGGCGATGGGAGCACGCCAGGAAACGCTGGCCTGGCAGTCCGGATCGGAAGCAACGTGCTGATCCGGCGGACAAAACGTGAAATACGGCTCATCCTCGTCTTCGTAATGCAACTGTTGTACACAAGACGCGCGCAAGTGTTCTTTGCCAGGAATGTAAGCAGTCCATGTCCGCGCTATCTGCAAACGGCATGGCTCCAGAGCGATGGTGTCATCTCGATATTCCAGTACTGCATTCGGACAACTGGGTGAAGCAGTATTTACTTGTGGCGTGCCCGTGACGGAAGGATCCAGGGATGCGCCTGGACAATCTGTATAGTCTGCAGGACAGAGAATTTCCGGATTTTCCCTGCAGCAATTCTCGGTGACCGTGATCACGAATTCGCATTTGGAGGTATTTCCGCAAGCATCGGTGGCGATCACGACCACGCCCGTAACGCCGATTTGAAATTTAAAATCTCTAGGAAGCGATGTCGTTACCTGAACATCACCGCAACCGTCACTGGCAACCGGGTCGCTCCAGTTGATGACTGCTTCGCAATTCTCGTCGGACTGAACGGTGACGTTCGGCGGACAATAGCTGATGATTGGAGGCTGATGATCTTCTGCGCGCAATTGTTGTGAACAATGTGCAGTCAATGCCGGGTTCACCGGGTCGGTTGCCGTCCAGATGCGGGTTATGCTGCGGGAACAGGCTGAGGAGTCGCGAACGAGGTCGGCAGAGCTAACCAGTGGAGGAGGACAATGGGGCCCTCCCGGATGAACGGTTGGCCTTCCGGCAAAAGCGGGATCCAACGATGCTCCGGGGCAGGTGGTGTAGTCGGAGGGGCACTGAATGGCAGGTGCCTGCCGGCAACAGTTTTCGGTGACCGTGATCACGAATTCGCATTTGGAGGTATTGCCGCAGGCATCGGTGGCGATCACGACCACGCCCGTGACGCCAAGCTGGAATTTGAAATCTTTTGGCAGGGATGTTGTCACATTGGCAGTGCCACAGGCATCGACCGCCAAGGGATCATCCCATTCGATGACCGCTTCGCAATGTTCGTCAGACGACACGGTTACCGAAGGCGGACAATAGGTTATTGTGGGAGGGGTGTGGTCTTCGAGCACGATGTGCTGTGTACACGAAGTGTGGAGCTCCGGGTTGTCGGGATCCGTTGCCGTCCACGTGCGAAGTATTGCATACGTACAAACGTTCGTATGTACGATCGAATCATGGTGCGATAGGATGGGATCATTGCAGGTGGGAGAGGATTTTGTGGCAATGGCAAAACCGGTTTCTGAAGGATCGGTCGATTGTGAAGGGCAGCCGGTGAAATCCGGAGGGCAGGAGAGCCGGGGAGGATGCTGGCAGCAGTTTTCAAGAACTTCGAGCTTGAACTGGCAGGAGGCAGTATTGCCGCATTCGTCGGTCGCCGTAAGCAGAATGAGATGGTGGCCAATGGAGAACTCGCCGCCGTTGGGATGGCTGGAATGCAATTCAAAATTGCCACAGCCATCCGACAGACAGGGCATTTCCCAGCGGAACACGCCTACGCAGTGCTCGTTGCTGAGGATGACGGTATCCCGGGGACAATGGGAGAAATGCGGGGCCAGGGTGTCCAGTGAACTGACGTATTGTATGCAAAAAGAGCGAAGGCTTGGATCGGCAGGATCAGCAGCGGTCCAGATGCGCTGCAACAGAAGGCTACCGGCGCAGGTCCCCGTTTGGAGGGTGCGTTCGCTGTAGCTGAGAACCGGCTTTGGACATTCCGGCTGCGCCGCTCGCGCTTTTGCCCATCCGGTCACGTCCGGATCCAGCAAAGTCCCGGGACAAGCATTAAACGGTGGCGGACAATGGATGATGGGAGGCTGCACGCAGTTGCTCGCAGACGGAGGAATGGTAGGGTCCTGCGCTTTAGCCGGTTGCGCAATGGCGTCATGAACAGACGCAATCAGGGTCAGGCAAACGAGTATGCCCAACGACAGGGGGGTAATCGTTTTTCGCATAATACTGTGGTATGATCAGATAAAAGCCGCGAGCCTGAGCAGGAGATTAAATGAGGTGAATTCTGAGTAGGGTGTTAAATGACAGGCCCGGAAAAGATACAGCGATCTGCTGTTTACTTCGTTTTTCCTGTGGTAAATGTAGACGCATTGCTGCGAGACCGCCAAATGTTTTTTGATAAATTTTCGCATGCACGTTTTTGCAAATGTTCAGTGTGCTGATGTGCGCTGCGCAATGCATTTTTTTTTTGTAATGTGTGGATCAGACAACCAAACTATTTTTTGATGGATTGAAGAAACCCCCGACGGTTTTGGCAGCCACTGCAAAAAACGACACCCGCGTGGTGATGAAAACCATAGGGGCAACAGCGAAAGGAAACGGGCACGTCTCCAGGGGGTATTTCTGCGTTGACCGGAACGAAAAGGAGGAAAAAGACGTTGATCTCTTTAATGAAGTATCTTTGCGAGTGAACGTTTACTTACATACAGCTGAACTTGTTTCTGGACGGGATGGGGCGTAGGGGGTAAACCGGCCGATCTTGAATTATAAACAATTGATAACAAATGAAGTATAGACTGATGATCCCTGTGGCCGCAATTGTTGCCGCCTGTTTTATGTCGTTCCAGGGAGGGAAGGAGCCGTGGGTAGTTCCGGCTTCAGCCAGCAAAGTGGCCAATCCGGTAAAAAAGACCGAGGCGGGAATGAAGGATGCAAAAAAGGTTTTTTCCACCATCTGCCAGACCTGTCACGGCGCTGACGGCACGGGCAACGGTCCTGCCGCACAGGCGCTGAATCCCAAACCCGCCAATTTTGCATCGGCAGCCGTTCAAAAGCAAACGGATGGGGCGCTCTTTTGGAAAATCACCGAAGGTCGCGGTACGATGGCTCCCTACAAACATTCTCTGACGGCTGATCAGCGGTGGAACCTCGTACACTACATACGCACTTTAAAAAAGTAGAACCCATGCTGCAAACTAACAAGTGTTTGTTTGTGGGTCTGGTTCTGGCCAGTTTCTTACCCACCCTGGTGGCGCAGGAGGATGGGCCGGAGAATCCCTCGCAGGAAAGCGTCTCCTCTCCGGTTGAATTTGCGTTCACCGGAACCCAGCTCATCAACGCGCAGACCACGAAAATCCAACCTGCCCGATCCTGGTATTTCGAGATCCAGCATCGCTTTGGCACGGTGGGGCTGGATTCTTCATTGGTAGAGCAATTTCTCGGATTCGACCTGCCGTCGACCATCCGCCTTGCCCTGGGCTGGAGTTTCTCAGACCGTCTGTACCTGGAATTGGGGAGGACCAACGCTTCCAAAACCCTCGACCTCGAAGGAAAATACCAGTTTGCCCGGCAAACGACCAATTGGAAAATGCCGGTGTCAATGGCCCTTTATGCCAATGCGGCCTTGCGAACGGAGGACTTTCCCTCCGTTCCGCCCAACGCCTATTTCGGCGATTCCATAACGCCTTTCCGCTACAAATTTGGCCACCGCCTGGCGTACAACACGCAACTCATCGTTTCATCGAAACTGTCAGAGCGCTGGACCCTGCAACTAACGCCTGTTTTCATTTACCAAAACCTCGTTCCTGCGGGAAACGACAACCTCACCATGGTGTTGTCGGCAGGCGGGCGTTACAAATTGGGCTTCAGCAGCGCACTGATCTTCGAATATGCAAGGGTCTTCAACAACCGGTCGGCCGGTTTTATAGATCCCTTTTCGGTGGGGGTGGAGTTTGGTACCGCCGGACACGTTTTCCAGTTGTTCGTAAGCAACGCCTCGCGGATACTCGAGAGCCAGATCTACACCACCCGATCGGCGGATCTGCTGGATGGGCACTTCCTGCTCGGTTTTAATATTCAAAGAACCTACTGGAGAAAATGAAAAAACTAACAAACGTTCGTTATCCGGCTTTACAGTGGTTAGTCTGTGGAGCAGTTGCTCTCTTGATCACAGGCTTGACCTCCTGCGAAAAAGACCAGGGGCCGCTGATCCTGAATGGGCACGGAGACCACGGTCACTCCTGCGATACGGTGGTGGATCCGCCTGCCGGCGACACGCTGTCGTACAATAATTTCATCAAGCCCATGCTGGCAAAGGGCTGCGTTCAGGGTTGCCACAACCCCTCTCATCCCAAACTCGACCTGCGTCCTCCGGTCTCCTACAACCAGTTGGTTGCCGACGGCTTCAATGCGCCCTACGTTGATCCGGTGCAGCCCGAAAGCAGTTTGCTCATCCGGCATCTCCGGGGTGAATTACTGCTGATGCCTCAGGGTGGACCTGCCTGGTCTTCCGAAAAAATTGATTCGGTGCTGACCTGGATTCGCCAGGGGGCCCTCAACAATTGATCCGCCATGATCAAACCCCTCCGCATGTTCCGCTTTGCTTTTCCCCGCATTGCTGCTGCATTTTTTCTGGCGGGTTCATTTTCTGCATGTGAAAGTGACGAAGGACCGCTGGTGAAGGATCCCGGCACTCCGGCAGACTCCATCAGTTTTGCAAACGACATCCAGCCTTTATTCAATGCCTACTGTACGCCTTGCCATGGAGCCGCCAACCAGAAATTGAACCTTCTGCCCTGTTGCTCTTACGAACAGCTGCTGCTAACGGGATTCCGGGCGCCTTATGTGCTTCCCTCCAATCCGGAAGGAAGCCTACTCTACCAGTACCTGAACGGAAATCCCATCCAGATGCCACCTTCCGGGCCCATTCCCCCGCACGATATCGAGAGCGTCCTCCTCTGGATCCGCCAGGGGGCAAAGAACAACTGATGCTCACCCCCGCCGCTATTGCCCTGACCGGGCATTTGCCTACGAGGAGGACCTTCCCGCTCAATGCCTTAGCGCCATGGCCAAAATGCAGTATTTTCGCTGCATCGAAACAGGCATTCTCAATAACACGCATCGCGAAGAGCAGCTTACGGTCCTCATGCCTGCCTTCAACGAGGGAGAGAACCTAGGCATTCTATTGCCCGGCGCGCTGGAGTTTTGCCGTGCCCGGGGGTGGAAACTCCTGGTCGTCGACGACGGCTCTACAGACGACACCCGCGTTCGCTGTGAAGCTTTTCTGGGCGCACCGGGATTTCACTACCTCCGGCATAAACTCAACCGGGGGTACGGCGCTGCGCTGAAAACGGCTGCAGGGCATTGCGATACCGAATGCTGCGCCACCATGGATGCAGACGGGCAACATCGCCTCGAAGACATCGAACGACTGATCTCCCTGATGCGCGAGCGCGATGCCGACCTCGTGGTGGGGTCCCGCAGGGGACTTCCGCCGGCTAGCATGTTGCGCGGAATGGGCAAATTTCTGATCCGCACGGTGGCCCGAATAATGATGAAGGTGCCGGTGCATGACCTGAATTCGGGAATGAAAGTTTACCGGACGCCCTTATTGCAGCGATACCTCCACCTCGCCCCCAATACCATGTCGTTTAGCGACATCATCACCCTGGTGTTCATCAGCAACCGCCACCTCGTAATTGAACACCCCATCACCGTGCTTCCCCGGGAAAAAGGAACGAGCACCATTGGCATACAGACGGCATTTCAGACGGTCATGGAAATCCTCAACATCGTGATCCTCTTCAATCCCGCCAGGATCTTCCTGCCGCTTGCGGTGATCTGCATGGCGACCGGATTGACGGTGGGGCTGCCCATTTTGCTTGCAGGGCGCGGAGTCACGACGGGAAGCCTCCTCGGCATTTTTGCCGGCATCGTATTCTTTTTGCTGGGTCTGATTGCCGAACAACTTTCCAGCATACGCAAGCACCTGCCCCCCAATGGCCCGGGATAAATGCATCTGCATCTGCACACCCTTTTTTGCACCACATATCGGCGGCGTGGAACGCTATGCAGAAAGTATGGCAAGGCAACTTGTCAAAAGCGGAAGAAGGGTAGCGGTACTCACTTCGGCGGCCGGAGCTGAAGCAGGCTATACATTGGATGGCGGCATACACCTATTCCGGTTGCCCGTGGCGCGGGCATTCCGTCAACGCTACCCCATTCCGATGGTGTACCACAGCAAAGCACAGCAGCTGCAGGATCAACTGGAATCACTGGACGTAGGTTTTTTTGTGGTCAATGCGCGTTTTTATGTTCACAGCCTTTACGCGCTCCACCTCGCAAAAAAATGGGCAATCCGTGCCATCGTCATCGAACACGGATCACAACACCTCACCGTGAACAATGCATTCGCCGATGCAGCCGGCAGGTTATACGAACACTTGTTCACTCGCTGGTTGCTCTGGAGGTACCAACCACTATTTTATGGCGTGTCCCAGGCCAGTGCACAATGGCTGAAGCATTTTGGCATCCACGCCTCGGGGGTCCTTCCAAACAGCGTCTGTCGCGACGACGCAAAAGTGAATCCCTGGGACCTTCGCACCGGATTCGGCCTGCCCCCGTCGGCGGTGTGTTATTGTTATGCCGGAAGGTTTATCGAACAGAAGGGGGTTTTGCCCTTGCTGGAAGCCTTTGCCTTACTTGTTCAGGAGCACCCGGAAGCGCATTTGTTCCTTGCGGGCGATGGACCCTTGCGACAAAAGGTGCAAGCATCCTGCGGCAACAACATTCACTGGCTGGGCGCATTGGACCATCCTTCCATGATGGGCCTGCTCGCTTCCATCAACGTCGTCGTATTGCCATCCAAGCATCCCGAGGGGCTGCCCACGGTCGTTCTGGAAGCAGGCCTGCACCGCTGCACCGTCGTCTCGACAGACCCGGGAGGAACTCGCGAACTCCTCGCCGGTGGCGGACGAGGTATCCTGTTGCCCATGCCTGAACCCGGAGCCCTCAAGGAGGCTTTCCAAACCTTGTTGCGCGATCCCGGGCTTCGCCAATCTATGGCCGAAGCCCTACACCAGCTCATCCTGCAGGAATATACCTGGGAGTGCACCGTTGGGAAGTTGGCCGGCATTGAATCCGCTACAGAAACCCATTTGCCTTGAAAAAACTCCTGTGGGTCGACGTCAGCCAGTTTGGTTATCATACGGATGCCTTTCATTACTGCAATGAACTTTCAGCCCATTTCGCAGTGAGCTACATCGGTTGTGACGAGCGCAAGCCGCAAAGGCCTGACGGCAAGGTGCGCGTCCGGCATCCGGTAAAATCGGGGACCGCCATTGTGCGAAACCTGCGCCTGTTCCGCGCCTGCATTTCTGAAATGCGATGCCACCGGTACGACGTGGTTTTCATTTGCTACACGCCATTGTGCAGCATGTTGAAGTTAGCGTTCCCGCGAGTGCCGGTGATCGCAGATGTGCGAACGGGCTTTGTTGAGCAACGCGAATGGATCAACCGCCTGCTCAACGCCATGATGCTCGTAGAGCTCTCGCTGTTCCGGCACGTGAGTTTCGTTTCTGGAGAACTTCCACAGAGGATAGGATACAAACGAACGTTCGTTATTATTCCGGTTGGCGCTGCCCGGGCAGATATGGTACCTTTTATTCCCGGACACGACATTAAACTGCTTTACGTAGGCATCCTGACGGGAAGGAATATTGACGTTTTTTTGAGGGGGTTCCGGCGATTTCTTCATGATCCTCCCGGAAACAGAAAGCTGCATGTTACCATCGTCGGTTACGGCTCCAGGGAGGAAGAAGCGGTACTGCGCCGTACCATCGCCGAACCAGAGCTGCTTGGAAGGGTGGAATTTACCGGAGAGTTGCGCGGGGATGACCTGGAAGCGGTTTTTCAAAGGTGCAACGCCGGCCTTTCTTTTGTACCGGTGCTTCCGAAATACGATGCGCAACCTCCGACGAAGACCTTCGAATACCTCATGCACGGTATGCCCGTGCTGGCTACGGCGACGCAGAGCAACCGGCAGATCGTCGATCCCAACTGCGGGGTCCTCATCGGTGACGACGAAACCAGCGTTTGTGAAGGACTCCGCCAAATGATTCAACGATTTGAATCGTTTGACCGCAACGCCATCCGCGAAAAGGCCATGATGAACGACTACGGGCGACTGACAGAGGAGGTATTTCTGCCTTTCCTGGACGGGGTGCTGCAAGGCAAAACAATTTGAGGGTAGCTCAAAAATCCCATTTTCATGACAGAAGGAAAAGAGCTGTCTCGCTTCATGTTGTTACCAACGTAACATTGGGGAAACTACAAGGAGTGCAGCGAAGGCATCTGTATGGAACGACCACCGACTGAGCAGCAACCAAGGATGGTGAAGACAAATTCATTAAGCGCGCGAGCTGTTGTGGGTTGGCTGGCGCATGAGGGGTTTTTAGAAGTGCCCTTAGAGGGTGTTATGATGGTGTGGTGAACCACGACAACAGTACCTTGTGTACGCCTCTGAATGCAGCGGCGTGTTTCCCGACGATAAAAAGCAGGGCTTGCCCAAGAGCATTGACGATCCTGATTCGCAGCACAAGCGTTCGTGGACAGGACCGGGCAACGTATTGCTTGTGATGATCGCCATCATAAAGCGTTGCCTGAATGCGCTGCCAGAAAGCATCCCGCAAGGAGGGGTGTACGTGGCTGAGGTGATAGAGCAACGTGCTTTTTCGAAATGTAAGAAAATGATCGAGTTGATGGCTTATTTCCGGCGTACAGCGAACGGTGTCCTCCAGCTGGTCAAGCAAGGGAAAAATATCGAAGCGACGCTCATCTATAGCAGCGGAGACCGATCCGGGCCAACGGTAGCGGTGGCTATAAAGTGGGCGTTCAACCAGACCCACCCGGTGTGCCCGCATCAGGCATGTATAAACGAAGGGCACGTCTTCGTAGTGATGCGTTTCGGTAAATCGAATGCCGTTGCATTCAATGAGTTCCCTGCGGAAGATTTTATTCCAAGGTGCAGGATTCAGGGTAAACGGGTTGAATCTGCCTCCGGCAGGGCATGCGAATTGGCCGTTTTGATCACTTAAAGACGTAACGTTTGCACGTTGAGCCCAAACTTTTCCGAAGGGTATTGGGCGGAGGAGGACGTAATCGCAAACTACGGCGTCAGCGTCTGCATCACGTGCGGTGGCAACCATCGCATCAAACATAGAGGCATGGATCAAGTCGTCGCTGTCGACAAATCCGATGTATTTGCCCCTCGCGTTTTCAAGCCCTATATTTCGTGCTGCCCCTGGCCCGGTATGGTCAATCCGGAACAGTCGGATGCGGGGATCTCTTTTTGCGAAATCTTCTGCGATTCTGGCGGAATCGTCTTTAGATCCGTCGTCGATGGCAAGTACCTCCAGCGACCTGTGCTTTTGGCCGCACAGCGCCTTCAGACAGGAAGGAAGCCAGCGGGCAGAATTGTAGAATGGAAGGATGATGCTGAGCTGCACCGTTCCGAGATCGGGCATTGGATCTGATGCCATAATTCAAAGATAGTGAAATGAACGTTGCCCCTGCGATCCCTGCTCCGGGAACAGCTTATTCCATTAGCGGATCCGTCGCGCTTTACCTCCCTTTCAATAGGCGCGAAAGCGCTCGTTTTGCAAAGCAGGGGTCGCAAAACAGAGCGTGCAGAATGAGTAGGACGCGCTTTACTTGCGGAAAATTTTCGAATCTTGCGGCAAAATGGTACCAGGCAAACGTGAACCGATGGCGCCAGGACAGGGGAATGGAGTCAGCCCATTTGCGCAGTTCGGCGTAGAGCAATCGGTGTGTCCGGCGGCGCTCATTGTCAAACAGGTATCGGTTATCCTGGTGCACTCGGCGAATCGCAACAGCCTGCTCAAATTCTCCTGTATGTAATTTCGCGGAATGGCTAAGTCTGAAAAAGAAGTCGGTATCTTCATGAAGGGGCAGGTGTTCATTGAATTGAATTCTACTATCAATTAAGCGCAAGCTTCGAAATGTCACAGCATTGATAGTAAAATAACCGGAGTAATTGTCGCAGTTGCGCACACCCGTCAAAAAATCGAAAAGTGCTTTGGGGTCTATTTCCTTGTTTACGGTATCGAGTTGAGTTATACCGAATCCACTTTGTGTCCAGGCGGCTCCTCCAACGGCATCTTCAATCCACACGCCGGTTGCGCCGTAAACGCCATCAGCATCGCTGTGCCGGGCAAAGATTTCCCGTTCCCGTTGGAATCGCAGGGAGGTAAAGTAGTCATCGGCATCCAGGAAACATACGAATTCGCACCGAACCCATCGCAAACCTTCATTCCTGGTGGCCCCTGCGCCCCGGTTGACGCCGCCGGGGTGGCGGTGCAATTCTACTTTTGGATACTGTTGGGAAAGCCGAACACAAACTTCGAGAGAATGGTCCGGGGATCCGTCTTCTACCAGGATGACCTGTTGTACTTCCGGGTGTTGAATCGCTGATTTCACGGCATCCTCTACGAAGTTGCCCGCATTGTAAACCGGTATGATGACGCTTACATTCACTTTTTAAAGGCGGGGGTAAAAATGGCAAAAGCTTCGTCAAAAATTCGGAATGAAAAAACCCCTTTCTTCAGAATGGTCCGTTTGCGCGCTTTTTCTTTAGAAGCTCTCCGGTAGTGGGGATCAGCACAGAAGCTTCTAAGATGTAATAACAGACCCACAAAAAGGCGGCAATTCTCTTCCTTTAAAGAGCAGTAACGCCTCCTGAAATAGAAAATGTAACGTCTTGGCAGCTTTTGATTTACCGCCCACCGGATCGTAGCAAGATAAAACAAAGATCTTGTCTGCTGAATATCCATTTCGTGAATAAACGCGTTGTTGCTATGAATGCGTCTCATTACTATACCCCGGTCAAGTACCCCAGCATAGAGTTTTAAATAATAGGCGCACTGGTAGATAAAAAGCGTGTCGGTATGCATACGAAGCTCATCCGGAAAGCGAATTCTTGCCGCTTTAAGAGATTCCCTCTTTATGGTAAGGCAATCGGGAATTAGGTGTCCCGTTATGGGTTGATTGCGCAGATAACCCGTCAGAATGTTAAAAAGGGATCCAGGATCTGCCGGTTCGCTCAATCCCGTAAGCGATGATTCTTTGAATCCCCTGTTGAGCCATGCTACCTTACCGGTGCTGTCGTGAAAGAAGTTGAGTACCGAACAATAAACCCCGTCGGCATCCGGATACCGTTCAAAGACCCCACGATCTGTCTCAAAACGACCCGGAAGCATAAAATCATCGGCATCGAGAAAGGAAATATAGGAATGTCTGGCCTTTTCCATGCCCAGATTTCTCGAGGCCCCCTCTCCACAATTTGTGCCGTGTGGATGTCTGTACACCTCAACTTTCGACGATTCAGAGGCCAATGCTCTGCAAACTTCAAGTGAATTGTCTGAAGATCCATCCTCTACAAGTATAATTTGCTTTACTTCAGGCTGAGCTAAGGCAGAATTCACCGCCTCGCTGATAAATGAAGCGGCATTGTAAACAGGAATTACAACGGATACATCCATGAATAAGAGTGAAATTGCTAAATATAGAACATTTTCCTCAGTTTGCAAAATGCCATTTCCTCAGTTATCTAGAAAAAACTCCAGAAGTTGTGATCGGTTCCGAACGTGTACCGGCAGGGCGAAATGCTTTATCATAAAATTTCGGAAAGCCATTTTGTGAATATCAGAGTAGCTTTTGTTGGATCTGCGATAGCCAAACGAACAGATAACCACATTCGGTAAGCATACGAACACCTGGAGGGTTTAATCTGGCATAATCTAATTTGCAGGTGCAACCGGTATTTTGTCTGAATTCCGGTTTGCTTGCACCATCCGAGGAAGTGCTCAAATTGTAAACGCTTCGAGCTTGCAAGGTCGGTGTGGTGAATAAATCGATTGTTGCGGTGTACGCCGCGCAGAGCTACCGGAGCATCCGTTTCTCCAGGGTACAAGCGCATCAGCAAAGCGCATTTGAGAATAAATGCAGAATCCTGATGCAATCGCAGAGCCGCATCAAACTGGATGCCCAAGCGGTCCAGAGATGCCGATCGTAAGGTAAGTGCATCCAGGCAAAAATGCCCGTTCCAAGCCTTCGCTCCCGGATAACCGATGAGGTATTCAAAAAGTTGACCGGGTTCGAGGTATGTGCGGATCGTCGTGATCGATTCCGATGAGTGGCCATGGGTTTCCCATGCCCTGGCACCGACTTCATCGTGGTAGATTACGCCCGTGGCCCCGTAAACCCCATCTGCATCGGAAAAATGATTAAAAACTGCACTTTCCTTCCGGAAGCGGTTTACCTTGAATGTGTCATCAGCATCCAGGAAGCAGGTAAATTCCTGGGTTACATGTGCCAATCCCAAATTGCGGGAGGCCCCTGCACCACAGTTGATGCCCCCGGGGTGACGATAAAGCTCAATCAAAGGGCATTCGCGCGCAATTCGCCGGCAGACTTCAAGGGAATTGTCCGTTGAGCCATCCTCCACGAGGATGATCTGTTTCACTTCCAAGTGCTGCACGGCAGATCTAACAGCAGCCTCAACGAAACTTTCCGCATTGTAAACCGGTATGATCACGGAAACATTCACAGGCTATAGTCCCTTTTTGAATGCGATTGATCTTTATTTTGATTTCTCATGGGAGACATTCCTGGATCTAAATCCGACCATTTTACAAAATTTTGCCTTTATTCGAACAAGATAAAACATATTCGCAACTACGCAATCGTTTAATATTAAGTGAAGGGCCCCGGGGTCTTGTTTGAGTAAACTCAAGGATAATTCCAGGCGCTCTAAAACCGAGCAATTTGCTTTCCGTGCCCGGCAGTAAAGTCTTTTGAAGTGCAAAAAGTATTTCTTTTCAAGACCGTCCTGCCTTATCCAATTTAATAGAAAACTGAAAAATACTGTTCTTGACGATGAAAGGTCTGTGTAATGTATGAAGCGGCTTCCCTGGTGCAAAATATATTTAGCAATTGGACGATCTAATTCTCCCGGATACATTCGAAGATAGTATGCGCACTGCCAAATAAATGCCGTATCCTGATGGAGAATGAGGTGCTCAGCAAACCTCAAATTTAATTTATGAAGCGCACGCGTTTTGAGCGTGAGCGCATCGAGGTGAATGTGACCCGGAGAGTGCTTAGCAGGCCTGTAACCAACGAGGTATTCAAAAAGGGCTTTCGGTGGAACGGGTTTTCTCACTGTTGTAAGTGTGTTTTCGTCTAAGCCAGACTTTTCCCAGGCTGCGGCTCCGGTGGAATCGTGGTAAACCGTTCCGGTGGCCCCGTACACGCCATCGGCATCAAGATGTTGCGCAAATACCTCTCGCTCTTTCACAAAGCGGATAGAAGTGAACGTATCGTCGGCGTCGAGGAAACAGGTGTACTCCTGATTCACATGAGCCATGCCAGTGTTTCGCGAAGCTCCCGCTCCGCAGTTGACCCCTCCGGGATGGCGATGCAGTTCAACACACGGATGCTGAGCAGTCAGTCTCTGGCATATTTCCAAAGAGTTGTCCGTAGAACCGTCTTCCACGAGGATAATTTGTTTAACTTCCGGGTGGGCTACAACTGAGGTTACGGCCCGTTCGATAAAGGTGGCAGCATTGAAAACCGGAATGACCACGGAAATATTCATACTAACGAACGTCTGTTCATTACTAATTTTGCAAATGTGGAACGCAACGGTTAATGCTTCGAATCCATGCAAAAGCGAAAATGCGCAGTCCCGGGATGCACGCGTGCTTTTTCGGAGAAGAGCTATTGCGAAAACGGGCTGCCTTTTTCATGAAAACTGCCAGCGGGTATCAATCTGAATGGGCACCCACCCCTGCTTCTTCCCATTCACTTTAAAATATACAGCTGACTGGATACGTAAAAGTTGGTTACGTCCGGATACAGCTTCTTCGTGCAGCCCAAGAGTAATAGAGTACAAACCGGGGTTCAGAGATAATTTTCCGAGCACTACTGAGCAGCTGAAAGGTCCCGGTGATAGAGGCCCGGTATGAAATTTATCAAAATTTCCAATTTCCGCAAATCCGCGTTGTTCTCTATCCAGGAAGACCAGCCAGAGTTTTGGATTTTGAACGGGACGATGCAGTTTCAAGGTGAGCAAAATATCCAGCGATTCGCCTTCGCAAAGTTCAAAAATTTCTCCTGGCTGTGAAACATGCTCTCCGGAACGCAGAGCGATTCCCACCAGTTCGGCCACGCCCGAATCGAAGCGCTGGCCAGGCGCAAAATGTTGTGCATCGTAATACTTGCTAATGCCAGCCGATACGTCAAACGAAGGATTGATCGAACAACCTGCATTCATTACGACGATACCGGTGCACATGCGTGCAATTTTCGGCATGCTGTGGGATACAAAGACCATAGCCGTTTTCTGCTGCAACTCGTCCATTTTGTTGTAACATTTGAGGGTGAAGCCCAGGTCGCCGACCGCGAGCACTTCGTCGAGCAGCAGGATGTCCGGATCGGAATGAACGGCAATGGAGAAACCCAGACGCATCCGCATACCAGAGCTGTAGAAGGAAACCGGGGAGTCTATAAATTCACCAAGCTCAGAAAATTCGACGATTTCTTCCATCTTGTTTCGCACATTGAGGCGGCTCATGCCAAGAAGCGCCCCGTTGTTAAAGATGTTTTCCCTTCCGGTAAGTACGGGATTGAAGCCTGCACCCAACTCGATAAGGGCCCCTACGCGACCTCGCATTTCGATGCGACCCGTGTCCGGTCGGAGAAGTCCGTTGAGCATTTTGAGCAGGGTGCTTTTTCCCGACCCGTTGTGGCCGATCAGCCCAAGACACTCTCCCCGGCGAACTTCAAAACTCACGTCTTTTACTGCCCAGAATTCTTTGTCGCGCAGTACCTGCCCAGTCCGATTGGACATGCCCGTGTACGCGGCCAACAGGTCGCAGATACCATATCGCAGGCTGGTGCGCAGGTCACGACAGAATTTTTTTGAGACTTTATCGGCTGAGATCAGTATTTCGCTCATGGGGTGTTCAAGTGCCGATGCGTTCTACAATGATGGGTTTTGCCAGACGGAAGGCGACCCAAACGACCAAGAGAAAAATTAGTGCAAGCGAACAAACGACTACAAAAGAATACAGCTCCTCAGCTTCCTGGCCACTCAGCCAATGTCGACCCGTTAAAAACAAGGGGGTTAGCGGATTCCAGGCAAATAACTTTGCTGCCCAACTACCGGCGGGTACTGCAAAAACCACCGGCGTTGCGAACATCAGCAATTGCAGGACCAGAGGAAGCACTTTTTGGATATCCGAGTACAACATTCCTACGGGCGTCAGCAGCATACCCAATGTGGTTCCGACGAGGATCAGCGCCAGAACGGCCAGAGGGAAAAGCAGCCAACTCCAATGCAGGCTGAGCCCAAAAGAACACCAGGCTGTGAACAGGATCAGCGTTTTGATACCCGCATGAAGGACTGTTTGGTAGATGCCTGAAAGAAAAATGGCCTCAGCGGGAAAGTTGATTTTGACCAGAACATGTTTAGAGCCCATCAATTGCGCTATGGGAGAGAGGGTTGCATCGGTGAACACCGACCACAACAGCGTGCCGCTCAATGCAAACAGGGCATAGGGTATCGCAACGTCTGCGAGGGCAACGACACCACTGTTTTTGAGCAAAATCCAAATGAGGGCATTGGCCAGAGGCAGGGCGATCATCCACAAAAATCCCAACAGGCTCTGCCTGTACTGTGCGCGGATGTCGCGCAGCGCGAGCTGAAATGCGAGTTGCCGCGACAACAACAGGTCGGCAAGCATCTCTCGAAACAGCTTTCGGGGATTGCGCAGATGGGGGTCCGGAGTGTAAATGATCGTTTTCAAGGTCGCCCGTATGTTTACCGCGTCGGATATTCGGGTTCTACAAAAGTAAGCAAGTACGGCCTGATTCCAAGCACCACCGGGCGACTGAGTCGCGCGGTTTCCGGCTAAGGAAAGGAGTACTCTCTGGCTCAGAACCCCGCAAAGGTTTATTTTTACAGCATGAAACGCACGCGTGTGAGCCAAACACCCGTTCATAGTGGGGCACCAAAACAGCTACCCGGCAGCACTCCCGCTTTCCTGCAGCATCCGCTTCTCCTTCCCGTTGGAATGTTGCTGATCGTTCTGCTTGGCACGGCCGTCTATTCGAATTCGTTCGAATGCAGTTTTCATTTCGACGATTACTTCAATTTTGCCGGAGACACCCGCTTCCCGGAACTCGACAACTTCAGCGCCTGGTGGAAATTCAGCCGCACCCGGTTGGTTGCCTTTTACAGCTTCGCCCTGAACTTGCACATTCACGGACCCGAACCGTGGGGATTTCACCTGGTCAACCTCGCCATCCATATCCTCAACGCTCTGCTCGTTGCCTGGCTGTGTTTGAAACTTTTCGATGCTCCGGCGATGCAGGGGCAAGCTCTTTCTTCATACCGCAAAGAAATTGCCCTGGTGGCCGGGTTATTGTTTGTAGCCCATCCGCTGGCCACGCAAAGCGTAACCTACGTGGTTCAGCGTATGGCATCCATGGCCGCCATGTTCTACCTGCTCTCCATAGCGCTGTATGCATCCGCACGGCTGGCAAAAACTTCACGCCGCCGTCGTGCAGGGTTCTACGCTGCTGCCGCGTTGACCGCCCTGCTGGCCCTGCACACCAAAGAAAATGCCTTTACCCTGCCTCTGGCCATACTTTTGGTCGAACTTGCCTTTTTCCGCACCGGAACGACAATTCCCTGGAAAAACAAATCCGTTATTCCCCTTATTCTAGCCGGAACCGCTCTTTTTATCTGGCTGTTGATAGCTGTGGTCCCTTCAGGAATGTTTAAAACCATTCCTCCTTCTTACGAACACCCTTACACCCTGACCCCACTCACCTACCTCTATACGCAGTTCAGCGCGTTGCTCAAATACCTTCAGCTGCTCTTTGTTCCGGTCAACCAGATGCTCGATTACGACTTTCCGGTGGCAAAGGGCCTGCTCGAAGCTCGCACGCTGTTCAGCCTGCTGGTGCTGCTGGCCCTGCTGGGGCTTTCCGTATTTTGGTGGGGACGGCACCGGCTGCTCGCATTTGGCATCCTGTGGTTTTTTCTGACGTCGTCGGTGGAATCAAGTGTCATCCCGATCTACGATGTCATCTACGAACACCGCAGCTACCTTCCTTCCGTAGGATTTTTTTATGCCGTGACAGCAGGAAGCTATCTTATGTTCCGTCAGAAATACCCTGCCTTTACCCTTGGTGCTTTTGCCTGCATCATCTTATGCTTTTCATTTCTGGCACACCAGCGCAATGTGGTGTGGAAAGATCACCTGAGCCTGTGGAGCGATAACGTCGCCAAAGCGCCAGGCATCGTTCGCCCATGGTACAACCTGGGATTTGCCTACAAGGAACTTGGAAAATGGGACCAGGCAGAGGAAAATTACAGCAGAGCCCTCAGGCTGATCCCGGAATATACCGACGCCCTCTCTGAGCGGGCGATTGCCCTTGAAAAACTGGGCCGCAGGGATGAGGCCGTCGATGTCTTTTCAAAGCTCATCGCACAAAGACCCGAATACCCCAATGTATTTTTAAACCGGGGCATCACGCTGGCAACCCTCAACCGGCACGCAGAGGCCATCTCCGATTTTGGCGAATCCATTCGCCGGGATACCTCCAAAGTGGCGGCCTACCTCAACCGCGGAATCTCGTACGCTGCACTTGACCAGTCCGACAAGGCCATTTCCGATTACTCCGAAGCGCTAAAGCTGAATCCCCGCAACGCAACGGCCCTGTTCAAATTGGGCAACGCTCACTACAAGCGCAAAGAGTGGGATCTTGCGATCGCGCGATACGAAGAAGCCCTGGCCGTCGATCCGGGCAACGTGCAATTGCTGGTCAACCGCGGCAACATTTTCGGATTTCTGAAGCGATGGGATGAAGCCCTCGACAGCTATTCCAAAGTGCTTACCCTGGATCCTTCCAATGTGATGGCCAGGCACAACAGGGGACTGGTTTTTGCGCAGCTCGGTCAGTGGAAGCAAGCCGTGGCGGCTTACGATGAGGCGCTTCGCCTGGATCCGAATTACCTTCCCTCACAGCAAAAAAGGGACTTTGCCCTGCAACAGCTCAAGGCCTCGCAGGGAACAGACGGCTTGGAGCAGGAATCCAGGGAGTAGCCATCAATTTGAGCGTCGGGCATCTTATTTTTTGAATCGCTCCCCTCATGTGTTAATCAAAACCCAATGCTTTGCCAACGGGTCGCAAGGCTGATCGAAAAGGCCACTGGAAGGCGCCAAGTATTGAGGCGCGTTCAATTGCCCGTTTGGCCTGCATCGGACTAAAAATCAGCATTTTGTTTCGTACTCACGTCAGGTGCATCTATGACGAGAATCATAAGTGCTGTTGACCGATGTCACGGTGACTGGCAGGCGCCGGGAAGACCTTTGGAATGTAAAAACTACCCAAGTATCTTTGGGAAATTTTTAAAAATCAAATCAACATGAAAAATCAGATCATTGCAGTGCTTGGATTGGGACTGGTGTCCATCTTGCTGGTCCAATGCAAAGGAGGGGTGAAGGAGGATTTGCCCCAAGTCGACTTTGAGGCGATTGAGAAGAGCCAGCCGGAAGTCCATGGAACCCTGATCAAGGATGAGGACATCACCCTTGGGAATCCGCTGAACGAAGAATGGGTTAAGGGCGGTGAAAACATCTATAACCTGAAGTGTCTGGCCTGCCACAAGTTGACAGAGGAAAAGCTGGTCGGACCCGGATGGAAGGGCCTTACAAAAACGCGTAAGCCGGCATGGATTATGAACATGATCACCAACGTCGAAACCATGCTGGAGTCTGACGAGGAAGCCCAGAAATTGCTCGAGCAGTGTTTAGTGCGCATGCCCAACCAGAATGTCAGCAAGGAGGAAGCCAGACAAATCCTGGAGTTCATGCGCAAGAATGACGGCGAGATGTAATGTTGCCGGAGGAAGCAATCTATTTCTAACCATAATTTAATTCTATGTCTTTCAGAATGCCATGGGGCATGGTAGGAGGAGCCATGCTGGTGAGTCTTTTATTCTCCATTCAGGCGTGCAAGCCCAAAGGTGTGCAATCTGCAGTCTCCGGCGATTCGGCCGTGAAGGCTTATGTTCCACCGGGCAAGTACGACGAGTTCTACAATTTTGTTTCCGGAGGATTCAGCGGACAGATGTCCGTTTATGGATTGCCTTCCGGCCGTCTGTTCCGCGTCATTCCCGTTTTTTCGGTAGATCCGGAAAAGGGTTGGGGGTATGCGGAAGAAACAAAACCCATGCTGAACACTTCACACGGCTTTGTTCCATGGGATGACCTGCACCATCCGGCGCTTTCCGTGACGGATGGCATCCACGATGGTCGCTGGGCTTTTGGCAACGCCAACAACACACCCAGGATCGCCCGCATCGACCTGAAAACGTTCCGAACCGCGGAGATCATTGAGATCCCCAACAGCGGCGGTAACCATTCTTCGCCTTTCATTACCGAAAACACGGAGTACGTAGTGGCTGGAACGCGTTTTAGCGTGCCAATGGGTGACAAAGTCGACGTTCCGATCAAAACCTACAAGGAGAATTTCCGCGGCACGGTAAGTTTCATCTCCGTCGATCAGACGTCGGGGGAAATGAAAATCGCTTTTCAGATCCTGCTGCCCGGTATAAATTTCGACTTGTCAAGAGCCGGCAAGGGCAAATCCCATGGCTGGTTCTTTTTCTCCTGCTACAACTCGGAAAGGGCCAACACCTTGCTTGAAGTCAACGCAAGTCAGAAAGACAAAGACTTCATCATGGCCGTCAACTGGAAAAAGGCTGAGGAATACGTGAAAGCCGGCAAGGGCGTGAAGAAGAATGTAAAGTATGCCCACAACGTCTATGATGAAGAAAAGCATATAGCCACTTCCAAAATGGAAAATGAAGTCATTATGCTCGATCCGAAAGATTGCCCGGATATGGTGTACTTCATGCCTTGTCCGAAATCGCCCCACGGTTGCGATACGGATCCCAGTGGCGAATACATCGTCGGCAGTGGAAAGCTTGCAGCCCTCATTCCCGTATTTTCCTTTACCAAGATCCAGGAGGCCATTGCCTCCAAGAATTTTGAAGGAGACTACGAAGGAATTCCCGTGTTGAAATATGACGCAGTGCTTCACGGAGAAGTGAAGAAACCCGGACTCGGACCCCTTCATACCGAATTCGACGCCAACGGTTTCGCCTACACCTCGTTTTTTGTTTCTTCCGAAATCGTAAAATGGCGCGTCAGCGACCTGCAGGTTGTTGACCGCGTGCCGACATATTATTCGATCGGGCACCTCTGCGTTCCCGGTGGTCCAACCAAAAAGCCCTGGGGCAAATACGTAATCGCTTACAACAAGATCACCAAAGACCGCTACCTCCCCACCGGTCCGGAACTCACCCAAAGCGCCCAACTCTATTCGATCGATGGCGACAAAATGCAATTGCTGCTCGACTTTCCTACGATTGGCGAACCGCACTACGCTGAAGCCATTCCGGCTGAAATGATCATGAAAAATTCGAAGAAGATCTACAAGCTGGAAGAGAACAAGAATCCCCACGCAGCGCTCGGAGAAAAAGAAGCACGGGTAGAGCGCAAGGGCAACGAGGTTCACGTTTACATGACTTCGATCCGATCTCACTTTGTTCCCGACAACATCGAAGGGGTGAAAGTGGGAGATCAGGTGTATTTCCACGTGACCAACCTCGAGCAGGACTGGGATGTTCCCCATGGATTTGCCGTAAAAGGAGCGAACAATGCCGAATTGCTCATCATGCCCGGAGAAACCCAAACCCTGCTCTGGAAGCCGGATCGCGTTGGCGTTTTTCCGATGTATTGCACCGACTTCTGCTCAGCCCTACACCAGGAGATGCAGGGCTATGTCCGGGTGAGTCCGGCGGGAGCAAATGTTCCGCTGACGTTTAGTACCGGGGATCAGCAATAACAGTTTTTATTTTTTCATAACAAAAACGAAAAGTATATGAAACATCGCATTGTGCTCTCCATGATGTGGATCGCATTGCTGGCTTTTGCTTCCTGCGGAGGCGGGGAAAAAGCAGCAAGTTCCGAAGCCACAGCCGCAGCCGAAACCGGAACCACCGATCTCGGGCAGGCAGGCGTCCAGGACGACGAATCGCAAAAGGACATCGTCAAAGTTGCTGTGGGATCAGCTGACCACTCCACCCTGGTCAAGGCCCTTCAGCAGGCAGAGTACGTACACGCGCTTGCTAACGCCGGCCCCTTCACGGTATTTGCTCCGACCAATGCCGCCTTTGAAAAATTGCCGGCCGGCACGCTTGACAAACTGATGCAGGCCGAGCAGAAAGATGCGCTTCGCAATATTCTCGAGTATCACGTGGCACTTGCCGTGTACAAAGAAAATATGATCCGCGACGGGCAATCCCTGGGCATGGCCAATGGCGACAACATCACCCTGCAGGTCAAAGACGGCAAGATGATGGTCAATAACTCAGCAAACGTCGTGGCAGCGGTTCCTGCCTCCAACGGACTCGTTTACGTAATCGATGCCGTTTTGCTGCCACCGGCAAAGTGATCGCCGCCCTTGCAAAATGCAATACTGAGCGTTCATGAACTTTTGATTTGATTTGAGGGGCGTGGCCAACCGGACTGCGCCCCTTTGTTTTAGAAAAATTCCGGTTCGCAAAACATTTTTACACTGATTTTATTTACTAATTGACCGGGTTTGATTTCTTATTCTTAACGCTTCCGGTCGCGGTTAAAAATCACCTCTCATGGGAAAAACAAAATTGAGCCAGACCTCCCGCTGGATTGTATTTTTTGCCTCCCTGCTGCTGATCGTAACTTATTTTGTTCCCGTTTGGCGCATCGACCTCTTTGCCCCGCAGTATCCGGAAGGACTCACGATGAATATCTGGTTGTACGACATTACCGGGGATGTGGAGATCATCAACGGATTGAATCACTACATCGGCATGAAGGAAATTACGGTCGACATGTTTCCGGAATTTGCTTTCCTGGTTTACATCGTTGGGTTTTACATCCTGCTGGGATTGCTGGTAGCCTGGTTTGGCCGACTCGCAATCCTGTTCTGGTATCTGGTGTTCACGGCTTTTGGGGGGGTGTTCAGCATGTTCGATTTTTACCGGTGGGCATACGAGTACGGCCACAACCTCGACCCTGCGGCAGCCATTAAAGTTCCCGGGTTGTCTTACCAGCCGCCGCTCATCGGACACAAGAGGCTGCTCAATTTCGATGCGTACTCCCAGCCCGATGTCGGAGGATGGATTGTTTTGATCGCTGCTGCTGTAATGGCCGTGGTGTGGCTTTACGAATGGAACCGCCACCGTCCCCGCAAATCGAATGCTGCTCCGATGGCAGCCCTCGCTGCCCTGTTTGTCATTACGGCCTCCTGTAAGGCAAAGCCGGAACCGTTTATCCCAGGCACCGATGTTTGCCACATGTGTAAAATGGGCATCGTCGACCTGCGTTTTGGCGCTGAGCTCGTCACCGAAAAAGGCAAGGTCTACAAATTCGACGATGTAGGCTGCATGGTGCGCATGATGAAGTCGGGAGAATTTGACAACCGCAAAATGGCCCACGTGCTCGTAGCCGACTTTAGTCAACAGAATGTTCTGATCGAAGTGGACAAAGCCCATTTTGTCGTTGGACAGGATGTCCGGAGTCCGATGAATTTTAACACGGCCGCGTTCTCTTCAGAAGCCATTGCAAAAGATTTTTCTGCTCAGGGCAGCGGTCGCCAGATCGTTGGCTGGGATTACGTTTACCAAAACATCGACTGAGCGGTGCCAATGACCGCGAGGGGCTTTTGGGTTCTGGCCATGTTGGCGATGGCCTTCCCGCTGAGTGCCGTCCAATACATCGTGGGCGGCGTACAAGGGCATGCTACCATTGCGGAAGCCCTCCATCTTGCTTCAGCCGGCGATACGGTAATGGTCATGGGAGGAACCTACCGGGAAGGAAATTTGTTGATTGACAAGCCGCTTACCTTCATTGGAGTGGGAAGACCCCTGCTCGACGGCGAAAACGTCCACGACATCCTCACCCTGAGCGGCCGGAACATTATCGTTATGGGTTTCCGGCTTGAAAACAGCGGAATTTCAGCGATGAACGACCTGGCTGCCATTAAGTGCATCGACATTACCGGCGTGCACATTGAAGACAATCAAATCGCCCGCAGTCATTTTGCCATCCACCTTGCCAATGCAAGCGACATCGTCGTTCGCAACAATTCCATCGAAGGAGTTCCGCGCAGTGAACACAACACCGGCAACGGAATCCACCTCTGGAAATGCAAAAGCGCCCTCATAGAGGAAAACGACATTTCAGGACATCGCGACGGAATTTATTTTGAATTTGTCTCAGATTCCCGGATCCGTTGCAATACCAGCCGGGGCAACCTGCGCTACGGCCTGCACTTTATGTTTTCCAACGACGACCGCTACGAAGGCAACCGCTTCATCGAAAATGGAGCCGGCGTGGCCGTTATGTACTCGCGCAAAGTGACCATGGAGCAAAACGAATTTCTGCACAACTGGGGCAACGCCGCCTACGGATTGTTGCTCAAAGACATAACGGACAGCTACATCGGGCAAAATTATTTTGTGCACAACACCGTAGGCATATTTATGGAGGGATCTAGCCGCATGCAAATACTCTGGAATTCCTTTTCCAAAAACGGATGGGCCATGCGCATTCAGGCCAGCTGCAACGACAATCGCATCAGCCTCAACAATTTTTCCGGCAACACCTTCGACATTGCCACCAACGGCACCCTCGTGCTCAACGACTTTGACCGCAACTACTGGGACAAATACGACGGGTACGACCGCACCCGCGACGGCATGGGCGACGTGCCATACCGACCCGTCAGCATGTACTCCATGGTTGTCGAGCGCAATCCCTTTACCCTGATCCTGCTGCGCAGCATACTCATCTCATTTCTCGACAAAGCGGAAAAGGCCATTCCGAGCATTACCCCGGAATTGCTGATCGACCGGCGACCGCTGATGAAACCCGTGCGCGTATGATCGAGACGCGCGGACTTACCAAGAGCTTCAAGCGCCTCAGGGCCCTTCAGCAAGTGGACCTCAGGATGGAAGAGAATCAGGTCGTTTCGCTCATCGGGCCGAACGGCTCCGGGAAGACCACCCTCATTAAATGCATTCTCGGTCTGGTGCGGCCGGATGGCGGAGAAATTCACATCAACGGCCAGCCCATTGGCAAGGACTTTCACTATCGGTCTACCATTGGATACATGCCCCAGATCGGCCGCTATCCCGACCACATGAAGGTTGGCCAGCTCTTCGACCTGCTCCGGTCACTCCGTGCAAAACACGACGGGCAAACCGACGAAGAACTCATCGCCCATTACCGCCTCGAGCGCATCTACGACCAGCCCATGCGCACGCTGTCGGGAGGTACCCGGCAAAAAGTCAGCGCTGCGGTCGCCTTCCTATTTAATCCCGAAATCTACATCCTCGACGAACCGACGGCAGGACTCGATCCGCTGTCTTCCGAAATCCTCAAGGAAAAGATCCGGAAAATCCGGGATCAAAGACGGCTGGTGGTCATCACCTCTCACATTCTGAGCGATCTCGACGACCTGACGACCCACATCCTGTATCTTCAGGAAGGGCGGGTGCATTACCAGGCCAGCATGGAGGAGTTGCGCAACTTCACCGGCGAACAGAAATTCGGGAAAGCCATCGCCAGCATTATGCAACAAAGTAACGGATGACCGCCATGTGGACACTGACCAGGTATATATTCTCCGACATCATCCGCAACAAAGTCATCGTATTGTATGCAGGATTCCAGTTGCTGGCTGCGCTGCTGCTGTTCAACCTGGAAGAAAATCCCGACAAGGCCCTGTTGAGCCTGCTCAACATCGAGCTGATCGTCATTCCGCTGATCAGCATGATCTTTTCGACGATCCACTACTACAATTCGTACGAATTCATCGAGATGCTATTGGCACAACCCCTGGGAAGACGGCAGGTGTTCCTCAGCGAATTCCTTGCCTGTGCCCTGTCCCTGGTGCTGGCATTTGTCGTAGGCCTGGGCATCCCGGTGCTGGTGCATTTTCAGGACTTGCTGGCGTTTAACTTTTTGCTCACCGGCACCCTGCTGACCTTTGCCTGCACCGCCATTGCCTTTTGCGCAGCCGTGCTGGCGCGCGACAAAGCACGCGGAATCGGCATCGTGCTGTTGCTGTGGTTTTACTTTGCCCTCGTATACGACGGCATCGTGCTGATGATCCTTTTCACCTTCTCCGATTACCCCCTCGAGCGATTGACCCTGCTGCTGACCGCGCTCAACCCCATTGACCTAACGAGGGTCTCCATGATGCTTCGCATGGACGTCAGTGCGCTGATGGGCTACACCGGAGCTCTTTTCAAGGAGTTTTTCGGGAGTTACCGGGGAATCCTCTATACAGGGGGCATCCTCCTCCTCTGGACGATCCTGCCGCTGATCATGTCTCTGCGGATCTTCCGGAACAAGGATCTCTGATCCATGAAACAAACAAACGTTCGTAAGTATAAAGTGGATGCGCTCCAGGCAGGGAGGACAAAATTCCTTCCGGGGAGATGTCCGCACCGGACAGGAGAAGTGTTCAGCCCGTTTCGCCCAATGGAAGCCCCAAGGCTTAACTTTAGTCATCCGGCTGCATTTTCTGTCGTACGATGCCCTATTTTTGCAGCCTGATTTAAAATTCGACCATGTTTCCAAGACACGACCAGTTTGTATCCCGCCACATCGGAACCCTCGGCCCCGAACGCAGCATCCTGCTCAAAGCTACCGGCGTCAGCAGCCTCGACGAGCTCATCGGCCAGACCATTCCTGACGACATCCGCATGGATGGTCCGCTCGATCTTCCTTCCGCTTTGCCCGAGTACGAGTACCTTCGCCTGCTCGAGGGCTATGCCGCAAAAAACCAGCTATTCCGCAATTTCATCGGACAGGGTTACTACGGCGCGGTAACGCCATCTCCCATCCTGCGCAACGTTTTCCAGAATCCCGGATGGTACACCCAATATACACCTTACCAGGCCGAGATTTCGCAGGGACGATTGGAGGCGCTGCTCAATTTTCAGACCATGGTAGCCGACCTGACCGGCTTGCCGATTGCCAACGCCTCCCTGCTTGACGAGGGAACGGCTGCTGCGGAGGCCATGCTGATGTTTTACCACCAAAAAGCCGGCAAAACCCGGGAAAGCTCGCCCAATGTCTTTTTTGTCGACCGGGGCGTCTACGACCAAACCCTTGCGGTTCTGCATTCAAGGGCCTGGCCTGCGGGCATCGAGGTGGTGGTGGGCGACTGGGAAGCCGACCCGTTGCCATCCAACTGTTTCGGGGTTTTGTTGCAATGCCCCGATAAAGCGGGGCGCATTTGCGAATTGGATCGCTACATCGATCGCGTGCACCAGGCAGGAGCCCTGGTTGCCATGGCCACTGACCTCATGGCCCTTTGCCTGCTCAAAAATCCCGGCGAGCTCGGAGCAGACGTTGCCCTTGGCAACAGCCAGCGCTTTGGCGTTCCCATGGGTTTCGGTGGGCCCCACGCGGCCTTCTTTGCCACCCGGGAAGAGTATAAGCGCAGCATCCCCGGTAGGATCATCGGGGTCTCCATCGACGCACACGGCCATACCGCGCTCCGCATGGCATTGCAGACGCGCGAGCAGCACATTCGTCGCGAGAAGGCCACCTCCAACATCTGCACCGCCCAGGCCTTGCTGGCCATAATGGCTTCCATGTACGGCGTTTATCACGGCCCCTTAGGCCTGAAGGCCATTGCCCGAAGGATACACAGCCTGACGGGATCCCTGGCCCAGGCGCTGACCGGACTGGGTTTCGAACTCGAAAGCCAATCCTATTTCGACACCCTCTCCGTTAAACTCGGCGACGGGGCCTGGCAGGCTTTGCGAGGCCGTGCAGAAGCGGCAGGCATCAACTTCTGGTATGCCGATTCCAGCGTCCGGATCAGCATCGACGAAACCCATGGTATACAGGATTTGTCCGAGATCTGCGCCGTGTTTTCGGAAGGGAAACCCTTCCACCTCTCCAAACCGGTTCAGCCGTCCATTCCCCCAGCCCTGGTGCGCAGTTCGGAATTCATGACCCATGCCATCTTCAACAGCTACCATACCGAATCTGCGATGATGCGCTACATCAAGCGGTTGGAAAACAAGGACCTGTCTTTGGTGCATTCGATGATCTCTCTGGGTTCTTGCACCATGAAACTCAATGCTGCCACGGAAATGATCCCGGTGAGCTGGCCGGCATTTGCCAATATGCATCCCTTTGTACCGCAGGACCAGGCTGCCGGATACCGGCAACTCATTGCTGAACTCGAGCAATACCTGTGCACCATTACCGGATTTGCCGCCTGTTCCCTGCAGCCCAATTCGGGGGCCCAGGGCGAATTTGCCGGACTTCTGACCATACGGGCCTACCACGAAGCCAGGGGGGACCACCGGCGAAAAATTGCCCTGATCCCATCATCGGCACATGGCACCAACCCTGCCAGCGCTGTTGTCGCCGGATACGAGGTCGTGGTGACGCCTTGCGACGAACAAGGCAACATCATCGTCGACGCGCTTCGCGAAAAGGCAGAGGCCCATCGGGATGAACTGGCCTGCCTCATGGTCACCTACCCCTCGACCCACGGCGTTTTCGAAACGGCCATTCGCGAGATCTGCGACATCGTCCACCGGAACGGAGGCATGGTTTACATGGACGGAGCGAACATGAATGCCCAGGTGGGAGTCACCAGCCCTGCGATCATCGGTGCCGACGTATGCCACCTCAACCTGCACAAGACCTTTGCCATACCTCACGGGGGAGGTGGACCGGGTGTTGGTCCGATCTGCGTCAACGAAAAGCTGAAACCCTTTTTGCCCTCGCACCCCTATATCCAGGGAAGTGACGGCAAACCCGTTCCGTCCGTTTCGAGCGCTGCTTTTGGAAGCGCAAGCATACTGATCATTTCCCACGCATACATCCGCATGCTCGGGCCCGAAGGACTGCGCAGCGCGACCGAATACGCCATCCTCAACGCAAACTACATCGCCAGCAGGCTTTCCTCGCATTACAAGGTACTGTACACCGGAGCCCTTGGGCGCGTGGCGCACGAGCTCATCATCGACCTGAGGCCCTTCAAAGATGCAGGGGTCAGCGCCGAGGACGTGGCCAAGCGCCTGATGGATTACGGCTTTCATGCACCTACCCTGTCGTTCCCCGTTGCCGGGACCATCATGATCGAACCCACGGAATCGGAAGACCTCGCAGAACTCGACCGCTTTTGCGATGCCCTGCTCAACATCTACCAGGAGATCCAGGAAATTGCCCGGGGCGAATACCCCCACGACCAGAACGTGCTGTGCAACGCACCCCATACGGCGGATGTGATCTGCTCTGACCACTACGTACTGCCCTACGCGAGGGAAAAAGCGGCCTTCCCGCTCCCTTACCTGCGCCAGGGTGCTAAGTTCTGGCCCTCTGTAAGCCGGGTCAACAATGCACATGGCGATCGCAACCTGGTTTGCACCTGCCCGCCAATGGAATGCTATTTACAGGACGCATGATCGCGGTGACCGGGGCGGCGGGGTTTATTGGGTCGTGCCTGGTGGAACGCCTCAACCGCAGCGGACACGAGGACCTCATCCTGGTAGACGCTCCGGAAAAGAGCTCAACCCCCAACCTGACCAACAAGCGCTACCGCTCCTACCTCGACCGCAAACAGTTTCCAGACTGGCTGGCCACCCATCTGCAGGAAGTGCAATGCGTGTTTCACATCGGCGCCCGCACCGACACCACGGAACGGAACGAACAAGTGTTCGTTGAACTCAATCACGGCTATTCACAAAACATCTGGAGCTTGTGCACCAGAGGCGGAATACCCCTGATCTATGCATCCAGTGCTGCAACCTATGGCGACGGAAAGCTGGGGTATAGCGACGACCACGCCCTCATCCCGCAACTGCAGCCGCTGAATGCCTACGGATGGTCAAAACAGAAAATGGATTGCTGGGTACTCGAACAGACAGCCACCCCTCCCCGTTGGGCCGGATTCAAATTTTTCAACGTCTTCGGTCCCAATGAGTACCACAAGGGACGCATGGCCTCGGTGATCTTTCATGCATATCACCAGATCCGGCAAACGGGAAAAATGAAATTGTTCCGCTCAAATGATCCGTCAATTCCCGACGGCGGGCAACAGCGCGATTTTATCTACGTACCCGATGTAGTGGATGCGCTTTTCGATTTTTTCAGCAATCGCCGGCCTAACGGCATTTACAATCTGGGCACGGGCCAGGCACATCCATTTCAAGCACTCGCACATGCGGTGTTCGGATCGCTTGGCCTCACTCCTGACATCGAATACATCGATATGCCCGTCGACCTGTTGAAGACTTATCAGAATTACACCTGTGCCGAAATGCAAAAACTTCGCCACGCTGGCTATCGCAAGCCAATGTGGGACTTTGGTGATGCGGTGCGCGATTACGTGCGGCAGTACCTGGTCGCGGGGAGGTATTGCTGACCCTGGTTTCCGCTGGTCCCTCACACTAAGAAGCGCGTTTGAGCATCGCTTGTCGCGAACGCAGCAATACATGCGGGCATGGGCAAAGAAATCGCCGTGCCAAACTAATGCGAAGATCCTTACTCCACTCAGGTCTTGCCGGAGGCACCGTTCATTTCGCGAACTGCCTGGATGAATTTTTCGAGGTCTTCAAAGCCCTCTGTTACCCGGATAAAGCGCGTCTGATCTGCGAATTGATGTGCACAATAGCCCGTGAGCAGGAGTATGGGCGGGTCGGTGAGTTCAGCCAGTGCGCGGATGAGGTCTTCGATAAAGGGCACCGAAGATTCTTCGTGCGCGATGGTGAATAGAAATTTTGGTCTGGCGATCTGGATGGCATCGAGCAGATCGTTGACCAGGAGATCACTTCCGAGGTCGATGACCTTCAACTGGTTTTTGCGGAGGAACAGTTCGACAAAGAGCTGGTTCAGTTCCTGCTTCTCCTCGTGCGGCTGAAAGAGCAGAAAACTCGCATCACCGGCAACCTCCTGGGTTTCGCATTTGCGCAGTTCCTGGATGATTTTTTTCTTGATGATGCGGCTCACAAACTCCTCGTGAACCTTTTTAAAACTCCCGGTGAGCCACATGGCGTTGAGCTTGTCGAGGAGCGGCATGAGAATTTGTTCCAGAGCCTGGTCAAATCCCAGTTGGTTGATGTTGGTATTGACGAGGTGCGTAAAATTCTTGTCGTTGAGCTGCAGGATGGAGAGGGTCAGGGCATCCAGGGCATCGCGGTTGAAAACTTCCACCGAATTGATGTCGGCAACGCGGGATTCTATTTCCTGGGCAGGCATGCCTGAGAGCAGCGAGATCTTGTACCCCTGTTGGTTGAGCAGGGCAATGTTGGCGAGTCTGCGGAGGTCGTCGTCCGTATAATAGCGGATGTTCGTTTGAGTGCGCTTGGGGGTAATCACCGCATAGCGCTTCTCCCATATCCGTATGGTATGGGCTTTGATGCCGGTCAGCATTTCGAGGTCCGCTATGGAATAGATGGCCAAGGCAGGGGCGGGATAAAGAACCGCAGCATATAACATTCGGCGCAAAGGATTGTTTACATTGGGACATGGAGCGAGGCATGAACATCGGCATGGTTTGCTATCCGACTTACGGCGGAAGCGGGGTGGTCGCCACCGAACTGGGAATGGCCCTGGCGGAGAAGGGACACCGCGTGCACTTCATCAATTATCGACGACCCGCACGACTGGCGCACTACCTTCCGGGGGTCTTTTACCACGAAGTGGCCCCGATGGAATACCCGCTTTTTGAATTTCCGCCCATGGATACGGCGCTCGCCAGCAAAATTGTCGACGTGGCGTTGTTTGAGAAACTCGACATCCTGCACGTGCATTACGCCCTTCCCCATGCGACCATCGGCTACCTGAGCAGGGAGATCCTGCGCACCAAGAGCGTGCATCTGCCCTTTGTGACGACGCTGCACGGCACCGACATCACCCTGATTGGCGCGGACCGATCCTACTTTCCCGTGGTCGAGTTCAGCATTAACCAGTCGGATGCGGTCACAGCCGTTTCCGCATCATTGCGCCAGCAAACCCTGGCCACCTTTGCTATGGAAAAGGACATCCACGTCATTCCCAATTTCATCGACTTCCGGCGTTTCGGCAAACGCGAACATCCAGAGTTGCGCAAGCAAATGGCAGAAGACGACGAGCGCATCCTGATCCACGTTTCGAACTTCCGGAAGGTCAAACGCATTGACGACGTACTTGCTGTTTTCAGAAAAGTTCAGCAGCACTTTCCGTCAAAATTGCTGTTGGTTGGCGACGGGCCGGAGCGTCCACGGCTGGAAAACCTCTGCCGCGAATGGGGCATCTGCTCTTCCGTCAAATTCCTCGGAAAACAGGATACCGTCGAAGAAGTGCTTTCGTTGGCAGACCTCTTTTTGCTTCCCTCAGAACAGGAAAGCTTCGGATTGGTGGCGCTCGAGGCGATGGCCTGCGAGGTTCCCGTGATCGCTTCCGACGCCGGCGGCCTGCGCGAGGTCATTGTTGACGGACATTGCGGTTACACCCTGCCGGTTGGCGATGTCGCCGGAATGGCTGAAAAGGCCTGCTGGCTGCTTTCCGACGACGGGCGCCTGGCTGCCTTCAGAAGAGCCGCTTTGGAGCGCGCACATGCATTTTCCCTGGACCGCGTGCTGCCTCAATACGAATCGCTGTACCAGTCTCTGGTATGATGCAGGATAAAGACTGCGAGGCATAAGCCGGTCGCAAACTGGCCGCGCAATTTGCTGTATAATTATTCCCTGGTGCAGCACGGCTTTTGTTCCGGGAAAATAGGCACTTCGGGAACGTTATATTTGCAATCGCCGGTTCGGAAATCAAAACACGTTTCAACGCCATGCACAGTCCAGATCTGAAAATTTCTCCGGGGAAGGAAACCGCCCTCTGTTCTTTTGCTCCCTTTGCAGATGAACACCGCACCTCGACGCACTTCGTTTCCCTTGCAGCGGGTATCCCGGGCATAAGGGCATGCCTGATGGCAACCATACTCGCGGTATGTGGTGTTGGCCTGACGGCGCAGGGTCTGGTGATCGATCGGAACTCGGTTGCCGACTTCGACCGCATCCCGACGGAATACAAGGAGCGCGCCGCACAGCTCCGGATGCTGTTTATGGACCGCTCCGTGGGTGCCAACATATCGTCTTCACTCGACTGCCTGGCCAGTCCGTGGAGCACCGCTCCCAGCTATTGCAAGCGCTACCAGCACCGCGATTCCGCTTATGCGGTCAACCCCTCCGAAGTTTACTGGAACGGCGTATGGGACCGTTCCCGGTGGACTTATGTTTTTTGGCCTAACAACTGTTCGGAAGACGTGCAGTGCTTTGCCGATGTTGCCGGTCCCATGATGGATACGCTCGACGTGGCGGGATGCCAGTTCTCCTATCTGGCGGTGACACCGGGGTCGCGCATTGCCGATGCAGCAAATGGCTTTTTTGGCAGTAACCCCGGTCGCAACCATGCAACGGTGTACGCGGATTTCGCCGCCCGCCATGCCGGGAAGACGATCGTTTGGTGGACAACTTCGCTGGCCCGCGGAATCGGCACGCCCGAATCGGAATCGTTCAACGCCCAGATGCGGGAATACGCCCGCAACAACGGGGTCGTGTTGTTCGACGTAGCCGACATCCTGTCGCACGACCCGGCCGGGAAACCCTGCTACGACAACCGCGACGGAGTGGACTACCTGGACGAACAACACCCCGATGACGGGCTGGCCATCCCTGCCATCTGTCCTCAATACACTACGGAAACCGAAGGAGGCCACCTGGGAAGCATTTCAGCCGGAGGGATCCGCGTAGCCAAGGCCTTTTGGGTGCTGATGGCGCGCATTGCCGGTTGGGACGGGCTCACCGGGACCGCTGACCAGCACGGCGACCACCCGGTGCGTGCTTATCCCAACCCGGCCGGGGATCATCTGCTGATCGATTGGACGCACAGCAAACTCCAGGGCCCCCTGCGCTGGGAACTCCGCGACCTGACCACCGGACACACATGGCTTAGCGGCGCCGGGCGCGAGGTACCCCATTCCCAAAACAGCTTGAGTCTCCAGAACATTCCTGCCGGGATATACCAGTTCGCCGTTTTCACCGGGGGAAGAAGGGCCTCCGTTCAGTTGGTCGCGATCCGTCCTCAATAATAACGTACGTTCGTTATAATGTATCCGTCCTACCAACTGCATTTATGCCAAGACCTCGCCCACTTTTGTATGAACAGTTGCCTTGTTCCAATTCTGTGGTAGCAGTTCAGCGATTCGATTGATTGGATGATCCTTAATCCTGTGGAATACATCGGTTAACCAGTCATAAGGGTTAATTGTCATGTAGTTGGCAGGTTGCAAACAGGGAATACACCATTGCAGCCCTTTGAGCCGAATCCTCAGAACCTGCAAACAAATAATTTTTCCGGCCCAGGGCTAATGGACGGATTGAATTTTCGATAAGATTATTATCAATTTCTACCTCGCCATGATAGATATAGGCGGATAGGTTATCCCATCTTTTGATAGTATATCCAAAGTATCCGTACTAGGAAGTACATCTTGCCAGCGCCCACGACACGCTGTAGCTTCGCTGGAAATTAGTATATATGACGAAGCAGGAATTTGACCAATTGCAAAATGAATTGGAAATGAGTGGAAAAACG
>JADLHA010000049.1 GCA_020848995.1 Saprospiraceae bacterium | reverse complement strand
TGAGCGATATCGAGCTGCCGACGATCAGCTGTCCTTCGAATCCTCAGAGCCGCAATACGAATACGGGAGTATGTACGTATACAGCAGTAGCTGGGGAGTTTGATCCGACGTTTGCGGACAACTGCCCAATGGCAACGATCAGCAACAATCTGAACGCGAGCAGCACGCTTGCAGGGTATGTATTTGCAAAGGGAACGACGCTGGTAATATGGACGGTAACGGACATGAGCGGCAACACCAATACCTGTGAGTTTGAGGTGGTGGTAGTCGACGACGAGCTGCCGACAGTCACCTGTCCGCCCAATGTTACCCTGACAGCAACCAGCGGTACCTGCCAGCAGATCCATTCATGGACAGTACCTGTTCCGGCAGACAATTGCGGCGTGGCATCGATGACGGTTTCCACCAGCAATCCTTCGGTGGTGATCGTCACCATAGGTACGTCTTCCTTCGCGCTCTTCCCGGTCGGCACGACCACCGTGACCTACCTGGTCACCGATGTCAACGGGAATACGAACACCTGTTCGTTTACGGTACTCGTTAAGGATACTGAAAATCCTGTCATTACGGGATGCCCGTCGAACATCGGACCTCTCGGCAATGATCCAGGCCTGTGCGGACGGACCGTGAGTTGGACAGCGCCAACCGCTTCGGATAATTGTCCGGGCGTATCCCTGGCAACTACAAACTTCCCAGGCAGCTTCTTTGCAATAGGGACTACGACGGTCACCTATACGGCAACGGATGCAGGCGGCCTCACGGCTACGTGCACATTTACCGTAACCATTGAGGATACAGAGGATCCCGCCATTACCTGTCCGGCCAATATGACCGTCGGAACAGATGCCGGCAGTTGCGACGCCGTGGTGAGCTATACCGCTCCAGTCGGCACAGACAACTGTCCCGGTGCAAGCACCTCGCAGATTGCCGGGCTGGCGAGCGGAGCGACCTTCCCGATCGGTACGACGACCAATACGTTCCGCGTAACCGACGGAGCCGGAAACTCTACCACCTGTAGCTTCGACGTTACCGTAGAAGACGACGAGGCCCCAGCAATTGCCTGCCCTTCGAGCACTGCGGTGGATACCGATCCGGGTGTTTGCACGGCTGTTGTGAGCTATACTGCTCCGGTAGGAACCGATAACTGTCCTGGTGCATCGACGGCACAAATCGGCGGATTGGCCAGCGGATCGGCTTTCCCATTGGGAACGACGACCAATACCTTCCGCGTAACCGACGGAGCTGGGAATTCAACTACCTGTAGCTTTGACGTAACCGTTGAAGACAACGAGGTTCCCGGGATTGCATGTGAACCTGCACAGACCATTGTGCTCAATGGCAGTTGCCAACTGCTGGTTCCGGATCTCACAGATGGTGCCTCTGCAACGGATAACTGTTCTGCAGGGTTTACCTGGACCCAAAGCCCGGTTTCCGGTAGCTTGCTTGCTTCCGGCGACGGCACAACTCATACGGTTACCGTGACGGTAGACGACGGCAACGGAAACACCGCGACCTGCACAGTAGTACTCACCGGAGACGATATTACACCTCCTTCAGTCACTTGCGAAGGACCGCAGACCATTGTATTGAATGCATCCTGTGAGCTGGTCGTTCCAGACCTTACAGACGGAGCAAGTGGCAGTGATAACTGCGGAAGCCTGAGCTGGAGCCAATCTCCCACCGCTTCAACTGCCCTGGTATCCGGGGAAGGAACTACACATACCGTAACGGTTACAGCCAGTGATGGAAATGGAAATACTTCAACGTGCACCGTGGTCCTCACCGGCGACGATGCGACACCTCCAACGCCCGACTGCGAAGACGCACAAACCATCAGTCTGACTTCGGCGTGCATTCTGACTGTCCCTGATTTGACCGATGGTGCCGCGGCCATGGATAATTGCTCTTCTAGCTTTACCTGGTCGCAAAGCCCGATCGCAGGAACAGGCCTGACTTCCGGAGAGGGTACCACCCATACCGTAACGGTAACGGTTTCCGACGGCAATGGCAACATGGCTACTTGCACCACGGTACTGACCGGCGACGATGTGACGCCGCCTACCCCTGTATGCGAGGCGCCTCAGACGATTGCGCTCGATGCAGAATGCGAATTGCTGGTCCCTGACTTGACTGATGGGGCAGTTGCTTTAGATAATTGTTCAACGAGCTTTACCTGGAGCCAGTCGCCTGCGGCAGGTAGTGAACTGGCGTCAGGCGAAGGAACGACCCATACAGTTACCGTAACCGTCTCCGACGGTAATGGCAACAGCGCCAGCTGCACGACGGTTCTCACCGGCGATGATGCAACTGCGCCTTCGATCAGTTGCGAGCCTGGACAATCCGTCAGTTTATCGTCACTTTGCTTATTGTCAGTACCCGATGTCCTCGACGGCTCTATAGGCAGCGACAATTGTGGAAGCCTTAGCTGGAGCCAGTCTCCGACATTGGGAACGCTGCTGTCTTCCGGAGAAGGCACTACGCATACCGTGACCGTATCGGCAACCGATGGCAACGGCAACACTTCCACCTGCACGGTGGTGCTGACGGGCGACGACACGACGCCTCCGGTGCCGACCTGCGAAGGACCACAAACCATCGTGCTGGATGCAGAGTGCGAACTGCTGGTCCCCGACCTGACCGACGGCGCTTCCGCAACGGATAATTGCGCATCGGGCTTCACCTGGAGCCAATCGCCCACAGCCAGTTCGGAATTGGCCTCGGGCGAAGGAACGACCCATACGATCACCGTTACGGCCGACGACGGCAATGGCAATACGGCTACTTGCACAGTAGTCCTTACAGGCGACGACACGACACCGCCGATACCCACCTGCGAGGGCGCACAGACCATCACGCTCGATGCCGAATGTGAATTGCTGGTGCCTGACCTTACCGACATGGCTTCGGCGCTCGATAATTGCTCTTCTAGCTTTACTTGGGCTCAATCTCCTGCTGCCGGGGCCGAACTTGCCTCAGGCGAGGGGACGACCCATACCGTGACGGTAACGGCCGACGATGGAAACGGAAACAGTGCAACGTGCACCGTCGTACTGACTGGGGACGACATTACCGCACCCTCAATCAGTTGTGAAAGTCCGCAATCGGTGAGCCTGGATGCCACCTGTAAATTGCCCGTTCCTGATCTGACGGATGGTGCAATGGGTAGCGATAACTGCGGCAGCCTGAGCTGGAGCCAGTCACCTACAATGGGAACATTGCTAACGTCCGGCGAAGGGGTAACCCATACTGTTACCGTTACGGCCGACGACGGCAACGGAAATACGACTACCTGCACAGTGGTGCTGACGGGTGATGACGATACCCCGCCGGTTCCAAGCTGCGAAGGGCCACAAACCATTGCCCTCGATGCTGAATGCGAGCTACTCGTTCCCGACCTGACCGATGGCGCTTCCGCTACAGATAATTGTTCGTTGAGCTTCTTCTGGAGCCAGTCTCCTACTTCGGGCACCGAACTGGCTTCCGGAGAGGGTACGACCCACACAATAACGGTTACAGTTGATGACACCAACGGAAATACTTCGACCTGTACGGTGGTGTTAACCGGCGACGACGTAACTGCGCCTTCCATCAGTTGCGAGGGGCCGGCAACCATTGCGCTCAACGCAAGCTGTGAGCTGGCGGTTCCGGACTTGACGGATGGTGCACTGGGTAGCGATAACTGCAGCAGCCTCAGTTGGAGCCAGTCACCTACTATGGGAACGCTGCTGGCTTCCGGAGAAGGGGTGACCCACACCGTGACGGTTACGGCCGACGACGGCAACGGAAATACGTCAACGTGCACCGTTGTACTTACGGGTGATGACCTGACGCCTCCGGTACCGACTTGTGAAGGAGCTCAGACCATTGTTCTCGATGCTGAATGCGACCTGCTGGTGCCCGATCTGACAGACGGTGCATCTGCAACAGACAACTGTGCTGCGGGCTTCTATTGGAGCCAGTCGCCTACTTCGGGTACCGAACTGGCTTCCGGAGAGGGTATGACCCACACCGTGACGGTAACAGTTGACGATGGCAACGGAAATACTTCGACCTGCACTGTAGTACTGACCGGCGACGATACAACGCCTCCGGTACCGGTCTGCGAAGGGCCGGAAACCATTTCACTCAACGCCGCGTGCATCCTGGTGGTCACCAACGTCATCGACATGGTTTCTGCAACCGATAATTGCTCTTCCAGTTTCACCTGGTCACAGAGTCCGATCGCAGGATCTGCTCTGGCTTCCGGTGAAGGTGTGTCGCACACCATTACCGTAACGGTAAGCGATGGCAACGGCAACAGCGCCACGTGTACCACGGTACTGACGGGCGACGACGTGACGCCTCCAACGCCGATTTGTGAAGGACCGCAGACGGTCAGCCTGAACGGTGACTGTGAACTTCCGGTTCCGGATCTCACAGACGGTGCTGTGGCCATCGACAATTGCTCTTCGAGCTTTACCTGGAGCCAGTCACCCGCTGCGGGCGCGGAACTTCCCTCTGGTGAGGGCGTGACGCATACCGTGACGGTTACAGCCAACGACGGCAATGGCAACTCTGCAACCTGCACGGTCGTGCTGACGGGCGACGACGATACCTCGCCGTCGATCAGTTGCGAAGCTGCCCAATCGGTCAGCCTTACAGCACTGTGCCAACTGGTGGTGCCGAATGTATTGGATGGATCCACCGGCAGCGACAACTGTGGAACCCTCAGTTGGAGCCAGTCGCCAACGTTGGGTACCATTCTGGCTTCAGATGAAGGCGTAACGCATACGGTAACCGTAACGGCAGATGACGGCAACGGCAACACTTCTACCTGCACGGTGGTGCTGACGGGCGACGATACAACACCTCCGGTGCCGACCTGCGAGGGACCACAAACCATCGTGCTCGATGCAGAGTGCGAACTCCTGGTACCCGACCTGACCGACGGCGCTTCTGCAACGGATAATTGTTCGTCGAGCTTCACCTGGAGCCAGTCGCCCACTGCTGGCGCAGAACTGGCATCTGGCGAAGGCACGACGCATACGATTACCGTAACGGCCGACGACGGAAACGGCAATACGGCAACGTGCACAGTAGTGCTGACAGGCGACGACACGACACCTCCGGTGCCGACTTGCGAAGCTCCACAGACCATCGCTCTCGATGCAGAATGCGAATTGCTGGTACCCGATGTGACGGATGGATCGACAGCAGACGACAACTGCGCTACCAGCTTCTATTGGAGCCAGTCGCCAACTGCCGGTACGGAGTTGGCATCAGGGGAGGGTATGACGCATACCATTACCGTAACCGTCGATGATACCAACGGCAATACAGCAACTTGTACGGTTGTCCTGATGGGCGACGATACCACACCTCCGGCACCTGTCTGTGAAGGACCTCAGGATGTAACCCTCGACGTAGATTGCGAGCTGGTTGTTCTGAACCTGATTGATGGTGCTACCGTTACGGATAATTGCTCCAGCAGCTTTACCTGGGCTCAATCTCCCACCGCAGGCACTTCACTGCCATCGGCACATAACATGACCCATACGGTCACCGTCACGGTTGACGATGGCAACGGCAATTCGGCTACCTGCACGACCGTGCTCACCGGCAAGGACGTGACCTATCCGACAATGACCTGTCCGGCTAATCTGATGCGTGGAATGGATGAAGGGCTTTGCCGCTATACGGTGGGCGGAGCGTATTCTGGTGGACCCGGTGAGTTTGATGGCTCTGCATCCGACAACTGTGGAGTGGTCAGCAAAACATGGGTACTGACAGGAGTCGAAACGGGCTCTGGTTCTGGCAGCCTCGACGGACAGCTCTGGAAGAAAGGGGTAACAACAGTAACCTGGACGGCCACCGATGCCGCAGGCAATTCTACGACCTGCAGCTTTATGGTGGAAGTGAAAGACCTCGAGCCGCCATCGATCACCTGCCCGCCCGACATTACGGTCACCACACTCCCCGGACAGTGTTCTGTACCGGCTGGGTCGGTATCGCTGGGCACACCAACGGTTTCCGACAATTGTGGTGTGAAATACCCGATCACCAACAATTCTCCGGCTTCCTACCCGGTTGGAGTCACAACGGTTAAATGGACGGTGAAAGACTCGAGCAACAACAAGAACACGTGCAACCAGAAGGTAACGGTGATCGCATACAATTGTGGTCAGCCGGTCAATGTGTACCACTATGACACGACAACCAGCTCAGCCAAGATTGCCTGGAGTGCAGGATTGTGCGCAACGTCGTATCAGCTGCGCATCCGCAAGGAGATCAGCCCCGGTGTATGGGGTCCATGGAGTAGCTGGGCAGCCGCTTCCGGTCCTGGCAACAAACATTCGTTCACAGGCCTCGACGATGGTTCCTATTACCACTACCAGATCAGATCCAAATGTGGTACGACCTTCTCAGCCATTGTAAACGGATGGTTCTTCACGCTGACGGCATTTGCCGGAACGGAGGAGCGCGATCGCGAAAACGATTTGAAGGCTTACGAATACCGGCCGGTGGATGTTGAGCTCGTGCCCAATCCAGCCAGTGTGGTGACCAAAGTCTTCATTACCGGTTTCGACCAGCGCGTGAAGGAAGTGACCATGATGGATCTTCTGGGCAAGAAGGTATTTAGCGTGAAGCTCAAAGCCAACCAGAACGTCCTCGAACTCGACATGAATGTGCTGGAAGTACGCAGCGGAATGTACCTCATCCAGGTATCCGACGGCTACCAGCAACGGACCGAGCAGCTCATCATCGAGCGCTAAGTCCGGCGCAAATAAATACTGAAACAAAGGAGGCGAGCCGATCAGGTTCGCTTCCTTTGTTTTGGTCACCATCTGCAACTCGCGAAAAGCTCATTGGAAGGATTGAATCCCAGATTTGTTCCGCGATGCTTGTTGCCAAGAGAGACCCCGTAGAGGTCGAACATGAATGGAGTGATGCTAATAAGAATTGCCGACCCCGTTGAGGTTATCAATTTGTATGACTGAAGATTATTAAATAATCGACCCCGTAGGGGTCGCACCTTTGTAGAATGACGGTAATAAGAATTACTGACCCCGTCGGGGTCGCACCTATGTAGAATGATGGTAATTAGAATTACCGACCCCGAAGGAGTCGCACCTTTGTAGAATGATGGTAATAAGAATTACCGGCCCCGTAGGGGTCGAACATTTATAGCAAAGCGGCAGTTGGTACGCCCGACCCCGAAGGGGTCGCACCTTTGTAGAATGATGGTAATAAGAATTACCGGCCCCTAAGGGGTCGCATCTTGGTAGAATAACGGTAATAAATATTACCGACCCCGTCGGGGTTGCACCTTTGTAGAATGACGGTAATATGAATTACCGACCCCGAAGGGGTCGCATCTTTGTAGAATGACGGCTATTAGATTTACCGACCCCGAAGGGGTCGCACCTTTGTAGAATGATGGTAATAGGAATTACCGACCCCGAAGGGGTCGCACCTTGGTAGAATGCAGGGAATAGGAATTACCGACCCTGGAGGGGTCGCACCTTTGTCCCAAAACTTCGAGGCTTTGGAAGTGAGCAATGAATTTGAAAAGAAGGGATGCCTGAGCCAAAGAAAATTATTGATCTGCATCTGAACCCGCCGGCAACTGGTCGCATCTATACCAGATGCCAAATAAGATCCTTTTTTCAAAGTTCCTCTGACTCAACGAGCTTTTTTGTGTTCGGTGATGCGCAGCCACTTCTTTTTGTCTTGCCTTAAAGTGACGATTACCCCCTTTCAGCAAAACCCTATGATGGCGACCCGTTGTAAAAAGAATATAGTAAAAGAGGTTACATCTGACAAAACGCCAATTGGATTTAAACCCTTGCCAAATGCACGAGGCGATATTGTTAAAAGAGGCAGCTATTTTTTTGCTTTTCCCATGTGAAAGTTGTATATTTAAAGGTTGAAATGGAAATCCCTTCAAGGACGCTGAAGAGGATGGGAGGAATGATTAATAATTCACCGGTTAAAAGTTTTATCATGAAAAGAGTACTTTTAACATCCCACCTGCCGTATTGCGCTATCCTGTTTTTTTTGTTCGTCTTGCCTGCGTCCCCTTTCGCACAGGGTAAAAACCAGATTGCTGTGCGGGATAACAAGGGCACAGGGGTTCCAGGGATCGAAGTCATGATCTTCGATCCGGCGAAGCCTTTGTGCAAGTGCGTGGACAGGAAGTGTGTTCCAGCTCCGGTACTTGTTGCCAAGACGGAGAAAAATGGCATTGCCAAATTTCCCAAAAATCCCTCCGGGCTGATGCCCAGCAAAGGCTATGCTGCTACCATCAACATGGTCTGCAAAACTCCGGAAAACGGCTGCGACGCCCAGCAACAGCAGCCCTGTGGGTGGAACGCTCCGAATATGGTACCTTTCCAGACAGATAAGAAAGGTGATTTTAAAGGATTTGATATCCCAAAGTGATGAGTAGAGAGCTGAGGGCTAAGTTTCCTGTGGGGATCTGCGAACCATGTTAAATGAGTTTATTAAGAATTTGCGTATCAAATGAAGCACTTAAAAAGGTTTGTTGACCTCGCGGTGCGCGTTATGCCGCTGCTCATGTTGGCGTGGGCGCCCTCGTTGTCCGCCCAGACCAACTGCATTGAGGTGGTTTCCGGCGCTTGTGTAGGAGAATGCCATCCGGTCACCTACATCGGCGCCGGTTCCCCCACGGCGAGTTATCAGTGGAGCATCAGTTGCGGAACCATCACAAACCCCAACGACTACAATCCCCACATTGCCTGCTTTGATAAGTCCGGGATCTGTACCATCAAAGTCGTCTGGCAGGAACGTGGCCAGGCCCCTGATTCCTGCACCGTCGAAGTCGTCGTTTACCCAAAGCCGAAGGCCTCGCTGAACCTCCACCGCCCCGTCATCTGCAAAGGAACCTGCACCCGGCTGAACGTAAAAATTACCGGAACCCCTCCGTTCGTTTTTTTTCTAAAGACCAACAACGACATCACCCGCCACCTTTCGGATGTGGATACCCTCTCCTGGGAAGTATGTCCGGACGATCCCGTGAGTTACGAAATTACCGTGGTCACCGACCAGTTCTGCACCAACGACGCTCCAAATGCTAAAGCGCAATTGACGGTTGTGCCGCCATTTGTTGCCGAAATCCGGGAAGAGTATAATGTTTTGTGCGTATCTCCGTCAAATAAGCAATACCGTTGGCTTCTGTGTGGAGGATCGCGAACCCTGTCTTCCGATAGCTGTTATGCACCGGATGCCGACGGGTGCTATTGCGTAGAAGTATATGATGACCTGTGTTCCGACACCGTATGTTACGAATACATCTGCGACCTGAGTTGCGAATTCACCCTGCCCCATGACATCTGTACAGGTGATTCCGTGAACATCCGGTATCTGGGAACCAGGGACCCTTTGACGACGCTCACCTGGATCGTCGACGTCGACCAGTTCAGCGGCTTGCGTTTTTTCAATGTCGACTCGCTTGCGCTGCTGTACACCTTGCCGGGGACTTATTCCGTTCGCCTGATCGCCAGGGAGGGAAACTGCATACGACAGTGTGTGGATACGATACATGTAAAGGGGAAGCCCTGCGCCTGCGACACTTTCAACACCAATACCATAAAGACCATCAACGGTGGACCGGGCGGCTGTTGCTACGAAGTAGGGGGGCATGTCGCCTCACCGGCCTGCTTTCAGTCATTAGAACTTTACCTCAGCTCTGGATCATTTTCAAATGTTGCTGCATTTCCCAACTGGACGGTCTCCATACCGGCGCCACAAGTAGTGGTTTTGCAGCCAGTTGCCGGTTTTATCACTCCTGGTGACTTCAGTGCAGGAGCATTTTGTGTGACCGGAGCGCAATTCTATACCATCGACGTATATTATCATTTTGGAAACGCAGGTGTTGCAGACAGTTGTTCATTCCGCTATGTTTTCGATTGTCCCTGGCCTCCGGAGCCCGTTCGTTGCGACTCCCTGTTTTCCTATCTCGAACGCCAGCACACCCTTCCGACTGAATGTTGCTACAATCTGCATGTTGACAACCCTTACCCTGCAACCTTTCAGCAAATTCACATCAGCCTCAACTCGGGATATTTTGTCAACCCGCAGGCTGACCAGCTCGGAGGCTTCAGCCTCTTGAATGTGGGGCCCCAATCGCTCACGGTGGTGCACAATTCAGGTTTTATCCCGGCAGGCGTTAACCGTCCTGCATGGTTTTGCCTGAGTGGTACGAGCAACCCCGTTCAGGTTGATGTGCATTACACCTTCTCTTCTTTGGGCGTCACCGATTCGTGCAGTTTTCATTTTGAGTTCGATTGCCCGGAACTTCCCGACGCGGAATGCTGCGATTCGCTTTTTGTGATCTTCAAAGATGCTCCACCACAGCCAGGTGCCTGCTGCTGGGATTTTGAACTGGTAACCAATAAACCAAAGTGCTTCAGCAAATGCTGCATCAGTGCAAACAGCGGTACGTTTAGCAACATCGTCGCCAACCCGGGATGGAATGCATCGCAGACGCCGGGCGGGATCTGTTTTTCCCCTGTTGGGCCGTTCATCCCTTCGGGCCTGGTCGCCCCGGGGTCCTTATGCCTGACCGGTGCTGCCAATCCCGTCACGTTCATCGTTGAATTCTACGACCTCAACGGAAAGCTCAACGACAGCTGTAAGCAGCGTGGCGTCCGGGAGTGCTTTTCGGGTCCACCGCCCTGTACCTGTGATTCGCTGAAAGCAAACGTGACCGGAACGAGCTTTCTGCCAGGACAGTGCTGCTATGATTTGAACGCTGTGATTCCGGCGACTAACTGCTTTCAAAAGGCGCAGATACTGCTCAGCGCAGGCAACTTTGCCAATGCAATGGCGGGGTCTGGATACACCCTCACGGCAAACGGTCCTCAGGACATCTGCTATTCACCGGTTTCCGGTTTCTTTCCACAGGGCAATGTGATGCCCGGCTCCTTTTGTGTAGTGGGTGCAACGGTGTACACAGTTACCGTACACTTTTTCTATTCGACAGGGGGAGGGATCGACACCTGCACATTTAAATATTTTTTTGACTGCCCTCCACCGCCACCTGTATGCCGCTGTGACTCTCTGCAAAATGCATTCACCCCGGTGTCGGCAGCTCCAGGGATCTGCTGCTACGCGCTCACGGGGAATGTTCCCGCTTCCAATTGCTTCACGCATATTGACCTTCAACTAACGAATGGTAGTTTTGCAAATGTTCAGAGCTTTGCAGGCTGGTCGGCCACGCTTAACAACCCGCAAAGCATCAGCATCAGCCATGCGTCCGGTTTTCTGCCTGCAGGAAACATTCACCCCGTCGATTTCTGTGTGGCAGGGGCCACGACCTATCAAATCACCGCCACCTATTACATCAACAGTGGCGGTCTGATGGATACCTGTATTTTTAAACGGACCTTCGACTGCCCTTTCCTGGCAGACACCCTCTGCCTCTCCCAGGCTTGTCGGGGGGGAATGAGAAGCTGGCAGAACCTGGCAAGCGGTTTAAGCCAGGTTTTCGATATGGTCGTGTACCAATGCCGGCTGATCGTTGCCGGCCAGTTTTCCCAGGCGGGCAATGTGCCGGTAAATAACATCGCTGCATGGGACGGAGCCAACTGGTATCCACTTGCACAGGGCGTTGCGGGAACTGTCCGGGCACTTGCGGTGCACAACGGCTTGCTCTATGCCGGAGGCTTGTTTCAAACCGCAGGGAACCTCAGCAATGTCAACAACCTGGCCGCGTGGAACGGTTCATCCTGGCTACAGGTCGACAACGGGGTGACCGGTACGACCGGGGCATCCGTCACTGCTTTGTTGAGCACTCCTGCGGGGCTGGTGGTTGGGGGCGATTTTCAAACGGCGGGGAGTACATCGAACCTGAGTTGTCAAAACATGGCCTTGTGGAACGGGGCGGCATTTGTCAACAACTACAACGCCACCTTCAACGGGCCCGTTTACACACTGGGCACATATGGAGGACAGCTTGTTGCGGGAGGAACCTTTACTACTCCTCATCTCAACATCGCATCCTGGAATGGCAGTGCCTGGAGTCCGCTGTCGGGGGGCATCACCTTGTTTTACCAACTCCCCTACAACGGAGTAGCCAGTCAAATCGATTATGGCGGATCGCTCATCGTCGGAGGTCATTACAAACACGCAGACAATGTTTCTACGACCCAGAACATTGCGCAGTGGAATAACTCCGCCTGGAATGCCATGCCAGGCGGTGACATTCCCGATACCCTGGCCATCGTCAATGATTTCCTGCCTTTCGACAACAAATTGTACGTCGGCGGTGAATTTACCCAGGTGGGAAATGTCCCCGCACTGGGAGTTGTAGAATGGAACGGTGCCGGTTGGAACACCACAGGGCACACCCATAAAATAGTCAGAGCCCTGGCGGCTTACGACTCCTGCGGAACGTATCCCTGCGACCTGTACGCCTCAGGTGAGGGCTTCCTCAACCGTTGGATCTGTCTGACCTCAACAAATGAAACGGAAAGAGCAATCCAATGCCGCGCTTATCCCAATCCCGCCGGCGACTACATCGACCTGCACATTTCACCGGCCTTACCGGGATATTGCACACTGCGCATTGCCGACATGCACGGACGAATTCATCTCATCCGGAACGTTCAGGGTGAATTTGTCCGCATACCAGTCGAACAATGGCCGTCGGGAACCTATGTGATTTCCATTTGGCTTCCCGGGGGTAAGCCCATGCACGCTCGTTTTGTTCGCCAATGAACCAGGAGTCTGCACATCCGGGAATCCAATGGGATGCCCGTGTGTGATGCTGCCGGCTGTTGCGGTCAGGCTTAGCGCTTTTTGCCGAACAACTGGTCGTTCAGGGCACCAAAGTCAACTTCTGTCCAGCCTGCTTCAATTTTTCCTTTGCCATTGAAAAGGTACTCAGCCATAAATCCGATGGTTGCCCGCCGATTTGTAGCCGGTTTGCCCAAGTAAGGGCCGCTTTGGGTACCGCTAACCGTTCCGCGGACATGGGCGCGGTTTCCGCAGACCGTCACCACATCAATGGTGCGCTGAATGTCGGGAAACGACTTTTTGAAATTTTTCAGTCGCGTTTTTAGCTCGTCCATGCTGTGTTCGGCGCCGTTGTAATTGCTCTTCCCGTATTCATCCCAGTAGCTGACCACCTTGTCCACGTCTCCGGCATCTGAGGCGGCAAACATTTCGCGCAACAGGTTTTCGAGTACCTGTGAATACCCTTCGTACAGCTGCGTGTTGAACGATTGCCCGTCGAACATGATCCACCGGTTGGAGATCTTGTATTTCGCGTCGAGTTCGTCGAGTACGAGGAACGGAAATTCCACCTTGCGGTTTGTAGCCAGGTTTTCATTGTAAGGGCCCGAGTTGGTTCCACGGAATACACCCGTCGTCATGACGTGGGTGCCGGTGTATTCCATTCGGGTGATCTCGTGTTTCATGTCCGGGAAACCTAACCGAAGAATGGAGGAATTGCTCTGGAAAACCGCCAAATCCGATTCTCCAGTGAGGAGGGGGGAGGTCACTTTGAAATTGGCAGCGCAGAATTCAGCAAACCGGTCTGTCTCGCCCGCGTCAATGGCAGCGAAGAAGCCGCTGACCGTCTGCTTGGCGCGAGCACTGCGGTTTTCACCTTCACCAACCATCTGCATATCAAAGACCCTTGGATCAAAACTCATAGAAATCGTAGAGAGTTTCCCCTTTGGATTGAAAAGGAGGACAGCGCTAAATGGCAGGGCGATGGCCTTGTTGGTGGGGAGCTGCCCCATGTAGTTGCCGTTGTTGGTACCTTTTAGCAGCCCTTTAAGGGCAACTTTGTCCTTTTCGGAGATCTCTGCTTGGAATTCGTGTTTCATATCGGGAAAAGCCACTTTGAGCGATTCCATCATCGCCTTCCAGCCAGCCTTGTCCAGCGGATTGACGTCGAAGGAGATGTTTCCCGAAAAATCTTCTGCCAGCAATTTATTCAAATGGTGGGTTTTCCCCTGGTCCACCCAGGTGAAGTAAGTCTTTGCCGTCTGGAGCGTTTTCTTGTCCTGCGAAATCAGTTCGGTCGACAACAGGAGCCCTGCAGCCAGCACACATGCGATCAGTTTTTTCATAAAAACGAGGGTTAGTGAGTAAATGCGGAAACAGAGAGGCGGCTGCACACTTCCCTCCCTGCCCAAACGGGCCGGAAATTTTACGGAAGGCACCGGAGCCATCGAAACAAATGTACAAAATTTTAATTCGCAGAATAAAATTTCAAAACCGGGCTCCCGGGTTGCACGCTAAGTTTGAAATTGGGTATACGGCGGGACGGGTAAACGGGATCCGGGCTTATTTTTGGCGTCGTTTGCACAATCCTTGAGATGGATGCCAATTCCCTCCTGAACGAACTCGCCGCCAACCATTGGGTGGGCTTGAGGCCATCCCCACTGCACGGTGTGGGCGTTTTTGCCCTGTGCGAAATTCCCTGTGGATGCACCGGAATGTTCTCGAAAGACCCCGGTGAATGGGTACACCTGAGCTATGCCGACGTGGATGAACTGCCCGGACATGCGCGCAAACTCGTTGAGGCCTACTGCCTGTTCGACGAATCCGGCTATTTCGTTCCTGCCGGAGGGTTTAAGGCGATGGACCTGTCGCTCTTCCTCAACCACAGCGAGACCCCCAACATCGCCTCAATAGACGATGGTGCAGCGTTTGTAGCCCTGCGCGACATTTCAGCCGGCGAAGAGCTCCTGGTCGATTACGGAAGCATTGTGAACTCGGATGAATGAAGGGGACCTACCCTGCCGGACATTCCGGAAAAATTTAGGGTCAGGTATGGGAAGCCAGGAGCTAACAAAATATCTTTGGCGCTCGAGCGATATTTTTCTTTCACTAACCCAAAAGAATCTTATGAAAAGCAAATGGTTTTTACTTTCCTGCTCCCTGGTCGTCCTGGTGCTGTCGTCATGTAGTTCCTCCAGGGACATTTCCTGTCCAAGTTTTAAAAACAAGCGCAGCGAATCGATCGGTGTTGATTATTCTCACGCAAAAAAACACACCGCGCGCAAGAGCTCTTCAATGCGCTCCGCGGAACAGCGCCAGGCTGCTGTTGAAGATTTTTATCGCGAGGAATTTGCGGTGACCGGAGTGCCCTCTCTGGAACCCCAGCTATCTGGTGCTTTGGCATCGGTTGGAGAACTCCCTTTGCCGGCGTATGAGCAGACATCGGCTCCTGTGATGACGGAAAAGCCAGTCGCGGAAAAGAAAAAACAAAATTTGGGCGGCAAGGTAAAAGCTTTTGTAGCCAGGAAGGCCATCGAAAGGGAGTTGCGCAAAATTGAACAGAAACAGGAGCTATCCTCTTTCGACGACGATGATGCCCCTTCTTCGGGTGGAAAAAGCCAGCTCGTAGCCCTGCTCCTGGTCATTTTTGTAGGTGGTCTGGGCATTCACCGGTTTTACCTGGGCTATACCACCATTGGCATCATCCAATTGCTGACCCTCGGGGGTTGTGGCATCTGGGCGCTCATCGACCTGATCCGCATCGTTACCGGCGACCTCAAGCCGAAAAACGGAAATTACACGGAGACCCTTTAGGCATTGACGCATGTCAGGCCTGCGAAATGCATGGCGCAAGACAAAACTGGCAGGTGTGAGTATGCTGGCCCTGGCGCTGGTACTCCTGCCTGCCAGTTTTTTTGACGACGGTCGATCGCTTTGCTTGTTTACCGCGCTATCAGGCTACCGGTGCTATGCCTGCGGCATGACCCGCGCCCTGATGCACCTCATCCACCTGGACGTTGCCGCCGCCTGGCGATACAACCCTCTGTCTTTTGGCGTCCTTCCCCTGTTGCTGTTCGTTACCGGGAGGTGGTACGTAAGAGAAGTCCGTTGGCTATTGGGATGTAAGTAAGATTTGAACTTGTAAAGGTCTGATGCCCGATGCTGTGGCAGGATGCACGGTGTGCGGATTGGAATGGCGTACCTTTGACCAATGAACCTGGTCGATAACGCACTACTCGCATTGGCCACCATCATGTGGATTGGCATTCTCTTCATCCTTTTTGGAAAAATGAATCATGTCTCGGGAGGCGACGCCGTTGCGGGAGCGGTGTGGAGTCTGATCTATCTCTTTCTTGGATTTTTGCTTTTCATGGGAGCTTTCGTGGCCTGGGCTTATTTCCGGGGTGGATTCAATTGGGTGATGCCTCCCCTTGGACCGCGCTGGGCCTGGCTTGTCATAGGGTTTACATTGGTTATTTTCGTTTCCGCCATGGCGGCGCTTTGCAAAATGAGTGGCGCTGCCGGAACCGGATTACCGGGACATATTGTGGAAACCGCAGCATGGCTATTGCCGGCCCTGGCGCTATTTGGCGGATTGCTGATGGTAAACGGCTCCTGGCTCGGCTCCTATCCGGAAGCGATGGGGAAACTCCTGTTGCTGGTCGCTTTTTGGTCATCCCTGGCTGGCTCCGGGGTGGCGGTCGCAGCCTGGGTGCGCAACAGCGCAACCGCCGCCAAAGAGGAAGTGGAGGCCATCGGGGAGCGGGATGCAGAACGCAAAAAGCAAATGCTTTCGGAAATCGATCAACTCGATACGGCACTGCAGTTCCATTCCCTGCTGCAATTTACCGATTTTAGAATGGACCCTGAGATCCGCGATCGCGCACTGGCGCGCATCCACGCAGTTGAGGGATGGCCCGATGCAGTAGCCAGGTCATTGGCGGGAGACGCAGCGCTGGAAGCGTTTGTTTTCCTCGCAGCCAACGACGTACCAAACAAACAACCGTTCGTTCTTGGGGTTGAGGGTGGCTTACAGCACACGACTGAATACGTTGCGAAAACCCTGGAAGGAACGAGCGATCCTGCCGTGTTGAGTTCCGAATGGTTCTCTTGGGAGATGGAGCGCATTCTGCGGACCCTCGATCGCCTTGAGACGACCCCTTCAACGCATGGGGAAAAGTTGCGGCAGCTGCGCGAGGCGTTCCGAACCCACGGAGGTGGACGACCCTATGAGGCGGCAGACAGATTGGATCGGTGGCTGGTCGATCACTGAATGGTTTCCCGTGGAGGAAACAAACGGGTCGCAAACCAACTCGGAACAGGTACAATAGGGTGTAATTTTCTGCGGCGATGGACAGAGAGCATTTGGCAATGAAAACAGCATGGATGAGCATGGCGGGAAACGCCCTGCTGGCTGCTGCCAAATGGCTTGCAGGGTATTTTGGCAACTCGTTTGCCCTCATTGCAGATGCCATCGAATCGACCACCGACATTTTTTCGTCCCTGCTGATCGTGCTGGGATTTGCCTATGCCAAACGACCCGCCGATGAGAATCACCCATACGGACACGGACGCGCAGAAACGCTGGTCACTTTTCTCGTCGTTGGATTCCTGGTAGCTTCCGCAGCCATCATTGCCTACCAGGCCATCATCAACATCGGACGTCCCCACGCGCTCCCGGAACCCTACACCCTCGCCATCCTGGGCGCCATCATCATCTGGAAGGAATTGTCTTACCGGTGGGTGCTTCGATCCAGCCACAGAACGATGAGCAGTGCGCTGAAGGCCGATGCCTGGCATCACCGCAGCGACGCCATCACTTCGCTGGCAGCATTTTCAGGCATCTCTCTGGCCATCTTCATGGGCGAAGGGTGGGAATCAGCCGACGACTGGGCCGCACTCCTGGCTTCATTTGTGATCATGTATAACGCTTACCGGATTTTCAGACCGGCCCTGGGTGAGGTCATGGACGAACACTTGTTCGAAGATCTCGTGGAGAAGATCCGCAAAACGTCTCTGGGCGTTGACGGAGTGCTCGATACGGAAAAGTGTTTTATACGAAAGGCCGGAATGAAGTTTCACGTGGACCTGCATGTGCGCGTCGATGGAGAGGTGTCTGTGCGCCGGGGCCACGAGATCGCACATGCGCTAAAAGATCACCTTCACCAGGTTATCCCGGAACTCGGCCACCTGTCCATTCACGTAGAGCCCCATGGATAGCCAGCTTGCGAATGGGAACCAACGGCGGCAGGTAAGTCAATGAGAGAACTGGTGCATTACGACATGGCCTCGCGTTCGACGTGGTACAAATGAATTTTCCCAAGCCCTTTGGCCTCAGTCTCTCCGGCATAGCTGCACTTGAAATCATTCTTCACAAGTCCATAGGTCGATTCCGAAAGATTGATTTTTCCTGAAGTGCCGTGACTTTGAACGCGACTGGCAATGTTAACGGTCTCTCCCCAGATGTCGTATTGGAATTTGCGCGTTCCAACGATGCCTGCGATCAGCGGACCGGTGTGAATTCCGATGCGAAGTTCAAAGGCGATCTCATTGCGCGCCTCGAATTCAGCTTTCTTCTTCTGTACGTAATCCAGCATTTCGCAAGCTGCAGCAACAGCGTCCCGGGCATGGCTGGACCTTTCCTGAGGGAGTCCTCCTGCAGCCATGTAAGCATCGCCTATGGTTTTGATTTTCTCCACGCCGTGGCGCCCGACGATCTCGTCGAAAGCGGAGAAATAATCATTCAGCCGCGCTACGAGCGCGTTGGGCGAAAACTGCGGGGTGTGCCTGGTGAAATCTTTGAAATCTGCAAACAGTACCGTTGCCTGGGCATAACGCTTCGTTTCTGCCGTTCCGGTGGCCTTGAGCTCCGCGGCAGTTTGTTCCGGGAGGATGTTGCACAACAAAGCGTCGCTTTTCTTTTTCTCCAGGGCAATGCGGTTGCGTTGTAAGATGAGGATTCCCGTTATCAGAAGGAGACCTGCGAGGATGGCCAGACTCAATCTCAGTTGTTGTGAACGCTTGCTGGCAGCTAACTCAGCTTCCAGTTTCTGCCTGGCAACCGCGGCTTCAAAAAGCGCTTCCCTGCGGTCGAATTCTGCCTGAAATTTTAGCTGGGCGAGCTTTTCTTCAATGTTCTGCTGAGAAAGACTGTCCTGCGTCTGGCGATGAATTTCCAGCATTTCGAGCGCTTTGCCCGGATTGCCCTGGTATTTGTAAACCTGATAAAGAGCCAGACTCGTTTCACCGGCCAGGGAGATCAATCCGGTGTTCATGGCCAGATCGTGTGCAGCATGCAGGTAGTGCATGGCACTGTCGGCCCGCTCCATTGACCGGAACGTCCTGCCTATGTCGGCCAGGGTGTTGGCTACTCCTTGTCGGTAGTCGATCTTTTTCCGTAGGGAAAGCGCCATCCGAAAATGCGACAGCGCCCGGGCAAAGTCACCTTGCCTGAGGTATACCAAACCCGCGTTGTTGATGGAATGGGCGGTTCCTTTATCGCTTTGGTTCCGTTCGTGAATTTGACGGGCTTCTTCAAACATCGACAAGGCTTTTTGCCCATCCCCCTGCTCCAGCCAGATCAGGCCCAGATCGTTGAGGCTGCTGGCAACGCCGACGTCGTTTCCCACAGCGCGATCTGCTTCCAGGCTGCGCGTAAAATGCTCGATGGCCCGCGGGTAATCGCGCGTTCCTGAGTAGATGATGCCAAGGTTGGCGAGGACGGCAGGATATATTTTTTGGTCATCTGCTTTTTCGAGCAGGGCTGCGCTGGAGCTTAAGCAGTCCAATGCACGGACCAGGTCGCCCTGATCCTGAAAAATCGACCCCATGTTGTTGAGTGCGGTCGCTTCCTGAAGCAGCAATCTGGCCCTTCTGCTGATGGCCAGCGCTTCTTCGTGGTTGCCAATGGCTTCTGCGAAATGTCCTTGCTGGTATAGCGCCACGCCTATGAGGTTGTAAGCTTTTGCCTGCATTTCCTCGAGCTGCTGGTCTGTAGCATAAGACAGCAGTTCCCGCGCAAGCAGGATGGCGCTGTCGGGCTGCTGGTATAGGTATTGGTCGCGGATGCGATCGTTCATGGCCAGAGCGCGTTCGACTGCCTGAGCTCGGTTTGATCCTGTCGGATCCTGACTAAGAACCGGGTTGACCAGGGCGGGGAGGCAAATGGAAACAAGTACAAGGCCCTTGCCGGAATCCGACGATGCGGAACGGAGGCCCTGGAGGATACTCGGCAAGAATGAACGGCGGAACATGGCGCTGCAAATATCCTAAATCGGTAGCCATTCCACCGGCTCCAGGCCGCAGCGGGAATTCAAACAAATTAAATTATTTTTGCATGTGATCGATCCGGAGAGAAACAACGTGTCGGAGACTTACAGCCTGCGGGATCTGGTGACCATTGCCCGCGGATATGCCGCGGACTTGGTCCTCGCGCGGCGCTTGCTGATGCTGTTTGCATTGGCGGGGCTGTTGCTTGGTCTTTTCCTGCGGATGAACTCCAGAAAAACTTACGAAGCCAGCCTCAGCTTCATGCTCAACGAGGAGCAACCCCTGGGACTTGCATCGGCCATCGGCTCGATCGGGGGCTTGCTCGGCAGTCCGGATCAGGTAAACCTGTTCAAGATCCTGGAGCTGTCGCGCACGCGCAACATAGCGCAAAAAGTATTTTTTCAGCGCACCCCGGGCCCATCGGGCGAAGCGGAGTTGCTTGCAAACCGGCTCATTGCCGAACGCGAAGCACAGGGCTTGTGGGCCCCCGCTCCCTTCTACCGGAGTCCTGACCCCCTCAAAGATTTTCGGTTCAGACACGACAGCCTGGACGGCTTTACGCGGTTGGAAAATCAGGCCTTGCAACAAGTGCACCAACACTTTCTCAGCATGCTCAGCACCCGGCTCAGCGAGAAGACCAACATCATGGAGCTCTCTGTGGTATCTACCGACGAGTTGCTGGCGTTCGAACTGGTAACGCGCTTGTTTGACCAGATGAGCTCGTTTTACATCAGCAAGACCGTCGAAAAACAGGAAGAGACCTACCGTGGGCTATTGCACAAAACGGATTCGCTCAAGGCCCTCATCGAACAAAAGCAATTTGGTTTGGCGGGACTGCGCGACCAATTCAGGGGAGGGTGGTCATTTTCTGGGGAGGTACCAAAGTCCATTCTCGACCAGGAGATCCGCGCCTTGCAGGCCGTTTATGCGGAGGCACTCAAAAACCGGGAGATCGCCTCGTTCTCCCTGGTCAGCAGGACCCCGTTCATCCAGGCCCTCGACCTGCCCCTGATGCCCCTGAAGAGCCGGCAACGGAGCTGGCCTGCCGCACTGGCCCTTGGGCTCATGGCCGGGTTGCTGGCGGGAAGCGCCTGGGTCTTTGGTCGCAGGTTTTGGCAACAGCAACAATAAAATTGAGTAATTTTGTTGCTCATTTATGTTAGAAGCGCTCATCGGATCCGGAACGAGGTTGAAGGTCCTGCAGCGGATGTTTTTGAACGCGGCCACCAGGGCCTACCTCCGTGGCCTGGAAGCCGAGCTCGGCGATTCGACCAATGGCATCCGCATCGAACTCAACCGGCTCGTCGCCGCGGGGATGTTGCTGACGAGCCGCAATGGCAACCGCAAGTATTTCCAGGCAAACATCCGCCACCCCCTGTTCCCGGAACTGAACAGCATGTTGCGCAAACACCTGGGCCTGCAAGACCTCGTGGAAAAGCTCACCAGGCCTTCCGGGGGACCGGACGCAATCTACCTGACGGGAGATCTCTCCAGGGGCCTCGAAACGGAAATCGTAGACCTCATCCTCGTCGGCCGGCCGGACCAGCGCATCCTGTTGCGGCGGCTTGCCCGTGCCGAGCAATGGATGAAGCGCAAAATCCGTTTTATCCTCTTCGAAAGCCTGACCGACCGGCAACTGAAGCGCATGGTGCGCGAGGAAGGAGCCCTGTTGTTGTGGAGCCGGAATCATAACGCATAAGTTTTTGTCTGAAATGATCTTGCACGAGCTGATAGAAAAAAGAGAACAACTTGCAGTGGTGGGGCTTGGCTACGTTGGCCTGCCCCTTGCCCTGGCCTTCGCCCGCAAAATGCGCGTACTGGGCTTCGACATCAACCAGAGCCGGATCGACCTGCTCTGCCAGGGACAAGACCCCAGCCGCGAACTTTCGCCTGAAGATTTTCGCGACGCGGACATCGAGTTTACGACCGATCCGCGGCGCCTTCGCGAAGCGCGATTCTTTATCGTCGCCGTCCCCACGCCCGTTGACCGCCATAAAGTTCCGGATTTGCGGCCCCTGCTGGCGGCCTCACAAACCATCGGCGCCGCACTCAAACCAGGAGATTGCGTCGTGTACGAGTCAACCGTGTATCCCGGTTGCACCGAGGAAGACTGCCTTCCCCTGCTGGAGCACCACTCGGGCCTGGTGATGGGCCGCGATTTCATGCTCGGATATTCCCCCGAACGCATCAACCCGGGCGACAAACAGCGTCCCCTGGAGAGCATTACCAAGATCGTTTCGGGCAACGACGCAGCCTCGCTGGATTGCATTGCCGGCGTGTACGGCAGCATCATCACCGCCGGAACCTACCGGGCACCTTCCATCAAAGTCGCCGAAGCGGCAAAGGTCATCGAAAACAGTCAGCGCGACCTCAACATCTCTTTTGTGAACGAACTGGCCATCATCTTCGACAAAATGGGCATCGACACGCGCGAGGTGCTCGAAGCCGCTGCGACGAAGTGGAATTTTCTGAAATTTTCTCCCGGACTCGTCGGGGGTCATTGCATCGGCGTAGACCCCTATTACCTCGTTCACAAGGCCAAAAAGCTCGGCTACGATCCCGAAGTCATCCTCAGCGGTCGCCGCATCAACGACCGCATGCCTGCTTTCGTCGCCAAAAAACTGGTACAGCTCCTGATCGTGCGCGGAAAGAACCCCAGCGAATGCAAAGTCCTGCTTCAGGGCATCACGTTTAAAGAAAACGTATCCGACATCCGGAATTCCAAAGTGGCGGACCTCTATGGCGAGCTGCGCGGTTATTCCGTGCAGGTCGACGTAGTTGATCCTTATGCCGACGCGTCGGAGGTGATGGAAGAGTACGGCATTCCGATGGTCCAACAGCCGGGTGTCGATTACGACGCTGTTGTGGTGGCCGTTGCGCACGATGCCTTCCGAAAGCAAACCCTCGCCGACTTTATGAAATGCATGGGCTCAGACCCCGTATTGATAGACCTCAAAGGGCTTTACGAAAGACCCGCCAACAACACGCTAACCTACTGGAGACTCTAAGTACATGAAGATCACCATCATCGGAACCGGATACGTCGGACTCGTCACGGGGACATGTTTTGCGGAAACGGGTCACCAGGTGACCTGCCTCGACATCGATGCCGTCAAGATCCGGCGTCTGCAGGGGGGGCAGCTGACGATTTTCGAACCCGGGCTCGAGCAACTTTTCGAGCGCAATGCGCGCGAGGGACGCCTGCATTTTACGACGTCGCTTGCGGAGGCCATGCGCGAAGCGGAAATCGCCTTTCTGGCCCTGCCCACCCCGCCGGGAGAGGACGGGTCAGCCGACCTGCGCTACGTCCTTGGCGCTGCAGATGCCCTCGCAGACCACATCCGCCACTACACCGTGGTGGTCAATAAAAGCACCGTACCCGTTGGCACTGCGGAAAAGGTGCACGAAATATTGAGTAAAAAAATTGATCAAAGTTTATTCGATATCGTATCAAACCCGGAGTTTCTCCGCGAGGGCGTCGCCGTGGAAGATTTTATGAAACCGGACCGCGTGGTCATCGGCAGCAATGCCCCGCGCGCAACCGCCGTCATGGAAGCCCTCTACGAACCCTTTGTCCGCCAGGGCAATCCCGTCTATGTAATGGACCTGCGCAGCGCAGAGCTCACCAAATACGCCGCAAACGCCTACCTGGCGACGCGCATCAGCTTTATGAACGAACTGGCAAACCTCTGCGAAAGCACAGGTGCCAACGTCGACCAGGTTCGCAAAGGCATCGGTTCCGACACCCGCATCGGCAAGCGCTTCCTCTTCCCCGGTGTCGGCTACGGGGGATCGTGCTTCCCCAAAGACGTGCGCGCTCTCCACAAAACAGCAGAAGAACACCATTACCACTTTCGCATCCTCGATGCCGTCATGCAGGTCAATGCATCGCAGAAAAAAATCCTGCCCGAAAAGATCATTCGCCACTTCGGCGGCAAACTCTCCGGCGTGACCATCGCCGTGTGGGGACTCGCATTCAAACCAAACACCGACGACATCCGCGAAGCTCCCGCCATCGACATCATGCAAAATCTCCTCGATGCCGGAGCAAGCCTGCGCTGTTACGATCCCGAGGCCATGGACCATGCTCCGGAACTCTTTGGTGGAAAGCTCTATTGCGCAACAGACATGTACGACGCACTCGACGGTGCTGATGCGCTTGCGCTCATCACAGAGTGGAATGTTTTCCGCTCGCCAGATTTCGCGGAAATGAAGCGCCGCATGGCATCTCCCCTCGTGTTCGACGGCAGAAACGTTTTCGAACCCGCCCGGATGCACGAAATGGGTTTTGAATATGAGAGCATCGGACGCCGCGCATGAAAAAGAATACGCCTATGACAAACCAGAACATACCCCCAGGAAAATTGCACATGGTCGATTTGCAGGGACAGTACGCTGCCATCCGCCCCGAGATCGACGCCGCGCTGGCCGAAGTGGTCCAATCTGCCCAATTCATCGGCGGACCACGCGTTGCCGCCTTCGCCAGGCATCTTGAAAATTATTTGAATGTGCGCCACGTGATCCCCTGCGCCAACGGGACCGACGCGCTTCAAATCGCGCTCATGGCCCTCGGCCTTGAACCGGGTGACGAAGTCATTCTTCCGGCATTTACCTACGTGGCCACCGCAGAGGTGGTTGCCTTGTTGAAGCTGACCCCCGTCATGGTCGATGTCCACCCGGACGATTTCAACATCGACGTCGGGGAAGTAAGGAAAAAAATTACGCCGCGCACGCGCGCCATCGTTCCCGTACACCTGTTCGGCCAGTGCGCAGACATGGAACCGCTCATGCAGTTGGCCAAAGACCACGGGCTGTTTGTGGTGGAAGACAACGCACAGGCCATCGGCGCCAGTTACCGCTACTCCGACGGCACCAGCAAAAAGGCGGGAACCATTGGACACATCGGCTGCACCTCCTTTTTTCCTTCCAAGAACCTGGGCTGCTACGGCGACGGCGGTGCAATGATGACCATGGACGACACCCTGGCGGATGGCCTACGGACCATCGCCAACCACGGGCAAGGCAGCGTGCGCTACTACCACGATGTCGTCGGAGTAAATTCGAGACTCGACGCCCTGCAGGCAGCGATACTCGACGTAAAACTCAACTACCTGGATCGTTACGCCGATGCGCGACGCAGGGCTGCAGCGCATTACGACTCAGCTTTTGAAGGAGTCGATGCACTGATCCGTCCAGTCCGCAATCCGCATTCAGATCACGTGTTCCACCAGTACACGCTGCGCGTTTGCGACGGTCGCCGCGATGCCCTCAAAGAATTCCTCGACCAGCGCGGGATCCCCTGCGCCATCTACTACCCCGTGCCCCTTTACCGTCAAAAGGCCTATGCCCCGAAAGGGGGATTCGAATCCCTGCCGGTAACCGAGCAGCTGTGTCGCGAAGTGATCTCATTGCCCATGCATACTGAATTAACACCGGCGCAAATGGATTACATCGCCGGACAAGTCATTCACTTTTTAAACCGCGGCCAATGAGCGAATCGTATTTTGCACATCCGTCCGCCGTCATAGACCAACCCTGTACCATCGGTGCCGGTACGCGCATCTGGCATTTTTCGCACATCATGGCGGGCTCCGTCATCGGGGAGAACTGCAACCTGGGACAAAATGTGGTCATCTCGCCCGGTGTGACGCTTGGCAACAACGTAAAAGTCCAAAACAACGTTTCCGTTTATACGGGCGTTACCTGCGAAGATGACGTCTTTCTCGGACCTTCGATGGTCTTTACCAACGTGATCAATCCCCGCAGCGCAGTCAACCGGCGTGGTCAATATGTGCTAACTAACGTTCGTAAAGGTGCAACCATAGGGGCCAACGCCACCGTCGTGTGCGGACATGAGATCGGACAATATGCCTTCATCGGCGCAGGCGCCGTGGTGACCTCCGACGTGGCACCCTATTCGTTGGTCGTGGGCAACCCGGCCCGTCAGCGGGGCTGGATGAGCGAATACGGACACAAACTGACCTTCGACAACCAGGGAGATGCCACTTGCCCCGAATCGGGTGAACGCTACCGGCTCGAAGACGGACGCGTAACCAAACAACCATGAACAAGCGCTTTGCATTGATCGGAGCCGGGGGCTACGTCGCCCCCCGACACATGAAGGCCATCCAGGAAACAAAAAATCTGCTGGTCGCCGCACTCGACCGACACGATTCGGTGGGCATCATGGATGCCTATTTCCCGGAAGCGGACTTCTTTACGGAGTTCGAACGCTTCGACCGCCACCTCTACAAACTGCGCAGCAAGGGCATCGGAATCGAATACCTCAGCGTGTGTTCACCCAACTACCTGCACGACGCCCACATTCGATTTGGCCTCCGTCTCGGCGCAGACGTCATTTGCGAAAAACCACTGGTACTCAACCCCTGGAACATTGACGCGTTGCGCGAAATGGAAGAGGAGACGGGAAAAAAAGTGTACAACATCCTTCAACTCCGCGTACACCCCAAGGTGATCGAATTGCGCAATTCGCTCAAGGACGCACCCGCAGGCAAAAAGCACGAAGTGGATCTGGTCTACATCACCTCGCGCGGTAAATGGTATCACACGAGCTGGAAGGGTGACATCAGCAAGTCAGGGGGCATAGCAACCAACATCGGCGTACATTTTTACGATTTGCTCGGCTGGTTGTTTGGCAGGGTTCTGCAGAACATCGTACACCTCCATGAGGCTGACCGCGTGGCGGGATTCCTGGAATACGAGCATGCGCGCGTCCGCTATTTCCTCAGCATCGACGAACACACCCTGCCGCAAGCGGTGAGGGCTTCCGGCAAACGCACCTACCGGCGCATGGAGATCGACGGTTCGGAATTTGAATTCAGCGAGGGATTCACCGACCTGCACACCGTATCTTACCAGGAAATCCTGAATGGTCGCGGTTTTGGACTCGACGAAGCAAGGGCATGCATACAGACCGTACACGACATCCGCAACATGAAACCCATTGGCTTGAAGGGCGATGTTCATCCACTCGCAACTTCCGGCTGATCAATACACCATGGCAAGCCAATTGATTGCGGAGATCGGACAAGCTCACGATGGCAGCCTCGGAATGGCCCATGCGTTCATCGATGCCATTGCTTCGGCAGGAGCGCAGGTCGCAAAATTCCAAATGCACCTCGCCCATGCCGAAAGCAGTCAGTGGGAACCCTTCCGCACCCCGTTTTCCTATGAGGATACCACGCGACAGGAATACTGGCGCAGAATGGAATTCACCGAGACGCAATGGGCAGGCCTCCGCGACCACTGCGCCGAAAAGGGAATCGAGTGCCTGATCACGCCCTTTAGCCTTGCCGCCGTCGAATGCATCGAGCGCCTGGGGCTATCGCGTTATAAACTGGGATCAGCAGATTTAGGCAATTCTTTACTGCTCGACTGCGTAGCACGGACGCGTAAGCCAATCGTATTATCCAGTGGAATGAGCAACTGGTCCGAGCTCGACCAGGCCGTTGCAAGGGTAAAACGAGTTCATGACGCGATCTCCATCCTGCAATGCACGACAGCATATCCTTGTCCCCCGGAGGCGTGGGGCTTACATTGCATCCCCGCCATCGCCAGTCGTTACGGTTTTCCCGTGGGATATTCAGACCACAGTGGAAGCATACACGCAGGCATTGCTGCAAGGGCACTTGGCGCAAAGATCATCGAAGTACACGCGTGCTTCGACCGGCGAATGTTCGGTCCCGATGCAAAAGCATCGCTGACGATCGACGAGCTCACTGAGCTGCGCAAAGGACTCGATATGCTCGACCGCGCTGATGCACCCTGCCAGGACAAACCGTCAGCTCCGGATGCGGAAAACCTGAAACAGGTCTTTGGACGCTCCCTCGCAACCAATAAAAATCTGCAATCGGGGCACACCATCAACTTCGAAGACCTCGAGGCAAAAAAACCCGCAGGCCGGGGCATTCCGGTCTCCGAATGCGAAAGTGTCCTGGGCAGAACGCTCCGTCGCGACCTGGCTGCCTGGGAATTTATTCAATGGGATGATCTCGACGGTGAATAATCGAAGAAAGATATGCGTGGTCGTCACCGCACGACCGAGTTACTCGAGGATCAAGACGGCCCTCGAAGCCATCGATGCGCACCCAGGACTCGAACTCCAGCTCGTCGTTGCAGCATCGGCCCTGCTCGATCGCTACGGCAATGCCTACCGCTTTATCGAAGAAGACGGATTTCGCATTGTGGCGAAAGTATTCAACGTGCTGGAAGGCGAAAACCTGACCGCGCAGGCCAAGACTACCGGACTCGGCATCCTTGAACTGACCACGGTATTTGAGCAGTTGCGCCCGGACGCAGTCGTCACGATCGCCGACCGCTTTGAAACCATGGCCACCGCCATCGCAGCCAGTTACCTCAACATTCCCTTGGTGCACATCCAGGGTGGCGAAGTCACCGGCAACATCGACGAAAAAGTGCGCCACGCCATCACCAAACTTGCCGACCTTCACCTCGTTGCTTCACAGGATGCCCGCGATCGAGTTGTGCGCATGGGAGAAGACCCCGATGCAGTGATCGTTACCGGCTGTCCTTCCCTCGACCTGGCCGGACGCATAGCCGGCGAGTCCGATCTCGCAAAGTCCTTCGATCCCATCGGCAAATACGGTGGGGTCGGCACACCCGCGCTCCGGCTCGATACCTTCATCGTTGTCCTGCAGCATCCGGTAACCACGCAGCACGAGTTGGCGCGGGAACAGGTGGAAACAACGCTTCGCGCGGTGCACACCCTGGAGCTGCCCTGTTTGTGGTTTTGGCCAAATGTCGATGCCGGATCAGACGGAACCTCAAAAGGCATCCGCGCTTTCCGGGAACGCGAACCCCGTGCAAACATCCATTTTTTTAAAAACATGGAGCCCGAGGACTTTCTGAGGTTGCTTTTGCGCAGCAAATGCCTCGTTGGAAATTCGAGCGCCGGCATCCGGGAATGTTCTTTCCTGGGGATCCCGGTCGTCAACATTGGAAATCGTCAGGCGGGCCGGGCTCGGGGAACCAACGTGCGCGATGTCGATTGCGACGAAGCGCAAATCCGCGATGCCATCCTTCGACAGATGGCACATGGCCCATATCAACGCGAACACATTTACGGCGACGGCTGCGCAGGGTCCCGCATTGCGGATGTGCTCAGCGAAGTACCGCTGCGCTTTGAAAAGAAAATATGTTACTGAACCAACGACCCCTGATCTGGATTGCGGAACCCGACGGCTTTTGCGCGGAAGCCATACAGATTCTGGAGGCGCACGCAGACGTCGTAGCAAGAGCTCCCGGTGACCAGCCCCTGCAGGAGGCTTTCGGGAATTGCGATGCGATGATCTTTCGCTTGGGATTTAGCATCCTGCGCGAAGACCTTTCCGCTAACCAGCGATGCCGTTTCATCGCAACGCCCGTCACGGGGACAGACCACATCGACGAGGCCGCCTGCCGCGAGATGGGAATTGCCGTCATCAGCCTTCGTGGCGAACGGGAATTCCTTTCGAAGGTCCCCGCTACTGCCGAACATACGTTCGCACTGATGCTCGCGTTGGTCCGTAGGATCGTTCCTGCCGCCAACCACGTGCGCGAAGGCCAATTCAACCGGGATCGGTTCCGCGGCACAGAATTGTCGGGAAAGACCCTCGGCATCATTGGTTACGGAAGGCTGGGATCCATGGTGGCTTCCTACGCACGAGCCTTTGGAATGCGGGTGCTGGCCAATGACATCGACGAGGATCGCGAAGATCTTTCGGCCGGTCTCGTATTTTGCGAACTCGACATCCTGCTTGACCAGTCAGACATCATAAGCCTGCACATCGACTACAACAAAGCCAACCACCACTTCGCCGGCGCTTCATTTTTTGCACGGATGAGGCGGGGCGCGTTTTTGATCAATACTGCGCGGGGCGCTCTCATCGACGGCGCAGCACTCGTCGAGGCGATCGACAGCGGACATCTCGGCGGCGCCGCCCTCGACGTCGTCGAAGGAGAGCCGGACGTTTGCTTCGACGCACCGCTGTTGAACTACCTGCAACACAGCGAACGGCTGATCATCACCCCCCACATTGGAGGCAATACGGTAGAGTCATTTCAGCGAACAGAGGTTTTCATTGCCACCAAACTGATTAAAGCCCTGCAACATGGCTAAGGTGCTGGGGATCGTACCTGCGCGCTCGGGTTCGCGGAGGCTGGTGGGTAAAAACCTGCGCACCCTGGCGGGGAAACCCCTGGTTTGTTATGCCATTGATGCAGCGCTGGCTGCGGAGAGACTGGAAGCAGTCATTCTCAGTTCAGATGCACCAGACATCCTCGCTTGTGCGGAGGCCTATGCGGGAGTTCTTGCCCTGGAGCGCCCTGCGTCGCTTTCTACCGACGAGGCACCGGCCATAGGCTACGTGCTGCACGCGCTGGAGCATTGCGGGTTCAAACCCGATGCCGTTGCCATCATCCAGCCCAGCAGTCCGTTCACCCGAGGCGAAGACATCGACGCCACGGTCGATGCGCTCTTTGCGCTCGGCGCCCATTCTGCTTCCAGCGTCTGTGCGGTGCGCCATGACCTCCACCCGTCTAAGTATAAAATACTCGTCGGGGGCTTGCTCAAACCTTATTTTGAAGATGAGGGCAACCGGCGAGCGCACCACGAAATGAAAGAGGCCTTCGTTCGCAATGGTTCGGTATATGTCAGTTCATTTGCAGCCATCCAGCGGGGAAACCTGTTGGAAGAACCTTGTGCTGCCTATTTAATGCCTAACGAACGTTCGTTAGATATCAATACCGGACAGGACCTGCGCTTTGCAGAGTTCCTGATGCAAAACCAGCAGCAATGAAGATCCTGATGCAGGACCTGAAAGAGGGAAAAACCACCATCGAAGAGATGCCCGTTCCCGTGGTGCGGAGTGGTCATTGCCTCGTCCGTTCGGTGTGCTCTACCGTGTCGCCCGGAACGGAGAAAATGTTGCTCGAATTTGGAAAAGCCGGATACCTGGGAAAGATCATGCGGCAGCCTGATAAGTTCCGGCAGGTGTTGCGAAAAGCCCGGCAGGAAGGAATTCTGAGCGCACTTGAGCAGGCCAAGCGCAAACTGGAACAGGCAGTGCCCCTGGGTTACTCCTGCGTGGGCAGGATTGCTGAAACGGGAGACGGGGTAGAGCATTTCGCCATGGGAGACCGCGTCGTGAGCAATGGTTACCATGCGGAGTACAACCTCGTACCGAAAAATCTCATTTGCCGGATTCCGGATCCGGTTTCAGACGATGAAGCTGCTTTCGCCCAATTGGGAGCAATTGCCCTTCAGGGAATCCGGCTATTGCGGCCGGAAATGGGCGAAAGGGTGGTCGTGATGGGGCTTGGGCTGATCGGCATTTTGGCTGCACGCCTGCTGCAGGCTAACGGATGTAAGGTTGTTGGCATCGATCCCTCGCAGGAGGCCCGCGACAAGGCAGCAGCGACGGGAATTCCCTGTTACGACAACGGAGTGTTCTCAGCAGAAGAGCTGTTTCGCAACGCATTCGACGCTACCGGCGCAGATGCGGTGCTGATCGCCGCAGCTTCGGAAGCCCGTCTCGTCGATGAGGCCGCTGTGCTTTGCCGCAAGCGGGGACGGATCGTGCTCGTGGGCGTGGAAGGCGGGCAATATTCGCGGGACTTGTTTTACAAAAAGGAGCTGAGCTTCCAGGTTTCCTGTAGCTACGGCCCCGGACGCTATGATCCGGCGTACGAAGAAGGTGGAAACGATTATCCGATGGCCTATGTGCGGTGGACAGAGCAGCGCAACGTCGAAGCCGTACTCGGTCTCATGGCGGAGGGCAAATTGCCGACAAACGACCTGCTCATCATGAGTTCAACCCTCGATCAGGCGGTAGAGACCTTTTATTCAGATCCTTCGCGCCTGCGCTGGGGAAATGTCATTCGCTATGTGGGCACCGAAGAAGCGCCAAGAAGTGAGCTCCGCCGCATAAGCGTTCCGTTTGCGCCGCTGCGCGAGAAGGCCAATCGAATAGGGTATATTGGGTCGGGAGCTTTCAGCAGTGCGGTGGCCTTGCCGGCGCTCCACCGCGCAGGAGCATCGCTGCACATCTTGTGCAGCAGCAGGCCGGAGGGAGCCGGCCTCGTGCGCAAATACGGATTTCGACACTGGGTTTCCGATCCGATGCAATGCATTGAAGACCCGGAAGTCGACCTGGTATGCATTGCGAATCGCCATCACCGGCATGCAGCGCTGGTGGTCGCAGCCTTGCGTGCGGGCAAACAAGTGTTCGTAGAGAAACCGCCGGCACTCAACGAGGAAGAACTCAATGCCATCCGGGAAGCCTGGCAACCAGGACAGAGGCTGGTGGTGGGGTACAACCGTCGCCATTCCCGCTACGCCAGGCAATTGCGGGAGTACGTCGGGGGATGCCACGGCGACGTGCACTTGCATTATCTGGTTCATGCCGGATACATTCCGGCCGATCACTGGATCCAGGATCCTGAGCAGGGGGGCGGCAGGCTGATCGGCGAATGTGGGCACTTCCTCGACCTGGCAATCTTTTTGAATGAATCTTCTGTGGAGTCGTTCAGCATTCGTGCAATGGGAGACAAAAGGGGGTCAACGGCTGAAAATTTCAGCGCATTGCTGCGCCACTGCAATGGAAATCTTACGGCACTGCACTACATCTGCAACGGTCCGGCCTCTCTTCCTAAGGAACGCATCACCGCTTATTTTGGAGGCAAGGCTGCAGCAATCGATAACTTCCGTCGCCTGCAAACCTGGGGCATCCCGCGCGCTCCCCAGATTTTGGGTCATTTCGACAAAGGGCACGATCGCCAATTTCGCGAATGGCTCGATCCGGGCAGCGAAGCTTACAGCGAAAAATACCTGGAACAGGTGTTTGAGGTAAGCACCCTGAGTTTTGCGATGGCGGAAAGCCTACGCGGTGTGGGAACGCAAAACCTTCAAAAATGAAGAAGATCCTGCAAGTTGTGGGTGCGCGGCCCAATTTTATGAAGGTGGCGCCTGTGCATACGGCGCTGCAGCAATATACAAACGTTCGTTCGTTGATCGTGCACACAGGGCAACATGCGGATTACGCAATGAGCGAAGTGTTTTTCCGTCAACTAAACATGCCTGAGCCTCTATATTTCCTGGGGATACGTTCCGGTACACATACCGGAATGACCGCATCCATCATGCTGGAATTTGAAAGGGTACTGATCAGGGAAAATCCCAGGCTCGTCGTAGTGGTAGGGGACGTAACATCTACCCTCGCATGCGCACTCACGAGTGTAAGATGCGGAATTCCCGTCGCCCATGTGGAATCTGGCTTGCGCAGCCGCGACCGCGAAATGCCGGAGGAGATCAACCGCCTGCTCACCGACCAGTTGAGCGAATGGTTGTTTACCACGGAGCGCGACGCAAACGAAAACCTGATTGCCGAAAACATCCCCGCCGATAAGATCCATTTTGTGGGAAACTGCATGATCGACAGCTTGCAGAATTGCCTGCCGCTTTCCGATGCAGGACCGCTGCTGCAGTCACTGGAACTGCATCCCGGAGCGTACGCGCTGATGACCATGCACCGTCCCTCGAATGTCGACGACCGGGAGGGACTGGAAAGGGTGATTGAAATTGTGCGGTTGGTCACTTCGCGCATTCCACTCGTGTTTCCGGTACATCCGCGCACGCGCGACCGGCTCATGCACTTTAGCCTTTGGAACCAGCTTACCGGCATAGAAGGATTGTATTGTATGGATCCTTTGGGATATCTGGAGTTTATCGGGATGATGCGCAGTGCGCGAATGCTGCTTACCGATTCCGGGGGTGTCCAGGAGGAGACGACCTATCTGGGCATTCCCTGCCTGACTTTCAGGCGGACCACGGAAAGGCCCGTTACCGTTGAACGGGGAACCAATGTGCTCATCGACAGCCTGAGTGCTCAGCAACTGGAACCCCACTTCATCGACATCCTCGAGGGCCGCGGCAAAGGCGGCGAGATTCCCGAAGGCTGGGACGGGCATGCGGCTGAGCGCATTGCCGCCGTGCTGCACCAGGCGGTTTGCTGAAACGCTGCCCCCACCAGGCGGACTCCGATCGATTCAAAACTCCGATGAACTACCCCCGGGTCACCACATAACCAGTTCCTCCGCACTGCGTACAAAGCACGCGGTCAGTGCCCTGGCATTTGGGGCAGTCCCGGATGTCCCTGATAGGCGGATTGTTACCCGGACATTTGATTTGTCCGCTGCCATGGCAGCGCAGACAAGGGATGGTTTTGGTGTGGGGTGGCATAGGGGGGGATTTATTCATATAGGCTGGAATGCTGTTCGAGGGACGATTCCATTCCCTCTGCCATTTTTTATGTCCGCTGAGCCTACATTAAAGCGATAAATAGATGACAGTCCAATGCTTTTGTTTCATGCCTTCAATTGCGTATTGATCATTACCACTTCAACAATATCCCAAATTTTATGAACGCATCAACCAGGATGTTCATCTTCTTTTAAAATATTTATTGGTAAATTGGTTAACTTGAAAATAGTATTTATGTTCCTTTTTCGAAAGGATTTCATGGGTTTTTAAATCAAACCCCTTTTTGCTTTTGGGCAAACCTCTTAATAGCAAGAGCCACTCTCCCCAGTCAGATTCATCCTTGTTTGGTTGAATATTTTTATATTTTGCATAATATTTTAAAGCATTATGAGTATGGTTAAGTCTTGAATAGCTAAAGGCTAAGCGCTCCCAGATTTCAGGATGATCATTGAGTTTTTCATAAAGCAATAATGCTTCCTTGTATGCTCTTATTTGATACAGAGAATCTCCAGTCCTTGCGCGGAATTTCCAGTCATCAACGTTTGAACCACGCGTCATCACTGAAATATGATCAAATTCGTACTGATCAAGGTAAGTATCTGAATTAAAATCATTGTATGCAATGTAGTTCTCAAGGTCATCAGTTGCAGATTCTTCTTGAAAATTATGGTTTTTGTCATTTGATTCTTTTGATCCTGCTGTACTTCTGACTGCAATCGAATCAAATTCCGCCATTTTTCCGAAGAGGGTGTCATTTATTGAATTAACTGAATCGAAAAGTAGTGCCACTTCTCGACTTTCTTGATTAAGGGTGTCCAGTTTTAACTCAGATTCAACAATTGAAGAATTATCGAAGTTGGTATTTTTATGTATCAGATAGATACTGGCAGTGATTAGTAATAGAATTGCTGCAGCATACCGGAATAATACAAAACGGTTTTTATACGCAGTGAATGAATTTTCTTTGATGTATGATTCGAATTGCTTTTTACGCGTATGCTTTACACATTCACTAACGAGCCGAAGGGATGCCTTTAAATTGGCAATTTCCAGTTTAAGATTTTCATCTGTTGCAATTGCTAATTCAATTCGTGATCGAAGCTCTTGATCAGCTGTTCCTTTGATGTAACGAACTATTTCCGAATAGGTAAATTCTTCAGTCATAATTTCGAATTTTGAACTTAACGCTTAAAGTTTTGGCCTGTTCTAGACATTTATATTTCTTTTTTTTCATCGCCTCAGCATCCTTGTAATTAAGACGTTCAGCTATATAACTCATGGAAAAACCTTCTGACCACAAATAGAGTATCTGTGCGCAATTCTTATTGAGATTATTTAATATGCGATGTAAATTGTTTAACGTTTCAACATCGAGTGTTTCTGCTTCAGAATTTATTAGATCGACTACTTTTAAATCCGGGTCAAGAGTTAAAAATTCTACGGGTTTTTGATGTGTTTTATACCATTTATATAGCATACTGGTGCTGATAAATGCCGCAAGATTTCCGATCTCCTGCTGATCTATATTGCGAATTCGGTTGACGATCGGTTCATAAATTTCATTTAACACATTTAGGCAGTCATCTTCCGATGCGCCTGCCGTTTTGAGTTTTGAAAAAAATTTAGTTCGCCAGTTTTTGAGCATAAATCGCCAAGCCTCCTCGTTACCTGCGCCCCCCTGCCTGATCATATCAATCAGTTCCTGGTCTGAGTACATGTCGTGTTCATTAGAGTCTAAAAAGCTATCAAGGTCTCCCGGTTGGGAGGGTAAATATAAAAAAAACAGGAAACGATTGTACAAAGTGGTTTTTTCATCGGATGCAAAAGGGAACCCATTGGAGTTAATAAATTACAAAACAATTGGAAACGTATATTAATAAAATGTATATAAAATTTGCTATCGTTTATTTTGAGATATTTAATCTACGCGCGGTAGTGCGGTGGATCAGCGGGGTGGTGCTATCATCGTCTAACAATGAGGCCAAATTACCTCTGCTAGTATGTTTGATGAATAGATCAAAACTCCCTGCTAGCTGACAGAAGAAATTATTGATTTTATTGAAAATTGGGGGAGACGTACGACTCTTGGATGACTCTATGGTGTATACGGAATCAATATATTCATGAGAAACGTTAAAAGAACACTCGATTTAATTTTGCCTGTTCAGATTTTACCTCCGGGCACAATTATTGGCTGTATTAATTATGAGAGTTCTGAAGTAGTGGTAGAGCAGAATTGTTTCAATGGATTTAAATTTGCATCTTTTTTGGCTGAAGCGGCTTTTTTCAAAATCGTTAGTTATTTGGATTCAGTTAGCAGTAGCGTATTAAGCAAATGCTATTATTGCTTATTTGTACATTTATCATATGGTAAGTTTAATACTTGATGAGGAGCAACGGCATTTAAATGATAATAAATTTCTAGAAGGTATCCTGAGTATAAGAAGCATTCTGTACGAGATTACTTTTATGATGGATGGTAAAATTGGAGAGAATAATAATCTATACTTATAACCTCATGATATGAGGCGGTAAATCATTTGTGTGGTACTTAAATTGCTAGCATCAGGCGTTCAAATGCAAGAACCTAGATAAAAACTGTGGTATGAGATCTAGTGAATACTCATATTTTTTCCAGTACGCTTTAGGATTGTGGTTGCTAGGCTACTTAAATGTCTCAATTCAAGCAATAATTAGAAATATTCACGGAGGGGATATAAGTTTGTGAATTTCAATTTTATGCAATAATTTAAGCAATTGAAAATACAATTTTATGAAGAGTGAAGGCAATTCAACTAAGGGTGTAGTAAATGATGGTGTTAGCATTGCGGCATCTGTATTGGCAAGAGCACATTCTACACATAAGGGATTTGGAGAAATAATTATGAATTTTGATAATTATGGTGTGGAAGCCCGTATATAATATTATTCTAATAATGAGAGGTATATTAACATATCGATGGATAATATACACGTGGAAAGGGGATATGATTTTTTGATAACTTATGAGGTGAAGAAATTATTCTAGTCTCATTAATCTTGTTCATTACTTTTGAAATTTCTTTGTTATGAAGAATTTAATTTCTACTACTTTTGTTTTATTCATTTGGTTGGCAGTGAGATCTCAACCATACCTGCAATGGACTTCTACGTATAATGGTCCGTTGGCAAATGATCAAGGTAATAGTGTTGCTATTGATAACCAATGTAATACTTATACTATTGGATCTAGCGAGGCAACCAATGGTTTCAGTGATTATTTGATTATTAAATATAATACAAAAGGTGACACTGTATGGTCAAGGAGATACAATGGATCTGGAAATGGTGATGATTTTGCAACCGCTCTTAAGGTCGATAAAGCGGGAAATGTATATGTTACAGGATATAGTAAAAGTGCTGTAGGTGGATTTGATATTGTTACTATTAAATATAACACAAACGGAGTTATGCAAGGTGGGCCTCTGATTTTCAATGGTACGCTAAACAAAGATGACAAACCTCACAATTTAGATATTGATCAAGTTGGAAATATTTATATTGTTGGATCGACATTTCATTCAAGCAGTAATAAAACAGATGGTATTGTTATAAAATATCACTCCAATTTATCGAATACTCCTCTGTGGTCTAACTATTACCAGAGTAATAGTCCTTATGTTAACAATTACTGTAATTTAATTACTAAAAAGAATAATGGCAATATTCTTGTTACAGATAATGGGGGAGTGTATGGAAACGAAGTTTATTTTAGAATTTATGAGCTAAATACTTCTTTTGGTCATCTCATTAATCAATACAATACAATAGGTTATAGTACTTATATGCCTGGAGTAGCAATATCAGTGATGGTCGATTTCAGTGATGCTGTTTTTGTTCTAAGTTCTGCGCCGACTAGTTCTAAATATACTAGACTATCAAAGTTTACTAACATTTATGACAAATGGGAACCGAAAGTTATAACTTGGGATGCATGGGCCGATAGGCATTTTACTTTAGGTAATGGCGAAATTAGTGGAGTAAGTGCTGTTATAGACTCAAGGTTAGGGATTATTTATGCAGCAGCAGAGGTTAGAGGTTCTGATAATTACTTATTGACTATGGCATGGAATTCTACTCAGTTAGACACATTTTGGGACGTAAGACGCTATGATTTCACCTCAAACGCAAGTGAATACCCTATTTCTATGGCGTTATCAAATGATATGGATGAACCAGGAATTGTAATATCGGGTAACAATTCATTAGGGAATATATTTTTAATAAAATATGATACCTCTGGTTATCTAATATGGAATGAAACTTATGATTGTGGTAATTTAGGTCTAGATTTTACGAGAGCAATGTGCTTAGATCAATATGATAATATTTATCTCACTGGATATTCAAATTGTTATGGCAATGATAAAGATATTCAAACAATCAAATACAGCACTCATAGTCCCGAAGCTACCATAACATCGAAAGGGCCAAATAAATTGTGTAAGGGTACTAGTTTAATTTTGTCAGTTAATACCTGTTCTGGATGTACCTATCATTGGAACACAAATGATAGTTCGTCTAGTATCGTTGTTTATCCTAGTGTGAGCACAAGCTATAAGGTTACTGTAACTGATGGTCACTGCTCATTTAATGTTTCTAAACCTTTTGATGTAACAATAATTACTGTACCAAATAGGCCTGATAGTATCGTAGGAGATAGCATTGTATGCGCAGGGTCGCAGAATAATTCCTATAAAATTTTGCCTGTCAAAGATGCGACTAAGTATTTTTGGCAGATAGCAGGAGCTGGGTGGTCTGGGAATGGATCAATAACAGATACATACTTGGCAAATGCAGGAAATTGGCCTGGTCAATTAAAGGTTAGCGCAATAAATGAATGCGGGGAAAGTGATCAGGAAATGTTTAATATTGAGGTGAAATTTGTTCCTGGTAAACCAAGTCCAATTAGCGGAAATATTAAGGTTTGCCCAAGAACTATGAATACTTACGCTGTTTTTCCAGTACAAAATGCTAAGAAATATCGTTGGGAAACCATTCCCGCTAATTCAGGTTGGATATCTGATAATTCGACTAATAATTCTGTGAATTTGACAGCTGGAAGCACTTCAATTACATTAAAAGTTTTCGCCGTCAATGATTGTGGTGAAAGTGAAGTACAGGACTTGGGAATTGCCATTGTGCCTTTCCCTGAGACGCCACAACTAATTACCGGCAATGATACGGTTTGCGCTAATTCTTTAAATACATATGAAATTCTAGCTCTACCTAATGCCGATAAATATCGTTGGCGCGAATCGACAATGAGTTGGAGTGAAATGCCGCCGAGTCAATCAACAGTTGCTACTTTTAAAGCCTCTAATCTATCTACTAGCATTTATGTTAGAGGAATTAATCAATGCGGCGAGGGATCTGAACAATTTATGAATGTATTTGTTAGTAATGTGGATAATTCTGTTAATAAAGTTGGTAATACTCTAACAGCTAATGCAAATAGTGCAACGTATCGATGGTTAGATTGTAATGATGGCAAGAAAGCCATTAGTGATGCGACTGATAAGACTTTTACTCCTACTCAAAATGGAAGTTATTGTGTAGAAATTACGCAGAATAATTGCACTGATACATCAGTTTGTAAGGACGTAGTTATTATTTATGTAAAAGATATTGTTGGTATTGGCGACTTCGCTGTTTTTCCGAACCCTGTGGGAGACGAGTTAAATATAGGTGGTACATCAAATGGAGTGAATATGTGCAGTGTTAAAATCTATGATTTAATGGGTCGCAATATATATTATGGTAAGAATTTAGTGGAAAATGGAAGATTTAATTTAAAAATATCATTGGAGAGTGTTAATAACGGTATTTATCTGGGGGAAGTGATTACCAAAACCTCGAGAAATCTATTCAGAATTTATAAACTTTGATGAATGGATTATTTGAAGATAATTCACATGCACGCAACTTAAATGTAAGCTGTATTTTGAGGGTAAGATGGGGATTTGAATTTAGGAATGAGCAATAATTTACTTGTCGAATTTGTGTGGCACCAGCGAAAGAGTTGGAAAATAGTTAAATGTCAATTTCAGGGTCTGCCAGTGATCGAAGTACCCTGAATTTCCTGTGATGAGTTAAAATATTTAGAATAGATTCTTTTGATTGGTCGAGCACGCAATGTTTATTTACAGTTGGTTAGAGGCAGGGGGTGGTGATAGGTCAATGAGTAAATTGGAGAATAGGTATAGTCTGTATTCATAAATCAGTTGAATGAAATGAGATAATGCATATTCAAATGATCCTGGTGAATGAAGTGAATGTAGAAAATGGTTAATAACAAAATTTAATATCTTATGAAAACGACAAAAATGACTTTAATGTTGCTGACCGCTTCTTACTCGTTGGTATCCTGCGTGTCTACAAAATTGACTACAGCTACATCCAAGACCCTCGATATCTACGGGTCCGGAGTCGTGCAGCAACCTGTGGTCGCTGAGCTCGAAGTCAAGATTGAAAGGGTCACGGCTGCTACTCAGGCAAGGGCGAATTCTAGTATTGAGACTCTGAAAAGCGAAGCTGTAAATCAAGCTATGAAAAAGACTGGAGCTGACATTTTGGTGGAGCCCAAGTTTGAAAGTGAGACTATTGGCGGCAGAAGAACAGTTACAGTAACCGGTTATCCCGCTTTCTACACAAATTTTAGACCTATGCAGCCGGGGGATGAATTCTTGCTTAATTCTGGAGTATTACATAAGGCGAACGTATATGAACCTCCTGTGGTTAAGGAAAATTTGAAGGGAAAGGCAGTAGTATGGACTGTAGTTCTTCTGGGTGGCTTAGCAGGAGCGCTAGCGCTTGCTGGTGACAAGTAGAGAATTGAAGGGAAGGAATTCTTAATCCCAGAAGAAATTGTCAAGTTTAAGGTGACGAATTTATGGAATAATTGTGATGTACTAACATAAAGCATTATGAGAATTAGTATTTTAGGTCTTTTTAATTACAGTGGCGATCATCATCTGCATGTTCTTTCAGTTGCATTACGATTTCTTTTTCTCTGGAATTTCGACAACTACCTATCTGCTCAGAGTGTTCCTTCCATAAGTGAGGCAAAGATTATGATGATTGCAGATACTGCATTTTATGAAGGTATTCTTTATTCTGGATTGGTAACAAATGAGATTACTGGTGATGTATGTGGGCGCTATGTTTTAGGATTAAAAGAAGGGGTTTTTAAGACCCGCTATTCTAACGGGATTTCGAAAAATGCATATACATTTAAAAATAACCTGTTAGACGGACTGTGTATCGAATGGTATGAAAGTGGTAACTTGAAATCTGAAGGTGTGTATCGAAAAGGGCAAAAGGATGGATTACATCTTAATTGGTACGACCTCCCTAACAGGAGAATGTCTATGGCTTATTATGTCAATGGTGTATTGACGGATCACTTCAAGAGCTGGTATGCGAGCGGTCTAGTGCATAAGAATCTTAGCTATAAAAATGGCGTTGAGGATGGATTATATGAAGAGTGGTATGATGCTGATCTGCGTTTAAAATTGCAATGTATGTATATGAATGGTGTTCTAAAGGAGCAATGTAAAGAGTGGGATATTAATGGCAATCCGATTGTTGTTGAATTTATTTCTACTACAGACACCGTTAACATATTAAGTAAGGCCCATCAGGTACCAAAATCTCATGAACAACCTGAAGCGGTTGATATCGTAATAAGTCAGGTTGATTCATCTGCAGCTTACTGGATTGACAATAGTTGTGAAACGAGAAAATTGAATTGGGTAGAAAAAGTAATTGAATATTATGAAAATACAGATGTAATTTCGGCAGCAGGTATTACCAAAAATGGTAAAAGGGACAGTTCGTGGACCTTCTGGTTTCCCAATGGCAAGGTTGAAAGGAGAGGTAAATATTCAGCAGATCTGGAACAGGGTTTATGGACTTATTGGGACCCAGGGGGGGACAGTTTACGAACAATTGAGTTTACAGATGGGGTGCCTGGTGAGACAATAGATATTGCCAGACGACGGGAATTGGTGGAAGAACAGATGAGAAATCGAAGTGAGTTTGTATTTGTGGGAGTTCAGGGAGTGCATGATGATAGCTTTATGATTAGGGTAAGGTTTGATTATCCAAAAAACACAAGAGCGAAAGCATTGATGAAGAATATTTTAGGAGTATTTGAGCGTAGATTTTGCTTGCTGGATGTTGAAGCACCAATCTTGTGCAAAGAGTTGCATAGGGAATACTCTTTTGAATTTCGTGATCAGTCCACTTATATTACAAAGAGGTTTTTGCCAGTTTCAAGTATCGATTCTTCATTAATGTCTGCAAGTTCATTTAATCTTGCATATAGCGCTCATGTCAAAACCTATTTGACAATTAAAGTATCTGACAGGGAGCAATTTTTATATAGCAGAACGGTGTATAGCGAGGTAAATGGTATTTCTTTTAGAGAACTCGCGGAATATGGCGCAGCAAATCTTCTTAATAATAAAATTAAAGATATACTTGATTTTTTTATCGGAATCAAGTGTAAGCCTATTAAGTGTTTCCAATCTGTCAAATCTGGCAGATTAGTAGTGAGTATAAATGGGGGAGAGAAATTAGGGGTTGAGGTGGGTTCTCAGTTTTGGGTGTATGATCAGAATAATCAATATTGGCCGGTAGCAAAATTGCTCGTTTTAGAGACCTCTGGAGGTGAGGCGGAGTGTGGCATTATTGCTAGCACAGAGGGCTTATTTAAGGAAGGAATCCTAATGGAAAAGCTCTACGCAAAGTATGTTGGCAAGAAGGGAAGCTAAAGGAAAAAAGCAGAATGCTACCACTTTTCCCATCGGTGTAAAGATCGCCGGAGGACGTTTCCTGTAAGTACAGGGCACTTCTAAAAACTCCATTTTGGTGCCAAAATGAATTTAGCAAAACAAGACGAGGCGCAGCGAAGGAAGCTATGTGGAACTATAACGGATGAGCTGCAACGAAGTATTGTGAAGCTAAATTCATTGAGCGCGTGGGCCTATGCGGACTGGCTGCCGCAATAAGGAATTTTTAGAAGTGTCCTACAAAATCATTTGGTTAATTTGATCTATTTATTAACTTTGCGCAGTGGGTCTGATGAATGGGGGGGGGCAGGCCGGAAATTCTGCTTCGCTTGTAATCAGTATAGATAAAAAAATATGAGGTTTTCTGTAATGGGCATAAGCTGATTTTCATTTGAGTGTATAAAAAAGTAAGCATCATGGAAAATATTAAAAGAATTTGCATATTGTTACCGTTTATCTTGATGAAACTGTGCTATTCGCAACAGGCATTCTTAGTTGCGCCTTCGGATGTTGTGCTCACAACAAAGGTGCAAGTGTCGCTGGATATGTTGAAACATCTGGATGGGGGTAATTTTGGTAAGATTGTCAGAGACAGTTCAATGCGGGAAGAAGTGATTTCAAATGACAGAGTGTGTTCTTATTTTTGTTCGATGGATCCGTGTACAGGATACCCGGGTAAATCTGACGGAGGAGGTAATCTTTCTCTAGCTGGTAATCTTGCCTGTCACTTATACCAAAATTTATATGATTCTAGTTATCCGGATAAAACATATATATTGGTTTGGGGTAAGGATGGATATGGGGGATTTATTAATTGGGATTCACTTAAGGTTGAGATTATTGATCAAACAACGAAAATAGAAGGTGGAGCAAGATATGGATGGATACAGCGCATTTTTACAGCACCTAATTTTAGCGATTCTCTGCTTAGGGATACTCAAAATATTTGGATTGTTGATTGTGGTGGGCTTGCGTATCAGTATCCTATTACTCTTTTAACTTGCCGTGATGATTTTCAGGTTGCTCTTGATACAAGCTGCAAGGCTACGATTACATGTGATCAGTTGTTAATTGGTGGGCCTTATGGTTGCTGGGGCCGCTATATGGTTGAGTTGAGAGATGGGTTTGATAACACTAGAGTTGATAGAGATAGCCTTGAAAATGGAGCTCAGGTTGATGATCGTGATTTTGGAAGGGCAATTCGAGCTATTGTAAAGGATACAGTTACGGGAAATACTTGCTGGGGTACAGTTGAGGTTATTGATACTCTGTTACCAATTATTATATTTCCGGATACTATTAAAGTTGGTACTGAAAGATATTTTTGTTTCGGACGATGGGATGTGCCAAAACCCAATATACAAGGTTGTTTTAAGGACTTTTCATATAAGATTAGAACTCTCGATGGAGATGTTTTAGGCAGTGAATCCAGTGGATATATAATAATTAATCTTCCAATTGGTTTTAACTATGCCGAAATTATTGTTACGAACCATACTGGTAACGTTTCAAGGAAGGGAGTTGTTTTAATGGTAGAAGACACTACTCCCCCAGTGACCGTTTGCGACACTAAAGAAGTAGTAAGTATCAATGGTAATCAAACTCCTGGATCAAACTATGTAAAAGTATTCGCAGAATATTTTGATGATGGATCGTGGGATAATTGTAACTCGGTATTCTATAAGGTCATCCGACTGGAGGAATTGTTAGGTACTAATAACGGAAGTACAATAGACAATACAAGAAGTTGTATAGGATTCAATGGAGATGATGATAAGAATCTTCCTGGAAATCAAGTATACTTTGATGATGCTACAAAGTTCTGCTGCTCCGATGTTGGCACGAAAATAATGGTGGTCTTCCGCGTGTTTGACCGCGAACCTGGCGCAGGCCCGATCGCTCCGACCCGCATGAACCAGGGTGGAGACCTGTTCAACCGCTTCAGCGACTGCATAGTCGAAGTGGAAGTACAGGACAAGAGCGTTCCGACGATAGTTGCACCGCCAAACATCGTGGTGAGCTGCGGGTTCTGGTTTGACGTGGACAAACTGTCAGATCCCAACGACCCAACCTTTGGTAGGGTGGTTACCGACCTGACCGACCGCAAGAAGGTCGTAACGCGCGACCTGGTTTGCTATAACTATTGTGTTCGCAACGACATCACCGGTTACCCGGGCTACGTGCCTGGAGCACCGCCGTCGAATCCGCCGGCATGGAACCGCGCTTGCGATTACTACC
>JADLHA010000048.1 GCA_020848995.1 Saprospiraceae bacterium | reverse complement strand
TGTGAAGCTAAATTCATTGAGCGCGTGAGCCTGTGCGGGCTGGCTGGCGCAGCAGGGAGTGGAGGGAGGCAGCCCCCAAGCAAAACAAGCCGAGGCGCAGCGAAGGAAGCTATGTGGAACGATAACTAACTGAGCTGCAACGAAGGATTGTGAAGCTAAATTCATTGAGCGCATGAGCCTGTGCGGGATGGCTGGCGCAAGAGGGGGGGGTAGAAGTGCCCTTAAGATAGGAGTTCGTCAATTTTCTCAAGCAGCCATTTTTTGCTCATTGCCTGAGAGCCTTCAATTTCCGATTTTAATTTTTTCAAGGAATCTTTATTGGCATGAGCGTTTGTAAGGGCATGTGTAAATTTTATCAGCGCCAAATAACTTTTTTTCCTTTCCTGAGTAATTGATTTGCTTCTCCGTAGAAATGTTTTGAACGTTTCCATGTGAGAAAGCAATGGATCAAACTCATCTAGTTCATAGTAACATGCTAAAAGAATGGATTTTGCTCCCAGTCCGTAATTAATTTCATCAAATTGCACCTTCTGCAACAAAGGAATGGCCTTGTCGTATTTCTTGCGGTAAAAATGGAGGGAAGCCAGATTGTAATTGACAGCGTTTTCCCGGTATTCTTCGCCGATTTTCGACCCAAAGTCGGAAATGAACAATTCGGTCCAGTCAAAATGACCCAAACGCAATGCCAGGGTCACGATGTTTTTAAATGCCCAGGGAGAAATTTCATCATGCACCAAAATGACTCCGGTCTCAAGGGCGTACTGCCAAAGTTCAAAATTATGCTCGGCAAACTCGAGCTGGCCCCGGTTTTGACGCTGGATCGTGTAATTGATTGCGGCGTTGATGATGTCGCGCGCTTCATTTGCAGGAAACAAATGCAGGTGCTGACGAATCAACTCTTTAAGGCGGATGAAGTGTTCTTCGACGTCCGGCTCTGCATAAGTCTGGTAAATCTGGAAGTAGATGCTTATGGGGGGAATGTCCTTGTACTCCTTCTGCTGAGCCATCAACAATACCTCCTGCAGCAAGGGCACCTCCGTATCCATTTCGATCATCTTGCTCCAGCTTAAAATGAGGCAGTAGTTTCGCAGTTTTTCCGATAGAAAAAAGGCATTGAGGTGCTCGTCAATGGCACCTAAATTCAATCGTTGTAAGTTGGACTTGCTGACGCGGGCGGACTCTACATCGGCGAGAACATATTTGTATTTTTCGATGGAATACAAGTCGTAATAAAAATTTCCATTCCTATTTTGCTCCCTTTGCAAAAGCGCCATTCCTGATTCTATGGCGTGAGGCATATAGGATTCCATCTGTTTTTCGGCCAGGAGCTGGAGCAGATAATGAGAGTGGGCGGCGATGGAGACATCGAAAACCTGTTGGGACAAAAAAGAGTACGCATGCTCCATTAAAACGTGGAGCAGTTTTCGCAATTTGTCGTACTCAAAAGGTTCGTTCGGGTGAATGGATTCCCAAAGCTGCTCTTTGGAAAGGTCAATTTGATCATCGGCAATGCCCTCTTCCAGACGGTCGAATAAGCGAAAGAGTTTGGCATGGGAATTGAAATAGGGGGATTCCAGGTATTTTCGAAACCTGCGGCGCTCTTTGGGCTGCAGGGCACTCAGGAAACGGAATACTTTCGAGTCGCGCATGGAAACTTAAAGATACACCGGGGTTTCCAATGACCCGGGCGGGGAAGGATCCTTCAGCTGGATTCTAGGCACATGAATCGGATGACGCGTTATATATTAAAATATTTAATTATGTATAATAAACAGACAAATAATTTGTTACGCTATATATTCTCAATCAGGCATATATAAATTAAAAATATTTAATTCGAAGTTTGGCAATGTGGAAATTTTGACTACTTTTGTAGCACTGGTTATGGGAAAAAACAGGACTTACACGTTTCTTGTTTTGGCATTTCTTTGTGCCATGGGCATTCAGGCCCAGGAGCAGCAGGGGCCTTACCTGTACTTCCTGATGTTGAAGGAGACGGACATAACCTATTATCCCAATAATTACCAGACGAATAAGGTCCTAATTGACTCCACGGAGCACGGCAGTTTCGTTCTCGGAGGCACAAAATACAATCCCACAGTCAGTTATACTCCGGATGCCGGGTTCTTCGGCAGGGATACGGCAAGTTACGAATACAAAGATCTGACGGGCAAGTTTAAGTACATCAGTTTCGTATTTGACGTGCGAAAATCGGTGATCGTATCGCGCACCGACATCTTTGCAGTCGGCAGGAACACAGGCGATGTCGATTACTATCCACTGCTGAACGACAGCAGCACCATTGATACGACGCCCTCGTATTTGGCTTTGGAAATTTCAAATGTTTCAACTGCTCCTCACCTGGTCGTGTCGAGTCCTAATGACACGACGTTACGGATTCGGCCGGATGCCGATTTTACAGGGCAGGCTGTTGTCAATTACACCATATGCGACCCTCTGGGGGCTTGCATTGATGCCAGCCTGATCATCAACGTAGTGGATACCGCCAGCTTGTCCAGCGACAGCATGTACCTGGGCACTCCCAAGGCGACCCATAAGCTCATTGTCCTGCCTCAAAGCGCGTATTCTACCCACAAAGCTCCCGCTCACGGAATCCTTGAATACAATACGGATTTCAGCGTATTGTATAAGCCCGTTTCGACCTATACCGGTAAGGATACCTTTATCGTTGTCAGCAACGGCATCTACCGGACTGTATTTATGGAAGTTTATCCCATGCCTGTCGTTAATAAAATTGTAGTAAATGACTACTTTTTTAGCCCTAAGGACTCGACGCTTACCGGTAGCGTAGCGCTCAACGACATCGTCGATAAATATCCCTTCCTCAAGGCTCAAGATCCCGTTCGAGGCGACTTATCGCTCAACACGGATGGCAGTTTTACTTACGTCCCCGAAGCCGGGTTTGAAGGGGTTGAGTCCTTCGTTTATAAAGTATGCCCTCAGGGCAATTGCGAATACGGTACGGTTAAATTGTTTGTAGGCAACTGGGAACCCGATACGCGTACGATGTACAAATTCAGTACGCCAAAAAATGTGCCTATCGTCATCAGTTATCATATACCCATTACAGGCTACACCTTCGAGTCACAATCGGATAGTGTGCGATTCTATCCAGGTTTCGACACGGTTTACATCAATTATAAAGGCTGTAAGGATACTGTTCCCGGATATAACTTGCTCGTCTTTTATACCCCGAAAGATTACGTGGGGATCAGAACATTTGAGGTTGAATACTGCATCCCGGCAACCAACGAATGCGTCATCGCTGAGGTCGAAGTTACGATCTACGATGAAAACAAAGACTGCAATCTGCAATGCGCAGGGGACTGCGTTTGGCCAGGTGATGTAAACTTAGACGGAGAGGTGAGCATGATGGACTTGCTGAGCCTGGGTTACCACCAGGGCATTCAGGGCCCGAGCCGCGTTCACAAAAGTTCGTCTATCTTCAGGGCGCTCAGAGCTGCGGATTGGGAAAGCGAATTGACCAACGGTTTTGCGAACCTCAAACATGCCGATACCGACGGTGACGGCACCATTGATTACCAGGATACGCTGTATATATCCAACTATTACCGCAAACAACACTCCCTCGTTCCAAGGCCTGTTTACGACAGGGGTGACTTCCCGTTCATACTGCACGTTGTTGATCCCAATGTAGGCATTGGTGATTTGGCTATGATCGAAGTACAACTGGGCGACGAGACCTATCCGGCGATCAACCTGGCAGGATATGCCTACGAGCTCGACTACAACGTAAACGTCGTCAACGAAGCAAGCCTAGAAGTAGATTTCTATTACCAGGAGTGGGCGGCACAAAATGCTTCTGTGCTGCACATGTATAAAAAACCCTGGGATGGCAGATTGGAAAGTGGCTTTGCCCGCGCTAACGCAAAGAAAGTCAGCGGAAGGGGTGGAACTGAGTTGATTACCTTCATTGTGGAAGATGATCTTGGTGGTTTCAAGAGAAATAAAGAACGCATTCCATTTTTCTTCTCTGGTATTGCCGTCATGGATGCTGAAGGTCGTATCCATAGGCTCCCTGACCAAACCGTTTATTTGGAGATTGGCGATGATTCCGACAAGGAGCCCACGCTTGACCCTGAGAAATTGATCGTCTATCCGGTACCTGCGGACCGGGATCTCAAATTATACCTCAACGGAAGAAACTCGATCAGATCAATAGATCTTGTTAGCCTTTCTGGTCAATGCCTGCGCAGTTATCACCATCTCAACGGAAAACAGTTTTCGATCGATTTGGAAGAACTTGAAAATGGAATGTACCTGTTGCGTGCTGAGACCGATCTCGGTCCCATTGTCAAAAAATTTGAAATCTTGCGATAATCCCTGTTTTTATATAACCAGTTTAATCAGTCTAAATTATTTAGAATAAATGAGCCCCTTCCCAGGGGCTTGTTTATTTCTGGCAATTTGCTTGCAGACAGATTGCAATTTTGGCGGATGCGGACTACAACTTTTTGCGATTGACAATGCGATGGAGTTTCTCTGCATAGTTGCTGCCAATGGGAATTTGCCGGACCTTATCCTTTACAACCATCTCGATGTCGTCAGAATGGATGGAGTGTATTTTATTGAGATTCACGATGAACGACCTGTGGACTCTGAGAAATACCGACTCTGGCAATTTTTCTTCAAGGGTTTTCATGGTTTGCAGCGTAACAATTCGGGATTGGTCGGTATAGAGAATCACGTAGTCCTTTAAGCCTTCAATGAATAGAATTTCCTCATAGGAGAGCTTGATGAGTTTTTTATCAGATTTAACAAAGATAAACTCACGGCTGGGATCCGATCCTTCAGCGTTAAGGGCTGTGAGCTGAGAATTCTTGCTCATCACTTTGCCAACTGCGCGCAGGAACCGTTCAAAAGAAATGGGCTTTAACAGATAATCTACGGCATCCAGCTCAAATCCTTCTACTGCAAATTCGGGAAACGCAGTTGTAAAGATGATCATTGGAGGGTATTCAAGGCTTTTTACAAGTGAAATACCGGACATCTGAGGCATCTGGATGTCGAGGAAAACCAAGTCGGGCTTCTCTAAGATTATTTTTTCGTGAGCTTCAACCGCGTTATTGCAACTTGCGACCAGGGATAATTGTGTTATCTGCCTGGTGTAGGTTTCTAGAATTTCAACCGCCAGGGGTTCGTCATCGACGATCATGGTCTTTATCATGTCACTTTTCATTTAAGTCTATGGTAAGTCTGGCCGTATAACTTTCTGGTGCATCTGAAATTTCAAGCTGGTGGCGTTCCGGATACAGCAATTCCAGCCTTCGTTTTACATTGACCAGTCCCACGCCTCCCTGGGGTCTTGGACTTGCTTGTCCCGGTGATGCAGGCGGTTTTGAATTGACTACTTCAAAAAGAAGCCTGCCATCTTTGTTGACCGCTTTGATTTTAACAAAACTATCGCTTAAGCTCGTCTGCATCCCGTGTTTAAAACTGTTTTCAACGAAAGGAATTAGCAGCAGTGGTGCAATTTGGAGGTCTGAAAGGTCTTCGTCGATATCAATGGTGATCTGAGATGGTGATGCATACCGCAACCGTTCCAGTTCGAGGTAATTGTTGATATAGCGCATTTCCTGTCCGATGCTCACCTTTGATTCGTTGCACTCATACAGCATGTAACGCATCATATCCGATAAACGCAAGACAACCTGGGGCGCAAGATCCGACTTTTTGAGCGTGAGGGCATAGAGATTGTTCAGCGTATTGAACAAAAAATGCGGATTGATTTGATTTTTAAGGGATTGCAGTTCAGTCTCCACGTTGCGTGTTTGGAGTTCCTTTTTCTCCGCCTGGACGCGAAGCCAATCCACCGGAATGCGCACTAGTGAACTCAGTGCTGTAATGACCACGAGGTTGATAAAATGGAATTGAGGAAGCGTAAGCCAATGAGACGCTACCTCCTGATGCTCTCTGGCCATCCAGCCATTAAAGAGCCACGCAAAAGGCGTCAGAAGCAGTGAGAGCCCGACCAGCAAACTAAGGTACGGCAAGATCGTGGGGCGGTACATGTATCCCGGGATCAGGAAGTAAAGGTTGACGTGTATGGCAATTGCATAGATGAGGGTATTCCCGGAGGACCACAACAGCGTATCGGAAAAGCCCCAGGGCAGTGGTTTGATGTAAAACCCAATCCCAATAAATAGCAACCAAACCAGCCACTGGCTCATGGCAGGCATATTGTTAGAAAATAGGGTGTTGCCCCCCGGTTTGCTATTCATCCCTATCCTCAAAATTAAAACAGGCCCTGCAGAGCCAGGCCTCTATTTCGACCTGGAGCATGCAAAAATTGACTAAATTACAGCCAGATCCGACTAAAATTAAACCAATATCCGGGCTGGCCGTTTCCTAAACCTAATTTAGACGTATGCAGGTATTGAAAAACCAGGATTTGAAATCGGTTTATGCAGAGTTGATTCGCGGGGTCGGCGAGGACCCTCAGCGCGAAGGCCTTGCAAAAACCCCGGAAAGAGCTGCTAAAGCCCTTGAGTTTTTTACCCAGGGCTACATTCTGGATGGAAGTCAGGTGTTAAAATCCGCCATGTTCAAGGAGAAATACAGCGAAATGGTTCTGGTCAAAGACATTGAGCTGTACAGCCTTTGCGAACACCACATGCTGCCATTTTTCGGGAAAGCCCATATTGCCTACATCCCTAACGGTTATATTGTCGGACTGAGTAAGCTTGCCCGACTGGTTGATGTCTTTAGCCGGCGTCTGCAGGTTCAGGAAAGACTTACCCATGAAATCCTCCATTGCCTCCAGGAAAACCTGGAACCTATGGGAGCTGCCATTGTCATAGAGGCGAGGCATATGTGCATGATGATGCGCGGGGTACAAAAGCAAAATTCGATTACCAAGACTTCCGCATTTACTGGTATATTTAAACGCGTGGAGACGAGAAACGAATTTCTAAAACTTATTCAGTCGGATAATCGCTGATATGGAGAAGATTGCATTCATTTTTCCTGGCCAGGCCAGCCAGTTTCCCGGTATGGGAAAAGAACTGTACGAACAAAATGGCGAAGCCAGGGAATTATTCGACCGGGCGGATGCTCTTTTGGGCTATGCTCTGTCAGAAACGATGTTCAGGGGCTCTGAAGAAGACCTGCGCCAGACGCGCATCACTCAGCCTTCGGTCTTTCTTCACTCGGTCATCAACGCATTGGTGAACGGGCGCAGCCTCACACCTGCCGGCGTAGCAGGGCATTCTTTGGGCGAATTTTCTGCACTGGTCGCCGCAGGGTGCCTGTGCTTTGAAGACGGGTTAAAACTCGTCAACCTGCGGGCTCACGCCATGCAGGATGCCTGTGAGCAGAATCCGGGTACCATGGCGGCAGTTCTCGGCCTGGACGACGAAAAAATTGAATTGCTATGCCGTCAGATTGAGGACGAGGTGGTTCTGGCAGCCAATTTCAATTGTCCCGGCCAGGTGGTCATTTCCGGAAGTCTTCAGGGAATTGCCTTAGCAGAAAAGGCACTCCTGGATGCGGGTGCAAAACGGCTAATTCCCATTTCAGTAGGAGGCGCTTTTCATTCCCCGCTGATGGAGCCGGCAAGGAAACAACTCGAAGATGCCATTCGGTCTACCCCATTTCAAAACGCCGTTTGTCCGGTTTACCAGAACGTTGACGCAGAAGCATCTGTGGATGCAGCTACCATTAGGCAAAAGCTCATCGCTCAACTGACCTCCCCGGTGTTGTGGTCCCAAACCATGCAAAATATGATCCGGGACGGCTTTAAACGCTTTGTAGAAATCGGTGGAAACGGAACCGTTCTTTCCGGCTTTCTAAAGCGGATTGACAAAAATATTCCCGTCAACGCCATTGTGAGATGAAAGCGACACAAGGCACCCAATTGCTTGGCACAGGCAAAATGCTGGTAGCTGAGCCCTTCATGCTGGATCCGAACTTCAAGAGGACCGTGGTACTGGTTGCCGATTATTCGAGGGAAGAAGGCACGGTAGGGTTTATTTTGAATAAGCCGCTTGAAGTTCGACTTCCTGAGTTAACAACGGATTTTGGGGATTTTGAAGCGCCTGTACATTATGGCGGGCCTGTCGATAACGACAGCATGTATTTTATTCACGACGCCGGGGACCTTCTGGAAGACTCTATTCAAATTTCCCGTGGTGTATATTGGTCTGGGAATTACGAGAAACTGCGTTTCCTGGTTGAACACAAGCTCATCCTGCCACATAGCATCCGCTTTTACATTGGATATAGCGGATGGTCGAAAGGGCAACTGGAAAGTGAAATGATGACCCAATCCTGGATCGTCTCAGAAATGGAACCCAATTTTGTTTTTAAATCCGATCCCCGCACCCTCTGGAAAGAGATACTCGAATTCAAGGGTATGCATTTTAGCGCGTTGTCTAAGCTTGAGGGGGACGAGCTGATGAACTAAGATTGTGATTGCGATCAACAACGTTTCCCTGGCTTTTGGCGGTCAACGCATTTTCAATGGTTTGAATATTTCAATTTCTCCTGGCGAGAAACTTGCATTATGTGGAAGAAACGGGGCTGGCAAGACAACCCTCTTCAAGCTGCTAACCGGAGAATTGTATCCGGACTCAGGGACCATTGAAATTCCCACAAATTTTCGGGTTGGGTTGCTGAGACAGGAAATCCCACTCTATGGAGATCATACCGTTCGTGATGAGGTGTGGAGTTCGCAGAAAGAGCCTGTAGCGCTCCAGCGCGAATTGAAAGACCTTGAATCCGAGCTCAGTAGGGGAGATAAGGGGGAGAATTTCATTGACCAGGCCGTGCATCGCATGGCAGAACTCAGGGAACGTCTGGACTACCTCGAAGTCGATAAGCTTTGCGGAAAGATGGATCGCATTTTGGCGGGTCTTGGTTTTTCACCAGAAGACCTGTGCCGGTCGCCAAATTCCTTTTCAGGAGGGTGGCGGATGCGCATAGAGATGGCCAAATTACTGCTGAGTGCACCGGATGTGCTGTTATTGGACGAGCCCAATAACCATTTGGACATTCTTGCTCTGTCATGGCTCGAAAATTTTCTTAGCCGTTATGAAGGAACCGTTATAATCATCTCGCACGATCTTTTCTTTCTTGACAGGGTTGGGAAGCGCATCATCGAGATTGATCGTGGAAAAACTTATGATTTTAAAGGTAACTATTCATCGTTTCGCGCCTATCGAAAGGAAAGGAAGGAGGCGGAACAGAGGGAATACGAGGCCCAGCAGCGCCTGATCCGTCAAAAGGAGATGCTCATCGACCGCTTTCGGTACAAGGCCTCAAAAGCAGCGTTTGCGCAATCGCTGATCACCGAATTGGGCCGGATGGAGAAACTGGCGCAACCGGAAGGGGAGGCTGCTTCATTGAAGTTGCGTTTTGAAATGGCCCGTCCCAGTGGCCGCTCTGTGCTCGAAATGAACGATCTCTCAAAGTCATTTGGTGATAAACATGTTTTACACCATCTCAATTTTACCCTCGAGCGCGGCATGAAATGGTGCTTTGTTGGGGCAAATGGCAATGGAAAGAGCACATTGGTCAAGTTGATTTGCGGCGAACTGGACCCCACTGGTGGCTTCACTAAGTTCGGACACGAGGTGCGCATAGGGTATTACGCACAGGAAGACCACAGCGCTTTGGATTTAAGACTGACCCCTGTGCAGTTGCTCGAAAATGAATGCAGGGCAGAAATGCGTTCTCAGGTGAGACACATTCTTGGTGCTCTGGGTTTGCGTGAAGAAAATGCAGATAAGCAAATCGGAGTCATGTCTGGCGGGGAACGCGCTCGCGTCAGGCTCGCGCTTTTGTTGGTTCAGGAGCACAATTTCCTGATACTGGACGAACCTACTCACCATCTGGATATGCCCTCGAAAGATCAATTGAAGCACGCATTGAAGGAATATCCCGGAACTGCAATCATCGTGTCACACGATCGGGATTTCCTAAAGGGTCTTGCCGATAAAACGCTTTTTTTTGGAGAGGGTTATGTAAAGTTGTATGAAGGTGATATCAACTATTTTTTAGAAAAGAACGATGGTTCTATGCCAGGGTCGATTGAAGATTTGGCAGGGGGTCGAAAGGACGATTTAATTGGTGCTCCGGGTGCCCCTGAGAAAACTGACAGGAAAAAGATTCAGCGGCGAATACAGAGTCTCGAAAGACAAATCTTTGAACTTGAAAAGCGACTGGTACAAGCTGAAAGCGAAATGCAGCAATCTGAATTTTACGAGCGTGATGGCCATGTATTGAAACTTCAGACCTATGCGGAGGACAAAATCAAATACAACGAAATCCTTCAGGAGTGGGAAACCCTTGTTGATGCGCTCAAATAAAAAAGGCTTTAAACACTGTTTAAAGCCTTTGGCGTACACATCATGATAAAACTAAGACAAAACTCTATATCTTGATTGGATGGATTGCAGACTAAATGGCCAGGAAAGGACTATTGCTAAAGAGTCGATGAAGCAAGATGTCGCTGAATGCGACAGAAGGTCAAGGAATTTGTTAAGTCAATTTTTAGTCCCCGAAATACATAACCAAACCTAAGCCATTGATAACAATAGTCCTTTTTCCTGGTTCCCATTCTCACATTTTCAATATTCTGAATCAAGCAGCAGCGCCATTAACGTTTTAATGTAAACTGCATTACAAAGGTGCGCTCTATTTAGGGAGCCCACATCGGTTAAAACCCTGATTTTTAAAAATCCATGAAAACCCTGATCAGACTAAGGGTTTACCCTGAGCGCGATCAATGGGAGGCGTTGGGCACAGTCTTACCGGATGGGAAGGTGGATGATGAATGCAGTTCCTTGATTATCAGACGATTCTATAGTCAGTTCCCCTTTGAGGTAGTTTACGCGGTTCTTGATATTCTCCAAGCCCATCCCTTTGCGCACTGAATGCTCATCAAAGCCCTTTCCATCGTCTTCGACGCTGATGGTGAGCTGGTCGCCAATTTTGTGAATCTGGACAAAAATTTCGTTGGCGCCGGCATGCTTTATTGAATTGTTGACCAGCTCCTGAATGATCCGGTAAATGTTTAGGGCAATGCCAGCAGCAATCTGGCCACCACTTTCGAAACCGTAAAACTGGAAGACGATTTCTGGGCCCCTGTCAAACTTATAGCGATTCAGCATATCCTTAATTGCCTCGAGCAAACCTAACTTCTCAAGGGACCCGGGCTTGAGATCGTTGGCAATGTAGCGAACCTCATCACATGCCGTATCAATGAGGTTATTTAAGGTAACCGCTGAATCCTTATCTGAAAAATTGAAATCATGCGCCATCTTATCAAAACGCAATTTGATGGTAGACAAAACACCACCCAGGCTGTCGTGGAGATCCTTTGCAATGCGTTCGCGTTCAGATTCCTGTCCGTTAATCATTGCCTGCATAGACTGCAGTTGAACTTCATTTTCGAGCTCTTTGATTTTTTGATCGTTGATCTGCTCTGATTGCTTATGAATGATGACATTCGTTTCAAGTTTCTGTTGATAAAACAAAACGATGAAAAATCCTGCAAGCAGTATGGCCACGATTGCAAAAACGAGACTATACAATGTAAAGTTGGAACGTCTCGATTTTAATTCAAATAAGCGTTTGTCTTTGGCAAATTCAATTTTCTCAGATTGAATTTCCTTTTGTTCGTATTTTGAAATCTGCTTTAACAATTGCTCAGAGTTTTTAATCTGATTCAACGTATCACTGAATTGAATAAAACGGATCAGATATTCCGAAGCGAGTTTGTGATTTCCCGTTTGATTTGAGCATTCATACAGCCTGAAGCTAAATTGGCGGCTATAATCAAGATAACGGCGTTGTTCTGTTTCTCTTAATGCCTCCAGGTAATAGCTTGATGCTTGCTTATACTTTTTGTTCTGATAATAGTAATCGCCAAGAGTCTCCAATGATTTAAGTGTAAGTTCAATGTTGGGAAGGCTCTTTGCATATTGATAGATTCCCTTCATTTCATTGGCTGACTCAAGCCGGTTTATAAATATAAACGATTCAATCAGCTTATGTTCATTTTTACAGAACAAGTTATATTTATCTGCCTTGCTCGCAGCGCACTGACCTAAAAAGTAATGAGCCATATCTACATTGCCAATTTTTTTGTACAGGTAGGCAAGGACATGCTGTGTACGAACTACATCCAAGTCCCTCTTTTCCTGTTTAAAATAAATGTGGCATATTTCATATGTGCTTGCCGCTTTTTCCAGCATGCCGAGGTAGGTGTACACGCGCGCTAATACATAGCGGTAATAGTACATTTGATTGATCTCATTCTCTTGCCGGAAGTATTCTATTGCCGTAAGCAATGAGCTCAAGGCAGATCCATAGTCATGCGCATCGATCTTCTGCTCAATTTCCCTGCGAACACTGGCGGCATCCCATAGGGTCACTTCAAATGAATCACGCCCCTCCGCTTCTGGGTTGGTTTGTCCTGCAACAGGCTGCAGGATCAAAAGCAAAACCAATACCGGTAAGACCGTGTGCAGCATCAATCGATCACGGATTTGTCAATAAGCTGGAGCTCAATGGCTGCCCTGACCAAACCAGCGGTGTTTCTTACATTTAGTTTTGAAATGAGGTTGCTTCTGTGGGTTTCAACCGTTTTTAGGCTTATAAATAACCGTTCTGCTATTTCAGGGGTGGTGTACTCTTTGACAATGAGTGCGAGTATTTGTTTTTCGCGGTTTGATAGCTTGGGAACGAGCACAAAACTTTTTTTAGTACCCGGCTTTTTAGCCAGTGACCCCATAATGGTCTCCGTGACATCTTTGCTGAAATAGGTATGCCCTGCCGCTACCGCCTGGATGGCCTGAATGAGTTCGTGATGCCCGGTATTTTTAAGGATGTAGCCACGTGCACCGTTTTTGAGCATTTCGCTGACAATGCTCTCTTCATTGTACATCGACAGGGCAATGACTTTCACGTCGGGGAATTCGTCATGGATTCGCTTAGACACTTCGATGCCGCTGATGTCAGGCAGGTTGATGTCCAAAAGAAGTACATCGACGGGGTACTGGCGCAACATTTCAAAGACGGAATTTCCGTCGAAGCAGCGCGCGACGACCTGGATGGTGGCTTCATTGCGCAAGATCGATTCTATACCGTCGACGAACATGGCGTGATCGTCGGCAATGGCGATTTGTAGCATTTGGTTGGAATGATTGGTACAAAAGGGAATACCGTAAATGAGCGAGACAAATATACTTCAAAAAACGGCACGGCTGCCGGAACGGTATTTGCAAACAATCAACTGCCAGCTGGTTAGCGATCCCATTTTTCAAGCTGTGCGAGGGTCGCGTGCATGTCCTTTGGAAAAGGAGCTTCAATGGCGACCAGCTTGTCGAACCACATAAATTCGAGTTTTTGTGCGTGAAGCGCTGGTCGTGACAGCAGCGGCCTCGGAGTTGCCCCGTCCCTGGAAAGCCGGGCAGACCTCTTTATATCATTGATTGACAGCTCTTTACGACACCCATACCAGGGATCAGCTACCAAGGGGTGCCCCGAAGATGCAAGATGGACCCTAAGCTGGTGCGTTCTTCCGGTCTGCGGGAATGCTGCCAACAGGGCAAAGTGGCGAAATCGCCTCAACACGCAAAAATCGCTACGGCTGGCTTTCCCTTTGGGGTGAACTTCCATTCGGCCGGGATGCGCTGCCTGATGGCGAAGCGGGGCGTCTATAGTAAACTCATCTTTTGCTGGGGTGCCTTCAACTATGCAGCGGTACTCCTTCTTGGCATGCCGTTGTGCAAAAAGTTCGTTCAACAACCTGTGGGCTTCGGGATTTTTGGCGAAACACAATACGCCGGAAGTATCCCGGTCAAGTCTGTGCACGATCAGGATTTCTTCAGTATGGTCTGCCAGCAAGCGGTAAACAGAAGGCATTTCCTTATTAAATCGGTCAGGGATGCTAAGTATCCCTGCAGGTTTGTTTACTGCCAGAAAATCATCATGGTTAAAGAGCAATTCTATAGTAGGCAGCGTCACCTGAAGTATTGTGTCGGGATCTTCGAAAAGATCTTATTTCCTGCGATGTAAAACTGAAGAAATATGGAGGACTGCAATATGCCTTTGGTTCTGAATGGACCTAGACGCAGTTCCGCAATCAGCTGGTCTGTTTGGTTTTTTTTGTGCACGAGGTAAAGGGTGTTGATGATGGCCAAGACATAGGCATGTACGATTTTATAAAACACCTGCCACCTCCCCTTTAGCAAATAACTGACCGCGATCAGCATATCTAAAACGAGTCGCATCGGAATGATGTAAAGGAGGTTAGGCCAATGCTCATTTTTAAATAGGGTAGAGAGGTTGTTCCTGAAATTGAGATAAACTTTTCGGGGATGGTCATAGTCAAGCGTACCTCCTCCAAGGTGGAAAACTTCTGAATCGGAGCAAGCCAAAATTTTGCCCCCCAGCCGTTTCATTCTCCAGCACAAGTCAATTTCCTCCTGGTGGGCAAAGTAATCGTCGTCAAATCCCCCCAAGGCTTTATAGACGACGCCTTTGACGATCATTGCAGCTCCGCTTGCCCAGAATACTTCATCCGTGCCGTCGTATTGCCCCTGATCCATTTCGATGAAGTCGATGATCCTGCCCCGGCAGAACGGGTAGCGCAGAAGATCCACAAACCCGCCTGCACCACCGGCATATTCGAATTGGTCCGGAGCATTCAGGGCTTTGATTTTCGGTTGTATGGCAAATACCAGTGGATCCTTGCGCATGATATCCATCAGCGGGGTAATCCAATCGGATGTAACGTCAACGTCGGAGTTGATTAATGCAAAATAATCTGCATCAATTTGTGCGATCCCCTTATTGTAGCCCGAAGCAAAACCGTAATTATTCAACAGTTTGATTACCGTAATTTCGGGGAAATAATGCTGCAAGTACACTACGCTGTTATCGGAAGATCCATTGTCAATGACGTATAACTTGCAGCCTGAAGGTGTATTTTTGCATAGGCCCGGAAGAAATTTTTCAAGTAGCTTCTGGCCATTGTAATTTAACAGGACTAAAGCCACTCGAGGCGACGAGACGTTCGTTCGCAACCGTTCTTTTAAAAGTGCCCTGCGCGTATTCTTTTCGTCCAGGCGAATATTCTTTACCAGCTCAGCTTTGGACTGGAAGACCATATCTGCTCTTAAAAAAGATACGAGTTCAACGATCATCTCCTGGCCGTAGACATCCTGATTGAAATCGAGTATATGCACCTCGACACTGCGCTGGATGGAGCCGGGGGAGACCGTTTCCCGCATCCCAATGTAGAGCATCGCTTCATAGGTCGAACCACCAAGACGGCAAAAAGCGGCGTAACTGCCATTCGGGGGCAGCAATTTTGAATCGCCATACCGGGTAAGGTTGGCGGTTCGGTAGCCAAGCTCCCTGCCTACCCGGTCGCCTGCGATGACCGAACCTTTAAATGAATACGATCTTCCAAGCAACTCATTGGCTTCTTCGATGCGAGAAGCTAAAATCAGGTTTCTGATTCTGGTAGAACTTACCGGGGCACCTTTATGCTGTTGGTGGCCAACCTCCTCAAACAGGAAATGCCCTTGCAGGGCATATTCTGTCAAAACTTTGCCGTCGCCGGTACCGTTTCGCCCAAACCGGTGGTCTTCCCCGGCGATGATTTTAAAAGGCTTGAACTTGGCAATTAAGAATTCTTCTACATATTCCCCGGGCAACATCATGGAAAAGGAATAATCAAAGGGAGCAATGACCAAAAAGTCTAGCCCGGTCTGCTCCAGGAGCGAAATTTTTTCATCCGGGGTGGATAAAAGACAAAATTGGCGATCGGCAGGATCCAGTATCAGCCTCGGGTGGGGGTGGAAGGTAAGCAAAATGCTTTGTCCTCCAAGTTCATGGGCTGAATCAAGCAGACGAGTCAACAGCTTCTGGTGACCCTGGTGGAAGCCGTCGAACGCGCCAATGGCGACAACCGGCTTGCGGAATTCGGGCAATGCTGCCTTGCCTAGATAAATTACCTCCATGAATGTTGGCTGCAAAATTATCATTTTTAGAAATATGTTCTGTCCTGAGGTTGTAATTTTGCAGCGGTATGAACGAACGGACAGAGCAGATTGTCAATGCCTTACGCAACGTGCTTGAACCTGTAAAAGGGGTCGACATCATTACCCTCCGCATGTTGCGAGACCTAAGGCTCGATGCTCAGGGTGGTATCAATATGAACATTTACACTCCCGGAAAGGCCTATTCTGAGCAGGCACTCCTCTACCAGCGGATTCACGACGCCATAGGAGATATTTTTCCAAATACAGCAGTGCATGTTCATTTTATCCATTCAATGCCCGCAGCAGAGGCTCCGAACCTGGCTGCCCCCCAGATAGGCGACATCATTGCCGTAGCATCGGGAAAAGGGGGAGTAGGAAAATCGACCATCTCGGCAAGTCTGGCATCCGCCCTGATTCGTGCGGGTTACCGAGTTGGTCTGATGGATGCAGACCTCTACGGCCCCTCCATCCCCGCTATGTTTGGCATCACCGGTCAAAAACCGGACGTTGCTCAGGATGGAGCTACTCCTCGTCTGGTTCCCATCCAGACAGGCGGATTGCACATCGTTTCTCTTGGTAACATCATCGAACCTGAACAGGCGGTAGTGCTTCGTGGCCCAAGACTGGCTGCTATTATCAAGCAATTTTTTAACGACACGGCCTGGCCACCTTTAGACTATTTGATCGTTGATCTCCCCCCCGGAACCGGAGACATCCAACTCACCCTGGTACAAACAATTCCGCTCACCGGGGTGGTTATGGTCACCACTCCCCAGGAAATTGCCTATATAGATGCTGTAAAAGCGGCCAATATGTTCCAAATGGAACAAATTGCAGTTCCAGTGCTCGGTGTCATCGAAAACATGTCCTGGTTTGAACCCCCGGAACTCGCTGGAAAACGTTACCATCTGTTTGGTCAGGGGGCAGGCCAACGTCTTGCCGACTACACTCAATCCACCTTACTCGGGCAACTGCCGATAGTAGAAGAGCATCGCAGGTCCATGGATACTGGTCAAGCACTTTCCTCCGGGCTGCAGCTCAACGCCAATTTTGATGAAATCGCCGCTCTGCTCATCAAAAAAGTGGAGCTCAGAAAGGCCATTTTCAGCCCTGGTATCGCCGTAAAGGTGCAATCCTAAATGTTCCGATGAAGGACTATAATTTTTTGGCAGGTCAGATCAGAGACAAAAAGAGCTACTTATGCGTAGGGTTAGATCCAGATCCCCTCAAAATGCCCGGTGATTTTTCGCGCAATGACCTTCCGCTATACCTCTTCTCTAAGGCGATCGTCGAACTGACCCATGAGTTTGCTGTGGCCTTTAAGATCAACGTCGCCTTTTTTGAGGCGTACGGCCCTTCCGGCTGGGAGCAATTGGCAATGACCTTATCTGCCATTCCCAAGGAATGTCTGATCATTCTCGATGCCAAACGAGCCGACATTGGCAATACATCAGCCCGGTATGCCCAATATTACTTCGAAGTCCTGAACGCCGATGCAGTGACGTTGCATCCTTACATGGGCCTCGATTCCCTCGATCCGTTTTTGTGCTATGCCCATAAGTGGTCTGCTATACTGGCGTTGACGTCCAATCCAGGGAGTGCAGATTTTCAATTGCAACCAATGCGCGAAGGGCTATTTCTATATGAAAAAGTCATCCAAACATTTGCAGCACACCCAAATCCCCACATCATGTTCGTTTGTGGAGCGACGCATCCCGAAGCTTTTTCTTCCATCAGAAACTTATGTCCCGATCGCTTTTTGCTCGTCCCGGGAATAGGAGCACAAGGTGGGGACCTGGAAGAAGTTATCCGCAGAGGACGAAATGACGATGGGGGGTTGCTGATCAATGTGAGCAGGGGCATTTGCTACCCCGATGGGGACCGGCCTTTTGATGAATCCGTAAAAGAACTGGCCTTCGGATATCAGCGCCGGATGGCACGGGTTTCATTTGGTTCCTGAGACTCGGCAAGTTTGTTATTGGATTGGTACATTTGATAGTCCTCAGGTTCTTTGGCGAGGTAGTGCTTTAACATGCGGTTGGTATCAGCATTGCCTTCATAAGCTGCCAATTGTGCAATTTGTTCCAATTCAGGTCTTTCTTCGGAACGCAGCATGAGTCCGAGTTTGCGGATAAACCCATCTTCGACAACGATTGCATATTGCTGCTGCACTTCCGGGGCCTTGCAAACCACTATAAAATCTTCTGTAAAAACAGCCTGTATCTCACATCTCGCTTCGGCGAAGCGCACATTGTATTCTTGCGGACTTTCCATTCGTATGCAGGCGCCCCCACACAAATTGATGTGGTACATTGCGCAAGGACTTCCACCGGCAACCCCAGCATTCACGTTGGTACAAAGCCCATGACGGGCAATCAATCCATCAATCACCTTTTTCGCAGAATGACGGGTAGGGTAATGAGAAAGGATGACGTCCTCCGGTTCAAGCCAATAGAGCTCTTTTACTGAGAATTGCATGTATTCCTCCGTTGATTTGGAGCAGGTGAGCAGATGCGAATGGGTTTTTCTTCTCAGGGCTTTGTTGATCTCAGGCTTGTGCTGCCGGATCAGCTGGCTTTCCAACAAGGAAGCAACCAACTCATTACCGGTTAACTGATATTCGATCTTGCAAACATTCTGCAGCATTTTAATCAACTTGGGCCCTTCTCCGTTGAGATGCTGCATGACCCGTTCTCGAATGCGCTTACTCTTCCCTATGTAAACGGGATACGATGTTTTGTCGAGCATGATATAAACGCCTGGTTCATTCGGAAGTTTCCCAATGGCATCAGTAGACAGGGCAGCGGGCAATTTGCTGGCCTGAATCCCCGACTTGACCCAGAAGCTGGCTTCAAGTCCGGAATCGCGCTGAGCTTCTATGATCCGTTCCAGTAAAACAAGCGTTGCCCTGCAGTCTTCAAGCGCGCGATGTCGTGCTGAAACAGAAATTTCAAAATGTGCGATGAGATTGCCAAGACTATAGGAGGAGAGTCCGCGAAAATGCCGTCTGCTCAATTGAAGCGTACACATTTTTTGTCTGCTGAAAGAATAGCCCAGTTGCTGAAATTCAGCCCTTATGAATTCGTAATCAAAATTGACGTTATGCGCAACGAAAATGCAATCCTCGGTTCTGAAAATGATTTCACGGGCAACCTCGTAGAATTTGGGGGCAGATTTTACCATTTCGTCCGTGATTCCAGTGATTCGTGTAATCTCAGGTGGAATGCTGCGTTCTGGGTTGATCAGGGTGGTGTATTCACCGGTGAGCTGGCCATCGAAATACTGCAAGATGGCAATTTCTGTAATTTTGTCCCGCCGTGCAAAACCGCCCGTCGTTTCAATATCAATTATGGCAAATTTCGTCTGGTTAACACTCATCGTTGCAGCGCTGGGCAATCTGTTTTGTCATCCAAAATTATCCAAAATCGAATGTCATTCAGAGCATTTGAGTAAAATTCTGCCTGGTGCTACGAAGATAGATTCGATTCTTGTCTTAACTGAAGGCAGGTCAGTCGGACTTGTAGCGAACCATGCTTCCATGGTGGGTGGTGTTCATCTGGCAGACACCTTGTTGCGTCGGGGTGTCAAATTAAAGCTGCTCTTCACCCCGGAACATGGGTTCCGCGGGATGGCCGATGCAGGCGAAACCGTGGTCGATACGGTTGACGAAAAAACCGGTTTGCCCTTGAGGTCGCTTTACGGTAAAAACAAGAAGCCCGCCTCGGCTGATCTGGGCAAACTGGATATCCTGGTCTTTGATTTGCAGGACGTTGGTACTCGATTTTATACCTACATCAGTACACTTCATTATGTTATGGAGGCGTGTGCCGAGCATGGTGTAAAATTGCTGGTGCTCGACAGGCCGAATCCCAATGGGCATTACATTGACGGCCCGGTACTCCAAACAGCCTTTAAGTCTTTTGTCGGGCTGCATCCAATTCCCGTTGTCTATGGAATGACGATTGGGGAATTAGCGCACATGATCGTCGGCGAATGCTGGATCGCACACTGCAATAAACTCAACTTTCAGGTTCTCCAATGCCGGAATTACCGTAAGAAGGAACTTGTTTCGCTCACCGTAGCCCCTTCCCCCAATCTCAGGGATACCCGAGCCATTTTGCTATACCCCGGTCTGTGCTTTTTTGAGGGAACGGTAGTGAGCGTTGCACGCGGAACCTCTTTCCCATTCCTTGCGTACGGTCACCCGATGCTTAAAAGCACGTTTCATTTTGTTCCCGTTCCGGTGCCGGGTGCAAAGAACCCTCCATGGAAGGATACCCAATGCTACGGCACCGATTTGAGAGCCCTTTCAACAGAGACCTTGTTTGGGAAGGGTTGCATCGACTTAAGTCACCTTCTAAAGACATACCACGAGCTATCGATGGGGGAATCCTTTTTTTCAAACCCCATTTTTTTTGACCGCTTGGCAGGCACCGATGTTTTGCGCAGGCAAATCGTTGCCAATGCTTCAGAAGAGGTTATCCGTGAGAGTTGGAAAGCCGGGCTGGAAGCGTTCAAAATTCTCCGCTCTAAATACCTACTCTACCAGGAGGATTGAGCTGAGCTGGGTGGACCTGGTTTAAAAGCGCTCCGTCCGCAACGGGAAAACGTCGGGGGACCGGTTGATCAATTGAGCCGCTGAATGATTCCCAAGGCATTGAAGGTGAAGGTACCGCATTCTTTTTTGGGCGCTTTTGAGTCGGGCTGGAATTTGTATAACTGCATTTTAGCGGTTGCTTCCCTGATAAACTGAACGTCTTTGGTTTTTGACATTTTGGCATTGTAGCGGATGTACGTGACGTTTCCTTCCCGATTGATGCACATATTGAACACCACACTTTGTGCATTTTCTCTTGCCAGGTCTTTGAGGTCCGGCCGGCCGATGACTTTGCGCTTCAGAGGGCCGATCTCGTTGAAGTCCACTCCGGCGCCGTCACCCGTTCCGCCCCCGGTTCCGCCTCCAGTTCCCCCGCCGCCGCCAGTTCCATTGCCTGAGTTGCCGCCTCCCGAACCAGATCCAGTGCCGGTTCCTGTACCGGTTCCACCGCTTCCAGGAGCATCGTCGTCTCCGGTGCTTGCTCTGCCCTGATTTCCGCTGGCACCTCCAGATCCACCGGAGGGTGCAACTACCGGAGGTTTTTGTGGTGCAGGCGCCGGAGGTGCCGGACGAACTGGCCCCGGGGTTTCCACCTTAGGTGGGTCAACCTTGACGACCTCGGGGCTCGGGTCGGCGAGTATGGGCTTGGGACTGGGTTGAGAAGGATTGGGTTTTACAGGTTCAGGTTCCAGCTTTGGCTCAACCTTAACGGCTTCTTCGGGAATTCTTTCCTCAGGAGCTTCACTTCCGGGAGAGCCTCCTTCTTTAGGTTCCAAATCCTCAGGACCTTCTGATCCTCCTCCGCCAGGAGCTCTGTCAACAGGAGGGGTGTATTGAGGCACTGGACCGAGCAATTCGATGGCATATTCAGCCGGAGGCTCGGTAGGCAACTCCAGAATCTTCATGAGGATAACCAACAAAAGGAGCGCATGAATGATGGCGGAAACGAGATATCCGATCCGCTTATTTCCGCGTTCTACTTTCTGCGCATCAAAGTGAACATATTCTGGCATTTTTCGCCTGGTTTGTTGCGATTTGGACGCAATTTTAACTAAAAAGTTTAAAATGAACCGTTAAAATATTATTGTTGTTCTCTATCCATAGAGCCCAGGTAGGCCATGACCAGTCCCGAGAGCAAGAGTGCAAATTTTGTGGCTAGGTCAAATGGGAAGCCCAATGCCCGAATCCATTTGAAAGCGACCAGTTCCACGCCGACCATACTCAATATCAGCGAGAGGCTTCCGCAGATAAAGAGGCCAAAGCCCAACAACAATAAAATGCTGTGTCTGTTTAAATGAATTTTAGGAGCAGGTTCCATATTTGTATATTAACGCTGACTGCATAGATTTTCGTTCAAAGCCACCATGATCGACAGAATTACTTTGGTTGAATGCCCGCGCGATGCCATGCAAGGCTTGGGAGAATTTGTTCCTACCAGCTTAAAAATCAGCTACTTGCAAAAGCTGATCGATGCGAATATCGACGTGCTCGATTTTGGAAGTTTTGTCTCCCCACAAGCCATTCCCCAAATGAGAGACACCCCCCAGGTGCTGGAACAGTTGCGATTGGACGGTTCAAAAACCCGTCTGTTGGCCATCATTGCGAACGTCAGGGGGGCTGAGGCAGCCACAGCGAAAAATGCCATCTCCTGCATTGGATTCCCCTTTTCCATTTCTGAAACGTTCCAGATGCGAAATACCAATGCAAGCATCCTGGAATCGTTTGAAAAAGTCAAGGTCATACAGGACCTCTGCCTAAAGAAAAGCAAAAACCTCGTTGTTTATCTTTCCATGGCCTTTGGCAACCCGTATGGGGATCCGTGGAATGCTGAGATTGCCCTTGAATGGGTCGGTGCGCTGCAAAAATTGGGGATCAGAACAATTGCATTGTCCGACACTGTTGGTTTGGCGCATCCTGACAGCATACGCTACCTTTTTTCTCGCTTGGTGCCGCTCTACCCCGAGATTGAATTTGGGGCCCACTTTCACACGCGACCGGAGGCCTGGGAGGAAAAGATCGCTGCTGCTTTTGAGACGGGATGTCGCCGATTCGATGGTGCAATAAAAGGGTATGGAGGATGCCCTATGGCGAAAGATGAATTGACGGGAAACATGCCCACCGAGAAAATTGTGGATTATTTCCTACCACGGAAAATGCTGCCTGATCTTCGTCCAGACGCCTTCCTGAGCGCAGTGGACTTCTCTTCAGAAATTTTTGACCATTACCATTGAACCCTCTTAGCAAATGTGGTTTGTCCAGCATGATTTTATGAGTCCTGGGTACGATGAGCTCGTCAGTTTGCGCACCGCTGAGCTGCGCATTCCCCTTGGGCTGGAATTTACGGCAGATCAACTCGAACAAGAGTCAGACCAATTTCATTTTGGCCTGCACTTGCCGGATTGGCATCTGGTCGGCTGCCTGAGTTTTCGCCATCTTGAGGGGCAATCGCTGGCAATGCGGCAAGTTGCGGTGTCAAAAGATTTTCAGGGCCGTGGAATTGGGAGGATCCTGGTAGAATGCGCTGAGCGGTGGGCAAAGCAGCACGGATTTGGTCGCATTGAGTTGCATGCACGCAAAACGGCCAGGCCATTTTATTCAAAACTCGAATACCATGTTGCTGGGGATGAGTATACTGAGCTGGGAATAGCCCACATCAACATGTATAAAGAGTTGGTTTAAGTTTCTCTGGCGGAAATTCGCATTCCGTCAACATTAGAATGGAAGGACCGTGCAGGAGCGATAAGCTGCTTTCCGGCTTGCAGACTTACAAGTGAATTACCTCCCCAAAAGCTGCTGCAGTAGCTTCCATAATTGCCTCAGACATCGTTGGATGAGGGTGAATGCTCTTTATGATCTCGTGGCCCGTAGTCTCAAGTTTTCTGGCGACCACGACTTCTGCGATCATTTCCGTTACATTCATTCCTATCAGGTGGGCTCCAAGGAATTCCCCATATTTCTTATCAAAAATCACTTTTACAAATCCATCCTTAGCACCTGCTGCACTGGCCTTCCCCGAAGCGGAAAACGGGAATTTGCCTACGGCCAAATCGTAGCCTGCCTCCTTGGCAGCGGGTTCTGTGAGTCCAACTGAAGCGATTTCCGGCAAGCAATAGGTGCACGCTGGAATGTTTTTATAGTCGATCGTCTCGCCTGGCAGACCACTGATCCGTTCAACGCAATGGATGGCCTCAGCACTGGCCACGTGGGCAAGCGCTGGCCCAGGAACAATGTCGCCGATTGCATAGAGGCCTTCGACGTTGGTCTTGTAATCGGCGTCGACCAAAATGTACCCTTTGTCCATTTTTACGTTGAGCGCCTCCAGGCCGAGGTTCTCTGTATTGGGCTGAACGCCGGCCGCTGACAATACGACATCACAATCCAACTGCACCGTTTTTCCGTCCGAGCGATTTTTGGCAGTAAGCGACATGCCACCCTTAATCCGATCTGCCTTTTCAAGAGCTGTATTGGCATATACTTGCATGCCCTTCTTCCGGAATATTTTGGTGAGCTCTTTGGAAATATCCGGATCTTCGCGTGGAACGAGCCCCTGTTCGAGGAATTCTATGAGGTGAATCTCTGTTCCCAAACTGTTATAGAAATATGCGAACTCGACTCCGATGGCTCCTGCACCTATGATCGCCAATTTTTTTGGGACTTTGTCGAGCGTCATGGCCTTGCGATAGTCGATGACGTACTTTCCATCAATGGGCAAATTAGCCAGGTGTTTTGCCCGCCCACCCGTTGCAAGGATTACGTGTCTGGCAATGAGCTGTTCTGATTTTCCGTCGTGACCTTCAACCACCACAGATTTGTCTGCAGCCAAGCGAGCCGAGCCGTTGTAAACCAGAATTTTATTTTTCTTCATTAAAAACTGAATGCCTTTGCTCATTCCATCGGCCACCGAGCGACTCCTGGATATCATTGCGCCAAAGTCAGCTTCGAACCCTTTGACCTGCACACCGTAGTCACTGGCATGAGAGAGGGTATCCATAACCTGAGCACTTTTCAGCAAAGCCTTGGTAGGAATGCAGCCCCAGTTCAGGCAAATTCCTCCAAGGGCCTCACGCTCGACAATCGCAACTTTCTTTCCCAGCTGGGCAGCGCGAATGGCAGCGACGTATCCGCCAGGACCGGCACCGATGACGACTATATCAAATTGCATAAGGGCATATTTAGCCCAAAAATACAGAGCTCCCCGCAATGGATGTCTATTGCCTCTAAAATATCCCAGGTGCCCAGGCTGGGGCCTTACCCAAAGAGACGTTTGAGTTATGAAAAAGCGTTGATTCAGGCGAAGCTGCTGTAACTTTGCAGAACAAAATCATGAAACGGATCGCCGTCTTTCCCGGTTCCTTTGACCCCATTACCAAAGGGCACACGGATGTAGTTTACAGGGCTTTAGATCTATTTGACGAAATATTCGTCGCTGTTGGGATCAACGCTCAAAAAAAAATCCTGTATCCTGTTGAAACTCGGGTAAAATGGATTGAGCGAATTTTTGAAGACCAACCCTCCGTGAAGGTCAGGATTTTCCAAGGCCTGACGGCCAATTTTTGTGCTGAAATCGGGGCCCGTTATGTGTTGCGTGGAATTCGAAATGCCACGGATTTTGATTATGAAAAAACCATCTCCCAGATCAACCACACGCTAAAAGGAGATCTCGAGAGCATATTCCTCATTGCGAGGCCTGAATTGTCGCACGTGAGCAGCACCATCGTCCGAGAGCTCATTCTTGCGAAGGCCAATGTAGAAGCCTTAGTGCCGCATCAGGTTTTGAGAGATTTGTATAATTGAATTTTATGGAGAATAGGATTGTACAGGTGCCGAATGCCCAAAATGAAGTTGTTTTAGCCTATGCCCCCGGCAGTGAAGAGCGAAAGGCCCTGCGCGAGGTCATCGCGTATCTGAAAGAGACGCCACAGGAAATCTGCATGAGGATAGGAGGGAAACAGGTTCGCTCAGAATCCTCTAAGCCCATCTTCGCGCCCCATGACCACGCGCTTGAACTGGGCCATTACTTCCGTGGTAACACCACGCATGTTGAAATGGCCATCCGAGCCGCAATGGATGCAAAAGAGAGCTGGGAGTCAATGCCATGGAGGGACCGCGCCGCAATTTTTCTGAAGGCCGCAGACCTGCTTTCGACCAAGTACCGGGCGAAACAAAACGCCATGACCATGCTGGGCCAATCGAAAAATATATTTCAGGCAGAAATTGATGCGGTCTGCGAATTTTGCGATTTTCTTCGATTCAACGTGAAATACCTCACAGAAATTTATGCACAGCAGCCTTCGTCGTCACCCTTGGTATGGAACCAATTGGAATACCGGCCACTCGAAGGATTTGTCTTTGCGCTGACTCCTTTTAATTTCACCTCCATTGCCGGGAACTTGCCCTGTGCCCCGGCGCTGATGGGCAATGTAGTTGTCTGGAAACCCGCAGAGACGCAGATCTATTCGGCCTCGCTCATCATGGACATCCTCGAAGAAGCAGGACTGCCTCCCGGAGTGATCAATCTGGTGTTTGTCGATGGACCAACTGCCGGAAATGCGATTTTTTCCCATCCTGATTTTGCAGGATTGCATTTCACCGGTTCGACGGGCGTGTTTAAATCAATATGGAAAACCGTTGCCTCCAACCTGGACCTCTATAAATCTTTTCCCCGACTGGTAGGGGAGACCGGAGGAAAAGACTTCGTTTTAGCGCACTCCAGTGCGGATCCCAAAGCCCTCAGTGTAGCGCTGTCGCGTGGAGCCTTCGAATTTCAAGGACAAAAATGCAGCGCAGCCTCCCGGGCATATATTCCCAAAAGCATTTGGCCTCAGGTAAAGGAAAACCTCATTTCGGATCTCTCGTCGATGAAAATGGGAGGGCCGGACGATTTTGAGAACTTTATCAACGCCGTGATCGATGAAAAAGCATTTGCGAAAATTGAAAATTACATCGAAAAATCCAAGAGTGACCCCTCGATAGAACTCCTTTTAGGCGGACGCTGCGATAAACGCAAGGGCTTTTTCATTGAACCAACCGTCTTGCTGACTTCAAATCCGAGAAGTTTAACCATGTGCGAGGAGATCTTTGGCCCTGTTTTAACAATTTTTGTTTACAATGACGACCAATTTGATGACATTTTAACGCTCGTTGACACCACCTCGCCTTATGCCCTAACTGGCGCCGTCTTTGCTAACGACCGAAACGTCATCATTAAAGCCTCAGAAAAGCTGAAAAACGCAGCAGGCAATTTTTACATCAACGACAAGCCGACAGGAGCAGTCGTTGGGCAGCAACCATTTGGCGGAGCCAGGGCTTCAGGCACAAACGACAAAGCAGGTTCTTCGCTAAACTTATTGCGTTGGGTTTCACCGAGAACAATAAAAGAAAATTTTTGCCCGCCTCATAGCTATAGATACCCCTTTATGGAAAGAGATTGAATACCTTTAGCCTGGAAAACCGAAGCGGATAATCGCACCCATCAATAGACCGGCTACTGCCCCATAGTAATGCGCATCATGATCAATGTGGTCTTCGCTTTTCGATGAGGCCCATTTAGAATAAAAAAGGTAAAGTGCCCCAAAAAGTATGGCAGGAACCGGAACCAGCCCCAGGATGTAGAGAAGGTTTGTAGGAAAATAGACCGTATAGATAAACAGAATTCCAGATACGGCACCCGATGCCCCAACACTGGCGTAATTTGGGTTGTTTCGAAATTTAAGAAAGGTTGGCAATCCTGACATAATCAAAATGCCAAAATAACAGCAAAGGAAAAGCATACCACCCTCAAAGAATCCAAAAATGGATTTGAACACAGTCTCCACGGTTCCACCAAACTGATAAAGCACAAGCAAATTGAGCGCCAGGTGCATTAGGTTAGCGTGTAAAAACCCCGAGGTGATCCAGCGGTAATAACTTTTATCTCTCTGCTCTAGGTATGGGTAGTGCTTCGAGGCATTGAAAATTGATGCATTTGCAGAGGTCATGACATACACAGCTATGTTGGCAAGCACAAGCGACAATGTCATTAAAGTATTTACATCAATCATTGTGGTATGGGTGGTTATGTAAGATCGTAAAAGCACGGTACAGCTGCTCAAGCAATACAAGTCTGGCAATCTGATGACTTAAAGTCATGGGCGAAAGAGAGATGATTTCATCGGCCTCTGCCTTGAATTCCGGACTAAAGCCATTAGCATCCCATATGACAAAAGTTAGCCGTTTCCCATACAAACCGAGGTTGCGTTCAAGCCAGGCAGCAAATTCGCGGCTACTCCGCAAAACCCCCTCTTCACTCAGCAAAACGACATGACTGCGTTCGCGCTGGAGATTTTTCCTAAATATGAGTTCTTCCTCTCGGGCAGAAGCAGTCCCAGTCAAATTTGCTCGTTTACCGCGGAGCTCTGTGATTTGAATTTTGACAAATGGATTCAACCGCTTGAGATAAACATCGTTCAAAAGAGCAAGAGAAGGTGGCTTTGTAGTTCCAGTCCAAATAATCTGCATAAATCAAATTACAAAACATTGCTAAATAAAAAAGCCTGGTATGGACCAATGTTCAGCTTTTTACCAACAGGAAATGCAACAGGGACTTTGTTAAATAAATCATAGGCATAACGGTAATCTTTGGTCATAACAAAGGTCTGAGGGCTCGAACTGAAATTGAAGATCCCTGTACAGTAAAATGTGTCGCGGGACCTTTCCAAACCGATAACCGGAAAATCATCTGCCACAATGACAGGAAGTGCGCATTTGCTGTCATTCCATAAAGCAGGGTTGTGCCTTCGCTGCAAATTGAGGCTCCGGTATAAATCGCCGTTAAAGGAATACTTCCTGTAAACAGGGTGATCGCTGAAGGCGTTCACAGGGGAAACGAGAGCATACTCCTGACCACCAAGCATCCAGGGCGTGCCGGGTAAAAAGTGAGCAAAAGCAGCGTAGTAGCGGTATGCATTTGGGAAACTCATGTAATCAGTGCCTTTGTAAAAATTAGTGTGGTAATCCACAAAGGAATTGATTCTACCCTGAGGAGTTTTTTCAGCAATCAGTCTGTAGAGGAATTGCGAATCAGGAGCATTGTTATATGCGCTTTTAAAAAAATCAAATAAAGTGCGGTCGATCGCATGTGAAATTCCAGAAATTTTGCCATTATCTCCATTGATCAGGATACGGCGCGAGCCACATATCTCAAGAACCTGCGAAGCAAAGTCCGCGTTAGATGAATCAATTCCAAAGACCACATAGCCATCGAACTCATAGTCGTTGTCAAAGTCAGCGAAAGATTTCAATTGAAGGGATGCGACGCGCGTATCAGAGAGGTTAAGACTGACAAAATCGGGGTTGTAACGATTATCCTTCAGCTTTTCAGATGAACGATAATATTCCGGATGTTCATCCTTTAGCCGGTGATGAGGACCCGTCTCTGAAAAATGCCATTGATACAAAACCTTAATTCCCAAAGCATGTGAGGCTCGGATGAAGCCCTTTAAGTCTTCACTGTTCCCAAGTGCTGGATCGATTACAGAGTAATCACTGATCGCAAAGGGACTTGCGGGATTAAATGGATTGTTGGCCTGATCGCGTAGTTGTACCGGATGTAACACTAAAGCATTTACAAATAGCCCATTCAGACGCTTCAAATCCCGCTGAATACCACGGATCCCGCCGGAGTCTACATATTGCCATGGGACCAGCTCATACAGTACCAAATCTTTAAGTTCTGCAGTCTGCTTCGAAGTAACATTTTCGGATGCGGTACAGCTCACTCCGGCAACCAGAATGATTGCTTGAGCAAGGATGATCAAATTTCTTAAACAAATGTCAACTTGGCTCATACTGAAGTGAGGTTTTTAAATATGCCAGGAGGTAAATGCATTCGATAGTGATTTTCGAGGTGATGAAGCACGCGCCGGATTTCTCGCTTAGCCTTTGGACCCGCGTTTTGCAATCTGTAGTTGGACATATAATGGCTAAAGAGAGGAAACAACTTAAGACGGAGTGCAGGATCGATTCGATGGTCATAGTCCATAATGGAATCTACATCGCCTGCGTCTAACAACACGTTCACAAGTTCCTGATGAAAGGCGCCGTGAAACAGCACCTCATAAACGGCCCTTCTTCTAGTGTCCGGATTGTCCATCTTGCGATCGATGGCCTGAAGCAGGTATTTGCGTTTGTCCTGAGCATTTTCAGTTGAGGAAAATAACCATTTCAGAAGTTTAGGATCGGGGTAGCTGGCATAAAGCTCTGCCGCAAACTGAAATTCCTGTTTGCGAATTGGAATGTAGTTCATACCCGCCACAATTTGTCCAAGCATTTGTTGCAAACCGATGTTCAATCGAGGAAATAAGGATCGAATCAGGTCGAAGCATAGCGATCCTGGAATTCGGGAATGGTGAGAGGCAATAAAACCGGCAACATGGGGCGATAATCCTTCTAAATGCGGAGGAAGGTCCATAAATAATTCGGAAAACCCTTTGGGATCAATTTTTAAGTAGGTCTCCCAGGAAATTTGCAGGTCCGCTGCAAAAGGTAACATAAGGCATTTGTCCCGCAATCTTTGCATGATCTCCTGGCGAGCTGTAGATTGCTTAACAAGAGGGAGCAGGATCACAAAAAGGTTGTTGCCAGCGTCCAGCGGTCGATATTCCTTCTGGGCAACTTCCGCCGACAGTGTAGCAATAAAAAATTCCCGGGACTCAGGAGCGATTATGCCCCTGAGCACTTCTTCCAGAGCATGACATGCCTGTGTAGCCAGTTGGGCAAATCGCGTTGGATTGGCAGGTTCACAGGTCTGATATTGGTATAAAGCCATGCGATGGGTAATGAGCAGCAGGATGGCTCCTTTAGATAACTCGCCCCTGGAAAATTGCTGCACGCCAAGTTGATAATAGGTTTGGCCCAGTAACAAGAACTTGCGATCTCGTGCAAGTTTCGACTTTATCTGAAATTTGAGGTGGCGAATAAAATCGGTTACCATTCGCCACTGCTCTTCAAGGTGTTCAGGGGAGCTGTCGAATGCCTTCGCAAATAGGGCGTACCAACCCCTTAGGTGCTGGTCGTATTTAAGGGCAAAATCCACCAGAAAACTCAGCTCTTCCTGCTTCCTGACCCGGATTGATTCCAACAACCTGGGTGAAACGTCGGTATGGGAGGATTTTCTCTGATAGATCCGGGTAATATGCCATAATGCCAGCAGTTTTGCATGCCGGCAAAGGGAGGCCGTACCTCGATGGCCACATGCACACACGACAGATTTAATGCTTTTCTTATTGAAGCCCAATTCACATTCCAGCTGAACGCCGTCCATGCGAAGGGTATAATTCCAGAAATTTAGCCTGATCTGGTTTGCTTTGACAACCGCACCGCCATCGATCAGTTGTTTGAGCTCGAACAATTCTGCCTCACTGAACAAATAAGAATAATGATCGAAATCGATTGCCATGATTAAATCGGTTCGGGCAATTGCCTTTAACCGGCAAATTTATATATTTTTGCAAAATATATCCGCGTAGATGGCTGACAAAGCAGTAGCGTTTATCCGGCATGCTAAATCATCATGGTCGGATGCGTCCCTTTCGGATCTGGAACGGCCACTGAACGAGAGGGGCTTAAGAGATGCACCCCGGGTTGCAAAGCATCTGGCAGGCCTTATTGGGATATTGCCAATGGAAACGGTGTGCAGTCCGGCCAGGCGGGCTCGCCAGACCTGCGAACTGTTTGCCCGACAATTCCCAAGTCCTCCGTACCGTGAGCGGATGGATGAGGCGCTCTACTTCGGGAATGCCGAGGCCTATACAGCCTGCCTTCACCAATGTTTACCCCAAACGGAAATTTGCCTGGTATTTGGCCATAACCCTACGATAGAACACCTTGCAGGCATGCTCCGCGCTCCTTATACTGGACAGGTTCCAACCTGCTGTGTACTGCTATGTAAATTGGAATCAGATCAATGGCAGGATGCAATCCCTTCCAGACTTCGCATTGTACAGGTGATCATACCCAAACTTCTTGACCTGCGATGATGCGATCGATTGCTTTTTGTGCATTACTTATTTCATGCAGGGCACCCGAGCAGGTTGGCTTCAGCGCCAGCCAGCTCGAGGCTTATAAAAAGATAAGCTCTGAAATCTTTTACCTGAATGAGCACCTTAGCGCCCAGAGCAGTTATTATCGAGACAGTGTCGTAAGACTGGCCTTAGTTGATTTGCTTGATGAACACCAGCTTGACACATTTGCGTTCCGGTCAATTACTCAAATGTATTACACAAATCAAAAACAGTATGAACAGTTGCTAAAAGAGATTCAAGCCATGTCAGAGGTCAAGAGGGCGCCATTTCTTAATAAATAGATAACACGCCCAGTGCACTTATTCTGCGCAATTTATGTTAATCATTAAATTTGAACATGAAGTATAAACTCCTGCTTGTTGACGACGACCCGGACATCTTGGCCATTCTCAGCTTCAATCTCAAAAAGGAAGGTTTCGATATAAAGACTGCATCAAATGGCAAACTTGCGCTAGATGTAATAAAGGATTTTGCGCCAGACCTGGTTCTCCTCGACATCATGATGCCTGTAATGGATGGTCTTCAGTGCTGCCGTGAATTGAGAAAGGACCCTAAATTTGACAACGTCAGCATCTTGTTTCTGACTGCCAAAGGTGATGAAGATACGCACATTGCCGCCCTTGATCAGGGGGGGGATGACTTTGTTGAAAAACCCGTGAGCGTAAAGGTTCTGCTTAGCAGGATCAAAGCCCTGATCAGAAGAAAGATCAGTCCGCTAACCAGCGAGGGGAATAACGAAATTCTGAGTTTTGATACTCTGACCATAAATCCTTTGAAAATGGAAGTTCAATATCACGACAAAAAACCAGAATTTGCAAAGAAGGAATTTCTTTTATTATACTTACTTGCCTCCAATCCCGGCCGCGTTTTTAAGCGAGAAGAGATCCTTGATAAAATCTGGGGAAAGGACATCATCGTTGGCGACAGAACGATTGACGTCCATGTACGCAAATTGAGAGAAAAACTGGATGATTCATTCATTAAGACAATAAAAGGAGTTGGCTATAAATTTGAGGCTTGACTTTCTTAAAAATATTGGCCCAAAAGGCTTAGCATTGCTGATCAGTTCATGCTTTGCTGCAATTTCTCTTATTTTTTTCTTTATACTCCGTGCAGCAGGAGTGTCCATCACTTCTGCCGGCACGCTGATTTTTCTGATCTTAGCGGTATCATTTTTTGCGTACTTCCTTTCGTTTTACCTCATAAACTACTTTCTATACCGAAAAATTAAGTTAATCTATAAGATTATTTCAGATAGAAAATTGAGCGAAGAAGCTGGAAAAGATCAACTGCAATTGTTCAATCAGGATCTTAGCGTGGTTGAGCGAGACACTTTTCTCTGGGTAAAACGAAAAAATCAGGAGCTTGACCAGATGAAAGAGATGGAGCGTTTTCGAAGAGAATATCTCGGGGATGTTTCCCATGAGTTGAAAACTCCATTGTTTAACATTCAGGCTTATCTGCAAACCTTGGTTGATGACCGTTCACTGCCGGAAGAACAGCAGACTGAATTTCTGTCGAAGGCACTTAAAAATGCAACGCGGTTGCAGGAGATCATCAACGACCTTACAATTATTCATAAAATTGAATCGGGTGAAAGGGCACTTAAATTACAATCGTTCAACATCCGGGAACTGATTGCAGAGGTATTTGAGGAACAGCAGGACATTGCAGCCATGAAGAACATCAAACTGCTGTTTAAAGAGGGGGCAGACCAAGATTACTCTGTGAATGCAGATCGCGAATTCATCAGAATTGCACTCAGCAACCTGGTGAATAACTCCATCAAGTACGGTAAGTACAACGGATTTGTTAAAGTCTCATGCTACCTGATGGAGGAATCGGTTCTGGTAGAAGTAAGTGACAATGGAATTGGGATCAGCGAAGAACACTTACCGCATGTCTTTGAGCGATTTTACCGGGCAGATAAGAGCCGTTCAAGGGAACAAGGTGGGTCAGGGCTTGGCCTATCTATCGTAAAGCACATCATGGAAGGTCATCAGCAAACTCTGCATGTTCGAAGCAAAGAGGGGGTAGGATCCACATTTGGTTTTACTTTGCAAAAAGTATAAAGCCGTTTAGTTGTTATTTCCCTCAGATAGGGCAAAGCAAAATCACTTATCAACAAATTTCGATTTGTGGACCTTATTCAGTTCACGATCTCAAAATTCTTTACAGAGATCTGCCGTGACCAAACCCCGATTCTGATCTCTCTATCTTGAGCAACGAAAGGGCCTTACCCCTCGCCAGGCAAGCCTGAACCCAAGAGAGTGAATCGAGGTGTCCAACAATTCGATGAGCCGGGAAAGGCCATCGTCCAACTTACTCAAGAGCGGTTTTCCTTGTTGAGGGCCGTTTCACGGTCAACATCGTCGAGGATTTGTTGCATGACAATGCGATGCTTGAAGAAATCCTGAAGCAAATCCGTTGGCAGGGGTTCCGGAGAAGGGAAATGCAGCCTGCGGTGATCTACTTGCCTACCATCTTTCCAAAACCGGAAACAGACGTGTGGGCCAGTTGCCAGGCCGGTTGACCCAACATAGCCTATGGTCTGTCCCTGAGCGACACGGGTGCCCCTGCGTATTCCTGAAGCAAACCGCGACATATGGAGGTATTGCGTCTGGTAATTGTTGTCGTGGCGAATTTTGACGTAATTGCCATTTCCAGCGGTATAGGATGCTGCCTCAACCACACCATTTCCTACAGCCATGATGGGTGTCCCATACGGAGCTGCATAGTCCGTCCCCAAATGAGGACGGTGGTATTTCAGCACGGGGTGATAGCGCCGGGCCGAGAAACCAGAACTGACGCGGGAGAACCGTAGCGGGGCTTTGAGGAAACGGCTTTTCATTGGGCGTCCCTTCTCGTCGTAGTAACCTGGCTGGCCATTTACCTGGTAATGGAAAGAGTAATGCTGTCTGTCGCCGGTATCAAAAAAAGCTGCCAACAATTTGCCCTCTCCGGTTGGTCTGCCTTCAATGTGCAAACGGTCAAATACCAATTTAAATACGTCTCCCTTCTGAACGTGGTAGAAGTCTACTGCAGAAGCCAGGGCATCCTCCATTTGGTCGATCAAACCCAACGAAATCTGGTCCGCCTCCAAGGCATGCCACAAACTTTTGTCGATGTAACCGTAGGCGACTTCTCTGGCATAACTACGTTCGCGCTCAACGATTTGCGAACAGTAATCTCCCCACAGCTCACACTGCAGGTAGCGGCTTGCATCCAACTCATAGCAAAAATAGTCGGGATCCCGGCACAAATCCGACCGGATAAAAGCAATTCTCTTACCAGCAATAAAGCGGTGGGCTGGGACGAAATCCTTGGCTTGCTCTAATGCCTTGAAGGCAGCATATTTAGGGATGCCAGCCGTTTCCAATACGGAAGCAACCGATTTACCTTCAGAGAGCAATGAAGTTTCCACGTAAAAATGCCGGGGATCGAATCCGAATATGCCTTCCCCTTTGGAGGTTGGGAGGCAAGATGAATGGAAGGCATTTTGCGCTTCGGCAGGGGTCCTAAGGGCAATGATTTTATTGATTATGAAAGAATTAACAAAAATAGCCCCCACCAGAAACCCAATGAGTACGAATGCCTTGAAAAAGCCGGAACCCAACATTGACTCAGAATTGAAAGATTGTGATCTTGCAAATTTAGTCAAATTTTTGGGATTTCAATCCTATTCAAGAAGTTGATTCAGAATAGATTAGGAAGACCTACCCCAGTTGTCAGGCATGGGTTAACGGCGGAAGGTGTAATTTTGATCAGTATTTATGGTTCGCAAATCGGACATGCTGAAATCCGTATTCCAGGGAGGAGGGGGGAGTCCTCTGGTCATGGGCATTGTCAATCTGGACCCTCAATCCTTTTACCCAGCGAGCGTGGCCGTTGGCATAGACGATCTCCTCGTGCGGGTCGAACGACTGATCGCCGACGGCATGGATATACTCGATCTCGGCGCCTTTTCCAGTCGGCCAGGAGCGGTTATTCCGGATTCCGATCAGGAAAGCTCCTTATTATTCCCAGCCGTTGATGCCGTATGCAACCATTTCACTGAATTGTTGGTAAGTGTTGACACCGTACACGCCGCCTCTGCGGCTTATTGCCTCGATGCGGGGTGTGAAATCATTAACGACATTTCCGCAGGCAGTTATGACCCCAGAATGCCATCGACCGTTGCTTCCAGGCATAAATCATTCATTGCCATGCACATGCGAGGGGTGCCTGCCAACATGCAATCTCCGGAAAATACCCAATACGATGATGTCGTTTCGTTTCTTATTACCTACTTTGCCGAAAAGCTGGAAATGCTCTCACGCAAAGGACTTTACAATGTTGCAATAGATCCCGGATTTGGATTTAGCAAAACCTTAACGGATAATTATGAAATACTGCGCAAACTGGAAGTGTTTCAGATTCTCGAGGTACCTGTTGTTGCAGGGCTATCTCGCAAATCCATGCTGTATAAAGTGTGCAATACCGATGTGAACAACGTTCTACCTGCCAGTCTGGCAGCGGGCATGCTGGCTGCTATTAAAGGATGCAGAATCTTGCGGGTTCACGACGTGAAAGAGACCGTTCAGGTCTTAAACATCCTCCGGCAGACCCATTCTATTCCAATGCAGACGGAACTGAACTAAAATGGAGCAGGCTAATCATTCAGGTTCGCGTCTGCCCGCTTTAAGCAGGCGCATACAAGAGGTTCTGTTATCAATTATAGCGTTTCTGCTGCTCTCTACAATTTCCTGTATACTTCTTGTGCAGATGCCCCCCGTTCAGAATTACATCAAAACCCAAATTTTAAAGTACGTTAACGAACATTATGACCAGGCTATCAGAGTCAATTCTGTAAGCGTTGATCTAGTTCAGGGCCTGAGAATGGACGCTCTGATTTTAGATCACCACCAAGACACCCTTCTTTTTGCTGCCTCCCTCCACATTCAGGGAAGATACCTTCTTACAGGGGTGATCCGCAAAGCAATAAACATCACAAAGCTGGAAGGAGATCAGGTTCTTGTTAAGCTCCGAAAATACCCTGGGGAAACGCGTAGCAATTTGCAGGTATTTTTAGAAAAATTCAAATCAGTGGAAACTTCCACATCACCCGTACTGCTGGATATTAAGAATCTTAACATTTCTGATTTATCATTCAGCATAGACCAGGATAGCCTTCTTGCACAAAGCCACTTCAGGAGATTAGCGGTAAGGGTAGATTCTATGCATCTTCCTTCCGGATATCTCAATTTTAGATCTGTTGTACTAGATGAACCGATAATCAACATACACCTGTCCAAGTTACAGAAGTCAAATGACAGTGCACACACAAAGCAGGTTGATCAAAACATGCCTTCTACAACCCCTTCATTCAATTTTAGCTTTATCAACTGCAATAAAGGGAGCATCCGAATTAGCCAAAGTGTAAAGCAGCATATTTTTGAACTAAAGGAGGTGCATTTCACTACAACCTATCTGACATGGTCGGAGCCGTTGAAAAAAATTGAATTTCTCACGCTCAATGCACTGGGCAATCAGGATTTTAAAATTCAGGAATTACATGTCCTCGACATGATTGCTGATACTACCGGCGCTTCCCTTCGAAAATTGAAGTTACGTACGCCCAAATCTCATGTGGAATTATCCGGTAAAGTGACTTGTCCGTCCGGAAGGCGCTTTGACTGTCCGGCCGATTTATGGGAAGGCAATCTGGGCATTTCCAAAGGGGCCCTGCATCCCGCAGATCTGAGATACCTATTTGGAGATCACAAGCTTTTTCGCAATTTTAGCCCTGAAGCTACGCCTCCTTTAACCATTCAGGGAGATTTTCGCGGCACGATGCGGAATTTTCAAGTAAGCGGGTTTAGAGTACAGTATGGCAGCAATTTTTCATTCGCGGGGAGTGGGCGGGTACGCAACATCCATGCGGGCAGCAAGGCATTGATCAACTTTAAATGCCACACATCAAACATCAACTCAGATTTCGCCTTTGCATTGCTCAATAACCCCAGCATACCCAGCAGTTATTCCCGTCTGGGAACAGTAAACTTCAATGGATACTTTGATGGTTTCTTATCGGATTTTGTTGCCTTTGGAACATTCAAAACCGATCTGGGTGTACTGAGCACGGACGTTAAACTCGCACTTGCAAAGGACATTCGCCAGTCTACTTACAGCGGCTCGTTATATGCAAAACGCTTCGATCTCGGAAAATTTCTGGACATCCCCAACCTTGGCAAGTTAGATGCTTCCGTCAACATTGTAGGGGGCAGGGGACTCACACGGGAATCCGTAGAGGCACAACTTACAGCAAACCTGCAACAAATTGAATGGGACACTATCTCCCTTGCTACTGCAAGTTTTACAGGTTCTATAAATAGAGGTACCTTCAACGGCAAACTCTCCCTTGAAGATCCCAGAATACAGGCAGAATTGGATGGCGACCTCCAGACGGGAGAAGGGTTCACAGGAAATTTGACAACCAAAGTGACGCACCTCGATCTAACCCTCTTCGAGCTTAAGCGTCCGGAGGCTCAAATCAGTTTTAGTGCCAATGTGCGCTTTGAATTGGTAAAGAATAATGTGTTCAATGGTTTCATAGATGCGTCTGACATTGCTTACTCAGACAGCTCACACAGCGTGGTGATCAGGGAGCTCATTTTTTCACAGAGTGATCGCGGTGAATTGCGCAAAATGAGTTTGAAATCTGATTTCGTGACTCTGGAGGCCTTAGGCACTTATGAATACAATGAACTTCCTGCGCAAGTAGTAGCTTTCCTGGAATCCAAACACCCGGGATTGTTCTCTTCCTGGAGGCCTGTTCCTCCATCATTTGATCTAAAGACTTGGATAAATGGCAATATTGCGATCCAAGATGGTCACTCGCTCAATGAAATCCTGCAACTGGAATATTCAATTGATAAACTGAATTGCGATATCAATCTCAATATGAGGAAGGGGGAATTGGACGTGCGCACAAGTCCATTTGATGTCCGATACAAAAATGTGATCGTAAGAAAAGCTGCGCTGAAGTTAACCAGCTCAAAAAATCTTTCTTTCGATATCCATTTCGACAGCCTCAGAAACGCTAAAAAACTATTCGCTGGTACGGGCATCCTCCATGCAGATTTTGCGTCAAATGAAGGACTCTTTAAATTTGATATTTCAGACCCACTCAATAAAATCAGACTTGCTTCGATAAATGTGGGAGCAAATTACTCATCAGACAGCCTCCAGCTCCAAGTAAAGGACGAAGCACTGATTTTCAATAATGTTCCGTGGAAGATTCACGATAGAAATATTATTAATTTTAAACAGCAACAATTAACCATTCGCAATTTCGAGTTGTCTGATTCCTTTCACTTTATCAGCTTAAGAGATTTCGATCGAAAAGGCATTGTGCTTGAAACGGACGGATTCTCACTGCAATTTGTCAATGACCTGTTGCAAAGTGAAAAAGTCAAATTTTATGGCATATTCAATGCGCTGATCACAATACCCAACCTAAAAGATCTGACTGGAAGCCACGGTAAAATTTCCATTTCCGATTTTACTCTGAATAAAAGCAAATTTGGGACTTTCGTCGTTGGGTTTTCCGTTCCGGGTTTATCCTTGCCATGGGAACTGAATGTGCATAACCAATTCCAAGAACATCAGGTTCGCGGAGCGGGACACATAAACATCCCATTATCTGGAAAAGAATATCAGTATTCGCCTTATGATTTTAGCGTAACATTCAACGTTGTCCAATTTCCATTGAGCTTTGTGGAAAATTTCATAGAAACAGTATCGGGATCGACTGGTGGAGGAGACGGGTCGCTTCGGCTATACACAGAGAATGGAAAGTTGAATCTTGAAGGCAGAATGTTGGTAGCTAAAGCCAGCACATTTATAGATTATCTTGGTGTACCGGTTAACATGGTAAGGCAAAACATCGAATTTAAAAAGCGCTCTATAGAATTTGATAGTGTGATACTCGAAGACAAACTTGGCAATCCTTTACTTGCCAACGGTGCTCTTTACCATAAGAATTTAAAAGACTGGAGCATTGACATGAGGGTGACCTCAAAATACGCCCTGGTACTTGACACCGACAAAAACCATGGAGAAGATTATTATGGCTACGGGATAGGCAGTGTTGATGCTCGATTTACTGGCAGTTTTGATCTGCTTCAAATGGATTTAATCTGTTCAACGGCTAAAGGGTCCAGGATTTACCTGCCCATGACAACCGTTTCTGAAACAGAACGAGCTGAATTTGTGAGCTTCATACAAGATGGATCTGACTCTATCCCCAGACAGTTTGAAAAGAAGGACCGGGTGCCCCTAATCAGTGGCCTTAACGTACTCATGCAACTTGGGATAACAGAGGATGCGGAAGTCAATGTCATATTTGATGAACTAACAGGGGATGTATTGCGGTGCCGTGGACGAGGAAATATGCTGATTAAGGCATTGCGCACCGGAGCATTTACAGTCAATGGAGATTTCGAGATTGAACAGGGGCAATATCTTTTTACCCTTTATAATTTTGTCAACAAACCGTTTACCCTAACCAGGGGAGGCCTGGCTGTCTGGACAGGTGATCCCTATGACGCCAATGTTAACATTGAAGCTGTGTACGAGGGACTTGCAGCCGCACCATACCTGTTGCTTCAGGAATACATCAGCGATAACGAAGTACTTACCGAAGAGGCAAAACGGAGAACACAGGTCAAGCTTAAAATGATGTTGACCGGTAGCCTGTTGCGCCCCAGCATCCGTTTCGATCTCGAACTTCCGGAACTTACCGGTTCGTTAAAGAACTATGCAGATAATAAGATACAATATCTCAAATTAAACCAGGAGCAATTCAACCAGCAGGTCTTTGGTCTGCTGGTGCTGGGAACGTTTTTAAACAGCAATAACCCATGGGAAGGAGGGTTGATCGGAAATATTGGTACAACGACCATTAATACCATGAGCGAAATGCTGTCCAATCAGTTTTCTCTGTTTGTGACCAATGTACTTAATAACGCCTTAGGCGAATCTAACTTCATCTCAGGTATTGATTTCAATATTGGTTACGATATTGATAAAACAAACGTTGGCGGAACGGACCTTAACGAAAGTGAAGTGGTATTCAGCATGAAAAACCGCTTATGGAATGACCAGTGGATCATCACGCTGGGTGGCAATTATAAGTCCAACTCGCAATTACTTGGAACCAGTTATTTTAATCCGGAAAGTGTGATTGAATGGAACACGCCCGTAAAAGGACTTAAGTTACGTGTATATTACAGAGGTGATGAAACCATTGAAGGACTGAAGCAGAAAGTTGGTGCCGGTGTAAGCATCCGCAAAGAATTTGACCGGCTGTTTGGAAGCTCCGAGAATTATAATTGAATGGTGCGCAAGTCAGAAAGAAAGCCTGCAAATGTTAAAAGCTGGTCTGATCTCGGCTTCGATGTATTGCTGGATCAAGTGTGTCAACTTGCCCAATTTAGTGAGAGTGCACAACGGATACTGATTCCCAATCGCAAAGTTGAAGCCGAAGTGGTAAGACGCCAGTTACGCCTATCAGAGCAGATTTTAGAATCAGGTATTTTGACTAAATTGTCCTTCGATGATATTCAGAATCCGGATTCACTGAGCAAAATGCTCGCCGTTGATCATTTTGTATTGGAAATTTCCGATCTGCTCAATCTTCGCAATATCGCAAGAAATGCGACTGCCCTAAGGGAGAGTACCCATATCTTTCATAAGGACGTATTTTCAGAATTGCAGGCCTTGTGCATGGAAGTTTCTGGATTTCGTGAACTTCTTACCCAGTTCGACAGGGTTTTCGATGAACACCACAACATTCGGGATGGCGCAACTCCTGAACTCTGGGAATTGCGCAAGCAGATGCACCAGGTGAACCAGTCTATTTACCGGGTTTTTAAAAAGGCGCTGGATTCATACAAAAGGCAAAGTTTCCTGGCGCCAGAAGAAGAATCGGTCTATCAGGGCCGTTATGTTCTTCGCGTTTTGTCGGAGCACAAGCGAAAAGTCCGAGGCATTGTTTGCGGAGAGTCGGAGAGTGGTCGAACTACTTTTATTGAACCTGAGAGTTGCGTCGAATTGCACAATGAGTTAACCGAACTTGAGCATTCAGCAAAACGCGAAATTCTTAAGATTCTCAGATCTTTGACGGCACTGTGTGCGGAGCAATTCAGCACATTATGCAATGCTTATGAGCAACTGATTTCATTTGATGTACTGTGTGCAAAAGCCCGCTTTTCAGCCAGAATTGGCGGTGTAGCCCCCATAATTGCAGATGAGCCCAGGATGCATATTGTAAGTGGTTACCATCCACTTCTTTTGCTAAAACTGCAGGAGCAAGGCATGAAACCTGTTCCGCTTGATATCTCCATCAATGAAAACCAGCGCCTGATCGTCATTTCAGGTCCTAATGCTGGTGGGAAATCCATTGTACTGAAGACTATCGGGCTATATGTTTGCATGTTACGCCAGGGAATCCTCATACCTGCCAGCCGTAAAAGCGAATGCTACGTATTTGACCGGTTGCTTGTTGACATAGGAGATCATCAATCCCTTGACAACGATCTTAGCACCTACACAGCTAAACTTAAATTTATGCAGACGGCTTTAGCCATTGCCGACGTGCGCACACTTGCATTGATCGATGAATTTGGAAGTGGAACTGACCCGGCGATCGGCGGTGCAATTGCCGAATCGGTTTTGGAAGAGCTTGCCAGCCGAAAATGCATGGGCGTCATCACTACACATTACAGTGACATAAAAGCAATGGCCCATAAATTGGAAGGACTGGGCAACGCATCGATGTTATTTGATGAAGTGGAGCGAAAACCCGCATTTAAACTGATGCAGGGTGTACCCGGCAGTTCGTATGCGCTTGAAATGGCTGAACGCATGAAGCTACCTGCCAAGGTTCTTAAGCGCGCTAAATTGCGAATGGGCAAAGGCATATTGCGAATGGAATCACTCATCGCTGATCTGGAAGCAGAAAAGAGGCGACTTTCGGCCGATAACAGCTTGCTGAATCAAAAAATTGCCAGTCTTAATAAACTGATTCAAGCATACGAACGGATGAATCGCGATGTTGATCTCAAGAAGCTCAAGCTCAAACTCGCAGACAAAATGAAAAATTATGACAACCGCGCCGAGCTTTTTGCCCGCAACAGCGCCCTCGTGCGTGAAATTGAAGAAAAGTTAGACATCATAGCGGCTAAGAAGCTTGCAGAGAGCAGCCGATCATCGCTTAAGGATGCAGAGGTGGACTACCAAAAGGTTTACCAGGCAGTCCATGCATTTGAAAGGAATTCATCCGATATGATTCCAATTTCTAAAGGAAGCGAGGTCATCATGATAAGCAGCGGGGTGCAAGGGACTGTTTCCCGGGTTAGCAATGAAATGGCTGAGGTGACCACAGACAAATTTACGTTGTTTGTACCCATTTCCGAGCTGGCACATGCCAAGCCTAAAAAAGCGGTTTCCAGCAAGGCATCCTCCAAATCTGTGGCTTCTGCCTCTGAGTTGTCAATAAAACCTCTGCTTGATCTGCGTGGCATTCCGGTCGAAGATGCCCTAAAGGAATTGGAAACATACATCGACAAAGTCATCTTAAGTAATTTTAAAGAAGTTCGCGTCTTGCACGGAAAGGGAACGGGGGCTTTGCGCCGCGCGGTTTTGCAGTGGGTAAGAAAGAACAAGTTCATTATATCTTTCAGACACCCCGACGATGCGGATGGAGGGAACGGAGTGACTATACTTTCGCTTCAGTGACAGGGAATCTTGCCAAAGCAGGTGTCTCCAGGTTAGAAAATTCTCCACGCAGGTATTTTTTGTAACCCAGACTTGCGATCATGGCTGCGTTGTCGGTACAATAGGCCATTTTAGGAATGAAAAGCTTCCACCCCTTTTGTAAAGCCAAATCATTGAGTTCCCGGCGCAATCCAGAATTCGCACTTACGCCACCGGCCACGCCTATGTTTCTGACTCCAAATGCTTCAGCGGCCAGGATCAACTTCGCCGTAAGCATTCTTACAATTGCCTGTTGAATAGAAGCGCAAAGATCATTGCGGTGTTTCTCTATGAACTCTGGTGATTGGGCGAGTTGCTTTTTCAAAAAGTAGAGAACACTTGTTTTTATACCGCTGAAACTATAGTCAAATCGCGGTGTCTGTGAAAGCGGAAAATCAAACGAGGCGGTTCCAAGAGCTGCATATTTATCCATCCAAGGACCGGCAGGGTAGGGTAAGCCCAATAGTTTTCCGGTTTTGTCAAAAGCCTCTCCGGCAGCATCGTCGAGCGTTTGACCCAGTAATTCTATTTCGCATGCATTCCGCATCAGCAGCAACTGCGTATGCCCTCCACTCACGGTGAGACAAAGCAGGGGAAATGCAGCGTTTTCCTCGATAAATAAAGACATGGCATGGGCCTGGAGGTGGTTAATGGCAATAAGGGGAATTCCGAGCGACAGGCACAAGCCCTTGGCGAAACTGAGTCCAACAAGGAGTGACCCCATTAATCCAGGGCCGTTGGTAACGGCGACCGCGTGAATCTGATCGATGTTGAGTTTTGCAGCATTGAGCGCCATTTCGGCCATCTCAGCTATGGCTTCAACATGAAAACGCGATGCATATTCAGGCACCACGCCCCCAAATTTTTCATGAATCCACTGGCTCGTCGTAAAATTGGCCAACACTGCACCATCACTCACGATGGCAACTGACGTATCGTCGCAGGAGGTTTCAATTCCAAGTATGTAGATCGTTCCACGCTCCACCTAAATCATAAAATTTGGGTCAAAGGTATTACTTTTACCGGCTCAAGATCTTGTCCTAAAAAGGCAAACCATTATGGATTCCCGCGATTATTGGTCAAATGATTATAGCGTAAAAGGGCTTCTGAATGTCAGTTTTACCAGGGATTACCTATTTCTGCCCGCTGACGGGATCATTGAAGAGGAACACCTGATCCACAAAACGCCCGGAAGCACCTGGCTGATCCATACCATTCCCTCGAGTAGCCAAAAACTTGCATTTTTAGTCCGGGGAGTTTCAGCAGGTTCTGATCAGCTTTTTGAGGATCTGTCTCACGTATTTGAATGGTTGCCGGCTGTACGGTCAAATTACGAGAACCCTGCCTCAGCTCATGTTTGCTGCATTATAGACCGGAAACGGGTGGCCTGCTTTTCGCACAGGGCCGACGATTTGTTGTTCACGAGCATACACCCGTTTGATCTGCCGGAAGACGTACTTTACCATTTGTTGCAGGCATATTCTCATTCTGGCCTGAATCCTGAAATGGATCCATTGTACATCAGCGGTGAAATCCTCCCGGATTCTATGCTGGTGCAGTTTCTGAGGCGTTATTTTCCAAGTCCCAGAGTTCAACCCTTTCACTTTTCACCCTAACAGGGATGCGCATCAGTGGGGGACAATTGCGTGGAAGAACGTTCTTTCCGCCGGCGGGAAAGTGGCCAACCCGGCCAACCACCGACATTGCCAGGCAAGGCCTGTTCAATATCCTGACCAACCACCTCAATTTTGTGAACATCTCAGCGCTGGATCTTTTCGGAGGCAGCGGAGCGCACAGTCTGGAGCTGGTCTCAAGAGGTTGCGAACGGGTCGTTTATGTTGACCGGCATCGCCCCTGTGTTCACTTTTTGCGGAAACTCATTTCAGATTGGGGAATTCCATCCTCCATTGAAATTTGCCATATGGATTACCTGGCTTTTATAAGCACATCGAACGAGCTCTTCGACTACATCTTTGCCGGTCCACCCTATGGGATGAAAGGCCTCGATGACATTCCCGACCAAATCCTACATAGCCGCAGACTGAAGCCCGGTGGCCTGTTTGTCCTCGAACACAATCCCCATCATGGATTCTCTAAACACCCAAACTTTTGGAAGTCAACTCATTATGGTCAAACCATTTTCAGCTTTTTTACCGGATAGTTTTGTAATTTTGCAGGGTCCATGGCTGCTTTTACGACGCGCTTTCAGGATGCATTTAGGGATCTTTTTGGCATTGCAACGGAAAACGACGATCTGATCCTTCAGGTCTGTAACCCGCAATTTCAGGAAGACTATACGCTCATTTTATTTCCCTGGGTTAAAAAACTCGGCATTTCCCCCGAAGTGCTCGGGCATCGACTGGGATCTGCACTCAAAGAAAACGGGGCTATTGTCAGTTTTAACGTCGTCAAAGGGTATTTTAATTTTTCGTTACCCGACCAGCACTGGCTGGAACAGTTCGCTCAATTGAAAGGCATGCCCGTTTCAGAGCGCATCAAGCCTAATTTGCCCAAAGGAAAGGTCCTCATCGAATACTGTAGCCCAAACACCAATAAACCCCTCCACCTCGGGCATATCCGAAACATCCTGCTTGGCTGGTCGGTATATAAGATTACCCATGCCGCCGGCTATGTTTCTCAAACGGCTCAGGTGATCAATGACCGTGGTGTAGCCATCTGCAAGAGCATGCTCGCGTGGAAAAAATGGGGCTCAGGCAAAACCCCTCAATCCACAGGAATCAAATCCGACCATTTTGTTGGCGATTACTATGTTCTCTTTGAAGCCAGGTTCAAAGAGGAATACGACATTTGGACACAATCCGAGTTGGCCCAAAGCATGTACTTGGAGCGGGGCTCTTCAAGGTCTCCAGAGGAATTTTTCTCAAAATTTAAGAATGAATATTTCAATGAACATAGCATCCTGGGCAGGGAAGTAAGGCAGCTTCTGCTCCAATGGGAATCCGGGGATCCCGAAGTGATTGCACTTTGGTCTATGATGAACCAATGGGTTTACGACGGCTTTCGCCAGACTTATGAGAAATTGAACGTCCGTTTTGATCATACAGACTACGAGTCGGAAACCTACCTTCTGGGGAAAGGCATCGTCGTTGATGGCCTGTCACGTGGAATCTTTGAAAAAGATAAATCCGGTGCTGTTTGGATCGATTTGACAGCGTCAGGGCTGGACAAAAAGATAATCATGCGCAATGATGGCACCAGCCTTTATATCACGCAGGATCTTGGCACTGCCCGGGAACGTCATCGCAGGCATCAGGCAGATCGCTATATTTATGTAGTAGGTGACGAACAGGACTACCATTTCAAAGTCTTGTTCGAGACGCTCCGGCTTCTGAAAGAACCCTATGCAGATCAACTGCACCACCTGTCATATGGTATGGTCGATCTCCCAGAAGGCCGCATGAAATCCCGTGAAGGAAATGTCGTGGATGCAGACGACCTGGTTGAATCCGTTGTTGATGAAGCGCGTAATTCTGCTGCAGAACGTGGTGAACTCGCAATGTTATCAGACGAGGAACAAGAACGCATTTGCCAACTCATTGGAAAAGCAGCATTGAAGTACTTTATCCTCAAGGTGCATCCCAAAAAGCGCATGCTGTTTGATCCTAAGGAATCGGTCGACATGCAGGGGCATACAGGGCCTTATATTGTCAATGCGTATGTCCGAATACAATCCATACTGAGGAAGGGCAGGGAAATGACACCACCTGAACCAGAAGCAATAGCCCTTTTGCGTCCAGAGCGCAATCTGATTCAGTCACTCATGTCATACGGAGAAGTCATCCGGACTTCATCGGATGATCTTGACCCCTCCAATCTTGCCAATTACCTTTACAGCCTAGCCAAACAATTCCATCGCTACTATCACGATCACAGCATATTGAGTGCAGAATCACCGTCAATCATTGTTTTCCGTATAGAACTCTGCCGTTGCATTGCAGAAACGCTAAAACATGGTATGGAGTGTCTCGGTATCGATATGCCCGATCGGATGTAATTATTTTTCATGGAAGACTCAAAAAAAACGCTCAATTTTATAGAGGAGATCATCGAAGAAGATATCCGGAATGGGAAACATGGTGGCAGGGTGCATACGCGTTTTCCTCCAGAGCCCAACGGTTACCTCCATATTGGTCACGCAAAATCCATCTGCCTGAATTTTGGACTGGCTGTTAAATATAAGGGAAAGGCCAACCTCAGGTTTGATGATACCAACCCGGTGACGGAGGACACCGAGTACGTAGAGGCGATCAAAACCGACATCCGGTGGCTGGGATTTGATTGGGATGACCGGGAATATTTTGCTTCTGATTATTTTGAACGCCTCTTTCAATTTGCTTTGCAGCTCATAGATTCCGGGAAAGCCTATGTTGATGACAGCTCTTCGGAAGATATAGCTTCCTTAAAAAAGGGGCCAACGGAATCAGGAATTGAAAGTCCTTATCGCAATCGTCCACCCGAGGAGAACCGGCAACTGTTTTTGCGCATGCGCGCAGGCGAATTTCCTGAAGGCAGCAGGGTCCTCCGCGCAAAAATCGATATGACTTCGCCGAACATGCACCTCCGCGATCCCGTGCTCTACCGGATCCTGTACAAAGAGCACCACCGCACAGGAAACAAGTGGTGCATTTATCCAATGTACGATTTTGCTCACGGCCAATGTGATTCCATTGAGGGAATAACCCACTCCATTTGCACCCTTGAGTTTGAAAATCACAAACCGCTTTACAATTGGTTCATCCGTGAATTGGGCATTTTCCCATCACAACAGTATGAATTCGCCCGGTTGAATCTGAGTTATACAGTAATGTCCAAACGCAAGTTGCTCAAAATTGTAAACGAGGGACTTGTTGAAGGATGGGATGACCCGCGGATGCCGACCATTGCAGCATTTAGACGGAAAGGATATACGCCGGCATCGATCAGAAACTTTGCCAGTTTAGTTGGGGTTGCCAAAAGAGACAATGTTATTGATTTATCACTGCTCGAGCATTCAGTGCGTGAAGACCTTAACAAAATAGCCCTCAGAAAGATGGTCGTAAAAGATCCGTTGCGTCTCACGTTAACGGATTACAATCAAGAAGGTGAACAAGTTGAAATTGAAAATAATCCGGAAGATGAAAGCAGTGGGTCTCGCTCAGTAAATTTTAGTCGCAATTTGTACATCGAACGGGAAGACTTTATGGAGAATGCCCCATCCAACTTTTTCAGACTAAAGCCTGGCGGTATGGTTCGACTCAAAGGTGCCTACATCATCATCTGCAATAAAGTCGTCAAAGATACTCAAGGGCACATTGTTGAACTGCAATGTTCTCATATCCCGGAAAGCCGCAGTGGCAGTGACCATTCGGGAATTAAGGTGAAATCCACAATTCATTGGGTGGAGGCCTCTACCAGCGTGGATGTCGAGCTCAGACTTTATGACCGGTTGTTTAGCGTAGAGGATCCTAACAGTAAAGATGATTTTATGCAATTCATCAACCCGGATTCATTGAAAATTGAGAAATATGCAAAGGCTGAAGCATCCCTTATGCAACCAGAACCGGATCAACACTACCAATTTGTGCGCCTGGGTTATTTCAAATCAGATCCCGATTCCAAGAGTGGAGTACCTGTTTTTAACCGAACAGTTACCTTGAAAGACGGATGGGCCAAATCAAAACAGAAGACCGATTAGTCGATGCGCAAAAAATATAAAACCCTGTTGTCGGAACGTCAATTTAATCTGGTAATTGATCGGCTTTGCCACCAAATACTGGAAAGGCATGGCCAATCAACCGATACCTGCATGATTGGCATTCAGCACAAGGGAGCTATTCTTGCTGGGAGAATTCATAAGCGGTTGATTGAACTCAAACATGGCTTCCAAATGCCCTTTGGCAAGCTTGACATCACTTTTTCACGCGATGATTTTCGCCTCAGCAAGAAACTACCTTCAGCACACCCAACAGATATCAATTTTCTGATCGACCACAAAAATGTTCTCCTTGTTGACGACGTGCTCTATACCGGAAGAACCATTCAGGCCGCATTGCTGGAACTACAAAATTATGGGCGTCCCGACAGCATTGAATTGCTTGTGTTGGTCGATCGAAGATTCAATCGTCAGCTCCCCATCCAGGCGGACTACTTCGGCGTATGTGTTGATGCGGTTGACGAATCTTATGTAAAAGTTGATCTGGCTGAAGAGGGTGGTATGGACAAAGTATTGTTTTACGAAGCACCAACAATATAGTATTGATTTATGTCCGAGCCACATCTTAATTTCAGACACCTCACAGGAATCAAAGACCTTCAGGTTGACGATATCCGGCTCATTTTAGACGTTGCCCTCCAATTCAAGGAAGTACTCCAACGTCCGATTAAAAAGGTGCCTAGCCTGAGAGATATCACGGTTGCAAACTTGTTCTTTGAGAATTCCACTCGAACCCGGATGTCATTTGAGCTTGCAGAAAAGAGATTGTCGGCTGATGTAATCAATTTTTCTGCAAGTGGGTCTTCAGTATCCAAGGGAGAAACGTTGCTGGATACCGTTCAGAACATCCTCGCCATGAAAGTCGACATGATCGTTGTGCGCCATCCACAGGTTGGAGCAGCCCAGTTTCTGGCTTCAAAGGTCCCGGCTTCTGTGATCAATGCGGGAGATGGCACACACGAGCACCCAACCCAAGCTCTCCTCGATGCCTTCTCTATCGAAGAGGCCATGGGAAAAATCAAGGGCGTTAAAGTTTTACTCGTTGGCGATATTTTGCACAGTAGGGTAGCGCTTTCCAACTTGCTGTGTTTGAAAAAAATGGGAGCGACGCTCCGGGTCTGCGGGCCTCCGACCATCATCCCCAAACACATTGCCTCATTAGGCGTTGAAACCATGTACAACCTCGACGAAGCCCTGCGCTGGGCCGATGTTGTAAACGTTTTGCGCATCCAATCAGAACGCATGGAACTGCAATATTTTCCATCAATACGGGAATACTCGCAATTTTTTGGAATAGACCGAAGGCGCCTTGACGCCATTGGAAAGGAACTGGTGCTGATGCATCCAGGGCCCATTAACCGTGGAGTTGAACTTCATTCGGACGCTGCCGATTCGAAATACTCAATTATCCTTGATCAGGTCGAAAACGGCGTTGCCGTTCGCATGGCCGTATTATACCTTTTGGCTAATTCGCGTTCCAGTTCAGTAAACTGATGCATGAGCCCTATGTATTGCATCTCCCTAAATGGTATCCCCATGAGAGCGATCCTTTGGACGGCATTTTTATCAAACGCCACATCGACTGCGCACATCGCAAAATTCCCGCAGTAGTGATTTATCTGCGATCAGAGCCTATGCGTGGAATCAAGCTCTGGAAAGCGAAATGGGAACAAGGTGATAAGAACTTACCCGTTTTAACACTCAGAATATGCTACCGCAAGCATCTTTCCGGCTTTAAATTGTTTGACCGCATTCTAAAGTTGAAGTTGTATTTACTGCTTTCGTGCATCTATGCGTTAAAAGTCATCTGGAGGAAGGGCCGCCCCTGCATGATCGTCGTACACGTATTGTTGCGAAGCGCCTTGCTCGCGTTTGTTTTACGTCTGTTTGGGGGAATTCCATTCGTCGTAATCGAACACAATACGCGCTTTCTCTCAAAAATGCACAGATGGTCAGACCGCATTGGCCTCTTGCTGACCAAATTGATTTTGCGATTCGCAACTGCCGTGATCACAGTTTCTAAAGATCTTGGGAGGTCCATGCAGCAAAATGGACTTAAACACAGTAACTATAAGCGTATTTTCAATTGTGTTGACACCTCGATCTTCCATCCGTATGCTGACGTTCAACCATCCACAGAGAAATATATTGTACTGCACGTTTCAGAATTTAAAAACGACCACAAAAACATTACCGGACTCATTGAAGCCTTTACCATTGCATCCGAACGAGTCTCGAATATGGAGCTTCACTTAGTAGGCTACGGAAGAGATGAAACATTGGTGCGCCAAAAGATTTTGGAGAGTTCAGCTAAGGAAAAGATCCATTTGATCGGAAAGCTTACCGGCCCCTCCCTCGCCAGGTTCTATTGCAATGCAAACCTCTTTGTGTTGTTCTCCAACAGAGAAAATATGCCATGTGTCATAGCCGAATCTTTATGCTGCGGCACACCTGTGTTGAGCTCTGGGGTCGGTGGAATCGGGGAGGTCATCCATACCGGAAATGGATTCATCGTAGGAGTTAATGATGTTGGCGCGCTGGCAAAGGCTATGGCGGATTGTGCAAAGGGGCAGATTTTGTTTGACCGTCGCGCAATCGCTGAGGAGGCGTCACTGTTGTTCAGCGAGCAGGCGATCGGAGAGGAATGGGCTGCCTTGTACCGCGATATATGCCGTTGAATGAGCCGTTGGCTGGTATGGCCCAACCGACAGACCAAAATGCTTTCTGAATGGATTTTTTATCTAGGTGGCCGAAGTGAAGAGGGTCCTCCGACCAGACTCGCCGGATCCCTCGAAAAAGGGTTGGCAGGACAACATCTTACCCGTTGATTTCCAATATTCTGTGATCGGTATAGGCAAAAGCGCTGCCTTCGAACGGCCATTCCGCCTGTTTCAGGGCTCTGTAGCGGCTGGGTAGTCATCCCAAAGTTTGGTTAAAAGAATGTTATCTGCCCTTAAGCCAACGGCAACCTTGGCCAGGAGCAATAATTTTATGCATTCATGCATTTAGAACCTGATGAAACCACTGATTAACCCTCAAGCGCTGCTGTCCGGTCTCTTTTTGGCCTTCCTGTTTGCCATTGCCTCCGGGACTGCCCAGGAGTATCGCATATCCGTTAAGATCAACGGTTATGAAAACGACACCCTGCTTCTGGGATACTATTTCGGAGATAAGCAATACATTAAGGATACCGCTTACCGCCAGAAAAACGGCGGCTTTATTTTTAAACAGGATACATCCTTGCCGCCAGGAATGTATTTGGTAGTCACCAAACCAGACCACAATTTTTTTCAGCTTTTGATCGACGAAGATCGCCAGAAGTTCAGTGTGGAAACCGACTTTTCCGCACTCAATGAAAAATTGCACTTTAGCGGAAGTAAGTTGAACATTGAATTCAATGCTTACATAGATTTCCTCACTGAACAACGGAAGATGGCAGATTCACTGTCTTCAAGTCTTCGCGACTCATCCAAACAAAAATCTCATGCGCTCATTCAAGAGCAATTGGATGAACTCGACGAAGGGGTTCGCCTGAACCAACAAAAAATCATCAAAGCCAATCCGAATTCGCTGCTGAGTTTGATCATAAAGTGGAGCCGGGATGTGTCTCTGCCTGATTTCAGCGCTTTGCCCGAAGGGGAGCGCGAGTCCCGTGCCTTTAATTATTACAAAGCACATTACTTTGATGAAGCTGATTTTAAGGATGACCGGATCGTCAGGCTGCCCTTGTTTTTTCAGAGAATCGATCGTTACATTCAAAATCTGACTGTTCAACATCCAGACTCCATTTCTGCCTCGCTGGACGAAGTGCTGAATCGACTTCCTGCAGGATCCGAAAGCCTCAAGTTTGTCCTTTCTCATTACCTGAACAGTTACGCAGCTTCGCGTTATGTTGGAATGGATGCCGTTTACGTTCACCTGGTTGAAAATTATTACGAAAAAGGGCTCGCGCCATGGATTGACTCCGAGCAACTCAGCAAAATGCTCAAAGATGCAAAAGCGCTTAAACCCCTGCTGATTGACAAAACAGCCCCGGACATCCGGGTCTTTCGGCTGGATGATTCCACCCCCGTAAACTTACATGGGATTTCCAGCTCCTATACCGTATTGATTTTCTGGGCGCCCGACTGCGGCCATTGCAAAAAATCCTTGCCTACGGTGAAGGCCTTTCAGCATAAGTACAAGGACAAAGGAGTAGAGGTTGTCACCGTATGTACACAACTTGGTTCCGAAGCCAAAAATCTTTGTTTGGAACAGGTTAAGCTTTTGGATATGCACAGCTTCGTCAATCTATACGATCCAAGCCATAACTCCAGGTTCAAGTTGATATACGACCTCAAAACGACACCCCAGATCTACATTCTGGACGCAGAAAAGAAAATTTTAACTAAAAAAATTGGTGCCGAACAATTGGGCGAGGTCATGGATAAGTTGCTGGCGATCAGGAACGAATAAAGAAGCGATTTATATATAATAATTAATTATTTAGCATAGGGTTACACATTAAATAATTGTGTAATATATTTGCCGGGAACGGAATTCCGTTCTCAAATTAAAACCTCTGAATATGACCTACTCTGGATTCTCTTGGAAATCCTGCGCATTGGCGTCCCTTTTACTTTCTACCCTCTCCTGCACGACACCCGAACGGGATGTGGCTCCTAAGTTCCCACTGAATGCGCGAAATGCCAGCTTGGTTGAAGACTGGTCCTCCTTAGCACTTGCCCTGACTTCGCAGTGCAATGGATACAGTGACCCCGTTGCCAGCAGGGCCATGTTCTACCTGGCTGCTTGCCTGTACGAAACCCTTTTACCTGGCTTCGACCATCACGTCTCAGCACAGGTACGCCTTCAGGGTTTGAATACCACTTTACCCCAGCCTGATCCGGGCCTGAGTTACAATCCGGTGATCGTGGCCAACCAGGCCATGTACCGGCTGGCATCTGAGCTTTACGGGCCAGCCGGAACAGACAATTTGGAAGCTGTTGCTCGTCTCAAAGACAAATACATTCTCATTGAAGGGGCTAGTTTGACAGAAGACGTCATTTCCCGCTCAAAGGAATTAGGAAATGCCATAGGATGGAAACTCATTGAATTCAGCAAGACGGATGGACTTTCTGAAGCTTTCCTCAACCGATATCCCCCTTATACTCCACCTCAACAACCGGGATTTTGGCGACCGACCCCGCCGGATTATTTTTCTAAAGCACTTTTGCCCTTCTGGGGCAATGCAAGGCTTGCCTTGCAAGCAAACGAATCGTTGCTTCAGACACCAGCTGAACTCGAATATTCTGAGTCACCTAACTCCATCATCTTTGCTGAAGCTACAGAGGTCTACAATTTTTCCAGGAACTTGAACCTGGAGCAAAGAGAGCAACTTGCCTATTGGGATTCTGAGGCAGATTACCACGCTTCTCCGTTTCAGCACAATTTCTTATTGATGCGTCAATTGCTTCGCGAAAACAACGTATCACTTGACAGAGCGTGTCGCTTATTTTTGCGCCTGGCGATCGCACAATTCGACGGAAACATCGTTGCTTGGCACCTCAAATATAAAACAAACCTCCTGAGACCGGCAACCTACATCAAACTGCACATCGACCGTTACTTCGTTCCGGAATATTCAGCACTGCCCGTCCCCGAATTTGTCTCTGATAGAGCCCTTATCTATGGGGCTTGTGCGGTTATATTCAGTGAGGAGTTTGGTTATCGCGTTCCGTTTATGGACTACACGCAGGAGATGAGGCAGGATTTGCGCGACAAACAAAAATCCTTCGATTCATTTTCTGAAATGGCTCACACAGCGGCACTGGCCGACCTCTATAATGCGACACAGTTCAGAACCAGCATCGAGTCCGGCCTTTCAATAGGTCAAACGCTAGGCATCCAAGTGCAAAAATTGGAATTGGAGAAGTAGTCATACTACTTCTTTTCCTTTTTAAAAGGATTCCACTCCTTTAGTCTAGACTTAATGCTATCAACCGCTTTCCCCGGTTCCTTGAGAATTTTTCCGGAAAGTGAGTCCAGTGGCTTTTTGAGGGCATCGCCTGCCTTACTTCCCACAAGGGTATCAATTTGTTGTCTGATTTTGCTTTCTGCATCCTCCTTAGCCTGCTCAATCTTTCGTTTCGCCAGGTTTTCAATACTATCTGATGCCGCTCTGGCTTTATCCTCAACTGCGCGTTCGACTTTTTCACGGACCTCTGAAGCGGTGCTTCGTATCGAGTCGGCAATTTTTTCCTTTACTGCTTCGACAACTCTTTCCCCTGCAGGTTCGCTTTCTTCTTTTCCTGAAGGTTGAATCCGCACGCTGACTTCCGGCGCTAATATCGTACCCTTTAGTCCAACCAGCAAATCCAACTCTGCTGAAAAGGTCTTGTCAATTCCGGCCTTAGCCATAAACTCGTTGTACAATTTCATTCCCTCATCGATACGTGCTGCCTTGAGGTATTGACTGGTCTTTCCCTCAGGAAGATCGATGAGTATTTTGTAATCCATAGGACCCAAAATGCGATGATTTCCATCCACAACAACACGCAGCTCTCCTATGCGCTTGTCGAATTCTTTGACTTGGACAATACCCTGTTCAATATTAAACCAGTTCCTGGAGTTTGAAATGTTTAAATTTCCAATTTCTCGAAGACCTGTTTTTTCAGCGATCCGCTTCAGAGGCTCAAAACCCTTAATGGAGCCCTCTAGTGTTTCGATCAGACCGTTAACGGTAAGGCTGTTGAGATCAGGTATTCCCGAAGGGGCCAGGGTGCCCTGAAAAATAAGGCTGCTGTTGAAGAACCCGTCGATGTATCGAAACAAAGGAGCTGCGGCAGAAAACGTCGAAAAAGATTCAACAGCCCTTTTAAATTCGATTCGGTTAATGTCGTATTTCAGATCGAATACAGGCGCCTTGCCAGGAGGGGTTTCAAACAAGCCCTGCAATACCATTTGACCACCTGCTGCCTTGGCCGTAATTTTCTCCATAACAAACTGCTGTCCGGTAAGTTTGGCAGTAAGCGCAAGCTCATTTAACTGCAGTGGAGCGTAAAGAACTTTGCCCGCACGCCCACGGATGTCGAGGTCAAATCCGGATGGCAGGACAAAAGGTGCTGTGGCTGCAGCCACAGTTTGCCCTCCACTTCCCATAAGTTGATCAAGGTCAATGGTCAAAGCTTCAAAATCGATCGCCCCTCGCAAAGGAAATGTATCCAGCATGAAATCCATCAGGTTATCAAAAGTCATTTTGCCTGCCAGCGTGCTGCCGTTTACGGTAGCCTCCGCTGGATCGATCCTAAGCTCATTGCCGTTTAACTTCCCTCCGCCCGAAATTTTGGTACAGTGGTATGTTTCATAATCCAGTGCCTCGATCGAACTAATAAAATTCACAGTAAGCCGTTTAAAAGGCCCGGTAGGGGTGGATGTTGAACCTGAGGAAGCAGGTTTGGAAGGGAGGCCCATCAGCTCATCTACATCGATCTTTGTTGAATGGTGATTTAAATTCATCACAACAGGCGAATGATCAGACCATAAAATAAGCGGATTTTGCATAGTACCCGAAACCGAAAAGTCACTATTTCCGAAAACGATGTCGGCATGATCAATACTCAACCTTGAGGGTAGAAATTCGATGTGCGCCCTGGGAATGGATAGAGCCGGTACGTTTGCTTGTGCGAAACGGATACCTGTACCGTTCAGATAACCGTGGAATACGAATTCATCGTAGCGCTCCTGCACAATGGCAGATTGGTGTGCATCAAATCGCAGGTCGAGATCCAATTTTCCACCAAGGGAGGCCCCGGGATCCATCGGATAAAATTCGCCAACCTGGGCGAGGTCGAGCTTTCCCTTGATGTTGCCACGCAAATGCGGGTCATCAGTCAGTTTATCTGCATAAAGCTTTGCATTTATGCGTTCTCGATTGAGTAAAAAGGCTGCCGTATCGACCGAGATAAACGCATCGCTTAAATCCGTTTGGGTATTGCGGCTCAACGCTCTGATTGTTACGTCGGAAATGCCCATTGATTTTCCGGGATAGACAAAGGTCCCATCATCAACACCGATGGCAACATTCCATTTCGGATAGGATTTTCCCTCGGGGAGATACAATCCCTCAAGAGAACCCTGAAAGGAGAATGATCCAGACGATACTGCACGATCGAAATCTGCCGTATAAGCATCGGGGATCAGACTAAAGAGCTCCTTAAATTGTGTACCTGGAGACTCAAATTGAAGGCCCAGAAGGAGGCTGTCCCCCCGGAGGTCAACAGACCCCTCAACCCTAAGCGCAAAACGGTTGAGTTGAAAATTGGAATTGCTGATCTCGAACCGAGTACCACGCTCTTTTATGCGGATATGGGATTCAGATGCAATGTTCACTTCCTTTAAAAGGGTGAGGAGTCCTGACGACAGCGTGAGTGACCCGATGTTCAAGTCAGAGCGGATATCCTGGTTGCCGGCACTCTGCTCAATCGTTCCTCTATGATTAAGGCCACTGGCAACCAACAACATGTTATCAGGCCTCGATTCCCAATGGATGGTTGAACCAACAATTGAAAAATCCTCAAGCGAAAACTCCATCGTCTGGGAACCGGAATCTGCTGTCGTGGCTGTTGCGCTTATCAGCATGTAATTGGCCAGAAGGCTGTCGTATTGTACCAAATTGACTTCAGCTGAATCGATGTGGAGACCTTTGACTACGAGACTCTCTTTGCCAAGCAATACATTCCAGGCATTCACTGCAACTCTGGCTGACTTCGACTTGAATAAGCCCGTAGTATCGCTTCCCACAAAACTGTAGCATGTTGGATTTTCCACATGGAGCGATAGATCAGGAAAATCGCTAAAAAGACTTAGTTTAAAGTCGCTAAAATCAACTTTGCCATCGATGTTGGCATTGATGGACTTCTTTACTTGCTCGGCCACCGCGTCCCCAAAGAAAAGTGGGATGGCCACGGCGGCCGTCAGGAGTAAAGCGATAAATCCAGCGAGGACGGTGAGAATGCGTTTCTTCATAGAGTAAAAAACAAATTTAGCCGGGGATTGGTTTTCTGGCCCTCCTGTGAAGGATTTAATTACTTTGCAACATGAATCTGCTCGAACTCCGGCAATTATCGATTGGATTTGGCCAGGATCCCTCTTCTGACGCGCTGCGCGGGGTCCATTTAATCATTCCTGAGGGCAGGGCAACTGGGCTGGTCGGAGAAAGTGGTTCGGGTAAAACCCTTACCGCATACAGCATCCTTAAATTGCTCGATCCTTCCGCCCGCATCCGAAGTGGCTGCATTTTGTATTGCGGATCGGGCGCTCCCCAGGACTTGTTGCAGTTGACCGAAAGTGAAATGAGGTGCATCCGGGGGCAACACATTTCCATCGTTTTCCAGGAAGCGATGTCAGCCCTCAACCCCGTCTTGCGGTGTGGTTTCCAGGTAGAGGAGGTTATTCGCGCTCACAAGCGGGTTGGTTCCCGGGAGATGGAGGAACAAGTTTTAGATACCTTCCACAAGGTTGGCTTGGAAAATCCCCGCCGCATTTACCGCTCTTACCCATTTGAGCTATCGGGTGGACAGGTTCAGCGAGTCCTCATTGCCCAGGCCATCATTCTGTCGCCAAAGTTGGTCATAGCAGACGAGCCGACCACGGCACTTGACGTGAGAACCCAGCAAAAGATCATGGAGCTCTTCCAGCAGATCAACGAGGAGCTTGGCTGTTCCATTCTGTTTATCAGCCATGACCTTGCATTGGTCCGTGCTTTGTGTTCGGAAGTCGCAGTCATGAAGAAGGGCAGCATCTTAGAGCAAGGCCCAACCGCCAGCGTTTTCAGTAGCCCCCAACACCCATATACCCGTGGACTGCTCCACTGCCGGCCACCTCTTTACCGAAAGGTCGCAAAACTGCAGACGTTGGGCGATTTTACAGAAAATAGCGATGCCGGAATCAGCTCAAAACCCAGGTTAATCACCACAGAAGAGCTTCAGGTCCGCAGGCATCAGCTTTCGAAGGCAGCAACGCTTTTAGAAGTCGATGGCCTGGATGTTGTCTATAAGAAGTCAGAACAATCTTGGTTCGCACTTGCTCCTGGATTGCATGCCGTCAAAGGAGTGAGTTTTTCGATCCGCGAAGGGGAAGCGCTCGGGGTGGTCGGCGAGTCCGGATCGGGAAAAAGTTCCATTGGCCGAAGCATTGTTCAGTTGATCCGGAATTCGAAGGGCTCCATACGCTATAAGGGAGAACTCCTCAACGGCCCCAGGAGCAGAATTCAGCAGTTCAGAAAGGAAATCCAAATGGTTTTCCAGGATCCCTTTTCTTCATTGAACCCCCGGCAGCGCATTGGGCGGGCTATTGTCGAACCTATGGAAATACACCGGCTTCATGCCAACGATTCGGACAGACGGGAGAAAGCCTGTGAATTGCTGCGCATTGTCGGGCTGGAATCCGATCACTTTGACCGTTATCCGCACCAGTTCTCAGGTGGCCAGCGCCAGCGCATTTGCATAGCGCGGGCACTTGCCGTAGGTCCGCGCCTGCTCATTTGCGACGAGGCGGTTTCCGCTTTGGACATTTCGGTTCAGGCTCAGGTTTTAAACCTCTTAAAGGAGCTTCAGTCTTTGTATGGTTTGAGCTACCTGTTTATCAGCCATGACCTTTCCGTGGTTCATTTCATTGCAGACCAGATCATTGTGTTGAAAGATGGCGTCATTGTGGAAACCGGTCCGGCGGAGGAACTCGTGCAGTCTCCCAAAAATCCCTATACGCGGGCATTGCTCGAGGCAGCTCCTAAATGAATCGTCTATCAACGGGATATCCGTTTGCAAAGGAGAGGCCATCCATGGCCTGTTTCCCCGGAGGTTTGATCTGCAACAATTCAATGCAGCCGTCGACACAGCTCGCGTACAAACGCTTGTTGTAAATAAACAAGCTGCCCGGCGCCCCAGCGCTCATCTGGGTGGCAGGGCTTGCAGTGATGATTTTAATCTCCAGACCATTCCAAACAAACCAGGCACAGGGGTAGGGAGACAGAGCCCGGATGTGATTAAAGATAGTTGATACCGATGCCTGCCAGTTGATGTGACAATCATCGCGAAATATCTTCGGAGCAAAGCTGGCCATTGAATCATCTTGGGGAAGGCAGCTCAATTTTCCCTGTTCAAAGTCTTCCAACACGGAAAGCAGGAACGGTGGCCCATGATGTGCCATGACGTCGTGAAGTGCTCCCCCGGTCATTTCGGGTCCAATGGGTATCGGCAGTTGACCGAGGATGCACCCGGTATCAACCTGTGAATCGAGTTGGAAGACCGTAAGTCCAGTAAGGCTTTCGCCAGCCATGATGGCACGCTGGATCGGGGCAGCCCCTCGGTATTGGGGCAGGAGGCTGGCGTGAACGTTGATCGATCCCAGCCGGGGTATTTCTAGGACAGATACCGGAAGGATGCGAAAGGCAACCACCACCGAAACATCTGCATTGACTGCACGAAGTGTTTCTTGAAACTGCCTCCCTTTCAAATTTGAAGGTTGCAACACCGTTAACCCGTCTTCCTGAGCCCTTCTTTTTACTGCAGTCATTTGCAGTCCATGGCCCCGGCCGGCAGCTTTGTCCGGGGCGGTCACAACCGCGACAACCTCATGGTATTTGTGGAGCGCCGCCAGAAAAGGAACGGCAAATTCGGGCGACCCCATGAATATTATGCGCAAATTGCAGGAATTTGGCCACAAATAAAGCCTAATTTTGCCAGATTCAACAACTGCAGTTCATATCTTAAATGGCATTGTACAATTGGATGTACCTTTTGATTTATCCTTTTTGGGCTTGGGCACCGCAGTTACCTGCTCTTCCTGAGCCAGACAATTTTAAACCAAACCATCATTGGCCGGCATGGAGCCCAACTCTTAGCGCCCCTGACACCCTCACACCCAAATTTTACATTGTCAGCGGAAGCTTTCTTGTTCCACAGAATGCTGAAAAGAGGATCCGCGAGTTGCATAAGGCAGGCTACCGTAGCGCAGGCATCGTCGTTTTCCCTGAATCAGAGTTTTACGCTGCCGTCATCGACAGTTTTGCAGACGAAGCCTTGGCGAACAAATTGGCAGTAAAATTGCAGATCGCCCGGATCCCTTACTTTATAAAGCGTGGCATGAACTAACTTAATATTGTTGAACAGATTTTCCGGTATTGGATCCCTTTTCACAATTCAATGTTCTCAAGCGACTGGATGCGATGCTGGTGCGTGGGTTCTTACCTCCGTTCCTGGTTTCGTTTTTCATGGCTCTCTTCGTTCTCGTCATGCAGGTTTTTTGGCTTTACGTGGACGATATTCTCGGGAAGGGAGCAAGCATCGCTGTAATCTTTGAATTCCTGTTTTACCTTTCGTTTTCACTTGTGCCGCTGGCGCTGCCAATTGGCGTACTTCTGGCAGGAGTATTTCAATTTGGCAACCTGGGGGAGCGATACGAACTCGCCTCCATGAAATCGGCCGGCATTTCACTGTTTCGCATCATGATGCCTCTGATGTTGCTCTCTGCCGCAATTGCACTTTTTTCTCTCGTTTGCTCAGAACAGATCATACCCAAGTCGAATCTCAAGTACATCAGCAGATTGCACGACCTAAAGCGACAAAAGCCAACTCTGGGACTGGAAGAAGGGGTCTTCAACAACGATTTTTATGGGTACTCTATACGCATTGCTGAAAAATCGGAGAATGGGAAAGATATAAGCGGCATTCTGATTTATGATCAGAGCAAATCGCCTACAGCAAAAGACGTATCGGTCATTTCAGCAAAAGATGGACGGATGTACGTGACGCCGGAGCAACGATATTTGGTCATGGAATTGTTCGACGGTTTTGTATATCAAAACCCGGAGCGTCAATCCGCACGGAAAACGGAATTTCCCTTTGTGATCATCGGCTTCGAAAAACTGACAAAAATATTCGATCTTAGCGAGTTTGAACTCGACAGAACGGATGAAGAACTCTTTCGGGGTGACCGGAAAATGAAAAATAGCCAACAGCTTCAAACAGAAATCGACAGTCTCGCGCTCATTGCAAGCACCCAGGGGGAGGGTTTCCTGGTGAGTAACCTTTATAAGATCTCTGGTACACCCACTCCAACCGGAGCACCCCCACCGTCGCAGATTCCCGGGTTTCTTGAAAAAAAGGCCCTCGAAATTGATAGTCTATTGACCGTTTGGAGGCATCGTGATGCCGCTTATTATGCGAAATACAGATTGAGTGTTTTGAGAAGTGTAGAAATCGAGAAAAACAGGTTGGACTCCAAAAAATCAGAAGATAAGCAGCAGTACAAATTGATTGCCAAAATCAATTACGAATTACAATTGAAAAAGGCCCTTGCTTTTGTATGTTTTCTATTCATATTTATTGGTGCCCCCCTTGGTGCCATTGTAAGAAAAGGGGGTTACGGTTATCCACTGATCCTTTGCATATTGGTTTTTGTTGCCTACATCCTGATGAATACATTTTGCAAGCGACTTTCGGAAGGACTCAGGATCGACAGCACGATTGGAGCTTGGCTTCCTGTTGCAATCCTTGTGCTTCCCGGTGTATTTCTCACGTGGAGCGCCATGCGGGACCGGAATGCAATACAGGATCTTCGCCTGCTCATAAAATCCCGCACCGCAAGGGGTACATTAAAGTAATGAGAACTCTTCTATCCCGAGCTGGGGACTCAAGCCTGCTGCGACCGAAAAGAATATTCGTCAGTCAAGTCCCCTAGCTGTCTTCCCTTTTATCGTCAATCTGCAGGAGTATCTCTGCACGATCAAGTACACGCTCGCGGACAATGATGATACCAGGCGATACTGCAGCTCATCAATAGCGACACGAGGCAGCAAATAGAATTCTTCGATGGTATTCTCTCGGAGAATGATCCCATAAAATACCCGGGACTCCAGACTCAATAGCATTTACTTAGCTGATCTGAAACGGGAAGGGCAGTTATGAATTGCCCATGGCGAATAAGTTACACTCCACTTACTCTGACAATACGGATTTGACCAGATCCGCGGCATCCTGCAGCGCAATGGCGCTATGTACTTTCAAACCCGAAGCATCGATCATTTCCTTGGCGAGCTCGGCATTGGTTCCCTGAAGTCTTACGATGATCGGAACAGCAATATTGCCCATGTTCCGGTACGCATCCACGATGCCTTGGGCCACGCGGTCGCATCGCACGATGCCTCCAAATATATTGACCAAGATCGCCTTTACGGCAGGATCTTTTAAAATGATGCGAAAAGCCTGTTCAACTCTCTGTGCGTCTGCGGTTCCTCCAACATCCAAAAAATTTGCAGGATTCCCACCAGAGAGCTTGATGATGTCCATAGTAGCCATGGCAAGCCCGGCACCGTTGACCATACATCCGACATTCCCGTCCAGTTTTACATAGTTCAAATGATATGAACGCGCCTCGAGTTCAGCCGGATCTTCTTCTGTTTCATCGCGCATGGCTTCCAATTCCGGATGTCGGTACAGAGCGTTGTCGTCGATACTCATCTTGCAGTCAACCGCCACGACAGATCCCGAAGCATTGATCAGTGTAGGATTGATTTCCGCCAAAGTCAGGTCCTTTTCCACAAAAAGCTTGTACAATGCCTTGACAAACGCCCCCATTTCCTTAAATGCCTTTCCTTCGAGCCCAAGGCGGAAAGCAATCTTGCGAGCCTGGAAGTCCATCAGACCGATTACCGGATCGATAAATTCTTTGTAAACCAGTTCCGGAGTTTCTTCAGCAACCTTTTCGATGTCCATTCCCCCTTGTGGTGAATAGATGATGACATTTCTCTGAGCACCGCGATCGGTCAAAACTGAAAAATAATACTCTTTGCATTTATCAAAATCCGGAGCATAGGAATCTTCTGCAAGAAAGATTTTGCGAACCACTTTTCCTTCCCCTTCCATGCCGCCTGGAGTCTGAGGTGTCCTTAGCTGCATTCCAAGGATGTTTGCAGCGATCTCGCTCACCTCAAGGCTTGACTTGGCCAGCTTGATCCCACCACCTTTCCCGCGACCTCCTGCATGTATTTGTGCCTTAACGACGACATAGCGGGTATCGGTTTCTGCAACCAAACGATCGTAAGCCTTTTCAATGTCATTTACCTTTTCAACCAGCACACCACGCTGAACTGCGATACCAAACTGTTGCAGGATTGATTTTCCCTGATATTCGTGAAGGTTCATTGGTTGTTGTTGATGATGAGTTTAGTCTGAGATGGTCCAGAAGATGTGATCAATCTTAGTATGAACATTCCTTTAGCCTCCGGAGGTATCTGCAAATAGCAGATTTCGCCTTGCCAGATGGGATTGAGTTTTGCGAAAACGTTGCCCTGAAGGTCGTGGAGCTCAGCCGGTCCGTTACCGTATTGGCGATCGGCGGTCATAACTTGTACATAAGAACCCGATACAACCGGATTCGGAGAAATGATTAGCGTGCGGTGGGGCTCACCCTGATCCCATACAGAAACCGGCAGGCTTTCTGTAGTAAAAGTCCCCACAGAGGATTCAATCGCGCAAAAAACGAACTCATTGTATGCACGGACTCTCCACCAATAGTCTTTTCCGGGAGTCAGAGAATCAATGAGTGCTGCATTTGTCCTTAACAAATGGTTTTTGATGACAACAGAGAAGTTGTTCGTCCTGCTGATCTGCAGCACGTAATAGCTGGCACCCGCTACCTTTTCCCATGTTAGCTGGAGCTTTTTACCTCCTACGGTCTGACCTTCACCGGGATAAATGAGATTCAGCGAATCCGCTCCAAGCGAGCGCGGCAGGATGTCCGGCCGTTGCAGGTCAAACCTGGGGCCTTCAATGCTTTGATGCATTGCGTCCATTTGATCAGCGCTAAACCGATTCATACACAAATCGCCTGAATAGGACATAAACAGCGAACCGTCTGCCCTGAAGGTACTGTCATGCAGGTCGCGCATGATGATCTGGCTAAAGCCATCCGGACTGCATGTCCACCGGTTGGAAATGTAATCTGGATAAGTATCGCAAAACCGGTCTGCCTGATGCCTACAGAGAATCCTTTCTTTGTTTTCAATTTGGGTAGAAACCCTCGACTGATACTCAGATGTTTTCTTGCCGTTGGAATAATCTACCCCTTCCCAACCGTAAAAGGTATGAGGCAGGGAAAAGAAATGTCCCAGTTCGTGAGCCCACGTATGACTTCTCACACCAAGGCATGATTTGTTGAGGGCCACAGCATCGCCTGCATACGTGAAGTATCCGCAATTTCCAGCGGGATCAGAAACAATGTAGCAATTGACCATCCCGGGCACATTGTTCTGGAGCATCATCTCTTCTCCCTTCTCATATTCCGGATGGTGGTTCCAGGAAGTGTTGGCGATGTAGTGAATATCCTCTTCCAGAAAAAACTGTATGCCCGAGGGGAGGAAATCCGCATTCAAGGTACACAGCGATTCAAACAAAGCCCACGCTGAATAATGGGACGTTGACCCGTCATTGGTCACACTGTGCACTTTCAACGGGATGTAAACCGTCCCCTGATCCTTGCGACCGCGCTCGGCTTGGAATTGGACCGCATCCAGCATGTGCTGCTGATCAGAAGTGCGAGTGCCACAAAACGGCAACTGGGCTGTGGCCATATCGGCCAAAGCCAAAAGAGAAGCGATCAAAAAACAACGCATGGTAGATAGTACTTAGTAAATGGAAATCTTACCGGAACGCACCTTGCGGTTACCTGCCTCCGTCCAATGCCAGAAATATATGCCCGGAGCAAAGGTGCCAAGTTCAACCGCATTTACGCCCGGATTTGCATGCAGGGTAGCGTTCCGGACAACAGTACCTTTCACATCTAGAAGCTGTAAAGAAATGGCTTGAGCATGCTCGGAATTGAAGCGGACCATCGCTGAGCCGTCCTCGTTCAAAATAAACTGAGGCATCCGGCTTTCATTCCCGGCGTCTTCCGTAGCCACTGTCCAGCTTGGGTTCTTAAACGTGATCAGCCGGGGCACCAGGCAAAAGCTATTGCTGTTGTAGGGCGTGACTTTCCAGTGGTAAGTTTTGTTTTTGACCAGGTTGGTCAGCACCGTATCCGTGCGCGTAAGCCTGAAAGACTGGTAGTTTAAGGATAACCCCGTATTTTCTGCGATCTCAAAGAAGTAAGTGGTTGCGTTTGGCACATCCTCCCAATCAAACTGCACCATATCGTAACCAGGGGGCGGGTTCGCATTGGTAGGGAAATTGTACACCAATTGTCCGGTAATCTCCGGTAGGGGTGAATATTCCGGTGTCCTGCGAAGATAGTTGCGATCTGAACTCAGGTAGTCTTTGAGGATGGCAGCGCGTTGTTGAGGGGTAAACGTCGCAATGCAATTCAGGAAATAGCTCATCAGGTTAGTCTCCATGGGATCCAGTTTCTGATCGTCTGGGTCCTTTGCACAGCCATCATAATTGCATCCACCCATCCACCCAAGTCCCAGATTGTAATCTGCGGGCGTATCGCAAAAACCGTCTGCCGACTGCTCGCACAACAATTTGCCACCTGTACCCGGTTTGTCTCGGCTAACAAACTCCACATTCACCGTGCCTCCAGCATAACTCACTACGAGCGGAGTCGGTTTTGTACAATTTGAAGTGATCGAGTTGTAATCTGTACTTTCCCATCCGAAGAATGTATGCGGTAGGGAGAAGTAATGGCCAATTTCATGGGCCAGCGTAGAGCAATTGGAATTTACGTAATCTTTATTGGTGACGATGTAGTCCCCCTGCGGGTTGTAAAATGCCAGTACATTCGGATCCGAGGCCCGGGCGACTTTGCAAACAAAAATGTTTACGGCATTTTTATTGGAAAGCATGTAAGAACGGATGTATGCCTCCCCGAGTTGGCTGCTTGGATCATCGTAAACATAGGACCGGTTTTCAAACAAGATTTTGTTCAGGTAAAATTGAAAATCCATTTCTTTGTAGACGCTGTTGTTCAGGCAACACAACAGATCAATTGCACGAGCAATGGAAAGCCTTCCCACACCATTGTCATTGGCCATCAGCCAGAGGTTCACCGGAATGTAGGTAATTGCCCCACCGCGAGGCAGGATTTTGTCCTTCCACTCCTCCCGGTTTTTCAACATCCGTTGCTTGATCAGAGCATTCTCAACAACGCCACTCCCACAAATGCCGGTCGATTGAGCCGGAAGCTGGGTTGCTGCCGCTAAAAACAAAGCCAAAATCCCGCAACTGAGTACTCTATTCATGTAAATATTTTTAAATGTGTTCTTCATAGAAAGCAGGCAAAATTAAGGCTTCGACCCTTAGTTTTGCAATTTTAATCTAATAACGCACAAAATATGAGAAAAGTTACCGTCGTGGGTGCCGGCAATGTAGGAGCAACCGTTGCTAACGTATTGGCTCACAAGGATTTCGTAAAAGAAATTGCTTTAGTGGACATCAAGGCTGACATGGCCAGGGGCAAGGCTTTGGACAGTTTTCAGCAGGCGCCGATTGACCATTATTCGACGCGGATGATGGGGACGGAAGATTACCGCGACACGGCAAATTCAGATGTGGTAGTTATCACCGCAGGACTCCCGCGCAAGCCGGGAATGTCCCGTGACGACCTGATCAGCACGAACGCCGGCATTGTCAATGCGGTGACAAAGTCCATTATGGAGTACAGTAAAAACCCCATCATCATCGTGGTCTCCAATCCGCTCGATGTCATGACCTATGCCGCGTACAAAGTCTCCGGGCTTCCTTCCTCACGGGTGATTGGAATGGCTGGCATTTTAGACACAGCCCGATATCGGGCTTTTCTGGCCGAGGCGCTGGACGTCTCTCCCAAAGATATACAAGCCCTGCTCATGGGTGGACATGGCGATTCCATGGTTCCCTTGCCCCGGTACACCACCGTTTCGGGAATTCCGGTAACAGAACTCATCGACTCCGATCGGTTGAATGCCATTGTCGAACGCACAAAAGTGGGTGGTGGCGAACTGGTCAAGCTCATGGGAACCTCTGCCTGGTATGCTCCGGGCGCAGCAGCGGCTCAAATGGTTGAAGCCATTGCCAAAGACGAAAAGCGCATCTTTCCCTGCTGTGTAAGGCTGGAAGGACAATACGGCCTGAACGACGTTTTCGTTGGCGTACCGGTCAAACTCGGCGCAAACGGGGTAGAGCAAATTCTGGAACTCGATCTGGGAGCCAATGAGCGGTCCATGCTTGCGGCCTCAGCAGCCGAGGTGCGAAACACCATGGATGTTTACGACCGGTTGTAAACAACGCGCATTTCCAATCCAATCGCACGGCCCCTGCCGGGAGTGTAACGACGGAAATCACAATCCAGGTAATAAACCTTTGTTCGTCAAAGGTGTTGTTTTGCTATGATTCGTTTGCGCGAAGTCATGGCTGAGATGGTTGATCAGGATGGGAAAACCCTATGGCAGATCAACCAGGAAGGGGAGGTGATGCTCGTCTTTTTGCGTCATTTCGGCTGCACCTTCTGCCGCGAGGCCATGCAGGAATTGTCTCAAATGAAAGGCGACATTGCCAATCGCGGCGTGCGCCTGGTTTTGGTTCACATGGCCAAAGATGACCTTGCATTCAAGTATTTCCAAAAATACGATTTGCTCGATTGCCACAGGGTGTCCGATCCCGATTGCCGCTTTTACCAGGAATTCGGATTGGTTAAGGGCACCTTCAACCAGTTGTTTGGTTTCCGTTCATGGTTCCGAAGCATCGAAGCGGGTCTGATCAAGGGTCACGGATTTGGGGCTCAATTGGGGGATGGCTTCCAGATGCCAGGAGTTTTCATCCTCTCGAGAGGGAAGATTATCTCTGAATTCAGACACAAATTTGCCTCGGACAAACCTGATTATATAAACATGGTAGCATGTCCGTCACATACTAAAGTCTGATGGGTCCCGCGTTTTACCAGCATGTGTACCCCATTTCTAAAAATACTTGCTTTATGTGCAATCAGCACTTCGCTTTGCCAGGCACAAACCCAATTTGACAGCCTAAGATTCTGGGGAGATGCCATGATCTCTCTCTCCTCACCGGAATTGCGCGAACATTCTGCTGCCGAATTCAGCCAAATGTTGAGGAAGGAGATTCGAGGGATAGAAGATTCTGCTCGCATGCGATTTCATCCCTCGGTTCAGCGAATTCATGCTCCTGACAATTCCTTTGTGCTCTACAGTTGGCAGCGGGAATCTCAACCCGGGAATTACCGCTATGGATTTTGTCTGCTCCGCGAAGGACGGCCACCCGTAATTGGGCATTCCGTGACTCGGAATTACCGCAAAATAAATTATGAACGATTCAGTAAGGACAACTGGTACGGTGCGATCTATTACAAGCTGCTTCCAGATGCATTCAATGGCCATTACATTCTGCTTGGGTACAGTCAGTCTTCAGACGGCACCCGCCACCGCGTCATAGAAGTACTTGGCTTCGCTGAAGGAGAACTCTTTTTTGGAGCTCCTGTTTTTGCGAAGGGTGTACAGGGGGGGGCTATGGAAAAATATTTTCGTGCCGTGCTGCACTATTCACCGGGTGCCCAGCCGGTTATTACCTATGACCCCTCCTTGAAACAGATTGCATTTGACCACATCTCAAGTTTTAGCGACCCGCGAACCGGAGAAGTCATTCTGGCTCAGGACGGAACATTCGAAGCGTACGATTGGTCTGGAAACTTATGGGTTCACAATCCCTACCTTCAAGGGCAAATCCTCGACCAGGCCCCTATTGAAAAACCGGTGTTGGATCAAGATCGGCCTAAAAGGGATTTGTTCGGAAGGCCTCAAAAAAACTGAACTTACTCCTTCTGCCATTGCATACAGACGATTCTTTTCGTTTGGGCATTGAATTCAGCATGTTCAGAGCGCACCAATCCGGGTATCCACAGCACTTCGCCCAAATGATCGCATATAATTGGTTGTTTACTTTTTTCCGGGATGCTCAGTTTATGATCGGAATAAATGTCCTGAACTTTCCGGTGGCGGCCTTTCATGCCCATTGGCCGGATCCTGTCGCCCGGTCTCCAGGAGCGGATGTGAAGGGGCAGATTTAACGAATCTTTATCAAAGTAGGCACAAAAAGGAGTTGCGCTCAATGTACCGTCGACATCACTGACGTCGATGTTTGTGAGGCTGAGACTTCCCGATTCAATGATCATTCGCGCATCATCGCCTGAAATGGAGACGGTTTCCAATGTCGTAACAGGCTCTTCAACATAAATGAGGGCATCGCTGCGGATGAATACATTTGCCCCGGTGCGGCTCACGAACTTGCGCCCCGGCTTATTGAGCGACTGTATGATGTTCTCAATGACCGCGGGATGAAAGCGGAGTTCGGCAAGAAATTGCCTTACAAAAAGAGCGTCTTGATCAACGTTGATGCGTACAATCCCGTCGTGGATGGATTCAACGACAGAAGTCTGCTTCCATTGCACATAGTGTTCGACGAACAGGCGATGGTGATCCGAAAGAATGCGCAAGCTGTGCATAGCACTTTTGCGGAACCCCGGAAATCGCGCGATCAGACCCGGCAGGATGGAATGCCTGATAAAATTGCGGTCGTAATCCTGTGCCGCATTGCTTGAATCATCTCGGTACGCAACATAGTTTGCCTTCGCATACGCGAGCAATTCAGACTTCCACACATTGAGCAAGGGCCTGACAATATGACCTGAGACGGGTTCCATAGGTTTCAACCCTTTCAAGCCGGCACCTCTTGCGAAATGAAGAAAAAACCCTTCGAGTACGTCATCCGCATGGTGGGCGGTCAGGATGCGATCAAATCCCGAGGATGCCCGCAATGATTCGAAGAAGCGATACCGGGCATTTCGTGCATGCTCCTGTAAATTGCCACGCACCGGGAGGGCAATGCGGTTGACAAACAATTCTATGTTGTGCTCTTTTGAAAATTTCCGGATGAGGTCTTCGTCCAGATCCGACTCAAGGCCACGCAAACCATAGTTTACATGAGCGAGTGCCAGATTCCATCCTCCTGTGATAAGCGCGTGGGCGAGCACCATGGAGTCCAGCCCTCCGCTGACCGCAACCAGCAGCTTTTCTCCGCTCTTGAGGAAAGGGGAATTTTGGATAACTTTGCGCACATCAACCATCTACCGTTCATTATGACGAATAAAGCCATCGCCCTGTTTTGCTTTACTCTGCTGATCGCCTCCTGCAAAGATAAGGCGGAGCCAGCCGCCGAAACGGCTGAGACCACCGGTTCAGAGCCGGTTGTTACCCAGGAGGTCGTTCCTCCTGCTCCTGTGATGAATAAACCAGATCCGGACTTCATTTCCAAGTCTAAAACCCAAAAGGACAAAGCAGAGGTTGTCGACCAGGTGTGGCACTATTATTTTGCGCTGTCCATTAAAGACCCTACGCCTAAAAAGAACCTCTACGAGGGGCAGTGGCTCGACTTGAAACCCGGGGGCACTTTTGCCCGCGGACTTTACCAGGACACGACGGAAAAGGGCTTTTACCTGTATTCAGACAACGGGTCAGAGGGCCTGTTGGAATTGAGGTCGGACACTGCCGCTTCAGAATGGAAAGTCAAATACGACCCTTCCAACATGCTGCTCATTGGAACCGCGAAATACGGCAACAACCCCTGGCAAATCAAACTTAAGCGCTCCGACAAGCTACCCGAGGCAGGCAATGGCGAAAAATGAGCTTTTGACCGATTAAACCGCCCATCATTAAGGCCGAGCCCAAGCCTAACCGCAACATCTCGTGATTCTTGCTTTTTGCAACCCTTTAAAACGATTGGGCAATCGTCTATGCGGCATCGTGGTACGGATGGAATGAGCATGCCCCTTGATGCCAGAGGTCATCTCCGTTTGGACGTTTCCCTGCTGATACCCAGTGCACAGACATCAAAAGCAGGGGAGGGGAGCCCCAAAGGGTCAAGGTCTTGTTACATTTCAGCGGATCCGTTCTTTATCCAGCCACCTCCGATACTGCGATGCGTTTTGGGCGTGCCCCCTCAGGGTTTCTGCAAATGCGTGTCTGCCCTCAAAACCCGGCTTGGCACAGAAAAACAGGTAAGAGTGGGAAGGGCAACGGAGAACGGAATCCATTGTGGCAATCGAAGGCATATAAATGGGTCCGGGTGGAAGTCCATCGTACAAGTAGGTGTTATACGGTGATTCCACGCGTAGGTGTTCATTCAGTACGCGCATAATTTCAGTAGAACCCAAAGCGTACACCACTGTCGGGTCTGCCTGCAGCTTGATGCCCTGTTGCAAACGATTCAGATAGACCCTGGCTATGAGCCCTTTCTCATCTTCCACCCGCGTTTCCTTTTCGACGATGGAAGCCAAGATGTAAACTTCGTCTGTCGTGAGGCCAAGGGTGTCTGCAAGGGCCATCCGGTTACCGGCATCCCAAAAGGATAGGGATTCTTCGCGCATTCTGGCCAGGAGCTTTTCTACAGATAGCGTCCAATACACCTGGTAGGTATTTGGAATAAATGTGCAGAGCAGCTTTTGAGGGTCAAGGTGTTGGGTGTACATAAAAAGGCTGTCGGTGAATGCCTTTGCCCACTCCGCTGAATCGATCATCAATTGCCGGCCCAGCACTCCGCTCAGTTGATAGACATCCCTGGTGTTGTTTAAGGTAAGATTGACAGGATCCTGATGGCCCCGGCGAATCTTGTTGAGTATGGCAAGGTTGCTCATTCCTTTCCTGAGCAGGTAATGGCCGGGTTTCCATGATTTGACCCTCATGATGCGACGCAATCGGTCGAAAGAGCAAGGATCCTTCAGCAGGGTATCCAAAGCGGTGGGTAGCGTGGCGAAGCTTTCTTCGTCGGTAAGAAATAGCTCATGGTATTCACCTCCAGATCGAACGTTCGGCTTAAAAGCCGCATAATAGGCAAGCCAAACCAAAGCAAGCGCACAGATCGCAACGGAAAGGAAAAACAGGCGTAGGGCCTTGCGCAATACCATCAATACTGCTCGTTAGGGCCAGGGAAATCACCTGATTTCACATCGTCGATGTACTGCTTAACCACCGTGTCGATGATTTCATGCAAATTGGCATACCTTCTAAGGAACCGGGGATGAAACTCGTGGTTGATGCCCAGCATATCATGGCTGACCAGGACTTGTCCGTCTGTACCGGCGCCGGCGCCAATGCCTATGGTGGGGATTGCCAGCGACCTACTCACTTCTCCAGCTAACGCGGCCGGTATTTTTTCCAAGACCAGGGCGAAGCATCCGGATTCCTGCAACACCATCGCATCGTGTTTTAGCTTTTCCGCCTCAGCGTCTTCCTTAGCCCGCACCACATAGGTGCCAAACTTGTAAATGGATTGTGGAGTGAGCCCAAGGTGCCCCATGACGGGAATCCCCGCCGTCAGTATCCGCTTTACTGACTCCTGGATTTCTTCGCCGCCTTCAAGTTTTACGGCATGTGCGCCACTTTCCTTCATGATCCGGATGGCCGATTCAAGGGCCAGTCGGCTATTTCCCTGATAAGACCCAAAAGGCATATCCACCACGACGAGAGCCCTCTCCACAGCGCGCACGACAGACTGAGCGTGATAAATCATCTGGTCCAGGGTTATGGGCAGGGTCGTCTCATGGCCTGCCATAACGTTGGATGCCGAGTCCCCAACGAGCAGTATGTCGATTTCTGCCCGGTCCAACAGGCGCGCCATAGAATAATCGTAGGCCGTGAGCATGGCAATTCGAACTCCGTTGCGCTTCATTTCGTGAAGCGTGTTGGTGGTCACACGCCGGATGTTTTTATGGACGGACATGCCCCAAAGGTATGGGAATTTGAATTGAGCAGGTTTCCGGCGTTGCATCTTTTAACTGGGTCGCGGCCGGTTATTTCGCTAATAAGGTCATTATCTTTGCCACATGAAGAGAACCCGGATGCCTGTATGGCTGGCGGCTGTAGCCAGCTTATTGACTGCCTGTTCAGAGGATTTTCAGCTTACGGAACCAGCAAAACCCATTCCGGTGGTGTATGGCCTGCTCGACCGCACAGACAGTGCCTATTACATACGCGTCGAAAAGGCTTTCGTGAGTGAAGACATTGCAGCCACTACCATTGCGCAGAATCCAGATTCACTCTACTATCCGCAGGCAGATGTTCGCCTGTTTAATAAAACTCAAAATTTAGAATTTGCCTTGCTGAGGGTAGATGGCAACCTCGAAGGGTATCCTCGAAAGCCAGGCCCTTTTGCCCAGTCGCCGAATTACCTCTATAAAATTGCTTCAAAACTGGTAAAGTTGAATGGTGGAGACAGTCTCCAGTTGAGAGTGGATGCCCCCGGCCTTCCAGAACAGGTCACCGCCGATATTGCAGCCGTTAGCGACCTGCGGTTCAGTTTTCCGGATGACCTCACCCGTCAGCTTAAGTTTTTTACCGTCAATAGCTTTGACTTTCAGTGGAAGCACCGTTCAAATGCGCGGGTTTTTGATTTGAAAGCACTCGTTTACGTGGAAGAAGTAGACCTGATTTCCGGCCAATCCACCACTAAAATATTGGATATGCCGATTGCTAAAAACCTCCCGGGCCGCGAAGGTAGCGGCGAGCTCTTTACCAGCACAAAGGTATTCGGTTCAAGCCTGTACAATGTTTTACACGAACAACTGCAACCTGCAAGCGGCATAGAACGCTATTTGTTAAAACTCGAATTTGTATTGACCGGAGGCGGCCCCGAACTCAAGGAGTATTTTGACGTGCTAAACGCCAATACCGGAATTACGGCCTCCCAGGAAATTCCCAGATATACCAACCTCTCTGTAGGATTTGGCATCTTCAGCTCTAAATTCACGGTCATCAAATCCATCAATCCAGAGCCTCCTACCCTGGATTCGATTCAGGCGCACCCCCTGACAAGGGAACTCAATTTTAAATAGGACCTGCCTAATTGGCAGGTTTTTTACACATCTCTGCCATAGTTTACACTTTGATTGCCCACCTGCTGACAGAAAGGGTGAATTTGCCATATGGCATACAGATTGACGAACAGATATTAAAAAAATAAGATGGGAAAGATCATTGGAATAGACCTTGGAACGACAAATTCATGTGTGGCGGTCATGGAGGGCAATGAGCCCGTAGTCATTGCGAATGACGAGGGACGAAGGACCACTCCATCGGTCGTTGCTTTTCTGGATAACGGCGAACGCAAGGTAGGCGACCCCGCCAAACGACAGGCCATTACCAATCCCAAGAGGACCATTTCCTCCATTAAGCGTTTCATGGGAGGTCGTTACGACGAATCCACCAAGGAGGCTGGGCGGATGGCGTATAAGGTGGAGAAAGGCGACAACAATACGGTGAGGGTCAATATTGACGGAAGGCAATACACGCCCCAGGAATTATCGGCCATTGTGCTTCAAAAGATGAAAAAGACCGCAGAGGACTTTCTCGGCCATGAAGTGACGGAGGCCGTAATTACAGTACCCGCCTATTTTAACGATTCTCAGCGGCAGGCAACAAAAGAGGCTGGAGAAATAGCAGGACTGACGGTGAAGCGCATCATCAACGAACCCACTGCTGCCGCGCTGGCCTACGGGCTCGACAAAAAGAGCAAGGACATGACCATCGCGGTTTACGACCTTGGTGGTGGAACATTCGACATTTCGATTTTAGAGCTTGGAGAGGGCGTTTTTGAGGTGAAATCGACAAATGGCGATACCCATCTCGGTGGCGATGACTTCGACCAGGTGCTCATTGACCACCTGGCAGAGAGTTTTAAAGCACAGGAGAACATCGATTTGCGAAAAGATCCCATGGCGCTGCAGCGGCTGAAAGAGGCAGCAGAAAAAGCCAAAATCGAGCTTTCGAGTAGCACGGAGACCGAAGTCAACTTGCCTTATGTAACCGCAGTTGATGGAGTACCGAAACACCTGGTTCTAAAGATTACCCGGTCCAAATTTGAGCAATTGGCTGACGAACTCATAGCCAGAACCCTCAAGCCATGTGAAGATGCCGTCCGCGATGCCGGCATCAGCAAAAGTGCCATCGACGAGATCATTTTGGTGGGTGGCTCAACGAGGATTCCACGCATACAACAGGTTGTCGAAGATTTCTTTGGTAAAAAGCCAAGTAAAGGGGTCAACCCCGATGAAGTGGTTGCCATAGGGGCTGCCATTCAGGGTGGTGTCCTTACAGGCGAAATCAAAGATGTGCTGTTGTTGGATGTCACCCCGCTGTCGTTGGGGATTGAGACCCTGGGTGGCGTTTACGACGTTGTCATAGAGGCCAATACGACCATTCCGGCAAAAAAATCAAAGGTTTATTCCACTGCAGCTGACAATCAACCGTCCGTTGAGATCCACATTCTGCAAGGAGAGCGCCCGATGGCCAAGGACAACCGTTCGGTTGGGCGATTTATTCTGGACGGCATCCCGCCGGCTCAGCGTGGTACCCCGCAAATCGAAGTCAGTTTTGACATTGACGCCAACGGCATTCTCAATGTAAGTGCCCAGGATAAAGGCACCGGGAAAAAGCAAAACATTCGCATCGAAGCTTCCACCGGTCTCAGCAAGGATGAGGTGGAGCGCATGAAGGCCGAAGCGGCCATGAATGCGGAGGCGGACAAAAAAGAGCGGGAGCGCATGGACGCCATCAACCAGGCAGATTCTATGATCTTCCAGACAGAAAAGCAGCTATCAGAGTTTGGCGACAAGTTGCCTGCGGATAAGAAAACGGCTATTGAAACTGCATTGAATGGCCTTAAGGAGGCACACAAATCCCAGGATCTGGGAGCAATAGACAAGCAGACCGAGTTGCTCAACCAGGCATGGCAGGCAGCAAGTCAGGATATGTACCAGGCGCAGTCTAACCAGGGTGGCCAGGACGCACCGAACCAGAATGGCAACGACGAAAAAGTCACCGATGTCGAATTTGAGGAAGTAAATAAGAGCTGAGTAACTTAAAATCAGTCGATTGCATTAAAAACTCCGGTTGCACCCAACCGGAGTTTTGTTTTTTCAAAAAATGGACAAATGATAATTTGTATTTTTACCAAGCTAAAATACAGATTTTATGCCCAACATCAAATGCCTGACGGGCGGTTTGCAGGAGTACGTCCCAAATCCGTCCAAGCCCTGGAATGACAAGCGCATACATCACCTCTTCAACAAGCTGAGCAATGGTGCTCCACTGACCCTGATCAACCTTGCCCGTTCCAACTCGCCTTCGGTCCTGATTGACTACCTGTTTACGACTGCAGCAGCTCACCCCTTGCCGGGAGAAAAGAAAACGGGAGTCAAGACCATTGATTACACCTATGCCTGGAAGGAGCAGAGCATAGCAGAAGACTCAAACGCCTATTACAAGTACCTCGAGCTGGTTCATATGTGGTTCAGTGGCATGATCAGCGAGGGAATCAGGCATAAACTCGTGCTTTTTTGGTCTAACCACTTTGTTACCGGTGCCGACGAGGCCGGAAACCGCCCAAGTTGGGTGTTCCAGTATTACTATTTGCTCCATAAACATGCCTTGGGAGATTTCAGGGACTTTGTGAAGGCCATTGGTTTGACCCCTTCCATGCTGATCTACCTGGATGGGCGGTACAATACCCGAACCGCGCCCAACGAGAACTATGCCCGCGAATTGCTCGAACTCTTTACGATGGGGGTCGGCAATTACACTCAACAAGATATCGCCGAAACCGCACGATTGCTCACCGGATGGTACATTCGTTACTATGAGTCTCCGGCTGGTAGCGGAAAGTATTACATCGCGCCCACAAAGGTCGACGAGTTCTATTTTAACCGGAATAACCACGATTGGAAAGGCAAGTTCATCTTTGGCCAGGCCATTGGCAACAATGGTGGCAAAGTCCCTCCAACGGATGCCGAAGCGATCCAAAAGGCCCGTGCGGAATACGAGTTGCTACATGACGAGCTGATCTTCAAAATCAAGAAAAACGAAGTAGCGCGCTTTATCTGCCGCAAACTCTATAAATACTACGTCTACCAAAACCCACCAGATGACATCATTGATGGTCTGGCAACGGTGTTCATCAATAGCAATTTCAACATCAGCACCGTGTTGAAGACCCTCTTCAAGAGCGAACATTTCTTTGACGATGCAACCATAGGATTGGGCATCAAGAGCCACATTGAAAACCAGTTGTCCTATTTCCGCAACCTCGACATGGAAGAAGGAAAGGATTATTACCGGTACAAATGGCTGAGCAACAGTTTCAAAGCGGACGTTTTGGATCCAACGAATTTCCCCAACACCCTGAACCGGGATACCCTCAGCAACATTTATAGTTCGAATACCAACCTGGGCCAGCGCTTGTTTAACCCGGTGAACGTTGCCGGATGGCCCGGATACCGGACCTGGCTTAACGAATTTACCCTGGTCAATCGCTGGAAATACAACAGAGATCATTTTTCCTATTACCTGCAATACGACCGGACCAAAGAAAAATACCGGGAGTTTCTGAAGACCATCAGCCAGAATAGCCAGGATCCCGTAGCCATTGTCAGGGCAGTCGTCTCCTATTTTCTTGTAGTTGACATTCCCGAGGAATACATACAGACTGCAGTAGGGGTATTTAAGGCGCTCGTTCCGGAGAATTATTACCAAAACGGCACCTGGACACTGAATTACAGCACCGTACCGAGTCAGTTCATCAACCTGATGAATTACCTGATCACGCTGCCTGAATTTCAATTATTATAACTGTCAAAACAAGCTAACATGCGCAAGTATCATAAGTCAAAAGGGATGCCAAAGGACGAGTTTAGTGCTGAGCATCAGGCAGATCACCTGATGTGGAGCCGGCGGCATTTTCTGCTCACCGGGGGATTTGCCGGTCTGGGGACCATGCTGCTCAATGGCATGCCCGTCAATTCGCTGTTTCCTACGAGCCTGCCCGCGGCCTTTAGCCCCGGCAACAACATCCTGGTCCTGCTAAAGATGTTTGGTGGAAATGACGGGCTAAACATGATTTTCCCGCATTCAGACTCTGCTGGCAATTCCGCCTACCTCAGCTACCGACCCAACATCAGTCATAAATACGGTACGGATTACACCGACACCACCTTACTTTCGGGCTTTGGGCAGACGGATTTTGCGATGCCCGCGGTAATGTCGTCGTTGATGCCCTTATGGAATGAAGGCAATATGGCTATCCTCCACAATGTGGGATATCCGAAACAGGATTTTTCGCATTTTTCGAGCATCGACAACTGGGCCAGTGCGGCGGACAACGGGTTTGATCCTCGCATCAACTCCGGGTATATGGGGCGTTACCTGAACCAGGACTTTCCCGCATTCAACGAGACGCCACCCACCGTGCCTCCCGCATTGCGCATTGGCTATAACGCAGATCTCGTATTCAAGTCTCCTGACAACCAGCAATTCGAACTCGTTTTCAACGATCCGAATGAATTTTACCGACTCGCTCAATACGGAAAATTATACCCGACCGACGACCTTGGCGAGTGTCCTCGGGATGAAGAGGTAGAGTTTTTGCGACAACTCACCAACAATTCGCTTCGCTACAGCCAGTCGGTTACGCAGGCCTATAATGGAGCGAGTTCGAAAGCCACCTACCCAACAAATACTGCATCCCGTCTTGCCGATCAGCTGAAAATTGTCGCGAGGCTGATCAAAGGCCGACTCGGAACAAAGGTCTACATGGTCTACATTGACGGATTCGACAACCATGCCAACCAAAAAAGTGCACACAACAGGTTGCTGATGAACATCGCGGATAGCGTGTCCGCTTTTTTCAATGACCTAAAAGCCGATGGATTCGACCAGGGAGTCAGCATCATGACCTTTTCGGAATTTGGTCGTACCATCCGTGAAAACGGGTCTGCAGGAACGGATCACGGCAATATGTCGCCGATGATGCTTTTTGGTCCGGGAGTGAAAGGCGGTTTCTACGGAACTCCCATCAACCTCGACGATCCGGGGTTAAGGGGTGGCAGTACCCGCGTGTATTTCGAACAGCAAGCCTCAATCGACTTTCGAACCATGTATGCGAGCGTGATGGAGCAGTGGATGTGCATGGAAAGCGAACTCGTCGATTACTGCCTCGGAAAACCCTACAGCCGTTTACCTCTTTTTGACACTCCCTGCCTGGGAACCCCCTCAGGATCCAATTATAACACCATCCTGGTGGGTCACGAACCCAATCCCTCCAACGACCGAATGGTCGATATCAAGTTCACTCAGCTTGGATCCAATCAGGTGAGGTTGTACATCAAAACGCTGGATGGCAGACTGCTGGCAACCCTTCACGATGCGTATACCCCCAAAGGATCGTATACCATCCCCTTTGATCCGCAAAAATGGAAAATCCATCCGGGCGAATACCTGTATCAGCTCGACAGCGCCGGAAAAACCTTTATTCGTCGCATTAATGTTTTCTAATTCCGCCTTATGAAAAATCCAATTCAACTCTTCATCGGTTTTTGCCTGACCTTCATAGCACTGTGCACGGGGGCCCAGCCCAATGGCAAGACGATTTCAGGTGCTGACAACGACGATTGTTCGGAGGCCGTTTTGCTCCGACCGGGAGAAGCATGCACTTCCGGTACGGCCCTTGGAGCATTGCTGACCGGACCGGCTGTGCAATGCCCTGGGAAGTATATTCAGGGCATCTGGTACAAATACGAAAGCGATTTCGACGGACAAATTGCGGTGATCACCAATGCGCAATACAACGATGCGCTGACCGTATTTGAAGGAAGCTGTGCGAATCTAGCGGAAATGCTTTGCGATAACCGGGATGAATTTGGTTTTGAAGGTGAACGTTCGTATGTAAACGTAACATCGGGCAAGACGTATTACTTCCGGATCGCGAAACAAATTGAATATTATGGCCGCGATGACCAGCAAGGTCTTTGTATAGCTGTGGAGAAGCGCTCGCGCGAGTATCCGGTAAACGACGGATGCGCGAACAGCATGATGCTTACCATCAATACTCCCTGCGTAGAAGGAAGTAACTTACTGGCCCGTTTTGACCAGCCAATACCCAGTTTGAACTCCTGGTCACGTGCGGATATTTGGTTTAGTTTTACGCCAACGACCAACAAGCCTCTCGAAATCATCTCTCATGCTAATTTTGCAGATGTCCTTACGGTTTATAAGGGCAATTGCGCCAACCTGAATGAAGTAAAATGCGAAGACCTGGGCGGGCGCGTCGTGTTGTTAAATCCAACACCCAACGCAAGCTACTACCTTCAGGTGAGCGGTTATTTTTCCACCCTCGAAGGGAAGCTCTGCCTTGAAATTATTGAGCGCAATGAGCAGACGCCGGCAAATGAAGATTGTGTGCAGGCGCTCCCTCTGGAACTGGGGCGCGAATGCACGACAGCGAACAATTTCAATGCAAAAGCGGGAACGATCAAAAGCAAGTGTATGGTTTTCGCTGCCCCGGATATCTGGTACAGTTTCGTTGCACCCCAGGAAAGGGAAGTAGCCGTATCCATAGCAAGTGGGTTTCTGTACCATTACGCCTTGTATGGAGGAAATTGCAACGCTCTTTCAGAAATCAGTTGCGGCCCCGCACCTGATCCTTGTCAGGGTCCCCTGGTTTTTCGCAATCTGACTGCAGGGGCAAAGTATTACCTTCAAATAGCCAACCTGACCAGACCCATCCATGCTGCCGAAGCTGACATCTGCATTCGAGTAGATGCATTCAGTCTTGCGCCTGCATTCGACGCATTATCGCTTGAGATCGAAGAAGAATGCCTCCATGGCATTCTGGGCAGGGTCAGCTACAGCGTAACCGGTGGAATTGCGCCCATTCTCTATACCGGACCGGCTCCAGGAGAGATCTTCCTGCCAGGCACTGAAATTCTCGCATTTGTTGAAGATGCTGCGGGCTGTCGGGATTTTAAAAACATACGCATATCCTGTGCTCCTCCTGCCCATTGTGCCAAAGGTGACCTTGGGATTCAGGTTGAACGGGAATGCCTCAAGGACTCCATTGGCCGGGCCACCGGAGAGGTACTTCTCCGCGTGCGTGGAACGGGTGGGAGCGGGGCTTACTTTTATTACGGGACCTCTGACAGCACCGTGCTTCGCCACGGTGATCGCTACCAGGCTGTGATCATCGACTCTGATTCCTGCTATGTGGTCGAAGAAGGCCAGATTGACTGTCCGCCATTCGATTGCAGCCAATCTAAGTTGAGTGTCCAGGTTCAATACGAATGCATCGACACCCTGTTGAGAGCCAGGCTGGAAGTCAATGTGGGAGGCAATCTGGGCAATTATACCCTTCAGGGCAATCGCAGCGGTGACCTCCTGGAGCAGGGAGCCGGTTACTCTGTAAACGTAACCGACGATGCGGGATGTTCCACATCCGCAAGTGGCTTCATCAACTGCCATTTCGATTCATGCGCATTTGCAAGACCGGAGCTTTCAGTCGATTATACCTGCGTAACCGACACGGCGGGCAATCGCACTGGACTGGCCATTATGCACATCGACGCGAGCAGCTTTGCGGGTGGTATCGTATTGACCGGCCATCAGGACGGTGACACGCTCAGACACGGAGAGATGTTTCTTGTCACGATGGCGGATCATTTTGGCTGCACCTTGCAAGATTCAGGAACGATCGACTGTGTGCCCGTTGCCAACGATGGTGCAATTGCTCCTTTCAAAGCATTTCTTTACCCCAATCCTGCAGGATCGACGCTTCACGTCTATCTTCCTGAAGCGCTTGGAGACAAATGCACCATAGCTCTGTTCGACCACCTGGGGAGGATGCATAGCCTCCAAGATCGCATGGAGTATCAGAAAAGCGGGACTGTCCGCGTATTCGATACCGGTTCGCTTCAGCAGGGACTCTACCTGATCAGAATTGCCAAAGATGAATTTTATACTATATTGCGCTTTATTAAAACTTAAACGATAATGCGCAAATTATTCATCCATGTTTGTCTTATTTCTTTAATACAAACCATCTCCGCTCAGGTTTACCGCCAAAGCAACATTGAATCTCACCTGCGTCCGGCCTCCCACACCTGGCAGGATTTATCGAATAAGCTCCCCGATGCAGAAGCTCACTTGGCTGACCAACGCAATGCCTTTGCAGTACCCGCAGACAACGCACTTCAGCTCGTTGCGAATTCGTCTTATGGCAGTGGATTGGATCATTTAAAATATCAGCATCATTACAAGGGTTTAGAAGTTGTTGGCAGCGAATGGATGGTCCACGTGCGCGACCATCGGGTGGTATCTGCCAACGGCAACCTACCATTTGCCATTGAATTGGACGTCACCACGTCCATGGCTGCCGAAGATGCCATCCGCACGGCGCTGGTTAGCCAAAGTCCAGGTGGAGAACAACCACAGCTCCATGCAGAACAACCGCCGGTTGCGCGTCTGGTCATAATCGATGCCGCTTACCCCGAACAAAGTGGCCAGTTTCATCTCGCATACCAGGTGGACATATACAGCACCAGTCCTCTTGCAAAGCGCAGGTATTACATCGATGCCTGCAACGGCGAGGTTCTATTGAGCCACGACCTGCTGATGAGTTGTTTCGGAGCAGACGGTACCGGAGAAACGCTCTACCATGGACTGCGTACCTTATCGACTACTGCTTCGGGTGGGGGCTTCGAACTGAATGATGCCACGCGAGGCAATGGCATCGAAACCATCTCGGTTACCGGCAGGAAGTATTCCGACGATGACAACTTCTGGGAGGCGGGAAGTTTTGCCCAAAAAAATGGTGCGCTCGACGTCCACTTTGGCGCACAAAGTACGTTCGATTATTACAAGACTCAATTTGCCCGAAAGGGTGTTGACGGCAACGACGGAAAATTGCTCAACCGCATCATCGACACAACATTTTATGTAAACGCTTTCTGGGATGGAGCTGCCACCAACTTTGGGATTGGCGACTCCGTAAACACAAAACCCCTGACCTCTCTCGACGTCGTAGCACATGAGATCACGCACGGACTGACACAGCATACCTGTGGTCTGGAATATCTCTATGAATCCGGAGCCTTAAACGAGGGTTTTTCCGACATCATCGGCAAAGCCGTTGAATTCGAATACGACTCAGCCCAATTCAACTGGTTGCTCGGCCAACGATTTTTCATAGCACCCGATACCGCCTTCCGGAGTATGTCGGATCCCCTTCGATTTAAGAACCCCAAAAACTACAAAGGAACCCGCTGGATAACCAACGCGTCGGATAATGGGGGCGTTCATACCAACAGCGGCGTGATCAATTACTGGTTTTATCTGCTTTCCGTAGGTGACACCGGAGTAACCGAGAAAAACATAGCTTTTGACGTCAAGAAAATTGGAATACGCGAAGCCGTAAGCATCGTATACGAGGCCATGGCAGGCTACCTGGGAAAAACGTCAAAATATTATGACATGCGCGAAGCCACTTTGCAAATCGCCGAACAGCGGTATGGAAAATGTTCGGCCGAATACGCCAACATCGTGGAAGCCTGGGTTGCTGTTGGAATGGGTGCAAGGCATTCAGATCCGGATGTCATGCTGGTCAACGAAAAAATCCCCCAGCTCGTCTGTAAAGAAGCTCAGTTTCCCGTTGAAGTCCGCATCGTCAACCTGAGTTGTGACAAACCTGTAGCCAAAGGAACAGTGCTCACATTAAAAATCGAGGTTCCCAGAAGGAACCCAATATCAGAAACCTACACGCTGCAGGAAGACCTGTTGCCTGGTGAGTCTCATATTTACGCGTTCAATAAGCAAGCTTATGTGGATCGCACCAACACATTGATCCAGATCACGGTTGCCATGGATGGAGATGCCGATACGACCAATAACCGTTTGCCTCTGCTGATTTCCAAAAACAACAACGCCGAATACGACTTCAGGGTTAATTCAATTAACATCCAGCGATCGCCCTGCGAAGGAACTCAAACGACCGCGCAAGTGGTGTCGACCTATTTGGGATGCCATCCGGTTGAAGTGGGTACTGAATTAAAATTGATCATGGCCTACGGCCAGCAAATCAGCGAGCGCAGCCTGATTGTAAACCGCACGATCTATCCGGGAGCAAGTTATCGCTCTGATTTTTTTCCTGTATCGAGAGACTTCAGGGGGCTTGGCACCATTGAGGCCATCCTTTCTTACGCGAAGGATACCAACACGGCAAACAACAGCAGTTTTTTCCAGGCCATTTTTACCGACAATGTCAGTTTGGGTTATCTGGAACCTTTTGACAATTTTGAATTTGACACCTCCCACCTGACCGTTTATGCAGACTCCTCCATTCACTGGGCTGTTGATGACAGACCGACTCAGTCTGCCGGCGTTTTGATGAGTGGTGGTAAGCTTTTCAACCCCAATGGATCAAAGGCATTTATCAATTCTGCCGACCTGGCCACCTATTTTTCCGCTAACCCTAAGTTTAAGTCGCAATTGTACAATTGCCTTTCTACGGACGGCATACAAAAGGCCTATTTTTCCTTTGATTTTCTGCAAAAAGTCGGCAATCCGGGTTACGACACGCTGCTGACCGATGTTTCCCTGGCGGCCGTAAGCCGCGTCCTTTTTTACGATAAGGACGGCAAGACTACGGGTGGCCCCTTCTACATTCTTCAGGGAAGTCCAACGCCAATATCTGGAAAATTTCAGGAGGAAATTCCTCTGGAAAACGGTCCCGTTACCATCCTCATTGAAAACATCGTACTCGAAGGGGCTGTCGACAGTTTGAGTGGCCAGTTAGACCTAACCAAGGATTTCATACACATCGACAATCTGTATATTTCAGCAGAACCCTCGGCGAATGATGATCAGTTTGCCGTTTATCGCGTTGAAGTGCATCCCAATCCCTTTGATGGTAGCATTCACATTGACTGCCGCGATGCTGAATCTCTTCCAGTCCACTTCGAACTATTCGATTTTCTGGGCAATTCCGTATATCATGGCCCAATGGTCGAAAAGACACATGTATTCGAAGCCCGGGAGTTACCTTCCGGAAGTTACCTGCTTTCCATCCGCTTTGCAAATGGACACAGACTCAACAGAAAACTGGTTAAAATTTAGGAAAGCGGTAAGGCATAGATTCCAAAGTGGACCGAGCCGTTACGGGTTCGAAATCGAGAAAGCCCCTCCAGAAAGGAGGGATCTGATACCGATTTTCCGGGAGCAAGGTTTACCATGGAACAACGGGAACAATCCTTGATTTTCCTAAAGAGTTGGTTTTCAATGTAGAATTCTTCCAAGTCGTCTTCATAAAAGGGTCTGCCTGTGCGAACGTACAGGTTGGCTCTGAATTGAAAAGGATGTGTGGCTTTTCCAACAGCGGCATCAAGCCATTTTATGGAATCCAAGTTTGCGATGAGTACGGGACAACTATCCTGGAAGCCAAGGACGATGTCCCTGTTTTCCCGTTTCAGGCGATCATTCAGGGGTCGCTGCGGTGTCATGACAAATGAGACTTCATCCTCCAGGAATTCAGAAAACCAGTCGGAAATTTCCTTGGGGCCTGGCATTGCAGGAAAATCGGATTTCCAGAGTTTCACCACCGGGCATTCCGGGACTGGCGGCGATGCAAGGACCTTGGGAATTGCCAGGGAGTCTCCATCGCAACTAAACAAAAATTTTTCTCCCTGGTCAATAAGCCTCAGCGTGTTTAGTTTAGGATGTCGGCGTTGGGAAATGAATTGCCCATCTGGAGCGACGAGCATCCACTGCCTATCGTACATCAAACAAGCATGATTAAATTGTAAGTCAAATACTTGCAGAGGAGGCCCGGACTTGAGGGGATAGATGAATGCGCTATCCAACAAGAGGGTAGGAGTCTTCTGGCTAACAAAATTCTTCATACCTTTATGTCCCGTAACACAAACAAGTCCTGAGTATGGCTGCAAAATACATATTTGTTACGGGAGGGGTGACTTCATCCCTAGGTAAGGGAATCATTTCGGCTTCGCTAGCCAAACTTTTACAGGCCCGGGGATTCAACGTTACCATTCAGAAATTCGACCCCTATATCAACATCGACCCTGGGACATTAAACCCCTACGAGCATGGCGAATGCTACGTAACCGACGACGGAGCGGAAACCGACCTGGACCTGGGACACTACGAGCGCTTTTTGAACAAGCCGACCTCTCGTGCCAACAACATTACCACCGGAAGGATTTACCAGACGGTGATCGACAAGGAGCGGGCCGGTGCCTATTTAGGTAAAACGGTTCAGGTCATTCCCCACATTACGGATGAGATCAAGCGGCGCATTTCCCTATTGGGGAATCAGGGCTACCAGATGGTGATCACTGAACTGGGAGGTACCGTCGGCGACATTGAGTCATTGCCTTATTTGGAGGCATTGCGCCAATTCAGAATGGACGCCGGTCCGTCTAACGTAGTTACCGTTCACCTCACCCTGGTTCCATACCTTGCCGCCGCGAAGGAACTCAAAACTAAACCCAGTCAGCATTCCGTGAAGGAGCTGTTGGAGGCGGGTATCCAACCCGACATACTCGTTTGCAGAACAGAGCGCCACCTTACCGATGAGATCCGGGCAAAACTTGCGCTGTTTTGTAACCTCCAGCCAGAAAACGTCATTGAATCGATCGACGCCGATACCATCTATGATGTTCCTCTGCTCATGCTCAAGGAAAAGCTCGACCTCAGGGTTTTGGAAAAACTCCAGTTGTCTATAAAATCAGATCCTGATCTGCGAAGCTGGAAAAAATTTCTTGGGCAGTTGAAAAATCCCAGCGAATCCGTTCAGGTCGGGCTCATCGGGAAGTACAATGAGTTGCCGGACGCCTACAAATCCATTCACGAGGCCTTTGTTCACTCAGGAGCTCATAATGAATGTAAAGTTGAGGTGCACCCAATTCATGCAGAAGACCTGGAGTGCGCAGATGACGCTGCCAAAGCCATACGCGACCTGGATGGGATACTCGTAGCTCCCGGTTTCGGCGAGCGGGGGATTGAAGGAAAGATCCGTGCCATTTGTTATGCGCGCGAGCAGCAAATCCCCTTTTTCGGAATTTGCCTGGGAATGCAGTGCGCAGTAGTGGAATTCTTCCGGAACGTGGTAGGTTTGAAAGAAGCGGCATCGACCGAGGTCAATCCCGGTACACCGGACCCGGTAATAGATAAAATGGAGAGTCAGAGAACAATTGAGAACAAAGGCGGGACCATGCGCCTTGGTGCCTATCCATGCATACTTGCAGAGAAATCCATTGCACGCAAATGCTATAAAGCCGAGAAAATTTCCGAAAGGCACCGCCACCGCTTCGAATTCAACAATAAGTACCGGGATCTGGCACAATCCAATGGTTTGATGCCCGTTGGAATCAACCCTGAGCAGGATCTCGTTGAAATCATTGAATTAAAAGGCCATCCTTGGTTCGTTGGCGTGCAGTTTCACCCTGAACTAAAGAGCACGGTCGAAGTTCCACATCCTCTATTCAATGCCTTTATCAGAGCATGCATACAGAGAAAGGCGAAAAAAGTGAAAGCCTGAAGTTTCAAAAAAAACAGCCTGCCGATTTCATCAGGCTGACTCCGGAAGCTTTTGTCCTGAGTGAAAAGCACCCCATCGTATTGTGCGCTGACAATATCCGTTCAGGTCACAACATTGGCTCCCTTTTTCGCATAGCCGATGCCTTCAGTCTGGAGTCTATCCTCTTGGGCCCCCAATGTGCATCTCCGCCACATCCCGAAATTTTGAAAACTTCACTGGGTGCACACCAGCACGTGCCTTGGGTAAAGACCGAGCGCATGATCGAATCGCTTTTGCAGCTCAAGAGCAGAGGATACGCTTTAATCGGCATCGAGCAGACTAAGGAGAGTGTTTCATTAGAATGCTTTGTGCCTCATATGGAAGCTAAATATGCATTTGTATTCGGGCATGAAGTTCATGGGATTGGCCAGGAAATTCTGGATTGTCTGGACACCTGCCTGGAAATCCCACAATCCGGAGTAAAACACAGCATCAACGTCAGCGTTGCTGCAGGCATAGTCGTGTGGCATGCCCTGTTTGCAAATCACAAAGCACCCTAACGCCGCTTGGCAGGATAGTATATATAACGCAATGATGCGCCCAGGGTGCTGAAGGTCCCCGATGTCTTGATAAAGCGGCCTTTCTGCAGGTCAAGATCCAAATATTCTCCAAATTGGGCTGAAAGGCCCACCGCAATGCGCAATGTGGATTTACGGTTCAATCCAAGGTCGAAACCCAGGCCTAATTCGGCATCGTAAGAGACCGGTGCTTTTCGAAAAGAGACACCGCTCCCTTCGAAACGCTGCCAGGACTTGCGAATACCGGGAGACAAATAAATAAAAAAACCCTTTCGGAAGCGCTCTCCCTGCTTGTTAAACGTGGGACAATTGCAGCCATTCTCAAAATCGAGCGGGTAGATCGACAGTGGGAATTGCAATGACAGACCCCAGGCGTCAAAACTACCTGCATCTGCACTGTAGCTTGCCATTCGGGTAAATCCGAACAAGGTGGGATGCCCCTCGATCCGGCGATTGCCGATCGCAATTCCATAGGAAGCACCGACTGCCAAATCGCAAAAGGAGGAAAGGGCCGGTTTCATGTTGGCATTTTCAATAAAACGCGTGCCTGCACGAAGGACCAAACCGTATTGACCAAAAGCTGAATGACCATTCAGCAAGGTCAGGAGGACATACAAGGTGGCAAAACGCATCCTATAACAACATTCCACATTGCACTTTGTTATCTTTGCTAAAACAAAATTTTGCGAACTAAATCCCACAAAGACAGGCAGATACAAGTTGTCACCCTGGGGTGCTCTAAAAACTGGGTCGATTCAGAGAATCTGATCACCCAGCTCGTTCATAGCGATTTTGCCGTAGAGCACAACCCAACGCAATACGGTGCAGGTACGGTCATCATCAACACGTGCGGATTTATTGAACGCGCAAAAGAGGAATCCATCCAGACCATCCTCGAATTTGCAAAGCTCAAGAGCAAGGGCCATATCCAGCAGCTCTATGTCAGCGGATGCCTGTCGCAACGCTACAAAGACCAGTTAGAAGTGGAGATCCCGGAAGTCGATGCCTATTTTGGCACCTTGGAGATGCCGGCATTGCTCCGGCGATTGAACGCAAACTACCGGGCCGAGCTGCTGGGAGAGCGGCAGATTAGTACACCGGGACATTACGCATTTCTCAAGATATCAGAAGGCTGTAACCGTACCTGCAGTTTTTGTGCGATTCCATTGATGCGGGGCAAACACATTTCCGTTCCCGAAGAACAACTGGTGCAGCAGGCCAGACTACTTGCCGCTCAGGGGGTAAAAGAACTCATCCTCATCGCACAGGAGCTGACTTATTACGGCTTGGATTTGAACAAGAAAAGACTGCTGCCAGGACTGCTGGAAAAGCTGGCCAATGTCGAAGGCATAGAATGGCTGCGCTTGCATTATGCCTATCCGGCAGGGTTCCCTGATGAACTGCTCGACGTCATGCGGGAGTACCCAAAGGTTTGCCGTTACCTGGATCTCCCACTTCAACACATTTCTGACCGCGTGCTGAAGGCCATGCACAGAGGCATCGGCTCCCGGGAAACGAAAACTCTGATTGACAGAATAAGAGAGGCCATTCCCGGAATTCACCTTCGAACGACCTTTTTGGTAGGATTCCCGGGTGAAACCCCCGCGGATTTTGATGAGCTTTGCCGTTTTATCGAAGAGCAGCAGTTCGAGCGGATGGGTGTTTTTACTTATTCCCACGAGGAAGGCACGAGTGCCCACAGCCTTGAAGACTCCATTTCGCAGGAAGTCAAAGAACAGCGGGCTCAGGAACTCATGGGTTTGCAGGAATCCATCAGTTTTAACAAAAATCAACAAAAAGTTGGCACATCCTTCAAGACGTTGATCGACCGTAAAACCAAAGAACATTACTATGGCCGCACCGAGTTTGACAGCCCCGAAGTGGATAACGAAGTACTGATATCAGCGACCGGACAAAATTATTTGCGCGTGGGTGATTTTGCAGATATTCGCATCACCGGAGCCGAACCATACGACCTCCTAGGAGAAAGCCTTCACCATGTTTAACTTGAAGATTTCAGAGAATCCTTTGTCCAATGCTGCTTTCCAGTTCATCTTTTGTACGGGAATTTATCTGATACTTTGCTTATTCATTTTTATCTGCCAAGTAGTCGCTCCCAGTGCAAAAAGTCAACTGGATTACTGGCTCGTTTCAAATGCAATGGTCTTTTTCTATTCGCTATTCAATAGTCTGGGATATTTTGCGTCCAAACGCAAGGAGTCCCATTTCCAAAGTGGCGTTGCAGCTTTCGCCTTACTGGCTCTTGTCGTTTCTCTTGGTTCGTGGTGGTTCAGTGGTGTGGCACTGATGGAAGCAAAAAGCCATTCATGGATCCTTCTGGTAATAACGCTCAGTTATCTCGTACTTATTTCCATCGTCACATTGGTACACCGCGTCGTAAAGATCTCCATGAAAGAAGACAACGAAATTAACAAATTATGAATAGAATTACGCTGTTTCTAATTGTCGGCTTCGTGGCACAAGCGGCTTGTCAGCATAACAGACCAGAGCAACAGGTTTCCAAACCTGGTTTGGCAGCGGATGACGGTAAAACCACATTCCCAATTCCTGAGGTAATACGTCAAATTGTAAAAACAGATGCGGAATGGAGAAGCCTGCTCGATGATCAATCCTATTACATCCTGAGACAGCAAGGTACCGAACGCGCATTTACGGGTGAATACTTTAATAACCATGAGCGGGGCCTCTACCTTTGCAAGGCCTGCGGACTACCACTGTTCAGCTCTTCCGATAAATACGATTCAGGAACGGGGTGGCCGAGTTTTACGAATGCCATTGCCGCAAAGGTCATCAAAGAAAACATAGATCAGAGCCACGGGATGGTTCGAACAGAAGTTCTGTGCGCCCGGTGCCAAGGACACCTGGGCCATGTCTTTGACGATGGACCCCAGCCAACGGGTATGCGCTATTGCATCAACAGCGCCTCACTCGTATTTGTAAAAAACGGTAGCACTCAATAATGGTAAATTAAGCACGCGCTGTCAATTCACCACATTCCGGACAGGAGCTCCTGAGGCCTGGCTTAAAAATATGGAACAATTGCACACCAAGACTTTCGACCGCCATTCGTGCAGCACAAATTGTGACCCCCTGTCCTTATGCAATAGGTTTTTCATGAATGCTTAAGGGCACCCCTGCAACCATACTGGCTCTGCAAATTGCCATTTAACTCAACACGAGCATATATTTATTTTTCTTACCATTTTCGATCAGAAGGTATTTTCCATGTATAAAGTCATCCTTCTGGATGAGGTGCTCAAGTTGGATCACTTTGATTTTATTCACGCTCACTGCGTTCGACTGGATTGCCCTTCGCGCTTCAGACTTAGAAGGAAGGAAGCCGGAAATTTCCGTTAGTACATCGACGAGAGTTTTACCATTGGCAAATGCATCGGAAGGCACTACTGCGTGTGGAATTTCTCTTCCCAACTGATCGAGTGTATCTTCGGTAAGATCCGATAAAAAATGAGAAGAGCAATTCCGGTTGAATAACAGTTCCGAGACCTGACGAGAGCTGTCCAGCGCCTGAGCTCCATGAACCCGCTGGGTGATCTCCTCCGCGAGCATCCGCTTTCTGCTTCCGGGGTCGTCGGCGAATTGCATTTCCAGCGCTGCAATCTCATCCACAGACTTGAGACTGAAATAGCGGTACAGCCGCGGTAAATAGGCGTCATCCGTGTTGATCCAGAACTGATAAAATTTGTAGGGACTCGTCATTGCCGGATCGAGCCAGATATTTCCTTCTTCTGTCTTTCCAAATTTCTTTCCGTCGGCTTTGGTGAGCAGGGGAGTCGTCAACCCAAAACCTTTGGCTCCAGGAATGCATTTTCCAATAAATTCAGTTCCTGTCGTTATGTTTCCCCACTGATCTGAACCGCCCATTTGCATCCGGCAGTCCAGTTCGCGGTACAGGCAATAGAAGTCATAAGCCTGGAGCAACTGGTACGAGAACTCCGTATAGGAGATGCCGGTTTCCATGCGATTGCGTACCGAATCTTTGGACATCATGTAATTTACTGTAATGTGTTTACCGATGTCGCGCAGAAAATCGAGCACGTTCATACCCTTATAAAAGTTGAGGTTATTAGCCCACAATGCGCGATTTGGGCCTTCGTCAAAATTGAGCAATTTGCGCAATTGACGTTCCTGTGCCTCTATGTTGGCATCCAGTTCCTCGACCGAGCGGAGCTCTCTTTCCTTATCCTTTCCGGAGGGGTCGCCGATGCGCCCCGTAGCCCCACCCATCAAAACTACGGGTTGGTGCCCGGAGCGTTGAAAGAAATCGAGCATCATGATTTGAACATAATTGCCCAGGCCAAGAGACCGGGCGGTAGGGTCAAACCCAATATAGGCCCGCCGGATGCCCCCCTTGAGGTAATCTTCCAGGCCTGGAGTCAGATCCTGTAGGATGTCCCTCTGCCGGAGCTGGTCAACAAATTCCAATTTTTGCATAGCGCTTCTGGTGTCGTAAGTTTGCAAAATTACGCCTATTGATGAATTTGTACCTTTGTGTCGGTTGAAGCGGAAATCCATGAGTGCCAGTGAGTTCATAGCTTCCCGGTCTTTTTATAGTTTTAAAAAGTCGTTTACCCGCAGGATCCTTTACCTCTCGGTCCTGGCCACCAGCCTGAGTCTGGCTGTTATCCTGATCGCCCAAAGCATTTTCAATGGCTTCCAAAAGGAGATTGCTCTAAAAGTTTTCGGATTTTGGGGACATATTCACATAACTGACCTCCAGTCATCTCAGAGGTTGGACCCCATTCCCATGCAGCTGGATGATTCAATTGTTGCCCGGATGTATGCTGTACGCAACAGCATAACAGGGAAACCACTGGTCGACCATGTCCAATCCTTCATTGTTTTGCCGGGGATTCTCACTGCATCAGGACAAAGCGAAGGAATATTTTTTAAAGGCGTTGGCGGTGATTTCCGCTGGGAATTTTTTTCAGATTTTCTGGTGAGTGGACGGGTACTCCAGCCGGACAATTCTTCTGGCCCTCGCGAATTGCTCGTGTCAGAAGAGACTGCCCGGCGTCTGCAGCTCAAACCGGGAGATGCCGTGGTGCTCAATTTTGTTGTTCGGGGTGAACTATTGAAAAGGCGATTGTTGGTAGCTGGCATTTACAATACCGGACTTGCCGAATACGATCGAAAATTCGCTCTGACAGACATTCGGCTGATTCAGAATTTGTTAAAACTGGACAGCACTGAGGTCACGGGAATTGAAGTCTTTTGTAAGGACGTCCTGGAAGCAGAAACGGCAAATCGCTATTTATATGATGAGGTGCTCCCTGAAAACTGGTATTCCGAAACCATTCGCGAAAAGTTTCCCAATATTTTTGAATGGCTGTCCCTTCAAACGGTCAACAAGGTTTTTCTGTTATCGCTCATTCTGGCAGTATGCATCATCAATATGGCAACGACGCTGATGATCCTGATCCTCGAACGCACGCACATGATTGGGGTGTTGATCGTCCTGGGCATGCCCTTTCACGCTCAGCGCAAGATATTCCTATGGTATGCTGCGCGAATACTGGGCTGGAGCCTTGCCCTTGGCAATGGAATTGCTCTTCCCCTTCTTTACCTGCAACACCGCATGCACGCAATCAAACTCAGCGAAGCGGATTATTACCTCGACCATGCCCCCGTTGACCTGAGCCTTGGACCGGTCGTATTGATCAATACACTGTTCTTCACCGTCGTGCTACTCAGCCTCATCATGCCCAGCTGGCTCGTGTCTTCTATAAAGCCGGTGAACGCTCTGAAATTCAGATAGCATTCCGCGAGTGATGTGCCTGTTTGAATACAAGCCATTACAAATATAAAATATGATATATTTAAAAATGCAGGGCCATTTTAACATTTGGATTTTGCCATAATCCGCGTTGGTCCGAAATTTGCTACCTTTGCAGTCGCAATGAAGCAATTGGAAATGCCCTCACTTTCTGAAGATCCGCTGCCGGATGATCAGGTATTTTTCATGCCGGAACGCACTCTGTCAGGAGACAGAACAGCTGGACCAGGCTTCCTGGATTCACCTAGCGCCGCCTTTTGCCCCAGGTGAGCTCGACGCATTTTCCCGCCAACTACAAATTGAAGCAGATTTTCTCACGGACCCTCTGGACAGCGAGGAGCGCGCCCGGTATGAACGCTATGACGATACGCGCAGCATCATTCTCAACACGCCGGTCATCAACGAACGGGAAAAGGAAAATGATCCCATTTTCATAACCATTCCCCTTGGCATCATCCTTTGCAAGAAGAAGATCATTACCATTAGCAGCGTCGAGAGTCCGGTAATCGAAAAATTTCTTGACGGCAAAGTCAAGGGGTTTAATTTAGAGGATGAACGATTGTTTGTTCTTCAGATCTTCGAACAAACGGTGCACCTGTTCCTAGAATACTTGAAAAAACTCAATCTGCGTCGCAATTTGATCGAACAGGAGTTATACCATTCCAGCAGATCCGAAGAACTCCGGAGTCTTCTGAGCATTGAAAAATCCCTCGTTTACTTTGTGAATTCACTCAATGCAAATGAATTGCTGAAGTTGAAAATTAAGCGTACGGATTTCCTTGGAATTAAGGATCACGAGGAATACAATGATCTCTTCGAAGACATCATCATTGACAATAACCAGGCCCGGGAGGTTGCCCAACTTTACACGAACATCCTAAACGGAACGATGGAGGCCTATGCTTCCATCATCTCCAACAACCTCAACACTGTCGTACACCGGCTAACTGTCATCACCTTGCTACTCATGGTGCCAACAGTCATTTCGAGTTTTTTCGGAATGAATGTTCCCATGCCTTTTGACCTCGGAAGTTACAAAGGTGCATTTTATTTTCTGATCGTTACTTCAGTGATCTTCAGCTTTGCAATAGCCTGGATTTTTAAGGAGCGGAAATTTTTCAACTGAGCTCACAACCCAATTTCGAATGGTCAAACGTTCGTCAAAGTACCTGCACGGGTTTAGCAGCGAAGAACAAAAAAGACTCCATTTGCAAAATGACCTGTTGGGGCCTCAGATCTATGAATTTATTGGGCTTGAAGGTGCTTCCCGGATGCTCGAAATTGGTTGTGGAACTGGAGCGCAGATGCGCTATGTCATGCAATGCTATCCCCACATTCACATAACCGGCATCGATCTATCAGCCGAACAACTCGCAGGCGCAAGCGCTTACCTGGAAGCTGAAGCCGCATTCAACAACCGGTACGCCTTGATCAAAGGACAGGGGAACGCCCTTCCTTTTGACACAGCATCCTTTGATTGTGCATTGATGGTCTGGGTATTGGAACACGTCCGGCACCCAGAAGCCCTGCTCGCAGAGGCTCACCGGGTCGTTGCTCCCGGAGGTTGGGTGTACTTAACCGAAGTGTTCAACAACAGCTTTGAGCACTTCCCAAAATCAGCTGCATTGGAAGACTTCTGGAACCAAATGAATGCATTCCAGGAATCACTTGGTGGAAATGGCAACATTGGCATCCAGCTTGGAGCCATGTGTGCTAAACTCAACCACACCAAGCTGGAAACCCGGGCTAAAACCCTGTATTTCGATGCCGCTGTCCCTCAGAAACGAACGGAAATATGGAACTACTGGATCAGCCTGGCGGAAAGCGCTTCCAGGCAGATGATCTCATCCGGAAGAATTTCCAACAGTGACTGGCAAAAAGTAAGACGCGAGATGCTACAGTTGCGCGAAAATCCATCCTCCGCATTTTATTACAGTTTCATGCAGTGTCGCCTTCAGCGCTAGCCGGCAGCCTGACCATCTCCCGGCTTGAATAAGCCGTGCACATTCGCATTGACTGCATCGATAACCTCTGCTAAATGTTCCGGGCGGTTCATAAAATCGAGTTCATCGACATTGATTATAGCCAGCGGGCTTTGCCGGTATTGGCTCACCCAATCCTCATACCGCTGGTTCAGTCGCTTTAGATAATCCAGGCTCATGTTCCCCTCATAATTTCTTCCGCGTACCTGGATGTGCTTTACGAGGGTTGGAATAGATGCTCTTAAATAGATGATGAGGTCCGGAGGCTGAATCGTGCTCATCATAATCTCGAACAGCGAAAAATAATTTTCAAAATCCCGGCGGGTCATAAGACCCATTTCATGCAGATTTGGGGCAAAAATATGAGCGTCTTCGTAAATGGTGCGATCCTGCAATACCGTTTTACTTCCCTGCTGTATCTCTACGATTTGGCGGAAACGGCTATTGAGAAAGAATACCTGCAGGTTAAACGACCACCTGGGCATGTCATAGTAAAAATCGCTGAGGTAAGGATTGGTACCCGCCTCCTCGTAATGTACCTCCCACTGGAAATGCTTTCCCAGAGCAGCACACAAGCTGGTTTTACCCGAACCAATGTTTCCAGCAACAGCAATGTGTTTCATTTCCGGATGCGGAGCAGTTGTAAGTCGCAAAAATACGTTTTGTGGCGATTCATCGGGAATTATCCGTTTTTGGTCTGGCTGGCAGGCTCGCGGAGCTAAAATCGCAAGGCGCTCTGCTGCTTAATGACTAATTTTACCATTGTTCTATGAAAAACTCGATCATCGAGCTGCGCGGCATCCGAAAAGTATACCAAATGGGCGACGAACAGGTAGAAGCCCTGCGCAACATTGACCTGGACATTGCCCGCAATGAGTTTCTCGCCTTGATGGGGCCTTCCGGAAGTGGTAAATCCACCCTCATGAACCTCATCGGTTGCCTGGACACGCCAAGCTCCGGCAGCTACATGCTCAATGGGAAAGACGTCAGTTCGATGAATGATGATGAACTGGCAGAAGTCCGGAACAAAGAAATTGGCTTTGTGTTCCAGACGTTTAATTTGCTGCCCAGGATCTCCGCCCTGGACAACGTTGCAATGCCCCTCGTTTACGCGGGAGCATCCCGGGCGCGCCGCGAACAGATTGCAAAGGAGCGGCTGATCGACGTGGGGCTTGCGGACCGCATGCACCACAAACCAAACGAACTGAGCGGGGGCCAAAGGCAAAGGGTCGCCATTGCCAGAGCGCTGGTGAACAACCCATCGATCATCCTTGCGGATGAACCCACCGGAAACCTGGATACCAAGACCAGCGAGGAGATCCTGGCCATTTTTCAAAAGATTCATGAAATGGGCAATACGATCATACTGATCACGCATGAAAACGACGTGGCCCAAAAGGCTTTTCGCATCGTTAGAATGCGCGATGGCATGATTGAGTCCGACAAATTGATGCAACGTGAAAATCTACACCAAAACCGGTGACCAGGGCACTACCTCCCTCTACGGAGGCAGGCGGCTCCCCAAGGATGACTTGCGGATCGAGGCATATGGGACAATAGATGAATTGAATGCACAATTGGGCTTGCTTGCCGTTACCTGCCAGCTTCCAGTATGGGAAGCGCGTCTGACAGCAATCCAATCCCTGCTGTTCACCATTGGATCCCACCTCGCTGCAGACCCGGAAAAATCAGGCCTAAAACTGCCCCCTATTCCCGTAGGAAAAGAGCTGGAACTGGAATCGATGATCGATGAGATGGAATCCTCCCTACCACCCCTGAAGAACTTCATTCTGCCCGGAGGCAATGTAGCCAGTGCCCAGGCCCACATCTGCCGCACCGTCTGCCGAAGGGCTGAGCGCCGATTGGTCAGCCTGATCTCACAGGAATCAGTAAACCCGGAGATTGTGGTGTACCTGAACCGTCTGTCTGATTTTCTTTTCGTCTTCGCCCGGCATTTGTCACACCAGGCCGGTGGCCGGGAAATAGCATGGATCCCTTAGTTCAATGACCATAAATCCATCATAGCCGCGGCATCCAGGTTCAAAGTTGGAAGAGCTCCTCATGCCCTCCACGATTAAAGGCAATCTAAATGAAGGGAATCCGGATCAGTTCCTATGGAACGTCGCGCTCCAGTTTGGTTCGCGCAGCCAGTAAAGGCCAAAAATCACAGAGGAATAAAATACCGTGCCAGCCAGTTCATTGCCAAAGAAAGGAATGGCTGCAGAATAACAGGCAAGAAGGCCCTGGACCGTAAGAGGATACATCGAACCTCCCGCCCAGACTGCAAGGTTGCTCACGAGAAAAAATACCAGGGAACCGCAAAAAGCGCCCATCAGAACCTGTAGAGGTAGGGGGCCCTTTGCCAAAAACCACCGGGCAGTGGCAAATACCAGTAGATAGGCCACCAGAAGTTGGGAAAATCCCCTGGTAAACCAGGTAAAACTGAGATCGGAAGGATAGATGAGGTTGTTAATTGCCAGGTCTCCTAGCCAGTAGGCGCCCATAAGCACCATCCAACTCCAGCTCGTCCGCACATAGGCCGCCCCAAATAAGATACAGGCAATGGTTGCCGTAAAATTTGGCGGGTGCGGAAAAATGCGGCTGAACACCAAGATTGCAGCCAATACCAGAACCGTGGTGATCCAATTTGATGCACGTACTTGTCCCATGAAACAAAATTAGCCGATTTTTGCAAATCAACCCGGATCGGGTGGCAATTCCTTACCCTTTGAAGGCACTGAACACATACCAAAATGACTTTTTCCTTTGGGGGCTGGAGGGTCCACATACAGGCTTCCGTGCCTTGCTGACCATTGCCCTCTTTTTGGCATGCCACCTGTTCTTCTCGGTGATTGCCAAGGCAGCAGCATCTCATTCCGTTTTTTTGGACCATCTTACAGGCCGCCTTTTAGAAAATTCAATCTCCACCGCGCTGTCGATTCTTTGTTTTGCCTTTCTGTTTGCCGGTTTTCACAAAAGCAATATCCGCGCCCTTGTCAGTCAACAGCTTAGATTTCGATTGGGCCACTTCGCCGTTGCATTTTCTCTTTTCCTCAGCTTGATCGGGGTCAACGCCCTGATTTTCTGGCCGGATCTTGCGACCAGTCTGAACCTGACGCGGTCGATCCCGGGAAGGGATCTGCTCGTATTGCTCCTCCACACTGCCTTGCTTGCCAGTTTAGAGGAATTGATGTTCAGGTCTTATTTGCCCAAGGTCTTATCATCGGCATTGAGGAAGCCTTGGGCAGCCATCCTGCTCAGCAGTATGGTTTTTGCTTTTGTACACCTCCCCGGTAGGAAGTTGGAAACCACCACAGACGGATTGACCGTGGGGTACCTTTTTGTCATTGGGTCCCTTTTATGCCTGCTTGCAAGGGCTTCATCCGGCATAGAGTTCGGTATGGGACTGCACACCGCAAACAACTTTGGATGGCTGGCACTGAACCGGCTTGGGTTTACTTCAGGGCAAGTCAGCGATTTGCCTTCCTTGGGGCCATGGTCCATTATATCGTCCTTTGTAGCCATCTTTATCCTCATTTTATACTCACAAAAACAACGAGAAGGATTCCGGATATGACCCTACGCTACGCTAAGACCGCATTCATCATCTGGTTATTATCGGTTCACAATCCAATACTCAACGGTCAGGCGTCATCCTGGCAGCAGGAAGTGGCCTATTTTATTTCGGTAAACATGGATGTCCAAAAGCACCAATTTTCCGGAATCCAGTACACGACCCTTTACAACCACAGTCCGGATACTTTGGATGAATTGCATTTTCATTTGTATTACAACGCCTTTCAACCCGGCAGTGACATGGATGTCAGGTCGCGCCAACTACCGGATCCAGACCCCCGGGTTGGCGCCCGGATCAGCCAGCTTAAACCCCATGAAAACGGATGGGTTGACGTAAAGGCAGTCCGTCAGGAAGGCCATATCCTTGATTATTCCGTTTCGGGAACCCTCCTCAGCGTTTCATTAAAACGCGCCTGCCTTCCCGGCGACAGCGTTCGCATCGAGCTCAACTTTCGCTCCCAGATTCCAATCCAGATCCGTAGAACGGGTCGCAATAACAGGGAGGGCATTGACTATTCCATGGCCCAATGGTATCCCAAATTATGTCAATACGACAAAAGGGGATGGCACACCGACCCGTACATCGCACGTGAATTTTATGGAATCTTTGGCAATTTCCAGGTGCAGATAGAGATCGATAGCAGCTATTGTCTGGCACACACCGGCATATTGCAAAATCCCGGCATCGGGCCTTGCAATAAACCGCTACCGCTCAATTCCGGCAATAAACGGACGTGGGTGATCCGTGCGGAAAAAGTACACGATTTTGTTTGGGTTGCCGATCCGGATTTTGTCAAGGCCGATTACCACCGTTCAAATGGATGCATACTGGAGGCATTTTACCTGAGCGATCCTTCATTCAAATCAAGCTGGAGCCAGTTGCTGCCCATCATGGACAGTGCTTTCCGGTTTATTGAGGCACATTATGGCGAATATCCCTATCCTAAGTATGCTTTTATCCAGGGTGGAGATGGCGGCATGGAATACCCGATGGCCACATTGATCACCGGAAAACGTCCGTTAAACAGCCTTGTTGGAGTTGCCACCCACGAACTGCTCCACAGCTGGTACCACGGGGTGGTAGCAACGCACGAAGGAATGTATCCGTGGATGGATGAAGGATTCACATCTTTTGTCGAATCCGAAACCATCAATCATCTGCGCGGTTTGAGGCTTGTGCCCGGCCAACTCGAAGATGACCCTCACCGGGCCAACCTGGAAGCCTTTGCGAAGTTTGCGGAACAGGGCGAGGCAGATCCGTTGTGCACGCATGCGGACCACTTTAAGACCAATCGCGCCTATGGCATGGGCGCCTATAGCAAGGGGGCTTTATGCCTTCACCAGCTCAGCTACTTAATGGGGCGAAAGACGTTTCTTCAGGGCATGCTCCGCTACTACCAACAATGGAAATTCAAACACCCGGAACCGGAAGATTTCTTCCGGACCATGGAAAAGACATCCGGCCTGGAGCTCGATTGGTTTGACAATTATTTTGTCCATACCACCAAGCGCATTGATTATGCTATCGACTCACTGGATGAAGTCAATGGCTCTGTCCGTTGCCATCTATCCCGTCGTGGGGAGTTTCCGATGCCTGTCGAAATTCTGGTGCTTAAAAATGATGGAACGGCGATTCGGTATTACATTCCACTCAACCTCATGCGGGGCGGAAAACAATTCCCCAAGGAATCTCAGGTACATACCCTGACGGCCTGGTCCTGGGTAAACCCACACTATATGCTACAGCTCGACTGCCGCCCAGAAGATGTAGCTGCAATCTGCCTGAATCCGGAACGTCAACTTGCAGATACAGATCCATCAAACGATTGTTATTTTACCCATTCCGAATGATCTAATAAGAAATACACACTGAATGACTACCAGAGAATTTCTATTACACCTACCGGAAAAAGTTGACGTCAATGCGTTAACGGGCATGTCTGCCTGTTTCCATTTTATACTTAGCGGTGAAGAAGGGGGCAATGTAACCGTAAAGCTTGAAGATGGCAGAATGACGACAACTGAAGGAATCACGGGCATAGCAAGCTGCGTGATCAAAGCGGATGCAGACGATTTAAAAAAGGTCTTTAAAGGAGAACTCAACCCGATGCTCGCGATCCTAAAGGGGAAACTGAAGATCAGCAATCAGGGCGAAATGATGAAATTTGCAAAGTTGCTGGGCTGGATGTGATTGTGTCTGTTCAGAAGCGAAATGACAGCAAGAGGGCAGGCGTACCGGAATCTCCGCTTTCCTGAATTTGCAGACTGAGGTCGGTAGAAATATCAAATTCCTTTAAATGGGCGTCGACAAATGCTTCGACTCCATTGAGCAGGTAAACAAATGCCAGACCGATATAGCTCAACTGGAGATTCTTATCGTAGTATTTTCTATAGCTGTTGATTCCCGCATCACTCAGAATGCCTACAAACTCATCCTGCGGATCTGCAGGATGGTCAACCCGTTCCCGCAATGCCCGGTCGTAGCGTTTAAATTCAGTCGAGTTGAAATAAATGAAATAGGCCATGGTCCCAAGTCCGGCATATACAATGGGCACTTTCCAGGCGCTTCGATTGTAAACCTGTCCGGCACCCGGGAGCAAAAGCGACAAGCCCAGGGCTTTGCCAGGCCTACCCGAAAATAAAATCGGAATGATGCCTTTGTCCAGCTCCTTGTCTTTCGAAGGAATGGCGAGGGTGTCTGTTTGCGCGATACAAAGCGCCGTGGCCTTCAAGGCAAGAATGGAAACGAGCAAGTAGGTGCGGCTCACGCTTCGTCAATGCGATCAAAAATGTCGTTTAACTGGTTGTCATTCTTGAAACGAATGACAATTTGTCCCTCTCCGTTTTCCTTTCTGAGTATGCTCGCTTTGTAGCCAAAGAACTGGCTCATGCGCTGTTCCAGCAGTTCAATTTGCTTGTCGTTAACCTGCGGACTTTTAGGGTTTACAGGCCTCCTGGCCTGCTTGCGGGAATAGGCCTGAGCGGTTTTTTCGGCATCGCGGACCGACATATCCCTTTGTTGGATGTCTCTGAACAATTGCATTTGCACCAGGAGGTCATCCACTCCAGCAATGACTCGCGCATGTCCCATGGTCAGTGTTTTTGCCTTGAGTGCATTTTGCACTTCCACGGGTAATTTCAGCAAACGGATGTAATTCGCGACCGTGCTGCGCTTTTTGCCAACGCGCTCAGCCAGTTGCTCCTGGGTGTAATTGCATTCGTCGCAAAGGCGCTGGTATGAAATGGCAATTTCCAAGGGGTTGAGGTCCTCGCGCTGAATGTTCTCGACCAGGGCCATTTCCAGCATGGCGTTGTCATCTGCCGTACGAATATAGGCGGGAAGCATTTCAAGTCCTGCCAGTTTAGCTGCTCGCAACCTTCGCTCCCCGCTGATCACCTGATACTGCCCGGGTGCAGTTTGCCTCACGGTCAGGGGTTGGATGATTCCATAGGTTTTAATGGATTCGGCAAGTTCAGCAATCAGCTCTTCGTCAAAAACATGCCTTGGCTGATGGCGGTTGGCAAACAACTGGTCGATCGGAAGCAGATTCACGCTGTTGACTGCGGTCGATTCTGCTGCCTCGACACGTGCAACAGGATCTGTATTGATGCTCGTCAGCAGGGCCTTTAATCCCTTCCCAAGTTCACTTTTCTGTTTCATAGGCACCGGCCTTGTTCTTGCGGAGAAATTCGTCTGCAAGGTTTAAAAAATTATGGCTTCCCTTGCTCGCGGCATCGTACAGCACAACGGGCTTTTTTACCAACGGCGCTTCAGAAATGCGCGAATTCCGGTGGATGATGGTTTCAAAAACGGGCAATTGAATATTGGATTTTATATTTTCGACAACCATGGTCGATAGTCGCAGGCGTTTGTCGTACATACTGAGCAACACACCTTCGATTTCCAAAGCGGGGTTGAGTGCTGCGCGAACGAGTTCAATGGTATTTCTGATCTTGGACAAGCCTTCCAGAGCAAACAGCTCGCATTGAACCGGAACGATTACCGAGTCAGCAGCGGTCAGCGCATTGATGGTGATCAGGCCGAGGGAAGGCAAACAGTCGATGAAAATAAAATCGTATTCGCCCCGGACCTGGTCGAGTACCCGCTTGAGGACCTTTTCGCGTGCTGGCATATTTACCAGCTCGATATCTGCTCCCACGAGATCAATGTTTGACGGAAGCACAAATAAATTTGGTGTATCAGAAGCTACAATTGCCTGGTGTGGATCTGCCTCATTGATCATGCAATCGTACAAACTCGGAGAGTTCTCAGCAGAGGCAATGCCCGTTCCAGAGGTGCTGTTTGCCTGGGGATCTGCATCTACCAGCAATACGCGATATTCGAGAATGGCAATACAGGAGGCCAGGTTGATGGCCGTTGTTGTCTTGCCGACGCCCCCTTTCTGATTTGCGATAGCAACGATCTTTCCCATCAGACAGTAAACGGTTGATCGATTTCGGGAAGTATGAGGCTTTTGCCCCTGTCTAAAAATGCCTGTTGGGCCTGTTGCCGGTCAATTTTTATGGGTGAGAAGGTATCGTAATGACAGCCAACGATCTTCGGACATTGGATGAAGTCGCTGGCCAGCATCGCGTCTTCATACCCCATGGTAAAATGGTCGCCTATCGGCAGAATGGCGAAATCCAACGGGGGACACAGCAAGGGAATCAGTTGCATATCCATGGTCAGGGCGGTGTCTCCGGCAAAGTAAAAACTGAATCCCTTGCCATAAAGGCAAAACCCAACGGGATTGGCGCCATAAGCTCCGTCGGGCAGTTGGCTGGAATGTACCGCGTGTACGAGGCGCAGGGTACCAAATGGAAATTCACGTTTGCCTCCGGTGTTCATTCCGGTACCGGAGACTCCATGAGCCTCCAGCCAGTTGACGACTTCGTATGTACTGATTATGTGAGCCTTGTGCCTCTTACCCAATTCAATAGTGTCTCCAACATGGTCACCATGACCGTGGGAAATGAGGATAAATTCAGGCTGAATGCCGTCAAGATCAACACCTGAGGCCCAAGGATTGCCGGTAATGAATGGATCGAACAGCAGGCGCTTCCCCTGGAGTTCAACGGCAAAACAAGAATGACCGTAGTAACGCAATTCCATTACCAGAATTTTACGCAAACCTACACTAAAAGTAAGTATCTGCGGCGTGCGCCTGGATTCGCTTTAACAAAGGAGAGGCCAAAGCCTGCTGGTCGATGGGCAGGCAGCGGGCGAATTCTCCGAAAGAAAGAAATAGATTTGCGGCGAATAATGGGAGGGGAATATGTGGCTTAAGCGATTCGCGACTGCGTTTTGCCTCTATCTGGGCTTCGCGTTTTTTTCATGCAGGGAACAGGGGGCAACAGGAGTTGGCCCTTCGCAGGTATTTCACTATAACCAGCCCAATGCGATCACTTCGTTGGATCCAGCCTTCGCAAAGGCTCAAAACAACCTCTGGGCTGTCGATCACCTCTACAATCAATTGTTAGATCTCGACGATTCCCTGAACCTCTTGCCCGAGGTAGCTACTCAATGGTCCATTTCCGAAGATGCGACAATCTATCGCTTCCAACTCAGAAAGGACATCCTTTTTCACAAAAGCCCGTGCTTTGGTCCTGATAGCACGCGTTACCTGGTCGCTTCTGATGTGGTGTACAGTTTTGGAAGGTTGCTGGATCCGGCGATTCACTCTCCGGGATCCTGGATCTTCAAAGATATCGTGGCTGAAGTCGAACCATTTCGCGCTCCTGCTCCTGAACTTTTTGAATTGCGTCTGCGCAAGCACTATTCGCCATTGCTCAAATTGCTCACGATGCAATACTGCAGCATCATTCCCCGGGAAGCGGTGGCTCATTACCAGGAGGACTTTGCCTACAACCCGGTTGGGACCAATGGGTTTAAACTCAAGAAGTGGCAGGGCAGAAAGGGCCTCTTTCTGGAACGACATGACGCTTACTTCGGCCCCCCTCCGGTCGCAGATGGCATTCGCATCAGTTTTATTGAAGACCGGGGCACAGCTTATCTGGAGTTTCTCAACGGCTCCATCGATTTTTTTTCAGGCATCCATGCGGGATTTGCACACCAACTGCTCCATCGTGACGGCACGCTCAAAACCGAATATTCAAAAAAGATGCAACTGTTCAAAGGGGATTTCCTCAATACCGAATACATTGGCTTTAACCTTGAGCGAGTCCCCAAAGATCACCCCTTGCAAGTCCGGGCTTTCCGTCAGGCGCTGAACTATGCAATCGACCGGGAGAAGCTCATCCGTTACCTTCGCTTTGGACTGGGAACACCCGCTAACTCCGGATTTATTCCCAAAGGCCTTCCCGGATTTGATCCGAATAAAAATCCCGGCTACGACTATAACCCTACAAAGGCCCGTCAATTGCTCGATCAGGCCGGTTACAGCGACCGCCGCACTCTGCCCACCCTGACGCTCAGCTCGAACAAAGATTACATCGATCTGGTGACCTTTATCAGCAGGCAATGGGAGGAGATTGGCATCCCCGTCACCATAGATTTAGTGGAAACGGCCAGTCTCCGGGAACAAATGCGCGAAGGCACGTTGAGCGCATTTCGCGGTTCATGGATCGCCGACTACCCGGATGAAGAAACCTTTCTAACGGTATTTTATGGGAAGAACCCCGCACCTCCTAATTATACGCGGTTTCGCAACGAGACTTACGACCTCTGTTATGAACATGCGATGTTGGAGCGCGACGAGAGCAATCGCAAACAGCTTTACCATAAAATGGACAGCATACTGATCGCTGAGGCTCCCGTTATCTTTTTATTTTACGACCAGACCGCCTGGTTTGCACAACCATGGGTGTCTGGGCTTCAGGTCAATGCCCTCAACCTATTGCGACTTAACGGGCTGACCGGCCACCTGGCTCGATAAAGCCTGCTGGATCCGGTTGTTCGGGAACCAATCAATCCGGTTCGACGATGGACAGCATCCTTGCAGTGGCAATCCCGTCCGCATATTGTATTTTCAAAGCATAAATGCCAGGAGAAATACCCGATACCGGGATTTCGCACACATTACCCGTCAGTGGCTGACTGGATTGTAACGTCTTTCCCTGCAGGTCAAAGAGCATGGCGCCTGAAAGCAATTGAGGAGATTGAATCAAGACCTTGCCATGAACAAGATTCACCCACACCTCGCGTTGAACCCTATTTTCCAACCCCTGGGGCTTCAGACTAAAGGAAGTGACTGTTGATCCATTTGCATAAACCATTTCCTGATGGAACTGGTCGGAGAGTCTCCAACCTGGAAAGTGAGGATCTTTAAACATCACGGTAAACAGGGCCGATTTTGACGGAAGCGGTTCACTACACGAAAAATTGTTCTCCAACAACACTCTCAACTCGCGGGATTCCGGAGAAACCGCCCATTCCGTTTCAAAGCAGGATGATGCTGATTTTAAGTCGACGATGTGAGCGTTCTGAATGGGAAGACCCAGTTGTACACCCTCGAGCAACGACGGTTCTTCTGCAAAAAACGTCGATCGCAGGAAGCCTCCGGGGAGGGCTTCCGTCAAAACTTCAATACCATTGGCCGATTGGCCTCGATCAACAGGAACCTGGTCTCTGAACATTTCAGCACCGCTGACGTCGCCGTACTTTCCAATGCCAAATTCGTTGACTGCCGCAGGGGAGGCAAGGAGGCTTTCAAGGGAAACTTTATTGTCAATCGTAGTCAGATTTTTTGAACCCGGATCATAGACCACTTCAAACTGGCCCGGCAATTTTTTAAACCCTGTGCTCACCCCAAGAATGAGTTTTCGGATTTCTGCAACATCTGCCGTTGTAATGCTCCACGAATTGTTGACGTCGGCGAGTTTAACCTGGAGTTTGTTGAACGTTTGCAGTTGCAGGATGTACTTCTGGATGCGGACCACATCGGCAAGGGAGATCCGGTCAACCGGATTTTCCGTCAGATTAAATTGGGGGACGACGTACAATCCACTGAGGTCGGCAGGCAGGTTAAATTCACAATTGTAAGCCCCTGAACTGAGCTCCCTCGTCGGATTCCCGTTCTGGTAATCAATGAGGAAATAAGTATCCGGCTGCAATTGGGTGACCGTTTTTACGCTGAATGCATTTGGGCAGCCTCCACCGCCTGTGCTGCGAAAAGCACGGGCAATCGCGGTGTCGAGACCATAGGGGTTTCCCAGGCTCATGTTTACGTTGTACTCCACGGTACCGTCGGGGGCGATCACCACAAAGGTCGGCGTTCCGTACCAGGTACCAAAAGTGCCGGACTTATAGGGCTGAAGAGCTGCTTGTGCACCTCCGTCGGAACCTATGCCGGGGAAGGAAAGTCCTTTGGACTGATGGTAAGACTTTATGGTGTTGTTCTTATCTGAACTCAGGGTGCTTATTTCAAGAAATTCGGTTTTGCCGGCTCCAGCACCCCAACGCTGGTAGGCCTGCTCGACGTACGGTGCGATATTTGCACAGGGAGGGCACCCAACAAAAAAGAACTTAAGTACAACAACTTTGTTTTGGTTGAGGTAGTCTTCGTATAGGCGGTGGGTCTTGTTGTTAAAATCGGTAACCGTAAAGTCCGGGGCTTTCTGAGCCTGCACGAGCTGGATAGCCATCAACGTGAATGCAAAACTGAACTCTCTGCCTGACATAGCTGTTATTTTGTATCAAAATTAAGGTCATTTGCCTGATTCTCAAAGGAATTTAACATTTCATCCGCATGGCGTGCAGGTCGTAGACCTGGGCCTGGTGCCCTTCGACCGGGCGTGGGAATACCAGACCAGGATCCATTGCGACCTGATCGAGCGCAAACGCAGCGGCAGGCATTTCGAACACCATACCCTGATCCTTTGCGAACACCCTCATGTCTTCACGCTTGGCCGCTCGGGAAAGGAAGAACACTTGCTGAAGTCATCCGACGAGATGAAAGAAATTCAGGCAGAATACTATGCCATCAACCGCGGAGGAGACATCACCTACCATGGCCCGGGGCAACTCGTGGCTTATCCCATACTCGATCTGGAGAAATTATTTTGCGACGTCCATCGCTACATCCGAAGCCTGGAACAGGCCATCATTGAGGTGTTGAAGCAATACGAGGTGGAGTCGGGCCGAATCGAAGGTTTGACAGGAGTCTGGGTTGACGTAAACAGCGAAAAACCGAGAAAGATCTGCGCCATCGGGGTTCACTTAAGTCGCTGGGTCAGCTTGCACGGACTTGCTTTCAATGCAAATACCAACCTCGATTATTTCGGGTACATCGTGCCCTGTGGCATTGACCCCAACAAAAAGCCGGTCACTTCATTGGCCAAAGAAACCGGAAAGGAAATTGACATGCACGAACTCAAACGACGATTTTTACAACAATTTTTGAGGACCTTTCAACTTGAACGCATACCATGAACGATTCCGGAAAAAAAGTTGCGGACTCCGTGACGGAAATGAACGAACTGGTCATGCCCAACGACACAAACATTCTGGGCAACCTCATGGGAGGAAATTTGATGCGATGGATGGATATCGCATCGGGAATTTGTGCGAGCAAACACTGTGAATCTCATGCCGTAACCGTTTCAGTAGATCATTTGACTTTTCAGGAGCCGATCCGGCTTGGCGACGTGGTCAACATTGTTGCCCGGGTCACGCGCGCATTTCACACATCCATCGAGGTCCACCTCGAAGTGTTTACCCGGGGTGTCCTGGAGAAGGAAGCACGCAAAACCAACCAGGCATTCTTTACTTTTGTTGCTTTGGACGCGGAGAGCCATAGACCAAAGGCCATTCCTGCCGTCACACCGATAACAGATGCAGAAAAAAAATTATACGAGGAGGCAGCAGTACGCAGGGAAATGCGTCTGGTTCATAGTGGGCGCATTAAACCCTCCGAGGCACGTCAGTCCAAGGACTTTTTAAACTCATAACCATTCAATCCAGTTGAACATGTACAAATCCTTCCTTGCCGGAATATTCGCCTTAACCCTTATGCAATGTACTCCCGGAGTTCATGAAGGTTCATCCGGGTTAGCAGATCCGATCCCTCCGGATGACATGTACCTCCTGGATAAAATGGGCATTCCCGACCGTGCATTTTTGGACCAGCTCGCCCTGGAAATTGAATCGTTTCGACGCGAAGCCGGCACCTACCGGGGACCTTCCTCGGTTTATCCCGGAAAATGGACGACCGAGGGACCGGGGAACCTGGGTGGCCGGGTCAATACCATTGCAGTGCATCCTCAAAATGAAGACATTCTCTTCATTGGCTTTTCGCACGGCGGCGCCTATCGTACGGTTGACGGAGGACAGCATTGGACTCCGGTCTTTGACCAGGAAGCCAGCTTGTACGTTTCAGACATCGCTTTTGACCCCTCGAATCCCAATACCATTTACCTCGGCACGGGTGACCACAGTGGTGGTTTCTATTGCGGTCAGGGTGCAGGCCTGTACAAAAGCACCGACATGGGCCAAAGTTGGACCTATTCCGGTTTAAAAGAAACAAGGGTTATCTCAGAAATTGCCGTCCATCCTTATAAATCAACCGTTGTATATGCAGCGGCCATAGGATACAGCTACGGCAAGGACGAACATCGGGGATTGTACCGTTCTGACGATGCGGGGAAGACCTGGAACAAGGTATTTTACCTGAACGACTCCACAGGGGTAACTGACTTCGAGATCCATCCGACCCATCCGGATACGCTGTTGCTTGCGAGCTGGAACAAGCTGGGGCTGCATCACAGAAGTATCGTTAACGGTCCTGACGGGCAAATCTTCAAAAGCACCGATGGGGGAAAAAAATGGAAAAAGCTCACCAAAGGACTTCCCTCCGACAGCCTCAATGGCCGCATTGCCCTCGCCATGGTCCAGAGTCAACCCGATGTAATCTATGCCCGCTACGTCCGCTATTTTACCTGCGGCAGAAGCGCCGGCCACCAACTTTTTGCAATCTACCGCTCTGATGATGGGGGCGAAACGTGGACCGACATCAAAGCCGTTGGGGAGAACACAGGACTCAACTGCAATTGCATGGGTGGCTTTGGATGGTATTTTCATCACATGGCCGTGAACCCAAATGATCCCAATGACTTATTTATTCTTGGAGTTGACCTGTTTCGCTCGCGGGACGGCGGCAAAAACTGGGAACCGGCAGCGCCCTTCTGGGATACGTACGAAGTACATGCCGACAAGCACGACCTGGTTTACCTGAAAAATGGCAACGTATTGTTGGGGACTGACGGCGGCTTATACCATTATTCCAACGCAGACGACCTTTGGACGGACATTGAGGACATCCCAACAAATCAGGTGTACCGGGTTGCCTACAATCCGAATAAACCCGAATTGTACTACGGTGGCTTACAGGATAACGGATCGACCGGCGGCAATCGTTCCTCGATCAGTACCTGGGATCGCATTTTTGGAGGCGACGGATTTCAGATGGACTTTAAGCCCGGCGACCCCAACATCTACTATGCCGAATATCAGAATGGGAATATTTGGCAATATGCGAACGGCAGTTGGGATGCTTTCAGCAACGGGATCAAAGGCAATAAAAACTGGGACTTCCCTTATATGCTTTCAAGGCACAACCCTTCAAAGATGCTGGCGGGTTCCAGCAGGGTTTATGCCAATCCAAGTGATACCGGAGCACACTTTGCAGCCATCAGTCCCGACTTGACTGTGCCCGTCCGTTATCCGTCGCGCTCCGGCCCCAGCATCACCAGTCTGGACGAATCGCCGCTTGACGATCGGGTAATCATTGCGGGGACGATCAACGGCAACGTATGGAGAACCTTCAATTACGACCAGGGATGGGAAAACGTCTCTGCCGGACTCCCGGTCGCCTACATCAGTTCTGTCAAATGCTCTTACGTCAACAGCTCTCATTTTTTTGTAACGCTTAGCGGACACCGGAGCAATGATTACGGCGTTCATGTTTACAAAACCACCGACGGCGGAAAAAGCTGGGAAAGCATCCATGGAGACCTCCCTGAATTGCCGGTTTACGATATCCTTGTATACCCACAACGCAATGATTCGGTCCTTTTTATTGGCAACCACCTCGGTGTTTTCGCGACAACGGATGGCGGCCAACACTGGCAGAGGGTAGGTGACAACATGCCATTTATTGAGGTCTTCGACCTGGCTATCAACGAAAAGCAGAATACCTTGGTCGCCGCCACCTACGGCAAATCCATCATGAGTTTTCCGCTGGATCTTATTCTAAAAACGGTCGTTAGCTCAGACCAATCAGAGACTTCAGGGTCGGTTACAGCATTCCCCAATCCAGCTTCAGACAAATTGCACCTTCGCCTTCACTATCCAAACAGCAATAGGGAGGATGTACCGTTTCAGATTTTCAGTCAGGATGGCAAAATGCTGTTGGATGGGGTGTTGGAAAACCGCAACGGTACAACCATCGACATTGCCCAGCTCCAATCCGGGAGCTATTATTTATTCCTGGGAGGAAACAAGAAAGCCCTTCGCTTCGCGAAGTTTTGAGGGCGTCTCGCTATTCCAACGCTTATGCCCGTCTTCCCACCTGGGCTCACGCGCACGACACAGGGCATTCTTTATTCGACATAGCCTGATTTGTTACACCTCATCTTACATTCCTAAAGGACTGCTGGCCTCATCAGGATGTTAAGAGGTGGCTATTTTCCTGCGGGCATCAAAACGGAGTTATTCGAGGACCCCTTTAGTTGCCTGATGGATGGGACCAAGGCTTCATCGCTCCCGGCCTGACCGGTGAATGAGGCTTGCAGAGGCTTGCTGGGAAGACATAACCAGGACATCCTGTATGTTGACATGATGTGGCCGCGATACCATAAAATAAATGATTTCCGCAACATCAGTGGCTTTGAGCGGTTGAAAATCACTGTAGATGTTTGCGCGTTCTGCATCTCCGTCAAACCGGGTAAGAGCAAATTCAGTTTCTTCAACATGGCCGGGTGCAATCTGGCCAACCCGAACGCCGTATGTGTAGAGATCCTGTCTCAGTGCCTTGGTCAAGGCATCTACGGCAAATTTTGTTGCACAGTACACGTTGCCCCCAGGGTATACCTCCTTGCCAGCTGTCGAGCACACATTTATGATGTGGCCGCTGCGTCGTGCCACCATTCCGGGAGCGATGATGCGCGTAATGTACAACAAACCCTTTACGTTGGTGTCGATCATCGTTTCCCAGTCGGGCAAGCTTCCTTCATGGATCGGTCCAAATCCTTTTGCCAATCCGGCATTGTTGATCAAAACATCGACCTCCTCCAATTCGCCTTTTATGGCGTCGAGGGCTCCGGCAACGGCATACTGGTCCCGTATGTCAAACGCAATGGGAACCACGCGCAGCTCTTTAAATGCAGAAAGCTCTGCAGCAAGCGCCTCCAACCGATCCCTCCGCCTTGCACACAAAAAGAGTTTCCGGATACCCTTCGTTGCAAATAACCGTGCCGTGGCCCGGCCAATGCCAGAACTGGCACCTGTGATCAAAGCGACTTCGTTCATTTTCCTTTCAAAGCTTCCAATGTATGAGTAAATTCGGATTCGAACCTAGTGTAGGCTGATGTTGCAGGTCCGTCAAAACCCGTGTGAACTTTGTAAATGCGGTTATTGCGATCGACAAACAGCATGGTCGGAAATGCAAGTACCCCGGAAATCTGGGGTACGGCCACAGCTGCAGAATCGCGATTGGCCCTTCCCCCATAAGCTACGGGGTAGGGCAGGTCCAGTGCTTCTGAAAAGCGCCGTATGCGCTCCATGGCCTTTTCCCGTTCCGGATAACGCTCAAAAGCTAGGCCGACTATGGCAATTTCAGGATCTGGGTTCCGGGCAAAATAGTCCTTTAAAAAGACCGCCTCGTCCATGCAATTCGGACACCATGAACCCATAATCTGAACGATTTTGATTTTTCCGGTAAAAGCGCTATCGCTAAAGTGAAGTCTTTTTCCCTCAGGTGTCATAAACCCAAATTCAAATTCCTGGTCATTACTTGAAAGGCTGAGCGAATCGGGATTTCGCAACATTCCGCGCTCAACCTTTTTCCCGTACCAATCGGTCTGATAATGCACACCCGAGTAAAATTTTCCAGCCAAACTGTCCGACCCAATTGCTGCTGTGAACAGAAAGGCATGTGCCCCATCAAAGCAAGACAGCTTCATCTGGTCACCGTAGATATTACCGGCCAGGTAACGGAAGTCGCCGGTTTCAGTACGAAAGGTTCCCTCCACTTTCCATCCATTCTGAACGAATTCGCCAACAGCCGAATAGGCATCCGCCCCATCAGGGCTGAACAAACACTGGTAAACGCTTCCGATCTTTGATGGCATCACGTTGCCTTCGGTCTTGTGGAAAAGGTGATCTTGGCCGAAACGCGCTTCGAACGGCATTGAATATCCGGGTTTGTCCAGAACTTTCCAGCTTCCCTGCATTTTATTGGCGTCGTAAAGCCCGCTAAGACAGGCATCGTAGGGGCTCAGGTCGACATAAAAACTATCCTCCGTGCCATTGGCATTTTTGCCCGTGTAACCGATGTCGAAAGGGAGCCTTTCCCGGCCATTTTTTACCAGCATCTTCTGCTGCCCATCCGCATCCACTTCGATGTCAAAAAGAAACGCGACAAAAGTCGATTTGTCTTCGTAGCGTGTATCGCGCTCGACTATTTTATCCTTGTTTTTGGTAACGACCATTTCCTCGTGCTTGTCGACAAATAACATTCCACGCCACGGACCCGGTGCCAGCCCTTCATGGCGGTTGGGTACCTGGACACATGACTCAAAACCCAGGAGCAGCGTAAGCGCGGCAACTTGAATACAATGTCGTCGAAGAAGGGCACTCCAAAACGCAAAAGCACGCTTCGCCATTATCCTTCTGTTTTTTCGCCGACAAAATGCTGCTCCTTGTTGCGGAACAAAATGTTGAAGGTAGTCAGGCTGCCGTAAATGCGGGTTATGTATTGCTGAAGGTTGACCTTGTCTTCGTCGTCGAGCTTGCTGCTGTTGACGCGTTGTTCCATGACGCGAAGGCGGTCACGCACCATGACAATTTTGTGAAAGAACTGATCGATGGGGATTTCCTTTTCTTTAAGACCGGGCTCTCCCGGTTTAAGGATCATCACCCCGTTTTTCCATTTGTCTCCCAGCGGAACAACTTCTGTGATATCCGACCACGCCCGCAATATTTTTGCCAGCGCCTTTTCTGCTTCCCCAAACGTAATGGCCTCTTCAGGCTCAATGCGCTCTACAATGGTCCATTGCGAGTAGTCCTTACCAACCAGTTTCAAGCCAAACTGGATGAAGCATACGCGGTAACCAGCTACATCGACGCTGACAATGACCCCGTCTCCAAATGCAGGATGTTTTACCCGTGAACCGGGTCCCAATGGCTGTTCAGTGCTCATATAATATTTTTAGCAAATATATCAGAAACCTGGCTAAATCGCCGTGGCAAGGGTCATCTCGCGCTTACCCGGTGGTCCTGGCAGCCTCATCACCTCAAAGCCACAAGCTCGTAACGTTCTCCGGAAACTGCCTTTGGCACAATAACTAGAAAGTATGCCTCCACAATCCAGTGCATTTCGCATGGTTTGAATGGCATCATGTGTCCACAACTCGGGCTGGTCTCCTGGGGCAAAAGCATCGTGGTAGATGAGGTCATAGGCTGCATCGGGACACCAACTCAAAAAGTCAGCCTGTATCTTCCGGAAACAAAAGTTAGGCAAAAGGGCAATGCATTGATCCCAAGGAACCTGATGAAGCTTATAAAACAAATTTTTTGTTTCCTCTGTTCCCAGAAAATCCGGATAGTTCAGTTGTCCAGCCAAATGAAGCGCCAACGGTTCAGCCTCTATTGCGTGGTATGAAACCATCAAGTTGGGATGTTCTGCAGCCCTGCATGCCGTTAGCAAAGCGTTCAATCCGGTACCCAAACCTACTTCGAATATGCGAACAGCCTGCCTGCCAGGTGCACATCGGTCAAAGCCATTGAGAATAAATACGTGCTGGCTTTCCGTAAAGGCACCGTTTATTGAATGGTAATGGCAGTGCAGTCCGGAATCAAAGACCGTATCGGAACCGTCAGCTGTTCTAAAAATGGTTTTCACTCCAATAAAAAAACCAGTATCTGCGAGGAAACTGGTTTTTTAGCCCGTAGTGCTTGGGGTCCCGTTAAAACAGGATCGAAAACAGCCGGAATGCAGATTCTGCCAACCCGGAAAGGACTTCGGCTGCCGAAAAATCGTACGGGCAACCATACCCCCTGCTACAGGAACTCAACGCAATTGCAAATAGCATTCCCAGGAGGAGTAAGGTTTTGCGATGCTCAGTTTTTCTCATGATGCCGCGTTTTATTGTGATTATTATCCCTAACGCCGTGCAAAGGTAAATTATTTTGGGCATTCTCCCTTATGTTTAGCCCCTTAAGAACACTCAATGAGCCATATCCACCTCATCGCAATCGGAGGCAGCGTCATGCACAACCTCGCCCTGGCTCTCCATCAGGCCGGGCATCTTGTCAGTGGGAGCGACGACCAGATCTTCGAACCCGCCCGTACCCGCCTACAAGCTGCCGGACTCTTGCCGGAGGTGGAAGGATGGTATCCCGAGCGAATCCATTCCGGAATTGATTTTGTGATCCTCGGAATGCATGCAAAGGCAGGAAATGCCGAATTGGCAAGGGCCATGGAAAGCGGGATTCCCGTATTTTCTTTCCCGGAATACATCAGTTCGGTGTATTCAGGCAAACGACAAGTCGTTGTGGCAGGTAGTCACGGCAAGACGACGACCACATCCATGATCATGCACATCCTGAGTTCCGCGAACAGATCCTTCGACTACCTCGTGGGAGCCCAGCTCGAAGGCTTCACGACCATGGTTCGCATCAGCGACGCGCCGATTGCCGTAATTGAGGGCGATGAATACCTGAGTTCCTGCCTCGACCTCAGGCCCAAATTCTTTCATTATCGTCCCGACATCCTGATCATTACCGGAATTGCCTGGGATCACTTCAATGTCTTTCCAACGCAAGACTCCTATGAAGCTGCGTTTGCCGAACTCATCCGCCGATGTGACCCGGGAACCACTTTGATCTATGCCTGCAACGACCCCATATTGAGCCGACTGGTCAGAGAAAACGGCGATAAACTGAAATGCATTGGCTACGGGCCGGCACAACACGTCGATGTTGGGGGCGTAACCCATTTGGCCAGTGATGGAATCACGACTCCCTTGCAGGTTTTCGGCCGCCATAACCTTGAAAATGCCCAGGCAGCAATCATTGCATGCGAGCAACTGGACATTCCAAACAGGGTTTCCTGTAAGGCGCTCGGCAACTTTCGTGGGGCTGCCAAGAGGCTGGAATGCCTGTGGATGTCGGAGGCCCAAACCGTATACCGCGACTTCGCTCACGCACCATCGAAGCTAAAGGCCAGCCTGGAAGCCTTGCGTACCCGGCATGCCGGCGAAAAAATACTTGCTGTAGTGGAACTTCACAGCTACAGCAGTCTAAACGAGCAGTTTCTGCCCAATTACGCCAAAACTGCCAACTCCTCTGACCGGCTCATCGTCTATTACGACTCTAAATCATTGGATATTAAAGGAATGAAAGCCCCGGACCCCGAGGGTACGCAAAAGGCATTCGGGCACACCGACTCGACAATATGCCGGGATGCCGCCGCATTGAGCGCTTGCTTAAAAAGAGAAATGGAAGGCTACCGAGTCGTGATTTTTGCCGGTTCCGGAAACTTCGGCGGACTGGATTTAAATGAATTCCAATCGGTTCAAACCAAGTAAATTACACCTCCGGCAGGTTTTAGCTACCTTTGCTCCGAGGATATCCTATGGCACGAACGGCGACTTTGAGAGATGCATTGCGGGAAGCAATGTCGGAAGAAATGCGACGCGACTCCCGCGTTTTTCTGATGGGGGAGGAGGTTGCCGAATACAACGGTGCCTACAAGGTCAGCAAGGGGATGCTGGATGAATTTGGTCCCGGCCGTGTAATCGATACGCCCATTGCGGAACTGGGTTTTGCCGGCATCGGTGTGGGGGCCGCGATGAATGGGCTCCGGCCAATCGTCGAATTCATGACCTGGAATTTTGCCGTTCTGGCTTTCGACCAAATCGTTAACAACGCTGCCAAAACCCTTTCTCAGTCTGCCGGTGAATTTACCTGCCCAATCGTCTTCCGGGGACCCAGCGGGTCGGCTGGACAACTGGCCCAGCAGCACAGCCAGACGTTCGAAAGCTGGATGGCCAATTGTCCCGGGCTGAAAGTCGTTTCGTGCATCGATCCAGCGGATGCAAAAGGCCTTCTCAAGTCAGCCATCCGGGATGACGACCCAGTTTGCTTTATGGAATCTGAACTGTACTACGGCTTACAGGGCGAAATTCCGGAAGGCGATTACCTCGTTCCCATTGGCCGCGCTGCCATCCGGAGAACGGGGACGGACGTCACCATCGTTGCCTACAATAAGATGGTCGAACTCGCAAAATATGCGGCAAGCGAGCTGGAAAAGGAAGGAATTCAGGCTGAAGTCATCGACCTTCGGACCATCAGACCACTCGATTACGACGCGGTGATCACCTCCGTCCAAAAAACCAACCGCTTGGTGGTCGTCGATGAGGGCTGGCCTTATGGCAGCGTTTCCGCAGAAATTGCCTACATGGTACAAAAGCGCGCTTTTGACTACCTGGATGCCCCCATTACACGCGTGAATGCTGCCGACACCTCCCTTCCCTATGCGCCCACACTCGTGCAAGCTTACCTTCCAGACGTTGCCACCATCGTGCGGGCGGTTAAAGAGGCGAGGTATATGCGATATTGATTCTGAATTCAGTATTCTCGCACCTGAAGGGCCCATCGAAGAATTCCCCGTTTCGACGGGTCTATCGCTCTAGCTCCAGTGCTCCGCAGCGATCGCTACCTTGAGTGATTCAAGCTGCCTTGAACATTTCAGATGCCTTTTACCACGGACGGATGCCCAGCGAACGGGCGAACCCAGTGGCATCGAACTCGCGAAGTTCACCCGGTTGCATAGCCCCCAATTGAAGTTTGCCGATGCCCACCCTCACGAGCCGCAGAACCGGGTATCCGATTGCAGCGAGCATCTTGCGTACCTGTCTGTTCTTGCCTTCGGTGATCGCGATTTCAATCCATGAAGTGGGAATGTTTTTCCTGAAGCGGATGGGGGGATCCCTGATTGGCAGGACCGGTGGATCCTCATACATACGTGCTGACACGGCGCGAACGAAATGCTTCGTGCCCTTAATGCTCAGGCTGAATCCATCCAACAAAGCCTGCAACGCTGCAGCTTCACAAGCGCCCTCGACCTGACAAAGGTAGGTTTTCAACAGTTGCTGTCTTGGCTCCAGGATGGCGGCATTGGCTGCGGGATCGCTGCTGAGCAACAACAAGCCTTCCGAATCCTGGTCCAACCGCCCGATCGGGTAGACATCCTGTGGCAAACTGACCAAGTCAGCCAGGCAGCGTTGTCCGGGCAGCTCGGTCGTAAACCGGGAAAGTACCCCGTAGGGCTTATACATCGCATAGTAGCGACCTATGCCCTTTGTTGTGCGCGTAGGCTTCATCGGAAAATACTTTAAGATAAAGTGTAATACATCAACAATTGGTTAGTAAGGGATAGCAATTGCAAAAAGGACCAAATTCGGTTAATTGAGTCCGAAATGCGTAAGTTTTGGAAACTCACAAACTTACCTTTGTTTTCAACAGGCTGTTAAAAATTTCTGGCTGCGCACTAGGGGTTAACCACTTACTTTTGCAGCAGATATCACTAAAACATTTAATATGTTTTTAAAGGGATGTTAAACCGGGATACTTGGTTATTTCATTCTAAATGTGATATTTACAAATGCATTTTTAAAATATATCGTTTTTTTTATCATATAAAAGCCGGCAAGTAATACATTTGTCGCCTGAGCACGCTTCACCCGCAACAACGCCTATGAATACGCAACTGCAAACCGAACCCATACTCCTAGAAAACCCGAATCGTTTCGTCATATTCCCCATACAGCACAGCGACATCTGGCAGTTCTACAAAAATTCGGAAGCTTGCTTCTGGACGGCAGAAGAAATAGACCTCGTTCAGGACCTCGACGACTGGGAAAACAAGCTCAATGGGGATGAAAAGCATTTTATCAAACACGTGCTTGCCTTCTTTGCGGCCAGCGACGGGATCGTCAATGAAAACCTCGCTGAAAATATGGTACGGATGGTTCAATACCCCGAAGCCAAGTTTTTTTATGGTTTTCAGATCATGATGGAGAACATCCATTCCGAAACCTATTCGCTGCTCATTGACACTTACATCAAAGATCCAAGAGAAAAGGACTACCTGTTGCACGCCATCGAAAACCTGGATTGCGTCAAAAGGAAGGCTGACTGGGCCTTGCGATGGATTAAACAAGGCAGTTTTTGCGAGCAGCTCATCGCCTTTGCCGTAGTAGAAGGCATTTTCTTTTCCGGTTCGTTTTGCAGCATTTTCTGGCTCAAGAAGCGCGGGCTCATGCCCGGCTTGTCGTTCAGCAACGAGTTGATCTCCCGCGACGAGGGCATGCATTGTGATTTTGCCTGTCTGCTCTACAACAAGCACATTGTCAACAAGCTGCCCAAAGACACCATTGAGTCCATCATCCGCGATGCCGTAGAAATCGAAAAATACTTTATTACCGAAGCCATTCCGGTCGCCCTGATTGGCATGAACGCCAGTCTGATGTGCCAATACATTGAATTTGTCGCCGACCGGCTGCTCGTGGCCCTGGGCAATTCCAAGATTTACCAATCCGCGAATCCGTTCCCTTTCATGGATATGATCTCGGTGCAAGGGAAAACCAATTTCTTTGAAAAGCGCGTTTCCGAGTACCAAAAGGCGGGAGTCAGCAATTCCAATTCGCCTCAGGTATTTTCCATTGACGAAGACTTTTAAAAAAGTCTGTTCACCTAAGCCAAAGGAAATATGCAAGTCGTAAAACGCAACGGAAAGCGTGAGGATGTCAGCTTTGACAAAATTACCGCACGCATACGCAAACTCTGTTATGGCCTCGACCCCAACTTTGTCGATTCCATTGAGATTGCAAAAAAGGTCATACTTGGTCTTTACGACGGAGTGAGCACTTCGGAGTTGGACAACCTCGCTGCTGAGACCGCGGCAACTCTGGCCATCGTACATCCCGATTATGCCATACTTGCCGCCCGCATTGCGGTTTCGAACCTTCATAAAAATACGCTGAAATCGTTCTCAGAAACGATGGATCGCCTTTACCAATACATCGACCCGGTCACCAATGACCGGGCTGGACTCATCGGCGATGAAACCATGAGCATCATTCGAAGGCATGCAGACCGTTTGGACTCGGCGATCATTTACGACCGCGATTACCAATTTGATTACTTTGGTTTTAAAACCCTCGAACGGTCCTACCTCCTGAAAACCAATAAGCAATCAGCAGAGAGACCTCAACATCTGTTGATGCGCACTGCGGTAGGCATACATGGCGAAGACATCGAAGCTGCCATTGAAACCTATCACCTCATGTCCGAGCGTTGGTTTATCCATGCCACACCCACACTATTCAATGCAGGAACCCCCAAACCTCAATTGTCTTCGTGCTTTTTGCTGAGCATGGTCGATGACTCCATTCCCGGGATATTCGAAACGCTCAGCCGGTGTGCCAAAATCTCGCAGTCCGCGGGAGGCATTGGCCTGAGCATACACAACATCCGGGCGAAAGGCAGTTACATCAAAGGAACGGGTGGCAGTTCGAATGGCATCATCCCAATGTTGCGCGTGTTCAACGATACTGCCCGTTACGTCGATCAGGGGGGCGGAAAACGCAAAGGGGCTTTCGCCATCTACCTCGAACCCTGGCATGCCGATATCGAAGACTTTTTGGAGCTCAAGAAGAACCACGGTAAAGAGGAGATGCGCGCAAGGGATCTCTTTTACGCTTTGTGGATTCCCGATTTGTTCATGGAACGGGTCATGAACGACGGCAACTGGTCTTTATTTTGCCCGAATGAAGCCCCGGGACTTTGCGAGTCTTATGGAACGGCTTTCCGCACCTTGTACGAACAATACGAAGCTGAAGGGAAAGCACGCAAAACCTTGCGAGCTCAGGATCTTTGGCTCCAGATCTGCCAAAGTCAGATCGAGACGGGAACCCCATACATCCTCTATAAAGACGCCTGCAACGAAAAATCAAACCAGAAAAACCTGGGCACCATCCGATCTTCCAATTTGTGCACAGAAATTATAGAATACACCGCTCCCGATGAAGTCGCGGTATGCAACCTCGCTTCGCTTTCCCTTCCCAAGTACGTAATTGACAATAGCTTCGACCACGAAAAGCTCGCAGAAGTTACCCGCGTGGTAACGCGAAACCTCAACCGGATCATCGATATCAATTATTACCCAATCGATGAAGCGCGCAATTCCAATTTCAGGCATCGCCCCATCGGCATAGGGGTTCAGGGGCTTGCCGATGCATTGATCCTGCTGCGAATGCCATTCGACAGCGAAGAGGCCAGGACCCTCAACCGGGACATCTTCGAAACCATTTACTTCGCCGCTGTCAGTGAAAGCTGCGAACTGGCCAAGCGATTTGGACATTACGAAAGCTTTCCCGGGTCTCCGATGAGCCAGGGGCTGTTCCAGTTTGATATGTGGGGGGTACAACCCCAATCCGGTCGCTGGGACTGGGAAGCTTTGCGCAGACAAGTGGTTGAAAATGGAATCCGAAACAGCTTGCTTCTGGCTCCCATGCCAACCGCCAGTACTTCTCAGGTTCTCGGCAATAACGAGTGCTTTGAGCCCTACACGTCAAACCTCTACACGCGCCGCACCCTGTCCGGGGATTACATTGTGGTCAACAAACACCTCCTCGCCGACTTGGTATCGCGCAATCTTTGGAACCAGGAAATGAAGGAACTTCTGATGTTCCACAATGGATCCGTACAACAAATTGACGCCATTCCTTCCGATTTAAAGTCCCTGTACAAAACGGTTTGGGAAATCAGCCAGAAGACCCTCATCGACATGGCTGCCGACCGCGGTGCCTTCATCTGCCAAAGCCAAAGCCTGAACTTGTTTCTCGAGAGCGCCTCGCCCAACAAAGTGGGATCCATGCACTTTTATGCCTGGAAAAAGGGGCTTAAAACGGGGATGTACTACCTGCGTACCAAGTCGGCTGTAGATCCCATCAAATTCACTCTCAGCGAAAAGCACCAACAGAAATTTGTTTCCAAACAGGAACGACTCGCAGAAGAAACCGTGGAGATGATTTCTGGAACCGTTCCAACCGCAGACCTTCAAAAGGAAGCCAGGGAAATGCTCTCCGCCACGGATCAGGATAACCCGCCAGTAACCGGGATGGTCTGTAACATGGACGAAGGATGTATTTCCTGCCAGGGCTAACAACGCCCTTCCAGAGATAACTGCAATCGCACGGGGCGCTTCCTGCCAATATACAGACTGTGGACCCTGCAAGCCCGATGGGGCTCCATTCACATCCAGTCGATATCAGATGCTTTTGAATACAGCGGTTTGCTTGATGTTGGCTTGCGGTGTGTTGCTGTAACTGGCTGAAAAACAGTGGAATCATGTAAATTTTTGGCTTTGGGGAGCAAATGCTTTCAATGACGGCTGGACCCGCTGTATTCTTAACCCAAATTAAACGATTGCTTAACTTTGGGGTCTTATCAAAGCTATGTTTTAAGTTTATTCACCGTCACGTTGCACATGTTTGATTTTGCCCTTACGGATATCAATGCAGAAAATCCCTCACCCCTGTCGCTGCTCTATGCGTTTCTGATAAGCTTCGCATTATCCATCCTGGTTGCCTTCACCTACGAAAAGACTTCCAGGCACAATGCTGCTCCGGGGCACTTCCAGCAATCCATGATCCTCGGCTCGATCATGGCCTGTATCGTCACCATTGTGATCGGAGACAGCATTGGCCGTGGACTCGGTATGCTCGGCATCATGGCCATCATTCGGTTTCGGACGAACATTTTCCAGCCGCGCAACATCGTTTTTCTGTTCGCCGCATTGGGCAGTGGGATTGCCAGTGGTGTTTTCGCATTCAATGTTGCCATATACGGGATTATCTTCTTCTGCGCCGTAGCAGCTTTGTTGTACTTCTCCCCAATGAATGTTCATACCCGCAAACTCAGCAGGCTCCGCATCCAGTTTGATGATTCTAGCCCGTTTGATGAGATGCAGATTGAAGACCTTCTTAAGGAACATGGGGTCCATGCAAAACTCGTGAGGAAGGAAATGGTTTATGCCGGAAACGCGTTGCGAACCACCTGCACCTGGGAATTTGTCGCTGCGGAAACCGGCTTGCATCGCCCGGCCTGGGAAGCCCTTGCCGAAAAAGTGCCTCCTCAGTCAATCCGCATTTCCCAACGAGAATCAGAACAAATTATCTGACCCATTTACTATGAAAAAACACATTTTCTTCTTACCCATATTTCTTTTGAACACCACATTTGCCCAATCACTACCTCCAGAGATGCACCTTTCCGTCGACGGCAGAAGATTGGTCGCCGGGGCAAAGCCTGTTGAAGGCTTTTACCGTCTGGATGCCATCCGCGAATTAAGGCTGGAATTCGAACAACCCGATTTTTGGAATCAACTCACCCAAAATTACAAATCCAAAACCGACATACCGGCCACCCTCGTATGGGAGGGAAAGCGCTACCCGAACGTCGGTGTGCGATTTAAAGGGCAGACTTCCTACCAGCGTGTTACGTCCCAAAAAAAGTCATTCAACATCACCATGGATTTTCAGGATCCGGATCAGGACATTGAGGGGTATGAGACCCTAAACCTGAACAACTCCTACGAGGACAACAGTTTTATCCGGGAAGTTCTCTATGAACATTTGACCCGGCCATTTTGCCCTTCACTCAAGGCGAATTACGTTCGCTTGTTTCTTCAAAATGAAGACTGGGGGCTGTATCCCTGTGTCCAGGCGCTCGATGGAGACTATGTCAAAGAATGGTTTTTGAGTAACGAAGGAACGAGATGGCGCTGCGAACGGACGGCCCCTCCCGGACAGGGTCAACCCGGCGGGTTTGGCGCGGGCACCTCAACTCTGAACTACCTGGGAACAGACACTGCGTTGTATAAGCCACATTACACACTTAAAAAGACTACGCTGGAGAACCCCTGGGAAGATCTCGTGCGAGCCGTCGATGCGCTCAATAACCTCCCACAGGAACGAATGGAGGATGGCCTGGATAGCATTCTGGACATTGACCGTGCCCTTTGGTTCCTCGCTAAAGAAACCCTTTTTGGCGACGACGACAGCTACGTCAACAAGGGGGGAATGGATTATTATGCCATTTACCAGAAAGATGCCGGCAGGCTGATTCCCCTGGAATACGATGCCAATTCCGTAATGAAAGGGCTTACCTCGAGGTGGTCTGTATTGATGAAAGAAAACGATGCCCGATATCCCTTATGCAACCGGCTTTTCAAAGTACCCGCCCTGCGTCAGCGCTACCTTGCACATTTGCGCACCCTGTTCACCCATGCACTTGACAGCAGCCATTTCGTAAATACCGTGAATGCGCTGTACACGCTCATTGACACTACAGTCAGAGCAGATTCGAAAAAGCTGATGACCTACCAGGCTTTTAACGATGAAAAACAGATCCTCATCAACTGGATGCGCGAACGGCGTGCATTCGTCTTAGCCCAAACGGAATTCAAGCAGTCAGGAGTGGGCATTACTTCAGTTCAACATGCATCGGGTGGTGTCGCCTGGGCGGATCCGGAACCTTTGCAGGGAGTCTGGGTAATCGCAACCGTTCCTAAGGAGTCCAACGTAAAAGCCCTCTTCCTTCACTATTCGGCAGCGCTGGATGGGCATTTTACCAGAATTGCTCTATACGATGACGGGGCCCATCAGGATGGAGCATACGGCGACGGGGTTTACGGCGGTGAGATTCCCGGGCAAGCAGCAAACCAATACGTGCGTTACTACGTCTCCTGCGTTGCAAACAACCCGGCGGGTACAACGACTTATTTTCCGGAAGGGGCTGAGCACGACGTATTTCTTTACCGCGTGCGCATCGAAGCTTCTTCGGCAGGTGAAGTTGTTCTAAACGAACTCATGGCAGCAAATAAAACCTCAGTGGCCGATCAGGATGGGGAATACGACGACTGGATCGAACTGTACAACGGCACCGACCACCCGGTTGATTTGAGCCAGTGGGTATTGACCGACAGCAGGGAAAACCTGGATAAATACCGAATACCGGACGGAACCATTCTAAATCCAAAGTCCTATCTAATTGTTTGGGCAGATGAGGATGGCAAGCAGCAGGGGCTGCATGCCAACTTTAAATTATCCGCTTCCGGTGAAGAAATCTGGTTACTCGATGCAGGGCAAAAGCTCGTAGATTCCGTATCGTTTGGCGAACTACCGGACGACCTCGCTTATGCCCGAAGGCCCAACGGCAGCGGTCCTTTTGTGACCCAAAAGCATACATTTAACCTAAACAACGACCCGGATGCAACCTTCGAAACAGATTTAGGAATAGATATCCCCTTCTATCCCAATCCAGCTTCCCATTGGGTTCGCCTTGTTTTTCCCGACCAAAGGCCCCGTACTTTTGAAATTTGGGATGGAGCCGGGCATATTCTGATCAAGGGTTTGGCTAAATCGGGAGAAACCATTTCGCTCGAAGGCCTTCAAGCTGGATTTTACATTTTCAGAACGAAAGAAAGCAAATCCAAACTCGTCATTTCAGGCACAGACTGATGCACACATGAAAAGGATCCCTTACCTGTACCTTTTTACATTTGCAGTCGCTCTGCTGGCCATTTCACTGATCAAGCATCGGTTAAGTCATGCTACGAGTTTTTATGGCATTGCCGAAAATCCAGTAAAATCCATCAACTTCGACTTCCCCGTTGAAATCCTGCATACCTTCAGGCAAACCGGGGAATTTGTAAAATCAGGAGATACCATCCTTACCCTGCGCCGCTTGGACATGAAAATGCGAGAACGCAATATGAGGTATGACCAGCAGGAAGCCCGTTACAAACTTCAATTCGACAAAGCCATGCTCGCTAACGAAGCGGAACAACTCCGTACAAAGAAGAAACAGCTCACCGCTGAACGGGAGGTTGCGCTGGCTAAACTCGCTGAACAGGGGGCAAGAATTTCTGCGGCAACTGCCATCGCAGCAGGTGCAGATACCTCCATTCGCACACCATACCGGCACGATCAGGAAGCCATACACATCAAAGAAGAATTTGCGAATAAGTTGGCAGAAGTTGAACTCTCCATAGCTCAGAACTCAAGAGACCTAGCAAGGGCCGAGGTCCTTGCAAATCATCGCATTGAAAAATTATCCGCTGAACTCAGCGACTTAAGAAACAGCGAGGCCGAGCTCGTGCTCGTCAGCCGCGACAATGGGATGATAGGGCAAATGGACGTTGGATCCGGCGACAAAGTAGAGGCCTTTACCCCCTTAGTCAAATTGTATGAAGAACATCCAAACACAGCTGTTTTTTTCATCGGCGACAGGCAACTCACCTTGGTAAACGTCGGTGACAGCCTCTGGGTCGAAAGCCTGAATCTCGACAATTTGCGGCTTCGTGGAGTCATTTCTTCACTGGGCACGAGGATCACCAGCTATCCCGAGCGGCTGAAAAAATTCCCGGAAGCAAGGGTATGGGGTCGGGAAGTGCAGGTACTGTTGCCCCCAGACAACCCTTTTCTGCAAGGCGAACGCGTCAAGATTACCCTGTAGTATGCGAACACATCATTTCGGCATACCCTGCGGCGCGATAACGCCCCGCATTTTATTTTTAGCGCTGGCGATCATCATGCGTTTCAATACATTCGCGCAAAATCCCTTTCGGGAATATTTACTGAACCGTTCCGATGAAGACATTCAAGCCTTTCGCTTATCGCTAAACGAGCTATACGACGATCCTGCAATGGCGAAGCCCCTGTTAAGGCAGATTGAACTCCGCACCGAATCCGACCGGTTTCAACTCGACCGTCAGGAATACACGATGCGACTCGGGCTGAATGAATTCGGAAACAAACATGTCCAACGGCAGCTGAATCGCAAAGACCAACAGTTGCTGCAGCTCGAAGTGGAAGCATGGGAGGCAGAAATGCTCTACCAAAAATACCTGAACATTGCAAGACTTCTGGAATTGGTTGAAGCGGATTCAATCTCGGAAAATCGCTTGCATCTAATCGAAAGGCAACGCGACATCCTTGCATTGGGAATCCCCGACAAACCTTCTGTAGCAAAGGAATTGCTCAAACTGGACATCGATCGCGCAGAAGTAATGGCGCAACGAAATGCAATAATCGTAGAATTAAAAGCATTGCTACAAATCACGGGGGTCTCCATTGACCAAGCGGTCTTGCGACTGCCCCCTCCGAAAGTTGAATCCATCGTACACTTTGTGTCCGGCTCCTTTGTTACAGGGCAGTATTCAAAAATCCCTGATGTAAAGAAGCAAAGAATAGGCATTGCACATCAATTGCGCCTGGCTGAAGACCGCCAGATACTCGATTTTGTGCAGTTCCGGTACAGCCCACGCCAGGACGAGTTGTTTGAAGAGCGCGCTTCGGTTGGCATCGGGTTGCGTTTACCATCATTTTTCAACAAAAGTCGCCGGAATTCCATTGCACGGGCTGACACTCTCCATTTCGGCATGGAGACCGCAATGGAGAAACGGCAATTGGAGACTGAGCTGGAAAAGCAGCAACTCGAACTCCAGGCAATTGCAGAAGAATATACCAGTGTGCATCAGGCCATAGAAGCCTTTGCCAACTCTGCCAGTGTTGAGAAATTGTTAACTGTAAACATAATGGACCCGGCATCCGTTATTGAAGTTTCGGAAATGTTGACACGTCAAAAGGAAAAACAGTTGCATAGGTATTATCAGTTGCTCAGGTCCTACCTCAAATACCTTTACAAATCCGGAGTTATGGCCTCCCACGGCGCTGTAGATTACCTCAGCATTCCCTTCCGCCCATTGTAATCTTGACAAACTTCTAAAGCAATTGATGAAATGCCACTGCCTAGCATAAACGTGAGATTCATTATGCCTTCGTCCAATGTGGCACCATCTGCAATAGCCAGCGCAAAAGCTCAATTTAAATCTGCAATGACTCATTTGCTGATCACGAGCACTACGCCAGCAGATTCGGCCCGGACCAGCTTGCGCATTTGCGATCGGCTGCGGCGGGGAACCTTATTGGTTTTCATGATGGTGTTGAGCCTTGGTGCAAGGTCACAGCACGCGCTATCTGGACAAATTGCCGACGAGGAAGGCGTACCCATCCCTGCATTGCCCCTGAACTTGTTCAATACAACGGGGAAATTTTACAAAAGTGCTCAAACCGACCCTCAGGGCAACTTTATTTTTTCAGACATCGAGAGCGGAAATTATCAGCTGGTCGTTTCGTTCACAGGCTACGAACGTCTGGAAAAGCCCATTTCGGTCGACACGTCCGTTGACCTTGGAATCCTTCAATTGGTGCAAGCAACAAAGATGCTGAAAGAGGTTACCGTGAAGGACGTTAGGCTCCACGGCAAGCTCAATGAAGACACGGTATCCTTTGATGCAACCGCTTTCAAGGTTGCAAGGGACGCTACTGCGGGAGATTTACTGGAGAAAATGCCAACCGTATCGCGCGATAATGGAACGATAAAAGCCCAAAATGAGGAAGTCAAACAGGTGCTCGTCGACGGGAAGCCCTTTTTCGGAACAGACCCCAACCTGTCTCTTAAAAATTTACCGGCAGAGATCATTGAAAAAGTTCAGATCTTCGACCAACTCAGCGAACAGAGTCAGTTTACCGGGGTTAACGACGGCAATACCGTAAAGACCATCAACATTGTTACCCGCAGCGGCATGAACAATGGCCAATTTGGCAAATTATACGCCGGCTATGGTCTGGATAACCGGTACCAGTCAGGGGGAAACGTAAATTACTTCAACGGCGACACGCGGATCAGCCTGATTGGAATGTCCAATAACATCAATGTTCAAAATTTTTCAGCAGACGATATTTTGGGAGTACTTGGAGTAAGTTCTAACCGCAACCGGGGCGGTGGAGGAGGGCGTGAATTTCGCCCAGGTCAAGGGGGATCCGGAGATTTTCTGGTTCCTACCAGCGGGGGAATTGCACAAACCCACGCCTTTGGAGTGAATTATTCCGATGCATTCGGAAAATGGCTTCGCGTCAACGTATCGTATTTTCTGAATGACACAGAAAACGACATTGAATCCAACAGCACCCGCAATTATTTCGCCGGAGAAGGACTTTCCCAGCAATACGAAGAAAGCGCAAGCAGCGCACCGGAAAATCAAAACCACCGAATCAATGGACGAATAGACATCACCCTGGACAGCATGAACTCGATCCAACTCCGGCCGCGGTTTACTGCACAAAGCAATAGGAATGCGGGCTTCCTACAAACAAAAACATCACAAGGTGGCGATCTGCTCAATGCATCCGACAACGCTCTCAATACCCGTTCAGACGGATTGAACTTTTCCAATAACTTACTGCTCCGGCATAAATTTAAAAAGCAGGGGAGAACAGCTTCAGTCGACTGGTATACCAATACGGCTCCCAAAAACTCCACACCCAGACAGAGTTCACTGGTGAACTCCATTGAAGCCGGGAACGTCATGGCCGACACCATTGAACAGCAGGGCGACAACCGCTATGATAAAAACGGATGGGAAGTGAATGCTGAATACACGGAGCCGCTGAATGAGGAACACTCCCTTTTGTTCGCCGCGAAATATCAACAGGTGCGAGAAGAGACCGCTGTATATACTTACGATGTTTCAACGGACCCCGCCTCTCCACCGGTCCTGAATGCTGATCTAAGCAATGAATTCATCACCAAAATTCCCATCCGGCAATACGGCGTCGGATACAGATGGAACCTTCAACGCAAATTAAATCTATCGGCCAGGATGATGTGGCAGGATGCTCTACTGGAACGCGTACAAAAATTCCCAGCAGGCGAATCCCAATCCAACCGTTACTATAGTTTACTCCCCTCCTTTTTTGGCAGGTATACGTTTGACGCCAAGAAATCGCTCATGACCCACTTCAGAACGCGCGCCCAACTACCGGGAGCGGAACAGTTGCAGGAAGTGCTCAACAACTCAAATCCTTCTCAATTGTACATCGGGAATCCCTCGTTGAAGCAATCGATCCAGTATTCCGGGGGGCTTCGCTACAACGCATCGCTCGATAAATCCTCTATGTTTTTTGGCTCCGTCTGGCTGAGCCTGACAGAAGACTACGTCGCCAACCGGATATTCATCAACAGCCGGGATCACAGCATCTTCAATACCCTTAGCCTTTCACCCGGTACGCAGCTGTCGACACCTCAAAATATGGGACAAGCCTTACAGCTGCGCTCATTTTTTACGTATAGCTTTCCGGTCGTTGCCATCAAATCCGTTCTTTCCCTGGATCTCTCCTACACCTATGGCGACATACCCGGCCAAATAGATGATACACGCCTCAAATCAATAACCCATAATTTGGGAGGGGGAATTTCACTGAGCAGCAACATCAGCGAGAAAGTCGATTTCAACGTACAGTTCCGGCCGTCATTCAATGCCTACGAGAACCAGCAGGCCAAAGACGCGTATGTGCTGTATGAGGGAAAATTCCGGTTTCAACTCCAAATGCTCAAGCGCATGGTTCTCCGCACAGATGGAAGTTACCTGATCAACAGCAGCCTGCAAGAAGGCTACAATGAGAATATTGTCCTTGTCAACCTGGCCCTTGGAGTTAAGTTCCTCAAAAATGAACGTGGAGAAGTTTCCATTGGGGTAAACGATTTATTCGACCAGAATCAGCGCTATGTGCGAAACCTAAATGAATTGTACGTGGAAGACAGCTACACCAACGCCCTGCAGCGGTTTGTCATGGCGAGTTTCACCTACAACATTCGCAACTTCAATACGGGCAAGAAACCCACTTTTCCCAACCCAACTGAAGAGAACCCCGGGCCTCCCGGAATGCGCCATCGTTAATCCTTGGCTTCAGTACCGTTTTTTTCCAACCATTCCCGTTTCAGCAACTCCATTCCTTCGGACGCACCCATCGCCAAAATGCGTACAGGAGCACCAAGCCCTGTTGCACGAAGTTGTCCCGGCCTGGGATCGATGTAAACGATTTCTGCTCCCTGGCGGATAAAGTATAAGAGTCCGGCGGCAGGGTGAACCAGCAGCGATGTTCCGATGACGATGAGCACATCTGCTCCAGCAATTATTTCCGAAGCTTCTCCAATATTGGGCACCTCTTCCCCAAACCAAACGATGTGAGGCCTGAGCTGGCACCCACGCTCACAGCAATCCCCAATCACCAGATCTCGCGTCCAGGTGTAAACCAGCTCAGGGTAACCCGTACTTCTGACTTTCAGCAGCTCCCCATGCAAATGCAAGACATGGCTGCTTCCGGCGCGTTCGTGCAGGTCATCGACATTTTGGGTTACAATGTGGACGTCGAATGCAGACTCAAATTCAGCAAGGATCCTGTGGGCAGCATTTGGAATGCACTGGAGAAGCTGGCGCCTTCGCTGGTTGTAAAATGCCAGAACCCGGGCAGGATTGATTTCAAAGGCCTCAGGGGTAGCAACCTCTTCGATCCGGTGACCCTCCCACAAACCCTTTGCATCGCGAAACGTTTGAATGCCGCTCTCGGCGCTGATCCCGGCACCCGATAGCACAGCGATCCTTGTCATTCGGACAACATCTTTTTAAACGCTAAGGGCAAATGGTCAATCAGATCCAGAGGGCCAATGCCTTCTAAAGCCATACGTTCAGCAAGAAGGTCGGCACTATAGCCATGCAGGAAGACGGCAAGCTGGCAAGCTTCCAAAGGCTCATAGGCCTGGGCACACAGCGAAGCGATCATACCACACAGCACGTCGCCGGTTCCGCCCTTGGCAAGCCCCGCATTACCGGAAGCATTGAAATAGCGCATGCCACTGGCCGGAATCACTACTGTGTAATGCGATTTAAAAACGATGGTACAGCCCAATTCCACTGCGCACCTTTTTGCTGTCTCCAGTCGCTCGAAGTCAGAAGTGTGATTTCCAAACAAGCGGTCAAATTCTGCCCGATGCGGCGTAATGATGCAATTCCTCCCCAAAAGCTTGGTCATTTTCTGGCTTGCCACGCAATTCAGGGCATCGGCATCGAGAACCAGGGGGCCGCGAAACGACTCGAGACAACGGCGTACCCGTGCGGCAGCGGCAGTAGAGTGGCCGAGACCAGGGCCAAGTGCAATCGACTGATACTTGTTGAATTCGACTGTTTCCAAGTCGACAAACATGGCTTCCGGAACGGCCGTTTGCACAATGTAGCGGTTATCCTGTTCGCTGGCGATGGTGCATCGCCCGGCTCCCATGCGAATAGCTGCGCGGGATGCCAAAATGATGGCCCCTGTCATACCCCTTGCCCCTCCGATACACAACAAATGACCAAACTGATGTTTGGAGGAAAAGGCTGACCTGGGACGGTGAATTCCCCTGATGTCATGTAAGCCGACATACCAGTCATCAGGTACCTGCACTTTATAAAATTCCTCCATCAAACCAATGGGAATCACCTCGGTCTGACCGCAGGAAGTGCCTGCAGGGTCAATCAATTGCGAGAGCTTTGGGGCGTGCAGGCTCAGCGTAAGGTCTGCATGAGCGTGTTCGTGAGGTGTCAGGGCGTCAGCAAACATTCCGGAAGGCATATCAATTGCGACCACGGTGGCCCGGGAGGCATTCACGACTTGAATGGCGGTGAGCACTTCTCCATCAGGAGGCCTTTGCAGACCCGAACCAAGGATGGCATCAATGACCACCCAGGATCTGCCCCCTGTAAGCAGCTCAGGAATCTCAGCGATTGAGACGAAATCTGAAAATCCGGCAGAAGAGAGACGATCTAAGGCATTGGCGTTCTCAGAAGTGGGGGAGGCCCGGCAAGTCACCTTGCAGACGAGTACCCGGTAACCCTCCTGAAACAAATGGCGGGCAACGACCAGTCCATCCCCACCATTGTTACCATTGCCACAACAAACGAGGAACTCATGGGCACGATCGAATCGTTCGGCAATGCGCCGGGAACAAGCCAAGGCTGCCCTTTCCATGAGCTCACATGATCCAATAGGCTCATTTTCAATAGTGTAAGCATCCCACAGCCGCATCACAGGAATCGGGTAAACGGGCAACATATCACAATGTTAGAAAAAATAGGTGCGGAACGGCCTTCTTTCGGGGAAAAGCTGTTCGCAATTTTCAAAATATTAAAAATTTTTTTAATATAATTCAAAAAATATCCGGCTAAGGTTTGAATATTTGCGGAAAACTTGCTAAAATTGCTTTTCCTTTCGCTTTTCCCAGGCGTTTCCGCATTTTCAACATTCACCTTCCTTTATTATTGTAAAACCGATTGGAGCATATGCTAAAGAGGCATGCGTATCTTATAATTGCAGTTTGGCTGTCGTTTGCGGGGCCCCTTTTCTCACAAGACATCCACTACTCACAGAATTTTCTGCACTATCAGGGGCAAAACCCAGCCCATGCGGGTTCATACCATGGCAAGCATCGCGTAACAGCCAGCTACCGCAGTCAATGGAACACCGTGCCGGTGCCCTATTTGAGCATGAGCCTCTATTACGACAGCCCGCTCAAACTTGGTGCGGGGAAGGATTTTATCGGCGTGGGGATCGGCCTGGATTACGACAAAGCAGGGGATTCAAAGTTGAGTCTGACCTCCTTAAATGCATCCCTGAATTACGGATTTTCAGTCAATGTGCAGCACCGCTTCCGCATCGGGCTAAGTCCTTCCATAGGCCAAAGACGCCTGTCTGAAGAAAAACTAAAATGGGATAACCAGTGGGACGGGGAGCGGTACAAAAAGGACCTTCCGTCCAGGGAGACTTTTGAAGTTACGGGCAGTTTTTACGCTGATCTCGCCGCCGGGCTTACTTATCGCTATGCGCGATCTGGCAGAACCTACCTCGAAATAGGGGGTGCCTTCTTTCACCTACTCCAACCCAAGCAGCAGTTTTACGGTCCAACTTATGCAACGACCAGCCTGCCGGTTCGTCCCGTGTATCATGCGGCCTTGAGCATTGGGATTGGCAAAGTCATGGATCTAGAGCTGTTTGGGCAGTACCAGGAACAAAAACCTTACCGGGAGCGAACCGGAAGCGCGTTGCTTCGCTTTTACCTCGACCGCAATCCCGGCATCCGGTTCAATTTGCTGGCGGGTTGTGGCGTTCGACTGGATGATGCATTTTACCCCATGTTGGGCTTCCAATACAAGAACTGGCTTGCACTGGCCAGTTACGACATCAACACCTCCGGGTTCCGTACCGCAACCAATCAACGTGGTGGATTAGAGCTGGGAGTGCAGTATCTATTCAGGATTGTAGATCCCGTGGGCATTTATAAAAAATGTCCCCTTTACTAAATCCACAAGATGAGAACGCTGATTCAAACCTCAATCATAAGTTTCCTTTTCCTGGTCTCTGTGTATGGGCAATCGTTCAAGCAATACCAGCAGAGCATTGCGGGCTATCTTGCCAGGGAGGATTACTACGCCGCCTACCACGATCTGAACATCGCGCTCAGCTACAACCAGGAGACCGACTCACTGCACATGTTGGCGGGATTTGCCGCCCTGAAATTAAACGCTTTCGCACAGGCCGCACGCCATTACAAATTCATCGTCAACAAGGAAATTGTGCAAAGACATCCCCTGGTTGAATTTTATTTGGGAGAAGCCCTATTCCGGCAGGGATTTTACGGGGAAGCATTGATCTATTATAAATCTTTCCAGGTCAACATGGAAGAAGACCCAGAGATGCGCAATCGGATAGAGACCAGAATTGCCTCCATACACTGGGCCAAAACACAGCTTAAAAACAAAGACCCGCTGATTGCGGTAAAGAGACTGGACGAAAGGGTCAACTCTCCACAGAATGAATTCAATCCGGTCTTTGCAAACGGAGAGCTGTACATTTCTTCCCAAAACGTTCTTGAACCAAAGCAAAAGGGGGAAGAAGTTCAACGAAACTCAGGAACCATTCTCAAATACGACGAAGACAAGTTACAAGTTTTGGAAGTCGACAATGATTTTATTGAGAAAGGAGTGCATATGGTGCATCCTTCGTTTAGTCCTGATGGCACAAAAGTGTATTTTTCCATTTGCAGCTACGAGAAAGGAATCGACCGGCTGCACTGTCAGATCTATGTGAAATTCAAAAATGATCAAGGCACCTGGGGACCCCGCATTAAATTACCTGAGCCGGTAAACCTTTCAAAATACTCATCTACCCAACCACACGCAAGCATTGATCCGGAAACCGGGCTCGATAAATTATATTTTGTCAGCAACAGGCCGGGAGGAAAAGGCGGATTCGATCTTTATTCCACCCTGATCAGCAGTGGCGAATTTCCCTCCATGGCGGAAAACCTGGAATACATCAATACCTCTGACAATGAAGTTAGTCCCCACTTCAATAGAAAATCGCAAGCGCTATACTTTAGCAGTGAAGGACACATTGGTTTTGGTGGTTACGATGTATACCGCTATGCGTATCGCGGTAAAGAGGCCAATCAAGTCATCAACCTGGGGCCCTCAATCAATAGCAGTTATGATGACCTTTACTACAAGGAAGACGATGGGCGCCGCAAGGGATATCTCGTTTCCAATAAACCCGCCTCCAAGTTTTTGGATGAATCGCTCCAGGCATGCTGCTACGATATTTACAAAATCAAATTTACACCGGCGACTCTAAACCTGCTCGTCCGCACCTTAGACCGCTATGATTCATCCGCTCTTTTTGGTGTCAGGTTGCAAATTGAAGACATCACCGAAGGCGATTCAGCAGTATACTCAGGACAACAGGATGGCGGAGCAGACTATCCCACAAAGGTCGTTGTAGAACGCAGGTATCGCATCATAGGCAGCAAACCCGGATGGATGCCCGATACAACCTTCTGCAACACGGTGGACCTTGAAAACCTGGAAGACATTACCCGCCAGTTGTATCTTACTGAACTAAAAAACCTCAATGCACAAACATTTGAGCGCACGACCAATGCCATTTTAAAAGGCGCCACCGTTGAGTTGTGGGATCTCGATGCAGATACCCTGATGGCCAAGGTAACAAATGCAGACACCAATGATTTCAATTTCGTTTTTCCGAAAGGCAAAAACTTAGGACTGCGTGCACACAAACCAAAATACGAAAGTGCCGAATTCCTCATTTCACCGATGGAAACTGCGCTTGAACCCGTTCTCAAACGCAATTTGTACCTGGAACTAACTGCGATTGCCGAATTGCGCAAACTGCTCCCCATTCGTTTATTCTTCGAAAACGACATGCCGGACCCGAGATCGGAATCCGACAGCACCAGTGTAGGCTTTCTGGATATTTACAAAGATTACTATTCACGCAAGGCAACCTACATTTCTGAATTCACGCGCGGGTTGCGTGCAACTGCCCGCGACAAAGCCATGCGGGAAATCGATACATTTTTTGAGCAGAGCGTAAAATCCAATGCCGAAAAATTGGTCGTCTTTATGGAAAAGCTCATCATCATTTTGGAGGAGGGTCACGAAATCGATATTTTTTTAAAGGGATATGCCTCGCCTCGCGCGAAATCGGATTACAACCAATTGCTGTCCTCCAGGCGCGTAACCAGCGTAAGAAATGAATTTGATCGCTACAGCGGCAAAGGACTCCACGACTACATCACCGGAGGGGAATTTCAAATAAAGGAAATTCCATTTGGCGAATCCAAAGCATCGTCAGATGTGAGTGACGACCTGTTGGATACGAGAAATTCGGTATACAGCCTCAAGGCGGCCTATGAACGTCGGGTGGAGATTTTGGAAATTTTAAAAGGAGTAGATGAGAATGTCAACCAATAACTTTCAGAAAATTCTGCCCAAGCAAACTGTGCATAAGTATACAGTTGCAGCCTTGGCATTGCTCGCCACGTTCTTTTGGTCAGGCGAGGCCGGTGCGAGCCACATCGTCGGTGGCGAAATGACATACCGGTGTCTGGGCGGACAGGTCTATGAAATCACCCTTACCCTGCGCAGGGATTGTTTTAACGGAAGTCCTGAGGCAGAATTCGACGACCCTGCCCATATTGGCATATTCGACGGTGAGGGATCCATCATCCGGACCCGCAGTGATTTTAGCCTGTTGCTTCTGGAGTTCCGCAAGGATGATACCCTGAATGAAATTTTAAAAACAGAATGCGAAGTGGTCGGAGGCGATGTGTGTGTTCACACAACGACCTATCGAGGCAAGGTTGAATTGCCTTTTTTAAAAGGCGGATACATCCTTGCTTACCAGCGCTGCTGCCGGAATAAAACCATCACCAACATAACGGATCCTGAGCTCATCGGTGCAACTTACAGCGTTGTGATCTCGGAAGATGCACTCAGGTATTGCAACTCCTCTCCCAAATTCAAACCATTCCCGCCCATCTACATCTGTGGCGACAGGCCGATCGTATCGGATCAAAGTGCAACCGACGCCGAGGGCGATTCGATCGTGTACTCGCTATGCGCGCCTTTTGCCGGTGCCGATACAGCCAATTCCAAACCGAGCCGCCCAAAATATCCGTTTCCCGAAGTGCAGTACAAAGCTCCCTTCGGACTGCTGGACCTGCTGGGTGGAACGCCTCCTTTGCGCATTGATCAATACACCGGACTGCTCACCGGACAGCCGAATGCCATCGGCCAATACCTCGTAGGCATATGCATCTCTGAGTATCGCCATGGGAAACTGTTGTCGAGAGTACGCCGCGATTTTCAATACAATGTGCGATTCTGCACCACCAACCCCGTAAGCAATTTTGAAGCAGACAACACCGTACTCTGCGTAGGAGATTCTACCGTGAAGTTTACAAACAACAGCATCAATGCAAGGGATTACACCTGGATCTTCAATTTCCCGGACACGGCCTACACATCAAAGGAAACCCATCCGGAATTTACTTTCCCGGGCCCGGGAAAATACCGGGTTGCCCTCGTCGCAAACCGCGCCAAAGAGTGTATAGACACTAATTACAAGGATATCTTTATATACGGTGAGGGGTATTTGAAAGCCCGCTTTGTAGCGAGCTACGAGACATGCCGGGACAGCATTGAGCTTGCGATTTCTGATCTCTCCAGCGATTCTCTTTTGAAAATTGAAAACTGGAACTGGAGTGCCCGGCTGAACAACAAGATCATCACCTCGACCCAACAGCACCCCAAATTCGTATTCCAGGATACGGGGACCGTGACCATAAGCCTTACCATCCATTCAGAAGGAGGATGCGAGGCTTATTTTGAACAAGATTTCGTATTGCACCGCCTAAAGCCGGAATTTGTGTTGGATAAAATACCCATTTGCATTGGAGAATCGACCCGCCTCATCCTCAATCCCGATAACCGGTTTTCGTATCAATGGTCACCTGCCGAAGGCCTCGACTGCACCGGTTGTCCCAACCCTTTGGCAACTCCAACACGGGATACCTGGTATCGCCTTGTACTGACGGATGGCAACTGCACCGTTGAAGATTCCGTGTTCGTAATGGTGAGCACCCTGCTCAATCTGCAAATTGCGGCAGACACCGTCCTTTGCAGTGAAGAGATCGAGCTCCAGGCCAACGGAGGCGTAGAATCAACAATCGAGTGGTCAGATAAGTCCGATTTTTCCAACATACTCAGCAGTGGTGACTTTAAGCTAAAAGCTACGGTCCGCGACAGTGCCATCTTCTACGTTCGCGGTAAAAGCGCATTTAACTGTCCGGGTGGCGACAGCATCATCGTTTACAACCGTCAGGTCCGTTTCAACCCAACCCTGGATTCTGCCCGGATTTGCCAGCAAGACAGCTTTGAACTGCGCGTCGTAAACCACGTACCCAGTCAAAATATTCTTTATCAGTGGGAACCCGCTCATTTCATTTTAGAAGGGCAGGGGAGTGACCAAGTCAAAATTGCTCTGCCCGATTGCGGCGATTTTCCAGTAGTGGTAAGTGCTATCAACCAATACCAGTGTACAGGATCCGATACGGTGATGGTACACTCCGTTTGCAAGCCTGACGTGGGCTTCAGGGTAGAAAAAAACTGCGACAATACACTCGTTAGTTTTACCAATGAAAGTGCCCCCGGGAGTTACCTGTGGGACTTCGGCGATGGCGAATTTTCTTCCGAAATGAGCCCGGTCCATTTGTACGCAAAACCGGGGAGATATACCGTTCGGCTAAGGGTGAATTCAGAATGTTCCAACGAACTTGACAGTACCCTGGACATCGGTCTGATCATGGTTGAATTACAGGACCGGGTGGTAAGCTGCAATGGTAAGCCAGTACCGCTCAATCCGAATGCCAATGCCAGCTACAATTACGTGTGGACTCCGGCCGAAGGACTCGACGATCCCACTTCGCCCAATCCAACTGCGAAGGTATCCGCCACCAAGACTTACAAAGTCCGCGTTTTCGACAAAGACATTCCGGATTGCTTTATAGACCGTGAAGTCACGGTTTTTGTCCCACCACCCATCGGACTCCGGGTAAATTCAGATACCATTCTGTGTTACACTGACACCCTGCTGCTCAAAGCAACGACAGATACGGTTGTTCCCAGCATTGAATGGACGGATCAGATTGGGATTCTGCTCGGAAGAGGCTACCAACTGGAACAGGTATTCCCCGATTCGGGTTGGGTATTCGCTTATGCTACCGACAAATACGGATGTGGAGACGTTGATTCCTTTCGCGTCATTACTTCTCATCCTCAGTACCGCATCGAAGGAGATCGCTTGCGTTGTGCCAACCAGGACGGGACGATCGAATTCATCAACCTCAATGCACACCGGTACACCTATTTCTGGACAGACAACAACGGCAATAAGAGCATTGTCACAGAAGAGAACCGGCCATGGATCAAGATCCGTCCAAAGGACACTACAATCTACCAGGTCAATTTTGTCAATGAGTATGGTTGCGCCTACAGCGACACGTTCCGGGTCAACATCAGTCAGTTTGATCCACCCCTGGAAGCTTGGGCTGACCCACCCAAGATTTACCTGGGGCAGTCTACCCAATTGCACGTAACGCCCGGCCATCAGAATTACAACTGGGTTATTCCGACCGCGCTCACTTGTACGATGTGTCCGGACCCCATTGCAAACCCCCAAAGGTCGATACTTTACCAGGTCACGGCAACCAACAAAGATGGGTGCATAGGGTATGCGGATGTATCGGTAATTGTCATTCTGCCGAAATGCAACGAAGAAGACGTCTACCTGCCGAATATCTTCAGCCCCAATGGAGACGGTGAAAATGACTTGTTGCGCATCCGGAGCAATTTCCTGGAATCGGTCGAGATGTATGTATACGACCGCTGGGGAGAGAAGGTCTTTGAGACGAAAGACCTCCAGCAATGGTGGGATGGCACCTTCCGGGGCAGCAAACTTCCCGCCGACGTATATGGATATTACTTCGTTGCGACGTGTACGGACGGCCAAAAATATGCGCAAAAAGGAAATGTGACTTTGTTGCGTTAAGTATATGTTGAACTAATGATTACAAAGCGTTATATTTGTGAAGTACTGACGGAGCATTCAAGAGATTGCCTACGTTGAGTTAAAATCATTTACTCGTACGCATAATATTGATAGTCAAAGCATTATGCGTAGAGATCGGGAAGTACATCGCATGACAAAACGCATTAGGTTTCTGTCTGTAGTAGGAGCATTTACACTTGTCATCTTCGGGGCAGGTGCTCAGGACATCCACCATTCCCAGTTTTACACCGCGCCCTTGCTGTACAATCCTTCCGTTACTGGCCTTTTCAAAGGTGACCAGCGCCTCAATCTCAATTTCCGCAAGCAGTGGTTTGTCAACAACGCCGGCAACTTTCTGACCCTTGCTGGGTCTTATGAATTCAAGATATACCCAAAAAAATGGACCCAAAAGGGAATTTGGAACGCAGGCCTGCAGTTTGCTTACGACCAGGCCGGCGATTCTAAACTCGGGTTGGCCCAACTCGGCCTGGCCGTCTCCTATGCCTACCCAATCAACAGCCATAACCTCGTCTCTGCCGGTGCCATGGCAGCCTTGTCGCACCGCCGGTTTAAACCTGACGAACTCACCTGGGATGCCCAGTGGAACGGAAGCGTTTTCGATCCCGGATTGCCTTCGGGGGAATTGTTCGAAAAGAACTCTAACTTATTTCCCGACTTCAGTGCCGGAGTTGCGTATCGGTGGCAAAAATCCAGCCGAACCCGGCTAGACCTGGGCATTGCCGCCTTCCATCTCAACCGGCCAAACCAGCAGTTTTTTGACCAGTCGTTGAGCGTCAAACTCCCTGTCCGCCTGTCGGTTCAGGCACTTCCAAGCATACAAATCGCCGAGTCTTTCGATTTCATGTTACACGGGCTGTACCAGCGCCAGCAAAGTTTTGAAGAATTGCTCGCTGGTGCCTACCTGCGAATGTACCTCAACCAGAAAAGAGGAAAGGAACTGGACCTGTACCTGGGCTGCTCTTTGCGCAACGGCGATGCCATCATTCCCAAGCTCGGCGTAAGGTTCAGAGAGTGGTACGGAGCTGTGAGTTACGACATTACCAACTCTCCATTTAAGGAAGCCGTCGACGGCCAGGGAGGTCCGGAATTCAGTCTTACCTACGTTTATGCCAAAGCGCGTCCACTTGTACAACTCAAATCATGTCCGGTTTTCTGATTGAGCAATGAAAAAAATCATTCAGATCGGTTGGTTGGGCTCAGCGATGGTTATGGTCGCCTTTTGTTTGCAAGCGCAATCGCTCAATTCAATTTTGGAGGTTGCAGAGAAATCCATGCTAAACAAAAACTACTATGACGCTTACGCTAAGTACCGCGAAGCCATGGAATTCGATCCGAATAATTATCAATATATCTACCAGGCAGCTCAAGCCGGCATGGGGTTGGGCGCTTACCGGATCGCGGGGGATCTGTTTGAACAAATCACCAACGGAGATGCCCGCGAATTATATCCCAATGCTGCTTTTCACCTTGGACAGATGCGACGAATTCAGGGAGATTACACACGAGCAATTACGGCCTTTCAGCAGTACCTGACGAGCTATTCCTCCGACAGTATACAATATTCCCTGCAAGCAGAAAGGGAACTGCGCGCCGCACAGTGGGCGCTGGCCAACAGCCTGGAAAAAGATACAAATCTTAAAGTCGTCAGGTTGGACTTTCCAATCAATACGTCGTTTTCTGATTTTGCACCTACCCGGCAGGGCACTAAGCTGTATTTTTCCTCACTTCGGTTTGAGAACGTACGCAACCCCGTCATCCCAAAACGCTATCTTTCTTCAATGCTCGTCTCTGACACCAGTTTGAATTACAAGCGCTTACTCAAGGATACCTTGCCGGATGTTAACCGATCTGCTGCCCATTCTGCCTTTACTCCGGATGGCAGGATGGTTTATTATACCTTATGCGACGACGTTGACGATTACGACAAACGCTGCGATATATACCTAAGCCTTGTGGATTCCAGCGGCCACTGGAGTCCCGGGGTTAAATTGCCTGCGCCCATCAACGTCGACAGTTCGAGCACGACCCAGCCCAATTATGCCGCTGCCAGCCCGGGATCCAATGCCAGACTCTATTATTCCTCAAACCGCAAAGGAGGTAAGGGAGGTTTTGACATTTGGTATTCAGAAATTGATCCTATGGGAAACTTCTCAGAACCGGTCAACTGCTCACAGATCAACACGGAAGAAGACGAGATGACCCCGTATTTCCATGGTGTTGCTAAAAAACTATTTTTTGCCTCCAAAGGCCATTTGGGGTTTGGTGGATTCGACGTGTTCTCGACCTACCAGAACATTTCGGGTTTCTCCCTGCCGGTCAACATGGGACAACCGGTCAATACCAGTTTCGATGACCTCTACTACGAACTGACTGCTGCAGACACCAGCGGGCACCTTGCCTCAAATCGCACCGGAGCCCTTTTCCTCGACGATGCCACGGAAGCCTGCTGCCTCGACATATTTAAAGTCAGGGCGTACCCCAGTGTGTTGAGACTTCAGGTTTCTACTTTTCATTTCTTCACACAGTTGCCCCTCACCGGCTGTACGCTAACGCTGATTGATCTGGACGACACCCTAAGTCTGCCAGTTACAAAGGATCTGACAGGGGACAATGATCATTCATTTGACATCCTCAACGGCCGGAATTACAAGATCGTAGCCTCCAAATCTGACTTCACCGGAGACTCCACAAGCTTTTTTTCCGGCAAACCCGGACAATATCAGACAATAACCAAAAAGCTGTTCCTGAAGCCAGCCGATGTCGCCCTTGAAATTTTCAGCTACGGTAAGCAGTCACAAGCCCTTCTAGACAGCGTACAAATCAGGGTGCGCGATTTGGATGGCGGGTTGGACACCCTATTTGCAGCGCAGGACATCAGCACGAAACGACTCGACATCGTTCCCTGCCGCAAGTATAAAATTACGGCTGAAAGACCCGGTTACGGAATGGTTGACACCATCATTACAATTGATTGTGGCGTGAAGGGAACGCAAAACAAGAAACTGTATCTTCCTAACCTCTTATACAGCATGTTGCCCATTGCATTGTACTTTGACAATGACCGGCCGAATCCCAGGACGCTGGACACCGTATCAACCATTGGCTATGGAACGAGTTTCACAAACTATTACAGAAAAAAAATCAAATTCATAACCATTGCCAATGAACTCGAAGCGTTCGACAATCTGCCGGTGAGCGACACCATGCGCAATTTTTTTGAATATGAGCTTCGTTCCGGCAAGCAAAAATTTGATCGCTTCCTCGTCGCACTGGAAGCCGACCTGCGGAGAGGAAAACACTATGAGATTTTCTTAAAGGGCTTTGCTTCTCCGCTGGCAAATTCTACCTATAATTACAACCTGTCGCAGAGAAGAATCCACAGCGTTTACTCCGAATTTCTTTCTTACCGCAACGGGGCACTCCGAAAGTACATCAAACAGGGCAAACTAAAGATCAGCGAAAAACCTTTTGGAGAAACCAATGCCCCAATGGGAATAAGCGACCAGAAAAAGGACCTTCGTTCTGTTTATACGGTCGGCGCATCCAGGGAACGTCGCGTCGAGATCATCGAAATCCAGGAATAATGCAGGGCAGTATAAAACAACAGTACTGGGTTAATCTGTCTTGTAAATGCAAAACCATTTTCAGGACCCTTGTTGTCGTTTCATTCATCCTGGCAACCTTTACCGACAGTCACGCTTCGCACATCGTCGGAGGACAACTCACTTACCGCTACCTCGGAAACAACCGCTACGAAATTAAACTCGTGGTGAGAAGAGACTGCATACATGGCTCAGACACGGTTCCGTTTGACAATCCGGCCATCATTGGTGTATTTTACAACGACGAGGACAAGGAAAAGGCCTACGGCGTCGGAACTGACGGCACCTTCAGGTTTAAACGCATGAACGACGATACGCTATTCGAGCGCATAGACACGGTATGCCCATCCGGGTATACTCCGGTTTGTGTGCACCAAAGCACCTATATCGATACCGTTTTCATCCCGTTTGACGAACGCGGATACCTCATCGTTTACCAGCGTTGCTGTCGCAACAAAACGCTGGACAACATAGTCCAACCTGACCATACGGGCATGACGCTGACCGCGAATATTACGCCTGTTCCTAATCACTCGCCACAATTTGGCGACTTCCCCCCAATTTATACTTGTCTCGGAGCGCCTTTTACATTTGACCATGCTGCAACAGACCCCGACGGCGCCGGGGATTCTCTGGTGTACTCCCTTTGTACACCCTATCAGGGAAAAACCTTTGACGATCCGGCAGGACGACCGGACACCCCACCTTACATTGAATTGGCATGGAAAACGGGCAATGGTTTGGGAAACTTAAACGGCAGTCCTCTTGCGATCGATCCGCTTACAGGTTTGATTCAGCTTACACCCAACATGCGTGGGCAGTACCTGATCGGCATCTGCGTCTCCGATTACAGGGGAGGAAAGTTGCTTTCAACCGTTCGAAGGGAGCTCGAATTGAATGTAGTCGCTTGTGGCCAAATGCCAACGGCCTCATTCACCATCTCTTCGGACCTCTGCGAAGGTCTGAAGGTTGAGTTCCAAAACGGAAGCATGGGCGCCTCAGAATATTTTTGGTACTTTGACTGGATCAACGACCGGTCTCTCAAATCCCAAATGAGCGATCCAACGTTTACCTATTCCAAGCCAGGCACGTATCAGGTTGCCCTCATCGCAAAGGACCTTACGTGCACAGATACTGCATTTTTAGAAGTTACCGTCATTGATCCACAACTCCATGCAAATTTTAAACTCGAAGCATCCTGTGACTCTACGGCTACACTTAAACTGGAAGATGTTTCCACATCGCGTTATTCAATATTGGATCGCATGTGGACCATCTCTGGTCCACATGGAACCATTCAATTCACAGGTCGTGACACGTTACTATTGATTACAGATCCGGGGAAATATGAAGTACACTTAAGGATTGGAGACGAATTCGGTTGTGAAGACAGTATGCAAAGCTCTATAGAACTCCCGCTGATCGACATCGAATTTAACGGCAATGAGTATGATCTCTGCCTCGGCGATTCCGTACGCCTGGTAAAATCGTCAAAACCCGGTTTAAGCTACAACTGGCAGCCAACGGAAGGCCTTGTGCTGAGTGACCCTTCAAATCCCCTGGCGCGGCCAACGAAAACGACAACTTACCGCGTTACCGTCAGTGAAGGCCCTTGCAGCCTTGAAGCCGCATTCCTCGTGGTCGTACGAAATCAAGTGAATCTTATGTTGACGGCAGACAGCGTGAGCTGTGATGGCAAGGTCAACCTCAGCGCATCGTCGGATTCTACAAAAGCGTTTAAATGGTCACTAGACCCTGCTTTTCATAATGTACTGTCGACAGATTCCGTCTATTCCACTCAAATCAATGCAAATACACGTTTTTTTGTGTTGGCCGGTGACAGCACCCAATGTCAAGACACGGCTTCCATCCTGGTCAAATACCGGAATTTTAAACTGAAATTTCAGAAGGAATATTCACTGTGCACGGGCGATAGCGTCAAAATCACCCTGGAATCCGCTCCCCCAGGCGATTCATTCCGGGTCAAATGGAATGACCATATCTTCATCCCCGGAGATAAGACCCAAAATGAAGTTTGGGCCTATCCAACTCAAGCCGGTATCTATTGGCTGGTCTTCACCGCCTGGGACGAAAACAATTGCTCCATCTCTGACAGCATAAAACTGGCAGTCCTTGACCACCCTGTTCCAGAAATTTTTGTTTCCAACGACTGCGGCTCACTTGAAGTAGGGTACAGGACGAATGCCATAGGCAGAATTCTTTGGGATTTTGGCGACGGTGCAGGAAATTCGACTAACCAATCTGGTAAATACCTGTATCCTAAAACCGGAAAATATACGATCCGGTTGAAATCCGACACGATCTGTCAGCAGTTTGCAGAACAGGAAGTCACCGTCGTCGATTTGAGCATAGAATTGCCCGACAGTCTCTTCCTTTGTCCGGGAGACACTACTGCTATTAACCCTGGAGGCAATCCGAGGCTTCGTTATATCTGGAGCCCTCCTGAAGGGCTCAGCGATGTCCACGCTCACAACCCGCTTTGTTACACGGATTCCAGCGGATGGTATTATGTAACCGTACGAGATCCCGATTATCCCGACTCCTGTTCCAGAATAGACAGTATCTATGTACTGGTTGCTCCAACGCTTTTTGCCAACGCAGGCAGGGATACCATTTTGTGTGCCAAAGGCAGTTTGCAGCTTACGGGAAATGCAGAACCTCCCGATGTCAAGTACAGTTGGTGTAACCTGGAAGGCAAACTTCTTGCGGATGGTCCGGTACTCAATACTGAGGTCGATACCTCAGGAGATTATATCTTAAAAGTGTACGATGCTTACGGATGTTCATCGGCTGATACCATGCACATTGAGCTCTACCATCTTAATGGTAGGATCATAGGCCCAGACGTCGTGTGCCTGGGCGACACCGTAAAGCTTGCTGTTCACCTAGATCCGGATGGAAAATACACCTATGAATGGCAATCCGGCACCATCATTCTTGGCGATCCGCACGATAGCACCATACTCGCCGTCATTTCCGAAGAAACCCGCTTCTCTGTAACGATTTTGAATGCGGCGGGATGCTCCTGGACGTTTCATCACACCGTAGGAATAACTGACCCTTCATCAGAATTGTTGGTTGCAGTTGACCCTGACCTAGTCGTAGCAGGGCAGGAAACCCAACTCACTGCAACGTACAGACCCGGATGGCGCTATGACTGGGGGCCGAAGGATGGAAGCCTGAGCAATGACACCATATATAACCCCATTGCGCGCCCTTTAAAAACAACGCGCTATACAGTAACCGTTACCGATGAAAATGGATGTACCGCAACGGCCGGAGTCCAAGTGACCGTTCAAACTTGCCCGGAGGCGGTCTTCCTGCCCAATGCCTTTTCCCCCAATGGGGATTCGAAAAATGACGAACTGTGCATACGCACCCGTGCCGGCACGCTTGCCAGGGTAGAATTGATCATTCACTCTCGTTGGGGCGAACAGGTTTTTGCGACAAAAGATCCTGCCGTTTGCTGGGACGGAACCTACAAAAACAAGAAGCTGTCTCCGGATGTCTTTGGCTACTTGCTCAAATTCAGTTGCCTAGAACAGGATCAGCACGTTAAAGTCGGCAACATCACCCTATTGAAGTAGGGCAGAGTGACGGAAATACATCCTCGACAACCAGCTTACCGAAGGGCCAGGCGTTCTATTTTTGCATTCAAAAATTATATCCCCTTATGTTTACTTTAAGAAATTGCCCCGTATGCAATGGGGAACGCTTTGTAAAACTTTTTGAGTGCACGGACCACACCCATAGCGGACATGCATTTACACTTGAACAATGTAGTCAATGTAAACTCATCGTGACCAATCCCCGTCCCGAAAACAACGCACTCTCCGCATACTACGCATCTGAACAATACATTTCTCATAGCAATACTTCAAAAGGGATTATTAACAAGCTGTACAAACTCGTAAGAACCTTTACCCTCCGCAGCAAAATCAGACTTCTCAAAAAACACAAAAGAACGGGGTGTCTGCTCGACATAGGCTGTGGAGCAGGGTACTTCCTGGGTGCGTGCCAACAATACGGCTTTGTGGTTAAAGGAGTAGAGCCCGATTCCAGGACCCGCGAAGCATCCATGGTACAATTCGGAATTGATGTGACGGGAGAAGAATCACTGGAAACATTCGACCCCAAATCCTTCGACATCATTTCGATGTGGCATGTTCTGGAGCATGTAACAGAACCCCGAAAAAGAATGGATCAGGTCCACCAGTTATTAAAAGACGATGGCATTGCAATTGTTGCCTTGCCCAATCCGGCATCCCATGATGCCACTTATTACGGAAGAGACTGGGCTGGCTACGATGTTCCTAGACACCTGTTTCATTTTACACCTGAAGTATTTGAAAAACTGATGAAGGAAACGCATTTCGAACTATTTCAGACCCTACCCATGCATTTCGATTCGTTTTATGTATCGATGCTTAGCGAAAGGAATCGCAAAAGGTCATTCCCCGTACTGCGTGGCTTCCTGCACGGACTCATTAGCAACATCATGGCCTCATTCAATCCAACGCCCAAATACAGCAGCCAGATCTATCTTTTGCGCAAAGCAGGAAATGCAGCATAGCAGCAAAAACCATCAAACGTTGAAGAGAAAATGCATGACGTCGCCGTCTTGCACGATATAATCCTTGCCCTCGGTTGATAATTTACCTGCTGCCCTAGCGGCGGCTTCGGACCCGAATTGAACAAAGTCATCGTAACTGATCACTTCTGCCCGGATAAATCCCTTTTCAAAATCCGAGTGGATCACACCAGCTGCCTGTGGCGCCTTCGCTCCACGCAAAACGGTCCAGGCCCTAACTTCTTTCTCGCCGGCTGTGAAGTAGGTGATCAACTGCAGAAGGTCGTATGCCGCACGGGTGATTTTATGAGTGCCTGGCTCGTCAAGACCCATGGCCTCAAAAAATGCGCTGCGCTCACTTTCAGGCAACTCTGAGATCTCAGCCTCAATGCCTGCACAGATCAGTAGCATTTTGCCTTTTTCTTCATGGATTGCAGCCTGAAAAGCTGCTGTATGAGCGTTTCCGGTATGGATGGAGGCCTCATCGACGTTGCATATGTAAAGAACGGGCTTCCCAGTAAGCAGTTGGGCGTTGGCAATGGCCGTTTCTCCTCCTTCACCGGAATATGACCTTGCCGGTTTGCCCACTTCGAGATGCTTATAAATGGACTCCAAAACAGATAATTCGCGCACGATTTCCTTATCTCCGCTCTTGGACTGTTTGCGGAGCCTGTCCATTCGCCGTTCAAGGGTTTCCAGGTCTTTGAGAATGAGTTCTGTATCGACAATTTCCTTATCGCGGACCGGGTCCACTTTGCCATCGACGTGCACGACGTTGTCGTTGTCGAACGCCCTGACCACGTGCAGGATGGCATCTACTTCCCTAATGTTGGCAAGAAACTGATTTCCCAAACCTTCTCCCTTGGAAGCACCACGGATCAGGCCGGCAATATCGACAATATCAACCGTCGTGGGCACCGTGCGTTGTGGATTCACCAGGCTCGCAAGCTGGTTGAGACGGGGATCCTGCACCGTAATCACCCCAATATTGGGATCCTTGGTCGCGAAAGGATAATTTGCTGCCAGTGCACCTGCCGAAGTCAAAGCGTTGAACAAAGTCGACTTTCCTACGTTAGGCAATCCGACGATCCCACATTGTAATCCCATGGCGGATTTTTTTAGAGCGCAAAAATAGAAAAATTAGACACTTTGATAAGGCGCTTCACGCGCGGCTGTAACCTGTGAACTACCTCGTTCATCTCGCCTTGAACTATCCGGAACATAAAACGCTCGTTCCCGGTAATTTTGCATTCGACCTATGCAACGCACAGGAGAAGCGCACTTTGTCTGCAGCCGCGGCACAGGGAGCTCGGTTTCACCGGGCAATTGACCATTTTTCCAGCCAGCATCCGTCTATCCATGAACTAAACCGGCACTTTCACCCCAGTGTGGGAAAGTATGCACCTGTTGCCAGCGACATCATAGCAGACTACCTTTTATTCAACAACTGGGACCGGTTTTTCACCAAGTCTTATGGGGAATTTTCCGAGTGGTGTTACCAACAACTTTCCGAAGGTGCGGATATCCTGCCGCAGAGGGTCGCCGGCCTGGTCAGCGAAATGGTCAGCCACCGGTGGCTGGACGTTTACACTTCCCTGATGGGAATTGAAAAGGCCCTGAAGCGCACAAATGCCAAACTGTCTTTTCCAGCTGATCTCACCACCGTGCTTCCAGCCATGTTGGAAAAAGAAGACTTGCTTGGCGAACTGGTTTGCCGGTTTTATTCCGATTGCATTCTGGAGCGCGAATCCTGGCTCATCCCTCAAAATGAAATGAAATCGTGAAGCTTTTCGAAAACAATTTCTCGATGATCGTCGATTCGGGGAGCGTGGCATCGTAGATCAACACATTGTTTAAGCCATGTGAAAATTTGATTTCCGGCGAAAAAATGAAATAACGCAGGTAAAGTTGTATTCCGGCACCCACTTCAAACTGAAAATCGTGAGGAGAGATGCGTATGATCTTAAAAAAGTTCTTGTCGGATCTGCTGTTGGATGAAAAATCATAAGAATACTTTACTCCCGCCAGAAAGAAAACGCGCTTGTCCCGGTATGGCATACTGGTAAACCGGAGCAGGAGCGGAAGTTCCCCGAAAACTGACTCAATGCGTTCTTTGCGTTCCACCGTGCTGTTGAGTTCCTGATAAGACAGGGTTCTGTAGGACAAAGCGATGGAAGGCAGCACCCTGAAATCAAAATGGTCTCCGAGCTTGAAATTGGTGATCATACTCAATGTCAACCCAGGGTTGCTCACCCCTTCATTCCAACGGTACAATTCATTGTTGATGAATCTGCGCGAGTGTTCGATCTTAAATCCGCTTGAGTTGTAACCCAGGGTAAGACCGAAATAATGCTTTTTGTTTTTAAACGAGTTGTAATGGTAGCTTCCCGTTCTTTCCTGGCCCCATGCGGTAGCAAGGCACAGCATTCCCAGCAGGATGAGACTTATTTGGTACCGCAGTAAATGGTGCATATTCCGAAAGTCAGGGGATTGAATTGACAGTTCTTCAGGCCAGCTTCTGCCATGATCTGTGTGAAACGCTGATAATCAGGAAAATGTTGTACAGATTCGAACAGGTAGGCATAAGCCCTCGGGTCGCGGGACCACCAGTTTCCAATCCGCGGCAACACATAGCGAAAATAAAAAGCGAACAACTGTTTAAAAGGGAATTTGGTCGGACGCGAAAACTCCAAAATGTGAATTGCGCCCCCGGGTTTCAGCACACGCCTCATTTCAGACAAGCCAAGAGATAGATGTTCAAAATTCCTGACGCCAAAAGCGATGAAAACTGCATCAAAATGCTCGTCGGTAAAGGGGAGGGCCTCGGCATCTCCCAAACAGGTGGAGATCCGGCTGTCAAGATTTCTTTTTTTGAAGATGGCTTCCGCTTTCAGAAGCATACCCTTAGACAGGTCAACGGCGAAGATCCGGGCATTGGGGTAACATTTAGCGGCTGCGATCGACAAGGCCCCAGTCCCTGCGGCGACGTCCAAAAAATTCAGGTCACTTTCCCGTTCAAAGGGCAGCCCCCTGACCAGACGAGACCTCCAATACCGGTCGATACCTAGGGAAAGCATACTGTTCAGGAAGTCATAGCTACCCGAAATGCGATCGAACATCCGGGTGACCTGATCCTTTTTAGATCCGGAAGGGCTGTATGGTTTGACTTGCGTCAGTGGCTTTATTTGTGCAAAGTTAGAAAGGCCAGGCCAAGGAGTCGCTCCACAGGCCAATTCCAGCGAACTGTTATTTGTAAATGATTGAATATCTAATATTTAAATTGATTTTATTCACAATTTTGGCCTATAAAAAGCAAGGGGTTTTGTAACTTTGCGGCCTCATAAACCCACATTTGGAATCAATGCAGGAAAATGATAAAATCATCCCGGTAAACATCGAGGAGTTGCTGCGAAATTCGTACATCGACTATTCGATGTCCGTAATCGTAGCTCGGGCCCTTCCGGACGTCCGGGACGGACTCAAACCGGTACATCGCAGGGTGATGTATGGGATGCACGAACTCGGGTTGCCTTACAACAAACCCTATAAAAAATCGGCACGGATTGTCGGGGAAGTCCTTGGAAAGTACCATCCGCACGGTGACGGCTCCGTTTATGATGCCATGGTCCGCATGGCTCAGGACTGGTCCATGCGCTACCCGCTGGTAGACGGCCAGGGCAATTTTGGATCGATGGACGGAGACAGCCCGGCAGCCATGCGTTACACCGAAGCTAGGCTCTCCAGAATTTCAGAAGAATTGCTGGATGACATCGATAAGGATACAGTAGACTGGAGGCTGAATTTCGACGACAGCCTGGAGGAACCCTCGGTCCTGCCCGCCAAGATCCCAAACCTGCTGATCAACGGTTCTTCCGGCATCGCCGTAGGCATGGCTACCAACATGCTTCCCCACAACCTCTCAGAGGTCTGTAATGCTGCGATCGCCATGTTGGACAATCCTGCGATCGATCTTGACGAGCTCATGACCCACCTGCCGGGGCCGGACTTTCCAACCGGAGGAACGATCTATGGGGTCAGCGGCATTCGCGAAGCCTATGAAAACGGCAAAGGCAAGATTCTTTTACGCGGCAAAGCAGAAATCCAGGTCATCGACAACCGGGAAGTTATCCTCATCTCTGAGGTGCCCTATCAGGTCAATAAGGCCATGATGATCCAAAAAATGGCTGACCTCGTAAACGAAGAAAGGATTGCTGGCATAAGCGACATCCGCGACGAATCGGACCGCGACGGCATCCGGGTCATCATCGAACTAAAAAGGGACGCCATTTCAAGTGTCGTGCTGAGCAATCTATACAAATACACGTCGCTTCAAACGAGCATCGGCATCAACAACATTGCCCTGGTGAATGGCCGGCCGATGAGCCTTGGCCTTCGCGCCCTCCTCTCCGAATTCATTGCGTTCCGACTTAAAGTCATCGTGCGCCGTACACAATTCGAGTTGAAAAATGCACGGGAGCGCGCCCACATCCTCGAAGGTTTGCTCATCGCCTTGGACCACCTCGACGAAGTGATTGCCCTGATTCGGGCCTCCGCTACCGTGGATGAAGCCAAAACTGGATTGATGACCCAATTCCAGCTCTCCGAAATACAGGCCAAGGCCATTCTCGACATGCGTCTTCAGCGTCTGACCGGACTGGAACGAGACAAAATCAAGGAGGAATACCAACAACTGCTTGCAGAAATCGAGCGGCTGGAAAGAATCCTTGCTGACGAATCGCTGCAAAGAGACATCATCCGCCGGGAGCTCACCAACGTAAAAGACAAATTCGGCGACGACCGGAAAACCGAGATCACTCAGGTCGATGGGGACATCAACATCGAAGACATGATCGCAAACGACCAGGTCGTGGTCACCATAACCCATCTCGGTTACATCAAGCGCACCAAGGTCAGCGAATACCGTACCCAGAGCCGAGGTGGCCGAGGATCTACCGGAAGTAAGACACGGGAGGAAGATTTCATAGAACACATGTTTGTTGCCAGCAACCACAATTACCTGCTGCTTTTCACAGAATTGGGCAAGTGTTACTGGCTGCGGGTTTATGAAATCCCCGAGACGAGTAAGGTCAGCACCGGCCGCTCTATTCTGAACCTGCTGAATCTTCCGCAAGAAGACCGGGTAAGGGCCTACATCAACGTGGAAGATCTGGAAGACCAGGCTTTCCTCGATTCCCATTCTATTTTGCTGTGCACTAAAAATGGCATCATCAAAAAGAGCAGTCTGAGAGATTTCAGCCGGCCGAGGGCCAATGGGATCATAGCCATCAACATCCACGATGGCGACCAGCTCGTCGAAGCAAAGCTTACCAATGGCCGCAATGAAGTCGTCATTGCAAACAGAAAGGGGAGGGCGATCCGCTTTTCTGAGTCTAAGGTCAGGGCCATGGGGCGCAATGCAGCCGGTGTGCGCGCCATTCGCCTGGATGCGGAAGGGGACTGGGTCGTTGGAATGGTCTGCGTTGATCCGGAGGATACTGCCACGACCATCCTGGTCGTTTCCGAAAAGGGCAACGGCAAGCGCACCGCACTCGAAGATTACAGCGTCACCAACCGGGGTGGCAAGGGCGTTCGCACCCTGAAGCTCACGGAAAAAACCGGGGAGCTGGTAGCCATCAAAAATGTAAACGACAGTCAGGACCTCATGATCACAACTACCCAGGGCGTCATGATTCGCATGGAAGTGGGAGAATTGCGCACCATGGGACGCGCAACCCAGGGAGTTCGTCTGATTCGCCTCGATGAAGGTGACGAAATTGCCGACGTGACCGTAATTGACCGGGAAGAGGATGATTCTGCCGATTCCCTGGCCTCAACACCTTTTTCTCCGTCGCCTGAAGAGGCCGACGACGATGAATAACTTTAGCTTTCCCTTAACTAAATTGAGCTTTGATTTGAGAATTAATGCCAGCCACACTCAGTTTATATGACAAAATTCCAGCCATGAAAACCATCATTGCCTTTCTCTCCATGTTCATTGCGGCAAATGCCTTCGGGCAGGAAGCGGCGAAAATGGTCAAAAAAGCCGACAGCAAATTAGCCAGTTACTACATCGACCCAACGGGTAACGTCGATCGCCTTTGGGAAGCTAAGTCGTTGATCGATCAAGCCAGTTCCGATGAAAGCATTTCAAGCCAATTCAGGACGTGGAGTGTTCTGGGAAGGGTTTACAATGCCATTTGTGCGCTTGAAGGCGATTCCATGCTCATCGCCCAGCAATTTAGCAAGCGATACCCCGTAAAATATCCGGAGGCGGCCATTACCGCATTTGAAGCACTCCTCAAGGCAAAGCAATTCTCCACAAAATCACACGAAACCAAAGAAGCGCTCAACGCTATGGCCGAAGCTTCGAAATCACTCAATAATTACGGTTTGAATGCCTATGAAGCAGGAGATTTTGCTTCGGCTTATAAGCAGTTTGCGGCCGTGGTAAAGGCTGATGAAATGATCACAGAGGGCGGCATCAAAAGCATCTTCCCCAATGAGGAAGATCGCCAGAAGCAGAAATACCTTGCAGCGGCCTGTGCTGTCAATGCCAAGATGCCAGCCGAAGCGGCTCCATATCTTGAAGAACTCCGCGCAGCAAAATACAACGAAGCTTTTGTGTACGAAGGCTTATACCAGTACTATGCGCTGACGGATTCGGCAAAGGCTGAGGGAGTGCTCAATGAGGGCCGCGAGCGATTCCCCAATGAAACTTCACTGCTTTTTACCGAAATCAACCACTTCCTCAAACAGGGCAAGTTGAATGTGCTCGTCGACAAACTGAAATTGGCCATAGAAAAAGAGCCCAACAACGTTTCAGTCTATACGACCTTGGGCAACGTTTACGACAACCTCTGCCAGTCCGCTTGGGAGACTGGACAAATGGACCTCGGCTACGAACATTACGCAAACGCAGAGAAACACTATCTACAAGCCATAGGGATCAACGACAAGGATTTCAATACCCAGTACAGTCTCGGAGCTCTTTACTACAACCGCGCAGCTTTGATTTCAAAAGAAGCCAATAAACTCAGTTCAAACTATACCAAAGAGGGTACTAAAAAATACAACGAACTGAAGGCAGAGATGGGTGTATATTTCGACAAGGCTCTGCCTTATTTTGAAAAGGCGGAAAATCTCGAGCCAAAAGACAAAAACACCCTGATAGCCCTCAAAGAAATTTATGCAAAAAAGTCGGAGTTTGACAAGTCAAATGCGTACAAAGCCAAACTCGAAGCACTTGGCGGGGAATAATGAACCTACCAATCGATGTCAATGATAAAACCAAACGAAGAAAAGGATCAGCCGAACAGCAAGGCTACATTTGAAGAAGCCAAAGCGCTGAATGGGGTAGGGGCGTTTCACCAGCTTTTCGATCTACCCGTACTGGATACCCCACAGATACCCGACGATTCGCGCTGCCGGCTGCGTCTCTCCCTGCTCGAAGAGGAATTGCGCGAACTGCGCGAAGCCATTGAGCAGCGGGATCTCGTTGCAGTGGTTGATGCCTTTTGCGACCTTCAATACGTTTTGTCTGGAGCCATTCACGAATTCGGACTTGGGTCCCGTTTTGGAGAACTCTTCGAGGAAGTGCAACGATCCAACATGAGCAAGGCCTGTAAGTCCCTTGAGGAAGCCAAGGCAACTCAGGAAAAGTACCTTCGCGAAAGGAACGTCACCTCTGAAATTGTCGCCAAGCAGCACCTTTTTCTGGTATATCGACAGGAAGACCGCAAGGTGCTTAAATCCCTCAATTACAGCCCTGCAAACCTGGAGAAGCTGCTCTGAGGTATGAAAGCAACAATTGCCCGTCCCATTAGCGTCCTTGTAAATTGGTCCGGCTCTATTCGCCCCGCCGCTTATAAAGTGGTCCAACCTTAAACTCTGCACTCGTCTGGTCATCCCTTTTCACCCGGATGCCGTATGGGATCTCATCTAAAAACTCGGTGGTCGAACGGGCAATGCTTCCCCTTCCATCATGTACTTCAATCTGGAACCTGGTAATATTTTTGAGCGTATCGCGCTGTATGGCCAGATACTTCAACTGAACGCCATACTGGCTCAACCGCTCCCGGAGCTCAACGAGTTTTTCAGTAGGCATGGAGCGGTGAAAATGCACTTCAATCCAGTCCTTATCGACGTAAAATTCATCTGATGAGCTTTTCGCATTTCCAGAATTTCCCGCGCACGACAAAACATAAACCGCGGAAATGACGAGCAGCGCCATCACGAAAAAGAGTCGGAGGCTATTCATCCACTATTAAGCCGTTGGAGGACCGCTTGCCCCGGAATCGTTGCCGGTGGCGTCGGCTGAGGATGCAGTTTCTCCACTTTTCTCCGCATCACCCGAAGGGGCCGTTTCCGACGAAGCCAGGTCCTTTGCATCTGCTTTGGGTTCCTTATCGCTTCGCAGATCTGAAATGGCATCTGCCACTTTATGGCCGAATTCCTGAAAATTCTCAACCACCCCATGGCCTAGATCCCGGGCTGCATCGACGGTTTGATCTAAAGCATCTTCGGCCTTTTGATAGGTCTCCGAAGATTTGATCCGTTCGACGGTCTCACTGGCCTTGTGTTTCAAAGATTCAGCCTTTTCTTCAGCCCAATCCTTCGTCTTTTCAGCCAGTGCTTCGCCTTTATCTTCCAGTTGCTCCCACTTCTTCTCGGCGATGTCCTCTGCCTTGTCCAGGAACTCTTCTGTCCTTGCCTTTGTCTTACCAAAGAGTCGTTTAAAAAAATCAGTGATGGCCATATTGATAATAATTTAAATTTCAATTTTTTGTCAAAAGGAAAAACTTGCTAATCCGGAGAGTCCTCTGCCGGATCCTTAGGCAATTCAAGCGGATGTATTTTCTTTCCATTGGTTGATCCGGGGTCCGGAGACAACCCGGAATTGCCACGACTGCCTTCCTGTTGATCCAACCACTTCTCCGCCTTTTCGAAAAAATCGCCATGTTTATCGCCCATATTCTCGACAAAATCGGGTGGGGTGTCGGCAATCCCGTCCCCGTCCTTATCTGGGTTTTGTTCTGCCTCTTTGCGCTCAAGATCCTTTGCCTTTTCCAGGGTCTTGTCGATAAAGTCATCCACGCGATCTGCGACCTCTTCGGCCTTTTGCACCAGTTTATCGCGCAGGGGCTTCGTCGCCTCATCCACTTGCCTGGCCTGCTCAGAGAGCTCATTCCATAGCCTGGTCCCTTGCTCCTTCACTTCATCCACCGTACCCTCTACAAAATCGGCGGCGCGCTCTCCAAATGGCCGTTCGGCTACGTCAGATTTCCCGTCATTTTCGGAACTACGGTGCTCGAACACATCAACATTCACACCATCGACCTCCTGGTCGTCTTTGCCCCCAGCTCGCTTAATCCGAATCCATAAGTCAGGATTTTCCGCATTTTCAATTACACGGTCAGGTTTTGCAGGTTTCCGTGAAAAAATAGATTTTAGCCAATCCATTAGTGCCATTATACAAATATACGACGAAAGCTCCAGCATCCAGGCTCTTCATTTTTCCCATAATTTATATTATGTTAACATCTGCTTTGAGGTAATACCCTAAGTGCTCCAATACCCTTCCCGGAGTAAGTGCTCTGTGCGGGCAAGTCCCTTTAGCATACGCAAACAGAACTTTCGCCGTCAGCAGGCACCGCTTCAAGTACACCAACCGGCGTGTGGTACAGCCCTTCATTCATCAATCGATTGGCAAGTTCTCCGGCAGCAACAGGATCAACGGCAATGAGCAAACCACCGCTGGTTTGGGGATCGGCAACGAGATCCCGCATGGCAGGGTTCTCAAGTAAAATGCGTTGTCCGTAACTCGCCCAATTTCTGCCAGTTCCCCCGGGAACCGCTCCTCTACCGATGTATTCAAAAACCGCCTGGTCGACAAGCGGCAAGTTATCATAATATACTTTGGCATTGCAGGCGGAGGCGGAGCACAATTCCAAAAGGTGCCCGCACAAACCAAATCCGGTGATATCCGTCATGGCGTGGACACAAGAAAGCTTGCCAAGTGTAACCCCAATGTCGTTCCGCCTGAGCATACTGGCCCTGGCCAGGGCTGCATGTTCTGGCAATAAAATGCCCTTTTTCCCAGCAGTGGTCAAAATGCCAATTCCAAGACCCTTGGTCAGGAACAAAACATCTCCTGGTCTAGCTGAGGCATTCGTTTTCAAATGTTGCAGGCAAACCCTGCCACTGACTGCCAAACCAAACAGCGGTTCAGGGCAATCGATTGAATGCCCCCCTGCCAGAGGAATGCCAGCCTCACGACATACCGCACGGGCGCCCTCGATCACTTCCGCAGCACAGTGGACCGGTAACTTGTCGATCGGCCAACCAAGTATCCCCAACGCCATCAACGGCCTGCCACCCATAGCATATACATCGCTCAGAGCGTTTGCAGAAGCAATGCGTCCAAAATCATAAGCTTCATCGACGACTGGCATAAAGAAATCGGTAGTGCTTACCAATCCCGTGCCGTCACCCAGGTCAAATACCGCGGCATCATCGCATTGATCGTACCCTACCAGTAAACCAGGAAAACCCTGAGCATCTGACCGGGTATTCCGCTTCAAAATGGAATCGAGCACCCCAGGCGAAAGTTTACACCCACATCCGGAACCGTGGCTGTATGCCGTTAAACGGATTCCTTCATTTATCTCCTTGCCCATACCAGTTTAGTCTAAATTCGATGAGCCCATTGACAACTTCGTCATCTGAGCATCCCATAAAATCCATATTGACAATTTCCGGACTCACATTGTTGTCAAGATTGTAGTCGTAGCATTTATCATAGTAGTCTAAAGCAATTTTTGCCGCAGCTTCAAGTTTTCCTTGCCTGACAAAGTCGATGGCCTTTGCTGCAGACTCCAACCCAAGTCTTTTCGCTATTTTCTCAAAAGAGACTACCAAAGCGTCAGCATCTTTATGGTCGTAGCATCTTAGCAGATGTTGCAAACGGTAAGCGTCATCCCGGGAAATATTGAGAAGCGGAGATCTTTTCATTTGCTCCCACAACGGAAGTGGAATAAAATTGCTCCCGACAGATCGGCTCTCATTTTCAATCCATGCATAGGTATGATGCTGGACAAGCTCATGCATTTGTTCAAATAGCAGGTTTTCAAACATTTCATTGGTGGGTTGCTTGGACTCTCCGATCCAGCCAAAAGCAGACCCCTTGTGGCAGGCGATTCTTTCGAGGTCAATTACCGGCTCTCCCCTATCGCTGAGCAAGTTCAAAAGAACCGTTTTACCAGTGCCTGTTCTGCCGCCGAGCACGAGCCATTTCAATGTACACCGTTCAAAATACTCGAGAACCCTTGTGCGATAGGCCTTATACCCCCCGTTGATCACAGTTACCTCCATGCCTGCCATATGAAGAAGCCATGCGACTGAAGCGCTTCGCATTCCACCTCGCCAACAATACAGAAGTAACGGTGAATTGTACAGTTTCGCATCGTTGACCATACTGCTCATCCTCGGGCCAACGAAATCCAAGCCCATTGAGATGGCTGCTTGTTTTCCCTTTAGCTTGTAACAAGTCCCGATCGCAGCCCGCTCCGCATCGCCAAACAAGGGCAAATTGGCTGAACCTGGCAAATGACCTTTTGCATATTCCGCTGGCGAACGCACGTCGACAATCGCATAACCTCTGCCCCGCCAATCAGCAGCAGAGAAATCACCGCTTAGAGTGATCCGTGAAGCGGCAGCATTATCGACTCCTTCCATTGAGAAATTCATCAAAATATTTGACGAACAATTTACTGAGATTGTAGGCATCTGGTAAAGCCCGGTGACGATTCCCTTCAAAGGCTATCCCTTCCATTGCAAGTGCCCGGTCAAGTCCAACCTGTTTTGGCAAGTCCTTTATGCACGCATAGGTCTGTTTTAGGTCTGTATAAGAATGTAGGATATCTGCGGGCACCCCATACTTGTAACATGAATCCAGCAAAATTTCGCGATCAAATTTCCCCCAACAATAGATCCCGGTAACGTCATCGACATGCAGTTCGATCCAATCTAAAAATTCAAGCCAGGCAACATCAAATGTTCTTGAGCGGTTGATCTCCTCCTGAGAAATACCCGTGAGATTTATGCAGTAGGCGGAAAGCAAGGGAAACTTTTCCGGTTTGATCAACTTCGAAAACCTCGAAGCGATTTCGCAAAGAGGACTCACTATACAAGCGCCCATTTCAATGACCTCCTGTTCCCGTCCGGACAGATCCGGCTTCCAGCAGGTAGCTTCCAGGTCAAGAATCACGAAGCCCATAAATACTAAAAACTGAATTTCAGCAGCTTAGAAGACAAATCTTCACCAATGACCGACCAGTCCAGTTCATCCTTTAAGTCTAAACACTGTAAGCGGTTAGCATAATAAATCAGGCAGGGAAAGTCTTCGCTTGCATAGTGGCTTTGACCAACTACAAGCAAAACCCGCCTGAGGTGGAAACTTCCCAATGTAGCAACCCCAAGCTCAATAACACGTTCAATAGGCCCTTCCAGTTCAAGTGGAAAGATCAACTCATCGCGTGCTGCACGACCAATCAATAAATCCCTGAGTTGGAGACAAATGGCCGAAAAGTCTTTCGCAGGAAAACGGTACTCTTCTTCGGGCAATTGCGCAAGTGCATACACGTCCATATGAGCATTTGCGCGAGCCAACATAAGAAAAGCCGCATACGCGACAAGATGCGCTGGAATGACAAAATTGCATTGCTTGTATGCCTGAGCAATTTTGTCACCGAGTTCGCGCGTGTAGATCATTTCACGCTGCTCGTCCCGAACAATCGAACCATTGTTGCGAAAATAGTCTCGCAGATTTACAGGATGGAATTTCCCATCCATGCTGTTTCCGTCTTGGTCAAAATAGTTTCCGAACACATCCATGGGCTTCCCAAAGCTCAAATAAATGCCAGAGGATTGTTTTAAAAATCTGCCCATGAATCTCCAATAAGAAATCAGTCCAGGTCTTTTGCCTCTGGAAGTAAATTTCTCCTGACCGGTATTTGCGAGGTGCTGAAAAATCAAAGCTCTTGCTTCAAGAACCGATTCATAATTGATCACCATCGGAACAATAACAATTTTGCGCTCCTCTCCCCTTTCGACAAGCATTCTTTGTGCTTGAATCAAAGAGCCCAATAAGCCAAGCTTTAATTTAGATTCGATTTCTCCAGATCGCGACCTGGTTCCCCCAGGAAAAAATATTGTATTGACCCCCTCCAAAATTGAAAGTTTCGAATAGGAAGTCAGCGTGTGAAGGTAGATGCTGTTTTTCTTGCGGCGGTCCACCCGGTATGCACCCAGGCGGTTCATAAAAAATGCAAAAAACTCACTATCATATAGGTTTAACCCGGCGCCATATGAAAATGCAGGCAAGCCGGCAGACAAGTCAAGTGCATAACCGAGCAACATAGAATCCAAATTGCTTGAATGAGTTGGCACCAGAACGACCGTATGTTTCACAAACAATCGTCTCACCTCATCGATATACCCGTTGAGTTTTATGGCCTCCTGATTCCGCGATCGCATGCGCTTTAAACCAAAAAGAGACTGAACAGAAAACGGGAAAAGCATCAGGTGAAAAAAGAAATCGCTGATCTTTCTTGCCAGCGAAAACGTTTTTGAATTGAAGTGGCCAAAGATTTCAGAGCTAAAGCGGTTTACCAAACGCGAAGCAGTATCGACATTTCCCGGATGAGGATCGGGCAGCAGATGATTTGCATTGTATTCCGACTGGATTTTGCGATAATACTGCATTTCATTTGGAGGGTCAACTTTCCAGGCGCTGTTCTTTACCCGTTGTTTTTCGAGATAGAGGGTACGGGCAACAACCTGGTCAAGGTCTTCCTTACCGAGAGCCGATAAGTGTTCCATCACGTCTGCCTTGAGCTTCAGCAAGAATGCCCTCTTAGCCGAAAAAAATCGGGAAACAGGCCAGTCCTCCATGTTTGGAACCAGTTGCTGATATTTTTGGTAATTGTATGGCGCTTGCATATTCAGACGGTACGAAGGGTTAAAAATCACCCAACAATGACCCTAAAGTAGTGAAAATCTCCTCCCGTCCCTGATTCTTTGTGGCACTTACCGCAATCATGGGCGGAACGGCATTCCAGTCCTCAAGCATTTCATCCTTGAGTTTTTGCCGGTAACCGGTAAGTTGTCCCATACTGCATTTGTCTGTTTTGGTGAGCACTAAGTAGAACGGAACTTCGATCTCTCCGAGGTATCGCATTTTCTCCAGATCAATTTGCTGCGGCTCAATTGAGGCGTCAACAAGCAGAAAAAGCAAAAATATATTTTTTCGCTGCTGCAGGTACTTCTCTGTTTCGACAGTCCACCGGGCAATCTCCTTTTTAGAAACCCTGGCATATCCATACCCCGGAAGATCCATAAAAAGCAGGCGATGGTCAACCTGGTATTGGACAAAAGCGCGCGTTTTTCCAGGCCTGCCTGACACTTTGGCCAGTTCTTTTCGGTTACACAGCAGATTGACCAGACTGCTTTTGCCAACATTCGACCTTCCCCAGAAACAAATCTCAGGAAACTTGCTCGGCGGAATCGCCGCAAATGTAGGAAAAGAACCGATAAAGGAGACTTCGTGCAATTTCATTCCGGATGTTCAAAGGTCGTTAACTTTATCATAAAAAGTAAAATGGATAAAATACAACAGGTTAAATATGCGTATTTTTGTTAATAAATAGAGAATTCATGTCGAAACTGCGATTCGTTTACTTGCTATCTCTAGTCTTGCCCATTGATTGCATTGGGCAGGTCAATTTTTTTGTGTCAGGTGGTTTGCACAGCGTAGATGTTCAGGCAGAAGATTTTCTGATCATTGACAAGGACAAACGGGATAGCTTCGGTTTATCTTTGGAGAAGGCGTCGTACGGCTATCATTTTGGTGCCGGGGTGCGTCTGCGTTTTGGCGCATTCTTTTTCCAGCCCGAGCTCATTTTCAATTCCAACAAAGCCGAGTACAAATTCAACGATTTCTCCGTTCCCAGTTTAGTAGATTCCATAAAAACCGAGCGATACCAATACCTCGATCTTCCGCTGCTATTTGGGGTCAAAGCGGGCCTGGTGCGACTCTATGCAGGGCCTGTGGGGCATTTTTTCCTGGCCAACACTTCCGAATTATTCGACATTGATGGTTACGACGATAAATTCAGGGCTGCCACATTTGGATATCAGGCGGGCCTGGGTTTTGACATCTCATTTATAGGCATTGACATTCGCCATGAAGGCAATTTCAGTGCCTTCGGCGAGCACGTGCGCTTTTTTGGAGAGCGCATCCACTTTGACCATCGCGCTTCGCGGTTACTCGGCACGATCAGCATTAAATTCTGACCCGTGGGTCTGCCCAACGGTAAGCCAAATCTGCCAGGGCATTGATCACAATGAATATGGTTACGGTGACCACGCAGCAACCAAGCACTACGGGAACGTCAAACTGACTGAGTGCCTGGATGGTCAGGTCGCCTAAGCCCCTGAAATTAAATACGTATTCCACGAAAAATGCTCCTGTCAGCAGGGAAGCCATCCACCCGCTGAACGTCGTCAGGATGGGGTTGAGTGCGTTGGGAAATGCATGTACAAACAAGATCCGCATCCTGGTTATTCCCATTGCTGAAGCCGTGCGCGAATAGGGCTCAGAAAGGGCCTCCAGCAAGGCAGAGCGGGTCATTTGTACAATCATCGCCACGGGCCTGAGTCCCAGGGCCAGGGAAGGCAACACCAGTTTGTTCCAATGCAGGGCGGAGTTGCCGTAGTCATCCATTCCGAAAACTGGGCCCTGGAGGGGCAAGCCTGTCCAATCGTGCAGATAGTAACCAAATACCATAGCCAGCAGGATGGCGGCAACGTACCCTGGAACGCTGTAAAACAAGGTCGTTGTACTGAGGATCAACACATCGGGCCAATGATCCCGAAAAAGAGCTGCCACAATACCAAGCATCAAGCCAAAGATGCCTGCGATGAGCAAGGCCGCTGCACCGAGCAAAAGCGTGGCCGGCAACGCCTCGCCGATCATCGCACCCACCGGTTCTCCATTGGTATAGGAACGCCGCAGCCAGGGCATCTTTAGAATCAACAAGCGCTCTTGGCCCGCCCATAACGTCCGGTATCGATAATGTGTTAGCCGCCCGTCTGAGCTTTTCAATACCTGTATCGGGCTCAGGTCTTCGAGGTAGCGGGCAAGCTGAATGGAATAGGGTTGGTCTAAAAAATTTTCGCGCCTCATTGCATCGAGCGCCTCGGGGTCCATACGCTGACCGAATTGAAGGCTTGCAGGATCTACAGGAGCCTGGTAGATGATGAGGCTGATTACTGAAATGACGGCCACCACAGAGGTCAACAAAACCGCGAGTTTACCGGTAACGAAGCCCAGCGTCATTCGATCCATGGCACAAAATAAAAGTAAATACCTTTGCCCGGGTCAATGGATGCATCCGTGCATATCGAATCAACCCGGGTAGTCCCCAACCGGTCAATGGGCTTTTCACAATTTGACCTGGATTATTGGCTTATGCCCGACCGTTTTATTTCGCTCACCGGGGCCTCTACCCCATTGGATCAACTGGATCGCCGGCTGGCAAACGACGCCGCCGATGCACCCAAACGACCAAAGCTGGTCGAATGTCTTGCACGACAGTACGTCGCCATTGGCTCATCTGAAACGGTGCGCCATAACATCCAGTTGCTGTCCAGGCCCAATGCTTACACGGTAATCTGCGCCCACCAGCCCTGCCTCTTCGGAGGCCCCGGCTACTGGATTTACAAGATTGCTACGACCATTGCCCTTTGCAGGCAGCTCAACGCAAAGTATCCTTCCCTTCATTTCATACCCGTTTATTTTTGTGGCCTCGAGGATCACGACTTCGAAGAAATCAACCACCTCCATGTTTTTAAAAAGAGGCTGGAATGGCAGCAAAACGAAGGAACGGCCGTTGGGCGACTTGAAACGGATGGTTTGCTCGCCGTACTGGATTCGCTTGGGGAATTGTTCAGGGATGATGCCGCCGCCACCAGGTTCATTTCGGACCAACGCGAATTGATCTCACAGAGCGATCGGTATGGAGCTTATTACTTGAAATTTACAGACTACTTATTTGGCGAACACGGCCTGATCCCTTTTAATCCGGATGACCCCAACTGCAAGGAAGTGCTCCGGCCCATCCTCCGTCGCGAGATTTCTGAAGGAATCATCGCCAGCAGTAGCAAACTGGGAACCGGGACCCTGCAATCGCTCGGCTACGAACCTCAGGTGAATCCCAGGGACCTCAACCTGTTTTATCATCACCCCAGCGGAAGGAAGCGGTTGATCCGGCTTGCTGAACATCATTTTGCCCTCGCAGATGGTTCCCAAGATTGGACTGTTTCTGAGTTGCTGGAGGAAGTTGATGCTGCACCAGGGCAGTTCAGTCCAAACGTCCTGATGCGGCCCATTTATCAGGAACTCCTCTTTCCCAATGTTGCCTTTGTGGGAGGTGGCGCCGAAATTCATTATTTTCTGCAGCTATCCGGGACCTTTCGCGAGCTTGGCATCCCCTTTCCGGCAATCTTCCGCAGAAATTCAGCCTTTCATGCAGACCAAAGGCTCGTGCAAAAAATGGCACGCACCGGCTTCCCGCCTGCTGAATTTCTTGCGCCGCAACACGAATTAGAACAACTCTACATTGACAAGAGGGCAAATGAGCAGCCCATCTCAGAAAATGCTTTTGCCAAATTGCGTTCAGCCCTGGAGGACATCAGTGTTGCTTCCGGAAAATTCGATGCTTCTACCCAAACGAGCGTTCAGGCCGAATTGCATAAGATGGAAAAGATGATAAGTCATATCGAACAGCGACAGATGAAATTCATCAAGTCACAATACGAGATCAACCTCCAAAATTTGCGCAACATTCGGGAGCACCTGTTTCCGGAAGGCGCCTTACAGGAACGGAGTGCAAATTTTTTGCCTCAATATTTTCGCATCGGAAAGAACTTCATCGACGAACTGATCGCATGCTTTGAAGGGATCCCACCTCAATTGCATTTACTTGAAGAACGCGAATGATTCCATGCAAATGCATGTAATTTCGGCAAAAACACGACATCACGAATTTTACAGGACACTTCTAAAAAGTCCATTTTGATGCCAGGCTGCAACGAAGGATTGTGAAGCTAAATTCATTGAGCGCGTGAGCCTGTGCGGGCTGGTTGGCGCAAAAGGGGGTTATTAGAAGTGCCCTACAGACAAAAAGAACACTCAGCTTTCCGCCGGTTCCGTGGATATAATTTCCAAGAGGTCAGATAACCTTGTCTTAAGATCCTTGCGATCCACAATAAAATCGAGAAATCCCTTTTCGAGCAAAAATTCGGATCGCTGAAATCCTTCCGGTAGTTCTCTTTTTATGGTCTCTTTAACCACACGGGGTCCGGCAAATCCAATGAGTGCGTTTGGTTCAGAGAAATTGACATCTCCCAGCATGGCAAAAGAAGCTGTAACGCCACCAGTTGTCGGATCGGTTAAAAAAGAAATAAACGGAATGTGGGCTTTTGCCAAAAGCGTCAATTTAGCCGAGGTTTTGGCCATTTGCATTAAAGAGAACGCAGACTCCATCATGCGCGCTCCACCTGATTTTGAAATGATAAGCAAAGGAACCCGGTGTTCAAGGCAAAAGTCGACAGCACGGCTGATTTTTTCGCCCATAACTGAACCCATGGATCCCCCGATAAAAGAAAAATCCATCGCTGCAGTGACCAGTGACCTTTTATTCACCTTGCCAACGGCAACTGAAATGCTGTCGCCCACCCCAGAATTTCGTCTGGCGTCTTCGAGCCGCTTATCATAAGATTGGAGATCCTTAAACTGAAGAAAGTCCACTGACTGGAGATGATCAAAAAGAGGAACCCAATCGCCATCGTAAATGATCTCAAAATATTTCTCCGACCCAATCCGGGTATGGTAGTTGCATTTGGGACATTTGTAAAATGCCTCGCGAAGGGTTCGCGTGGTTGACATTTCCGAGCACTCCGGACATTTAAACCAAATGCCATCCGGAGTTTCTTTCTTCCCTTTCGTCGCAGTTGATATGCCTTCCTTGAGCCGTTTGAACCAACCCATCCATTCAATGTTTGGCCATGATTCCCATGTGGGGACAGCAAATTTATGTACAATTCCAACATGGGGCTCCAATATTTTTCCGGAAAGCCTTAATTTTGGAACAAGCAAGTCGACTTTTTATTAATACAATATTAATTATCAATAATTTGTGAAAGTTTGCCTCATAGGGTATGGCAAGATGGGACGTGCCATTGAGCATGTGCTCTCTATCAGGAACCACGAAATATGCGGTCGCATAGCAAGTAGTAACCGCGACCAGCTACCAGCCGCCCTGGCCGATGCGGATATGGCCATCGAATTTACCCGAGCAGATGGCGTCTCCGGTCACCTGGAAGCCTGTTTGCGTGAGGGCGTTCCGGTTGTATGTGGTACGACAGGATGGCTCGATCGTTGGCAAGAGGTACGGCAATTAACCGAGCAACTCGGGGGTGCATTGTTGTATTCGTCCAATTTCAGCATTGGCGTTCAGTTGTTTTTTGCCCTGAACCGGAAACTTGCGCAGGCCATGAGTGCCCATGAGGATTACCAGGCTGAAATCCGGGAAACGCACCACATTCACAAACGGGATGCACCCAGCGGAACCGCACTACAGCTTGCGGCAGACATCATGGCGATCCACCCCTCGTACAACAAATGGACAGATGAAATCACTGGCGAGGTCGGAACATTGCCGGTACTATCTTCGCGCGAAGGTGAAGTCGTCGGATTCCACGCCGTCAGGTATCATTCTAAAACGGATGAAATCGAGATCCGCCATAATGCCCATTCCCGCGATGGCTTCGCGAACGGCGCGGTAATGGCATGCGAATTTCTCCACGGTAAAAAGGGCATTTTCACCATGAAAGATGTCCTGCAATTGAACGATTGGTAAATGTTGAATTTATATTTCCCTTTCGCTGATCACCTGTACAAAATCCAGTTATGATCAGTCGCAAGTCAATCGATCAGGTCATCGATACAGCGCGCATCGATGAACTGGCACGCGAATATGTCGACCTTCGTCAGAGGGGAGCAAACCTCATCGGACTATGCCCCTTTCACAAAGAAAAGACCCCTTCCTTTTACGTATCTCCCCAAAAGAACATCTTCAAATGTTTTGGCTGCGGAAAAGGAGGAACCCCAGTTCAGTTTGTGATGGAAGCTGAGCAACTCAGTTTTCCGGAAGCCATTCGCTCGCTGGCCAAACGCTACCACATTAGCCTTGAAGAAACCGAACGCTCACCGGAAACAACGGAAGAAGACAAGCTCAAGGAGAGCCTGTACATACTTAACCAATTTGCGCTCGATCATTACGTCGACAATCTGTGGAATACAAATGAAGGCCAGACCATCGGACTTGCCTATTTCAGACACCGCGGACTTACCGACGACACCATTAAGAAATTTGACCTGGGATTTGCTCCGGACTTGCCGGATGCCTTATACAAAAAAAGCCAGCAGGCCGGATTTCAGAAGGAATTTCTCGGTATGCTTGGCCTGGCAAACGATCACGACCGGGACTTCTTTCGCGACCGGGTCATCTTCCCGATTCATGCAGTTGGAGGCAGGTGCATTGCCTTTGCCGGCCGCATCATGACCCCGGAATCCAAAGTCGCCAAATACATCAACTCTCCTGAGTCATCGGTTTACCAAAAGAGCAAAACGCTTTATGGTCTTCACCTTGCGCGCCGCAGTATCCGCGAACAGAACCGTTGCATTCTGGTAGAGGGCTACATCGACGTCATCGCCTTATCTCAGGCAGGTTTTGAAAACGTAGTGGCATCTTCCGGCACTTCACTTACAGAAGAACAGATCCACGCCATCAAGCGGATCACCTCCAACATATTGCTATTGTATGATGGGGATCCAGCAGGCATTAAAGCCGCAACGCGGGGAATGGACATGATCCTGCAGGAGGGCTTGAATGTTAAAATAGCTCTGATTCCCGATCGCGAAGACCCAGACAGCTACCTCAAAAAAGTTGGAACCGACGCATTCGGGAAATTCCTCAATGAACAGTCCGTCGATTTCATCATGTTCCGGCTTACCGTCGAAATGGAAGGCATTCAGGGTGAACCCTTGAAAAAAGCACAGGTTGCCAGTGAAATCGTGCGCTCGATTTCGAAAATACCGGACCCCATACAACGTGCAGTGTACCTCCGGGAAACTTCGGACAAAACCGGGATTGACGAATCCAGTCTCATTGACAGTTGCAACCGGTTTCTTCAGGAGGACCGCAGGATTCGCTCCTTTAGAATGCAAAAGGACGCCCTTGAACGCGACAAGGAAGCCCTGGCCGACCTTTCCTCCAGGGGGCATTCGGCTCCGAAGCAGGGAGATGCATCTTCTGCATCGGATGCGTTCCAGGAGAAAGATCTCTGCCGGGTACTCATGCTGTTTGGCGACCGATTGCGGGAAACTGAACCCATTATACCCTTTGCCCAATACATCATTGACAACATCATTGATACCCTTCCCCTTTTTGAAGACGCTACCATCCGCAGGGTGATTGAAGAAACCGAGCTACAGTTAAACGAAGGCAATGTGCCGGGCTTGCAATATTTTATCGGCCACGAAAGTCAGGATATAGCCAACCTGGCACTCGAGTTCACGATGAGTAAATTTGAGTACAGCAGCAACTGGAGTGATAAAATGGGCATCTATTTGCTAACGCAAAAGGAACCCGAAGAAAATGCCCTCGAAGATATTCGGCAGGCTATCCTGAGATTTAAACTAAAAAAATACAACAAATTCATTGCAGAGCTTGAAAAGAAATTGAAGGAAGCTCAATACAGTGAAGAAGAACTGGAACTAGAATTAAAATCGCTCCAGCACATCGTAATCCAGCGCAATGAAATTGCAGCCATGCTTCGAACCGTGATCATCTAATGAGACTGCGCCTTAGTGTAGCCCCCTTTCCACCAAAAAGCGCTCGGCATCCAATGCGGCCATGCAGCCGGAACCAGCGGCCGTAATGGCTTGCCGGTAGATGCGATCCTGAACATCGCCGCACGCAAATACACCTTCAATGCGGGTTTTGGTTGAACCCGGGATGGTCTTGATGTATCCCTGCTCATCGGTATCCAGCCATTGGCGGAAAGGGCCTGAATTGGGTTGATGCCCAATGGCAATAAATACTGCGCTCAAATTAATTCTCTGCCTGTTACCCGTCTTGCGGTCGATTACGTTGACGTGAGTAACCTCTTGCTCTCCGCCAATCTCTTCAATTTCCGTGTTCCAATGCACGCGAATGACTTCGTTCGCCATCAGGCGTTCCTGCATGATCTTGGATGCACGCAAAACATCCCTGCGTACAAACAGGTGAACCTCGGGACACATCTTTGAAAGGTAGGTGGCTTCCTCAACCGCAGTGTCGCCTCCCCCGACAACCGCAACGACCTTGCCTTTAAAAAAGAAGCCATCGCATACCGCGCATGCTGAAACGCCCTTATTCATCAGGCGCTTCTCAGATTCAAGACCCAGCCACTTGGCGCTGGCACCTGTGGAAATAATGACGGTATGCGACAGAAACAGTTCACCGCTTTCAGTCCACAGTTTATGAACCGGACCACTCAAATCGGCCCTTTCAATAACTTCATATTTGATTTCCGTGCCAAAGCGTTGTGCCTGCTTCGTAAAATCATCCATCATCTGAGGACCGAGCACACCGTCCGGATATCCCGGATAATTCTCGACGTCGGTGGTGATCATCAATTGCCCTCCGGGTTCGACACCCGTAAACAGCAAAGGAGACATATTTGCCCGGGCGGAATAGATCGCCGCCGTATACCCGGATGGTCCTGATCCGACGATGATTGTGTTGTGTATTTTCTGTTCCATAATGAATTCAATCGGCAATGATCGCTAATTTCCTGCAAAATTCAGCAACAGCGTCCAGGCGCTCGTTTTCAGGAAAGTCCAAATGAAGCTTCAGGTGTGCCCGCTCGTATTGGAACTGGCGTTGAGCGAAGAGTTGAGCGGTCAGCTCACCTGGCGGCAGATCCACGTTGAGAAACGCGCGCGGACGCAAGGTGAGCTGATGGGATACCCAGTCAGCTGAGCGCTCAATGTAAATCACTGCGGAAGCCTCAATCAGGTGGTTCATGTTATCGAAGTATGCAGGGGTACCCCCTCCGGTGCTGAGAACGAGCGGTTCCCCGCTGAGCGCGGTGAGCAGACAGAATCGCTCAAGTGCCCGGAATTGGATTTCGCCTTGCAAAGAACGCAGTTCGTCCAAAGAGGTCCCGCAATGCGATTCGACCATCTCATCAAGGTCTGTCATCGGGAAGCCCCATCGCTCGCAGATTGCCCTTGCAAATGCCGTTTTCCCAGATCCAGGCATTCCAACCAAGCTCAATACCCTTAGTAATCGCATTTGTTATGGCTTATGACTTTCGCTCCAATCTGCTGGAAAATCCTTAGGCCACCCCGGCACATCAGCTCTCCATTCACGCCTGACCATTTCTGAATAGGAACAAAATGCTAAGGCGAAAGTTCTGCAAGGTGGATATGCAAGATCCTGGAGGTCAATCGCTTTGGCATATTGCGCACGTACAAACTGACAGACCGATCGATCATTCAATAAGCCTTCCGTGCCGCATCTGCGGCTGGTCGTGGAAGCAATGGCCGCGCATGCCTTCGAAGGTTATGACGGGACCTGCGCAGCCCGTGGCTGGCTGACAGCCCAGGCAACTTGTCCAATCCGCTCAAATCAGATAGATTTGCAGCCTGTGAGCAACCTGCGGGCAAACTGGGGAAGAATCCAAAAGATGCTCTGAAAGGCCTGACAATCAACTTAAATTCACTTTATGCAAAGTATGATCATCTTGTACGTGGTGCTTTTCGCGATCATGTACGTATTTTTTATCCTGCCCAAATCTCGGCAGCAAAAGGCCCAGAACAAGTTTTTAACAGAGATCAAGAAAGGCGACCAGATCGTAACCCAGGCTGGCATCGTTGGGCGCATTACAAAAATCGAAGACCTCGTCGTCGAATTGCAACTGGACTCAAAATCGTTTATTAAGGTGCTCAAGTCCTCCATCTCCAGAGAAGGAAGTGAGGCGCTCCGGGACAAATACCAACTCGAGTTATAGGAAACGGAATTCAGCGTTTCATTTGGCCCATTTCTTCCTGAAACGCTTGCATGGTGTATACTTTATAATTGCCTGAGGGTGGATTAAAAGCATCTGCGGGCACCTCGGAGCCAATCTCCTTTGCAACCATCAGCATCTCCATTGCGAAACTGCCGCCCCCCATGCGCATGGTGTACTCCAGCGGGGTTCCCTTAAGAGGAATGGCTTCTTTACCCTGGGTCACGTACGAACCGTCGAACTTCAGCTTATCCGTGACGTATAGCTTCATTTCAATGTTGGCCTCAGATTTCGCGTCACCTCCATCTACCGGAGCCTTCATGGCGACGTCCACTCGATAGCAGGGGTAGCCTAGAATTTCCTTTACATCATCCCGGTGTTCAACGATCTTGACCTCAGGTTTGCGGCTTCCGCCCAAGGTGTCACCCTTCTGCATGCCTGAACGGCTGTCTTCAACGAGGTATTTTTTGCCCATGAGGTCCATGAACATCTTTAAGCTGTCCGTTCTGGAGTCAAAAAAAGTTACCGTATTCATCATCATCATCGACATGGCCGTTTTCTGACGGAAGCCATCAGAAATGATCTCGAGCTGAATGTTTCCAAGCGTCGAGGCCATTTGAGCCGGGGCTTCCTCGCCGTTCAGATATATTTTTTCTACGGCCATGCGGATTTTTCCTTTCGACAGGGTCTGACCAAACCCGGCAATGGCGATTGCTAAACAGAAACTGGTCAAAATAACTCTTTTCATATAGGCCTTTCAATTGTCATTCTATGTTTTTACGTCCGGATTGAGACCGGACGGATTCAATCCATCGTGATCCCGTCAGGATTCGAACCTGAGACCTACTGCTTAGAAGGCAGTTGCTCTATCCAGCTGAGCTACGGGACCTCCTTTGCGGGAGCAAACTAGCATGGCCTTTGGCAAGCATTTGTGGTCCCGGTATTCAGGAGAACAGGAAAAAATTTGTCGGGGCATCGGTATGCTGTTTTCCGACGCCTGCAAAGATAGTACCCTTTGCCAAACTCCTCAGGGCATGAACAACAATTGCCCGGAGGCGCCAGCCTCCTGCCGGAAACGGAGCAGGTATAAACCGGACGGCAAACTCCGGAGGTCCACTTCGAACTTATCCCCTCTGCCGCTATACCTGAAAATGAGGCGTCCCGTCAAATCGGCGACTTCTCCCTCGTACATGCCGTCCCTGCCAAACAACAGCTCAAGGGTTTCCTTTGTGTGAACCGTTCGGAACGTCGGAGGAAGGGGGTTGTCGGCCTCCACGGTAGATGCCACAAAAAAGTTGAATTCAGCAGGGCATCCGTGACAATCCGTCACCGTCAGTGAATAAAAGCCGGAAAACAATTTACAGATTGTGGACGTTCCTTCGGCCCCGGTGCTCCACTTGTATTGAAACGGCTCGCATCCACCTGTCAACTGAACGCCAATGCATCCTTTACCGGTACCGTCATCTTTGATGATCAGGGTATCCAGCAACCCGATGGGCTCGAGCATGGTCATCTGAAGCGTCGCAATGCTATCGCATCCCCGAGACGATACCAGCATAAAGCTATCCAGAAGATGATCCTTATCGAATAAAATCCCATTTACGAATTTGGAACTGTCGGAGCACAAAGTGTCCAATGACAGGGTCCTTGCCGCTTCAATGAAATGAATGGAATTGCGCACAATGCTGTCGCAGCCCAGATAATTCTGTCCGATCAGGGTGTCTACGCCACGTTCATTGCCAACATAATACAATCTCCCATTGACGATCGCCGTATCTCCGTAGCACACTTCGAGTGCATAATCTCCATAATAGGGCCGACATTCTGACAATCGCGTAATCCAGACATCCGGTGGATACTTATTCGAGCTATCCAAGTCAAAATCGATGCTAAACGTCGAGGCTGCCATGTAAAAGTTACCCATCGTATCTGAAACCAGAGCGCTGGGAGCATCTCCTTCGGTACCTCCGTAATACTTCTTCCAAAGCACATTGGCGTTTGTGTCGAGTTTCATGAGCAAGGCATCGGTACCTCCTCCGTAGGGCTGTATATTGATGTCCTTATCGTTGGAAATGGAATTGACCGCCAGCAGGATGTTTCCGTCCTGAAGCAACTCGGCGGCAATGGGAACGTCATCCTTGCTGCCTCCGATGACCTTGCCCCAGAGCAGGTCACCCAGTGAATTGATCTTGGCGACCCATATGTCTCTTCCTCCCTTCAGCGAATCGATTTGGCCACCGGAGGTGTTGACGATACAAAACACCAGGTAATTGTTCCCCGGCAGGCGGACTGCATCGGCGAACGTTTCATCTCCCGGCCCGCCAATGGTTTTTAACAACACCTGGTTCAGATTCCTGTTAATCTTGAGTATAAAAACATCCCGCTTGCCCCGGTTCAGGCCCGCAAAGTTCTGGTCATCTGAACTCGACTCACCGAAGACGAGCATTTGGCCACCGAAGGCTTCGGCTGCGAGTATCTTCTTTGCCGTTTCGTCTTTCGTCCCACCGAAGGTTGCAATTTTGTTGAGTTCGCCAGACTCGTTGACGTAGCCGATCATGATGTCGTTCAGTCCCCGGGTAGGAACCATCGCCACGTCGCGATCGATCGATTTTGTATGACCTGCAAAAAACAACCTGCCAGTTTCCAGAAAAAACAGTTCATTGAGCTGGTCGTTGTTTGTCCCTCCCAGGGTCTTTTCCCAGACCAGACTGCCATTGGCAGGGTTGACTGCAGCCAGCCAGGTATCGGTCAGCCCGTAAAAAGTCGACACATCCCCACCTTTGGCGGTGGTGTATCCCCCCATGACGACCAGGCCATTTGGAAGTTTTTCTATGGCACGTGCTTCATCAACCGAAGGACCTCCAAACTTTTTTAAAAGTTCTGCCTTGCCATCTGAAGTAAATACCCCAAGCAGAAAATCGTCGACGCCCCTCGTTCCAGGCAATTCCGCCGAAGAACTTCGCCCTGCAAAAGCAAAAGCGGTGTCGTTGTATTTGAGCGCAGACAGGGCCACATCCGCACTTTTCCCACCAAAAAGTCTTGACCAATGCTTCACCGGCTGTGCCACGGACTCCCCCACGGTGGCAGCCAGAACCATTGACAGATTGACCAGAATACATACCCCATTTTTCATAATCCCCTAAATTAGCTGTTCGATCCTATTTTCAAAATTACAATGATTCAGGTAAAAATCGAGCCCGGATGGAAAAAGCTGTTGGAGGAAGAATTCCGTAAAGGCTATTTTTTGGAGCTGGTGGAAACCCTTCGCTCTGAAAAAGCATCGGGTAAGGCAATATATCCTCCGGGGCCCCTGATCTTCAGGGCCTTTGATGCCTGTCCGCTGAAACGTCTGAAGGTGGTGATTCTCGGACAAGACCCCTACCACGGCCCTGGGGAGGCCATGGGTCTTTGTTTTTCCGTACCACCAGGAGTTTCCCTGCCCCCCAGCCTTGTGAATATCTTCAAAGAGCTCCAGCGCAGTTATGGCTATCCAATTCCCAAACAAGGCGACCTCAGCCCCTGGGCTGCACAAGGTGTACTTTTACTCAATGCATCCCTGACGGTTGTACATAAAAGTCCAAATTCTCATAAAAACCTCGGTTGGCATCAGTTTACCGATGAGGTGATCCGCAAAGTTGGCCTCCATTACACAGGAATCGTCTTTATGTTGTGGGGCAATTTTGCCAGGTCCAAGAAAGGACTGATCGACCCGTCCAAACACCTCATCCTGGAGAGCCCTCACCCCTCCCCTCTTGCCGGGGGTGGTTTTATCGGCAACGGTCATTTTGAAAAAGCCAATGCCTATTTGACCGGGCAGGGTAAGGATCCGGTGAATTGGCAAACAATTTAATTGCGGAATATCTCAATATAGATACCTTTGTTCCATTGCGATAACCCAAATACTTTACTATGAAACTTAAAATGCTCTTGTTGGTGGCGCTCATTGCCACGTGTTTTCAGCTCAAAGCCCAGGACTACAAAACGGCTGTCGGGCTACGCGCTTTTTGGGGGTATGCCCTGACTGGTAAGCATTTTCTAAACCAGGATGCTGCCGTTGAAGCCATTTTGCTGTACCGCAATTACGGTGCAGGTGTTTACGACTACAGTTATTTCAGCCTGACCGGGCTTTACCAAAAGCACAACGACATCAAGTCTGTAGAAGGCTTGCGTTGGTATTGGGGCTTTGGCGCGAATCTCGGAGCCTGGGGTGGCGATTGGGACTACTACGACAACGACAACGAGGGAAGTTTCTTCCTTGGCGTTTGCGGCAACATCGGTCTGGACTACAAATTCAAGGACATTCCGTTAAACCTGTCTGCCGACTGGATTCCAACTTTCCGGTTTATTGGCTGGGGCAATGGCTTTACGGAAGAATCCGGAGGCATGGCCATCCGGTATACCTTCTGATCCAAATCCCATGGATACCTAACAGCCGGTCAGCATTGCTGCCCGGCTGTTTTAATTTGTATTGAATGGCACCTGGTAAGAATCTCAATGAAGTGGCTATTCGCAAAAACACCACTTAACGCATGGTGTTCTGCCGCCTTTTCCAAAGAAATGCAAGCACGCCTACGAGCAAGTAAGGTATGGCCAGTAGATAAAGAATTCCAGCATTTAATCCCTTTCCCGCTGTGCCTCCACCCTGCAAATTGGTTTCTGCAGCCATTCGACACATGGGGCATTGCGCCACCAATACGGAAGCAGTCATCAGGAAAAGGGAAACGCTGAGCATTTTGATCAATGCATGATTTGTCATGATAAACCGTTAAGGGGTCATGTCAATACAGGGCCTTAAAAGCAAATAACAAATGGGCCCGGAGACGCAAACATAAAACCAAATTGGAAAAGTATATTTCGCCAGACGACGATGTGCCTCAATCTGTAAGGTCAGTCCGCGCACGTACGTAAAAAGGATCATTGGAAACACCACAGCCGCCAACACCACATGGGTAATCAGCAAGGTAAGATACACAACTCTTACCCAGCCTTCACGGCAAAACCTGACCTCAGGAGTGGTGGTATGGTAAACTACATAAGATACCAAAAAACAGGCGGACATGGCCAAAGCAAGTGTCATGAGGCGTTTGTGAGTATTCACTTTTCCCTTTTTTATCTGATAGACAGCCACCAGCAGTACCCCGGCGCAGAGTGCGTTCAGGGAAGAATGAATGACAGGCAGAAAGCGAAAGTCCACCGAGGTCTCAATCCTGATTTGCCTCATAGAGACCACGACTGCCAACGCAAGCGCGCTGATGATCCCTGCGGCGACATTGAATCGCCGGATAGCCTGATCACTCCAGGGCATGTACATTTTTTAGTGCGTAAAATATCGGAAGATCCCGAACGGCCTGTTTGCGATCCAGCTCATCTTCAAGTAAGTAATAATTCCGGATCCGGCGCTCTTCATCCACAAAAATCAATAGATCCTTATCCGCATAGACATTGGGTACTTCAAAGGCTCCCCGGGCAAACGGGTAAACGTGAACTGAGGCGAGATAAGCCCGAACCCAGCCGGGCGATATAGGCAAACCCATCTCTGCAGAAATTCCTTCAATTCGCTCCCCAGCGGCAATCGCTGCAATGGTGAAGATATGAACAGGAAATTCATCTCCTGCCTGCTTCATGAGCTCCTGAAAAAACAGCATTTGTCGTCTCCTTAAAGAATCGCTACCAAGGATCCCCACAACCCACCGGTTGCCCGACATCATGCCAGCATCGAAAATAGAATCCTTGTCAACGGACATCTGAAATGGTCCGACAGCCCCTTTCGGCTCAAGGCGAGCCATCGCTTCCTTGCGCAACTGGGTGCCCTTGCTCAGGAAAAACCAGGCGATTAGTGGAAGCCCAACGATGACAATGAAAACGAGTGTATGCTTTATCCGGAGCCTGACCAAACTGAGCTTAAGTTTAGAAAGTGTTTAAGTTACTCAATGCGAATGGGAAGGTCCCCCATGGCCTTCCGGTTTGGCACTATCCGCTGGAACGCCGTGCACAGATTCCGTGGAATCGGTGGGATGTACCGGAACCAATCCAGAATTCCCGGAAGGTTTGCCCAATTGCATTTCTGCAGGGATTTCACGGGCGGCCTCCCGCCAATGGAACCAAGTGTCCCCCTCGTAAAAGAAGGCAATAATTACCCAAATGAGCAGAATCGTAGGGAATAGCACGCTGCGCACCAGGCCGGGTAACTCATAGCGCATGTGCATAAACTCAAAAATGATGTAGTAGGCTTTATATAGCGACAAACAGATCATCGAGAGGTACATAACCGGTCGGGAAAGGTGAAATCCGTCAACGATATAGCCTTTGCCAAGCAATGCGATGAATACCTCCACGATGGTAACAACGCCGAGAATCACAAAACCTCGGTATGCTACTCGCTTAGCCGCTTCGTAATTGAGATGTGCCATTTTAAACTATTTGTAACCGGTTTAAAGAAGATAAAATACCAGAAAAACGAAAACCCATACCAGATCGACAAAATGCCAATAAAGCCCGATTTTTTCAACCATTTCGTAATGATTTTTCCGGTTTGCATAAATCCCGGAAAGCACATTAACGAGAATGATCGACAAAAAAACAACACCACTGAAAACGTGAAATCCGTGAAAGCCGGTAATGAAATAAAACAAAGCACCAAATGCCTTCGGTCCAAATTGCTGTTGTTTGACCTCCCCGCTTTCGGTTTGATAACGCAGCGGGGCCCATTCATCGCCATGTTTATGGATGAGGTATGATTTGCCCGCCACGAACTGGTCCCCCTTCTGAACATCATGGCCGTCACCATCAAGGTAAGTTCCGGATTCGATGTGTGTTCCAAAAGGATTGACGTGGATGGTCATGTGCTCCTTTCCCATGAGAGTACTCCATTCCCAGGCCTGGCAAGCCAAAAAAATGAGTCCCCCAACAATCGTAAGCATCATCCACAAGGCGACCCCCTTTTTATTATAACGGTGTCCTTCCTGAACCGCACGGACCATTGTGACGCTACTCACGATGAGCACAAAGGTCATAAAGGTCACGAAGATCAGGGGTTTGTGGTGTATACCTCCCGGCAGTGATGAAAAAACAAAGTCGGGGACCGGCCAGGTGGGACTGCTAAAGCGGAGAGCGCCATAGGAGATCAGGAATCCCGCAAAAGTAAATGCATCCGAAAGCAGGAAGTACCACATCATCAGCTTCCCATAGCTCGCCTTGAAGGGTTCCCTTCCACCATCCCAGTTGCTGACTGGCTTTTGTAGTGATTGATCAGTTGTCATCATGTCCAATGAACTATTGCAATATTAAAAATACAAGCAGATAAATCCACAGCAATCCGATAAAATGCCAGTATTGCCGTGCGAGGTCCAGCCGCACCCACCCTTTCTGCGTGAAACGGAACCTGCTATCAGAAACGACAAGCCATCCTGCACAAAACACAGCCATGCCTCCAAGCACATGAACCAGATGCAGGCCTGAAAGTGCGTACAAAAAGGAACCGCTCACATTCAGGTCGAGCGTGACCCCGGAGGAAGTAAGCGAGCGCCAACCCAATAACTGCGACACAATAAATGCGCCTCCAAGTAAAATGACCACCAAAGCAGAGGCTAAATAACCCTTTCGATCAGAGCGTTTGTAAGCCTTGCAGGCGCGCTCTGTAAAATAAGAAGAGATCAATATAGCGATCGTGCTGTAAAAGAACTGTACGGGCAATTTGAATTCATACCAATTTCCTGCAGCCTTGCGCACGATGTATGCACTGGTCAAAGCAGCAAACATCATTACGATCGCCCCCATACCAATCCACAAGGCAAATCGCAATGCTACTTCGCTGTTATTTGAACTCCCCGTGCTGCCGACAATCCGAAACATTTGCTAACTGTTGAGTGCACCGAGGATGAAAAGTCCGAACAACAATGGCAGATAAAAAAACGAGGCAAACATGAGTCTGCGGGCAGCCGCTGCATTATTATGCAAATAGAGCTGATACGCAAATGCTGCATAAACGAGGATCAGAAGGCACATCATCGCAAAAATCCCTGCCGGCAGTGCCATTGTCAGTTTGCAGGCAATCAGCGGAACGGCACTGAGCAGCGCATACACAGCCGAATACAAACCATATTTTGGGTCGGGCTCGCCATCGACGTCATTGATTAAACGAAATCCGGCACGCATATAATCACTATGCCCAAGCCATGCGATTGACCAAAAATGAGGAAACTGCCAAAGGTATTGCAATGCAAAAAGACAAACGACAGCCGGCGTAAATCCACCGGTAGCAGCAACACCACCAATAAGAACGGGCAAAGCACCTGGAATGGCACCTACGGGAATGGCAATGGGAGAATAGCGTTTCAGCGGGGTGTACACAAACCCGTACATAACGAAAGAGATCATCCCAAGTAAAGCAGCAGCAGGATGAAGCAGGGCCAGGAGTGAGGTCCCTAACAAACAAAACATCCCTGAGAACAAAATCGCTGTGGAAAAAGGCATTCGCCCGGCTGCAACCGGACGCATGGCCGTACGCTTCATCAGTTTGTCGTAATCGCGTTCGATCGCCTGATTCAGAGCGTTTGCCGCAAATGTGACCGCCAGTCCTCCGAAACTGAGCAACGCCAAATCGGTCCATGAGAATGTATCCTGTGCCAGCACCCAATAGGTCATCATGGAGGAGATGACAACCATCAGGCTGAGCTTAAATTTCACCAGTAAGCCCAGGTCAGCCCAGAGGGCATAACTAAGCGCAGAGGTTTTTGTCGTATTCAATTTGCAAATCGTAAGGGTGATGTCAATGACTGCTATCCTCCTCCCCTTCTTCCATAGGCTTATGTTGGGGAATAAAATCCTTTCCGTCCTTTCCATAGTCATAAGCCCAGCGCTGGACGACCGGCAATTTATCCGGCCAGTTACCATGAATCGTATTTACCGGAGTTGTCCATTCCAGCGAATTTGAACCGTAGGGGTTTTTTTCGGTCAGTTTCCTTCCTTTCCAAATACTCCAGAAGAAGTTTACGACAAATAATAACTGTGCAAAGAATGTGACAATAGCTGCAATGGTAATAAACTGGTTGAGGTCGTCGAAATCGCGGAAGGCGTCAAAATTATCAAACCGGTAATACCGGCGGGGCACACCGCCCAGGCCAATGTAGTGCATGGGGCCAAATACTGCATACGCTCCGATAATGGTCAGCCAGAAATGGATCTTTCCCAGAGTATCGTTCATAAACCGGCCGAACAATTTAGGGAACCAGTTGTAAACGCCGGCAAACATCCCAAAGAAAGCCGCAACCCCCATGACAACGTGGAAGTGGGCGACGACAAAATAGGTATCGTGTTGCTGAATATCGATGGTGGAATTCCCAAGGAAAATACCCGTCAGACCTCCGGAAATGAACATGGAAACAAACCCGATGCAAAACAGCATTTGAGTGTTCAATCGCAGATTCCCACCGTACAAGGTAGTAAGCCAGTTAAACACCTTGACGGCTGAAGGCACTGCAATGATGAGCGTAAAGATGACAAAGAAGTTAGACAAGAAAGGGTTCACACCTGACATGAACATGTGGTGGGCCCAGACGATAAATGAAAGGAACCCGATGGAAAGCATGGAATACACCATGGCGCGATATCCGAATATCGGCTTGCGGGCATGAACCGCCATAACCTCAGAAACGATGCCCATAGCGGGCAGGATGATGATGTAAACCTCCGGATGTCCTAAAAACCAGAACAGGTGCTGGAACAGAATAGGGCTTCCGCCAATGCGATCGAGTGCCTGTCCATTGATGAAAATGTCGGAGAGGTAAAAACTCGTACCCAGACTCCGGTCGAAGATGAGCAAAAAGAATCCCGAAGCCAGAACGGGAAATGAAAGCAGGGCGATGATAGCAGTTACCAGGAACGCCCAAACCGTCAGAGGGAGACGCCACATCGTCATTCCCTTGGTGCGCAAATTTAAAACCGTAGTGATGTAATTGAGTCCTCCCAGAAGGATGGAAACGACGAAAAGGACTAGTGAAACAAGCCACAAAGTCAATCCGGCGCCGCTTCCTGATGACGCCTGCGGCAATGCACTCAGAGGAGGATAAGCCGTCCACCCACCTGAAAATGGTCCGGTGCTGACAAACAAACTGTACATCATCACCAGCGATGAGAGGAAAAAGAACCAGTACGAGAGCATATTCAGGAAAGGCGATGCCATATCGCGTGCGCCAATTTGCATCGGGATCAACAGGTTGCTGAAAGTGCCGCTCAGCCCGGCCGTCAGTACGAAGAACACCAGTATGGTCCCATGCATCGTGACCAGGGCATAATAGAATTCCGGATCCAGACGGCCTACCCCACCATCACCTAAGGTAATCCACTTTCCGAGAAAGGGCCTTAGCCAGGAAACGTCCGCATCTGGATATGCTAATTGTATGCGAAACACCAGCGACATCAACGCCCCCACAATAGCCCAAACAACACCCGTAATGAGATACTGGCGGGCAATCATTTTGTGGTCTTGTGAAAAGATGTAGGTCGTCAGAAAGTTCGTCTGATACTTATCCCCATGATGATGTGCGTGAAAATGGTCATCGTGACCCAAATCCCGGATCAACGGATCGGTCTCCATATTTTTTTGTTGAACAACTGACATGGGTGTAATTCTTTAAAAATTCAAAATTTTAAACTCAATGCGTCTGTTCCGGCGCCTTCCTTCTTCCGCATCATTGTCTGCAACTGGGCGATTTGGGCCTAAGCCTTTGGTTGCAATGCGACTTGCGGCAATTCCCCGTCCGGTCAGATAAGATTTTACAGCAGCAGCCCGCCCTTCAGAGAGTGCGATGTTCGCATTTGCATCACCCGTGCTGTCAGTATGACCGCTGATCTCAACTGAAAGTTTGGGGTAATCCACAAATGCCTGGTAAAGTATTTCCAGGGCGTGGTCGGAGATTTTATTCAATGCTGCAGAACCCGATTCGAAATAGACGTTGTCTAACTGCAATGTCCGGGCAGCATCATCCGCACCTCCGCTTTTAAATGCAGTTGCCAGCATATCTTTCAGTGCTTCTGCCTTAAGGAGTGCTTCGGATTCCAACGGCTGACCTTTGAAAGGATCATCCTCTGAGTGGCGTACAGAAGTGAGGTAATGGGATTTCTGAGATGCGTTCCAAACCTCCCATTCTTCAAGTGAGACCACGCGAACCACTCTGCGCATGCTGTAATGACCCTTTCCGCAAAGCTCTGCGCAAGCAAGTTCGTAATTGAATGTTTCCCATTTCGGCTTGCTGGTGGGATCTGCAGGATCGGAGGGCATTTGGTATTCAGGATACTTCCTCAATTCCTGCCGGAATTCATCCGTGGTTTTAACGGGCGTAAATATGAAATAAGTAGGAATGCCGGGAACCGCGTCCATTTTCACGCGAAAATGGGGAAGATAAAAATTGTGCAGCACATCTCTTGCCGTAATGCGAACCCTAACCTTTTTACCTTTGGGCAAAACGAGTTCGTCGGCGTTGAAGTCATCATGGTTGCGGACATCCGTCCAATCCTGACCCAATTCATTTACGCCGGGACGGATCAACCGAAAATCCTTCACTCCAAGTTTCCCATCCTTTCCAGGATATCTCAGGTTCCAGGCAAACTGCCAGCCCGTGGCTTCAACCTCCAGAAAAGCCTCATCCTTCCTGACATCTGCCATGACCTCGTTCCAGGTGACCAGACCCTTAATGATGAGGATGGTCAAAACCAGGGCCGGAATGGCCGTCCACAGCAATTCGAGGCGATTGTCGTTCACAAAAAACAGCACTTTGCGCCCTTTGGTATAGCGGTAGCGATAAGCAAACCAGAAGAGGAGGATATGACAGATTACGAAGATGATCCCAGTAAAAAGAAGCGTCATATTGAACATGGAGTCAATCGCGTATCCATGCTCAGAGGCGGATTGCAGTGGCCCATACCCAAGCATGCGGTTTGCGTAAAACATTGCGCTCCAAAAAACTGAACCCAGAAAGACCACCCCGAAGAGCAACATGGCCTTACCGTTAGTATTGGAAGTCCGCTCGATATGAAAGTCGGGGTCAGAGAGATCTGCGGTAAGCTGATTGATCTTTGCGACCTGAACGATGACAACGAGCAGTAAAAGAAGTGAAAGAACAATAAACAATGCCGTCATGGTTTAATGATTACAGCTTAGGTTAAACATGGTGATGATAGCTTTCCTGCAGGTATGGATCATTTTTCGGAACAAGGGCGGCCTTGGAAAGAAAGTACAGGGTCGTAGCAATAAAAAGGGCTAAAAATCCAAGCATTAACCCGATATCTGCCAGACCGGGAACGAAATATCCAATATCCGGTTTCACATCAGTATGGCCATGAGCGTCCGTTTCGCCATGGACGGCAGCAGCCGATCCAACTTCTGCTGATGCCACAGCATGAGCCGAGCCTTCCGGCGCCTGGAGTAAAAGCCCTTCCGGAGCGTGGTGCACGGCGCCCAGGTGTTCCTGTGCCGCCTCCAAAACCCCCGGTTTCAACATCTGAAAAGTATCGACCCAATGGCCGAAGAAAACGATCAGGGAGACTACGAACAGTGTTCCCAATTTGCGTTTGGTGTCATTGCGCATCAGGATGAGGAAGGGAAATACAAAATTGATGATGAGGTTGCCGTAAAACAAGATAGGATATTTCTGAATCCGGGTTTGGAAGTAAACGGTTTCTTCACCGATGTTGCCATACCAGATCAGCATGTATTGTGAAAACCACAGGTAGGTCCAGAAAATCGTAAAGGCAAACATAAATTTGCCTAAGTCGTGAAAATGTTCGGGTGTAACATTGTGGTAATAACCCCTGGACTTTAGGTAGATCAGCAACAAGATGGTCAAGGCGATCATTGCGACAAAAGCACTGGATCCCGTATACCATGCATACAGCGTACTGTACCAGTGAGGATCAACCGACATGTTCCAGAGCCAGATCACGACGGCGCTTCCGAAGCCGGCAATGGGAAGAAAAACTGCTGCCCAGAATTTCATCTTCTTGTAATACAGATACCGGTCATCACCGTGGTTATCTTCTTCAATGCTCAAACTGCGCATTTTGTGGGCAAAAAAGATCCAAAGCCCGAGAATGCCAAGTCCTCCAAGGGTGAAAAAATGTTTGTTCAGGAATCCGGATTTGCCCTTTAAAATTTCATCCGCAGCGACTGCCTCAGGGTCAGCCCAGTGATACAGGTGGTGCCAGCCCGCATAAATTCCAACCGCTATGAACGCCATTATACCGAAACCGACTACCATGAACATGGCCATGGATTCCCAAACCCGTTTAAAGCCAACATTCCAGCCGGCAAGGGCGGTTCTGCTGACACAAACAAAGAAAATGGCCATCAATGCGATGAAGGTAAAGTATGTGCCATTGTGCAGCAGACTGCTCCAAAAGCGCGTGTGCAGGGCATCGTCAGTGATGAAAATCGTTGCCAGAGAAGCTACGCCGATGGCGCCCATCGCCCACAAAGCGATCCGGTCGCGGGAAGGTAATTGAATGGAACTCATCGAATCATGATCTTTTCACAGGTAAACAATTGGATACACTCCACGGTCATCATTTTTTAGGAACTGCGCCGGAAACACCTGCCACTGCAGCTGTTTTCCCCAGGTACGTTTGCCCGAGCGACACCGCCTGAAGCGAACGGATGTAGTGAATGACGTTCCATCTTTCTTCATACGACAGCTTATCACTATGCGGACCCATAACATTTTTTCCGTACATAATTGCATGGTAGTACCGCCCCTCAGTTGCAGCAATGAAGTCGGGTCTTAGAAAGTTGGCAGGCTGCGCCGGATACTTCCCTCCATCCTCCCGGAGAATATAGCCATTGCCATCTCCTCTGGGGCCATGGCAAATTCCACAATAGATGTCATAAAGCACCTGACCCTGCTGTAGCCCCTCCTGCGTCAAGGGAATCGGGTTTGAAACAATTTCACGCGAAGCGCGTGCGCGCTCATCCTCTGTGTTTCCGTAATAATAAGGAACGGAACTGTTTACCGGAGTCACAACGGCATTGTTTGACAAGCTGCCATTAAAGACATTGCGATTCAACGCCCCATTTGACCAACCCATCGAACCCCTTGCCCGGGTTCCTTCAACGGGCAGGCGCGGAGCCGACATCCTGGCACGCTCGGCTGCGGATTCCCACGTATTGTAGAAATAGTAAGAGTTGACATTCGCCTCGTACGCAATGGAATGCCCCATATCAGGCATGTATTCAGTTCCCGGATAACTGCCTCCTGCAGGCTGGCATTGCATGAATGACAGTAAGGCAACAATCCCTGCAACGTGAACAAGAGCTCGTCTCATGATCAGATGTTTTTATAATTGACTTCATCAGCGCCGGAATCAGCAAAAAATCTGCGGGCAGCCTCATCAGGTACTTCGTTGCGATCAAACGCAATGCAGAACTTGTCATCCGTAGTTCGCAGGTCGAGTTGCGGGTTTTCAACCCCTGGCCATAAACCACAAATCGTATAAAATGTTATGGTCATGCCCCAGGCCGAAAAGAGTACGGTCATTTCAAAAACAATTGGAATAAATGAAGGTACCGGCCAGTAAGGTTTGCCGCCAAAGATGATCGGCCAGTCGCACGTCATCATCCAGGTCATCCCCAGGAAACCGATTAATGCGCCGATGGTGCCATACACAAAGCCTGCCTGGTGCAAGCGGGACTCGCTCAGGCCCAGAGCCTGGTCAAGACCATGAACCGGAAATGGGGAATATACATCCATTATTTCGAGATGCCTGTTGCGGGCATCCCGCACAGCATGCAACAGGATTTCCTCATCTGAGTAGATCCCGTAAATCACATCTTTATTGAGTTTGCGCATGTATGCAGATTTCAAAAATATTTAAATCAATGGTGTTCGTGGTGATGGACAGCATGGTGCTCATGCGATTTTTGCGCATGAGCTTTATCGCCAATGAATTGGTCTCCGCCAACTTTGAGGATATGTTTTACTTCAGCAATGGCTACCACGGGGGCCACGCGAACGAAAATCAGATAGAGGGTAAAGAACAATCCTATAGTGCCAACAAATATACCAATCTCGACCCAGGTCGGACGGTAATAACTCCAGGATGATGGAAGGTAATCACGGGCAAGTGTAGTTGCAATGATGACGAAGCGCTCAAACCACATTCCGATATTGACGAATATGGACATAAAAAACGTCACAAACACACTGCGACGGAATTTGCGAACCCAAAACAACTGCGGTGAGATGACGTTACAGGCCATCATTCCGAAATATGACCACCAGTAAACGCCCATTGCCCGGTTAAAGAAAGCAAATTGCTCATAGACGTACCCGGAATACCAGGCTATGAACAGTTCAGTGAGGTAGGCAACCCCCACAATGGTTCCCGTTACCAGGATAACCTTGTTCATCGATTCAATGTGCTCAATGGTGATGTACTCCTCCAGTTTGAGGATCTTGCGCGTGAGCACCATGAGGGTCTGCACCATGGCAAATCCCGAAAAAATGGCACCTGCAACAAAGTACGGAGGAAATATGGTTGTATGCCACCCCGGTATGACGGATGTTGCGAAGTCGAAACTAACGATCGTGTGAACAGACAACACCAGAGGAGTGCTAAGTCCTGCCAGCACCAGGGAAAGAGACTCCCACCGTTGCCAGTGTTTTGCGGAACCGGTCCAGCCGAACGAAAGCGAATTGTATATTTTCTTTCTCAAACCCTTGGCGCGGTTGCGAACCGTAGCAAAGTCGGGAACGAGGCCTGTGTACCAGAACAGCAGCGAAACGGAAAAGTAGGTCGAAATAGCAAAGACGTCCCACAGCAAGGGAGAGTTGAAGTTAGGCCAAAGGGCTCCCCTTGTGTTTGGATATGGAAAAAAGTAAAAGACAACCCAAATCCGGCCCACGTGGATCAGCGGAAAGATCGCAGCGCAAATTACCGCAAAGATCGTCATGGCCTCGGCGGCGCGGTTTACGCCGGTGCGCCAGCGCTGGCGGAAGAGCATCAGGATCGCGGAAATCAGCGTTCCAGCGTGACCGATACCGATCCACCATACAAAATTGGTGATGTCATAACCCCATCCGATGGTCCGGTTCAGGTTCCAGGTGCCAATGCCCATCCAAATGGTCCAAAGAACGCAAAATACCCCAAAAGCCATGGTTGAGGCTGCGAGGATGAATGCGAGCACCCATGCCGTGCTGGGTGTGCGTTCCGTGGGGGCACATAGGTCCTCCGTAATTTGGTGGTACGTCTTCTGACCTTCGACCAGTGGTCTGCGAACCGGTGCAACGATTCCTCCTGACATGCTGCTTAGTTATTGAAATTAGGCATTTAGTGATTCGTCCCTATTGTTGACTTTCATGGTGTAATTCACCGATGGGCTGACGTTGACTTCTTCGAGCACGAGATAGTTGAGCGGATTTTTCAACTTCCCGGACAGGATTCCTTCGGGATTGTTCCGATCGCCAAAGGTGATGGCAGATGTCGGGCAAGCGGTCTGGCAAGCTGACTTGACATCCAGGTCCGACAAAGGCCGCTGCTCTCTCTTTGCATTGAGTTTGCCCTCTTGGATGCGCTGTACGCAGAATGAGCATTTTTCAATAACGCCGCGGGCACGCACGGTAACATCCGGATTTAAGACCATGCGAACCAGATTGTCTGCATAAAACGGCTTGGACTGCTCCTTGGCGATGTTAAACTGGTTCACCGGGAACAAATCGGCCGTTGTGTAGTCGTACCAGTTAAAGCGCCTTACTTTGTAAGGGCAGTTGTTGGCACAATACCGGGTCCCCACACACCGGTTATAAGCCATTTGGTTCAATCCTTCAGAGGAGTGGCTTGTCGCGTTGACCGGACATACATTTTCGCAGGGCGCATTGTTGCAATGCTGGCACATCATCGGCTGGTAAACGACATTGGGCTTCTCCACATCGCCGTAATAATAGCGGTCAATTCTGAGCCAGGTCATTTCGTGATGCCTGGAAACCTCCCTCTTTCCGACAACCGGGACGTTGTTTTCAGCCATACAGGCTACCGCACACGCCCCACAACCAATGCACGCATTCAGGTCAATGTGCAGCGCCCACTGATGACCTGCATTGTAAAGGTATTCATGCCCCGGATAGAGCGTATGCGAGTTAAGGTGCTGGTGATGGGCCCTTTCCTCCTGAAGCTTTTTGGTATTTTCTTCAAGTTGGTCCAGCGTACTGTGTCGTATGACCGAACGGTCAGTCAGTGCACCTTGAAATCCCTTGGTGAAACCTTTAAATACGTCGTCGACCAGTGCGGCTTCGTCGGCATTGAAATTTTCGCCGGTCTTTGCATCCTTGGCAGTCACCCCGTAAGTATGGTGATGCTGCACGCAGGCAAAATGCTTTTCGATCACCCGACTGCTGTCGCCCAGCGAAGCTCCCGTCGAATAGTATTGTATGTACCCATCGACCATGGGACAATAGGCGTTGAAGTCCGTTCCAACCCCCGTGCCACAGTCGCCTGCATTCCGTCGCCCATACCCCAAAGCCACTGAAAGGGTTCCCTGCATCTGACCAAATTGTTTGACGGCCCCAATCTCAACTTTTCCATGTGCCGTAGTCAGTTGGACCAGCTCACCGTCTTCCTTAACTTTACCCAGTGCATTAAACCGGCGGTCGCCATCAAAGGAAACCGGTACTGCCAGGTAATTGCCCCAAACGGTCCGGGTTACGGGATCGGGAAGCTCTTGCAGCCAGGGAATTCCGGCATATTGCCCCGCTCCAATGTGAACGGTTTCAAAAAAGTCAATTTCCAGAACAGCCGGATCGCCAGGCTTAGCAAGTTTTGAAAATGCCATTGAGACGTCGACCTGACAAGCTGCAGGTTTCGAGTTAACTGCTGTTTCAAAAACCCCATCATGGATCAACTGGTCCCATGCATTCTGAAATGCGGTCCCGCTGGATCCAAGTTTTTCGGCCCAGTTGGCCATGAGGAAATCCAGGTAGGTAAAGTCCTCGTCCAACCCTGCAGGCTTGACATTTGCCCATTTAAGCAGTGAAAGGGCTGCATCCCGGGTATCGAAAATGGGACGAATGGAGGGTTGTATAAAGCTAAATTGTCCGCTTTTGGGCTCTACATCCCCCCAGCTTTCTAAGAAGTGGTGATCGGGCGCTGCGAGTTGGCATCCAATGGATGTCTCGTCGAGGCTTGCGTTGAAGCTTACCGACTTTTTTACTTTGGCCAGGGCTGCTGAAAAATCAGCTGCGAATGGGAGTTCGTAGGCTGGGTTTGCATTCCAGATGATGAGTACATCCACTTCTCCGGCCTGCATCTCTGCCAGCAGTTGCTGCACTGCTGCATCGCTACCCTTTCTCTGATAGGACACCCGGTCGAAGCGCACCGTCTGATTGATGTTGCCCAACAGGTCGTTGATCGCGTAGATGAGCATCTGATCCCCCAGATTATTGGTACCAGCGACGACCAGGGACTTTCCCATTTGCTGGAGAAGCTGGATGGCCATTTTGTCGATGGCCGTTTTCGCCTTTTCGTTGAGCGAAAGCTCAGATTGGGTGGGTCTTCCGCTTGCAGTTGCCAAAGCATTGTACAGATGGGCTATGGCAGCGCTCTGCTCCGAGGGTCTGACGAGAATGCGATGATCGGCATTGGACCCGGTGAGGGACATATGCGATTCAAACTGGATATGACGGCTCATCGGCGTTCCTTCGGTCCGAGGGACCCTGCGGGTGGCATACTGTGCGGCATATTCGATAGGAGAAATCCAGGTGCCGAGGAAATCCGCACGAAAACTGACGATGGAATCCGCCAGATCAAAGCGGTATTCGGGAAGGACGCGTTGTCCAAAGCAAACCTCGGTTGCATCCAGGAGGGCCGAACTGGAAACTGCATCGTAAACGACGTGTTTAGCTCCCGAATATTTTGCACAAAAGGCATCGACGGCTTTAAGCGACGATGGGCTCATAATGGTAGAGCTTAAAATGCGGACTTTTGCAGCAGATGCAAGCGCCTCGCGCATTTCCTGATCCAGGCTTGCCCAGTCTATGGATTCTGGATTCCCTCCCTGAATGCGCGATGGGCCTTTCAGCCGGTTGTAGTCGTATAAACTGAGCACAGCCGCCTGCGCACGTGCCGAAGTACCGCCACGCGTCACCGGAGAGAGCGCATTGCCTTCGATCTTGATGGGACGCCCTTCTCTGGTTTTTACGAGTACCGAACAGTAGTCCCCTCCATTTACAAAAGAAGATGCGTAATAATTGGCGATTCCGGGAACAATGCTATCGGGTTTAATGACAAAAGGTATAGCCTTCTTGACTGGAGCCTCACAGGAAGCAAGCGTTGCAGCCCCGATGCCAAACCCAAGGACTTTGAGAAAATCCCGACGGTTCGCTTCCAAAGAGGCAAGCCGGTCGTTCCCTCCCAACGCAGCCTCTTCTAAAGAAGTAAATTCATTTTCGAGGCTTTGCAGGAATGCGGGGTCTTGTGTCAGATCTTTCTCCCCTACCCACACATTAGATTCGGTATGTTTCATCAGATCTTGAATTGCTTTTTATTCAATAATGGCATTTCTGACAATCGAGACCTCCGATGTCGCTGACTTTGACAGATTGCCGCGTGCCCTTTTTTAATTCATCGTGATAGGTCCGGTAACTTTCGTAATACTTGTTGTCGGCGAACTTGACATCTGTCTGACGATGGCAATTGATGCACCATCCCATCGAAAGAGTGGAATATTGCCTGACCAGATCCATTTCTTCAATCTTCCCATGGCATTTCTGGCATTCAACCTTACCTACGGTTACGTGTTGCGAATGGTTGAAGTATACGTGATCCGGCAAATTGTGAATGCGGACCCATTCAATGGCTCCCTGAATGCGCGGCTTGGTTTCGCTGGTTAGCGACGCCTTGATATCAGACCATTGCTTATCAGCTTCCGCCTGAGAGCTTGCATTGCTTTCCTTTAGTCCGTTAGCCCGCACAAAATTGTCATCGATCCATTTTTTATAAATTCCCGATAGCTCAGCTTCTGACATGGCATCGTAATTCTCCAGGTATTTATCGGTTGATGGATCAAAGCCAATGCTGGCATAGATCTTGGTCAACTCAGCTGTGCCATACTTGCTCCCTCTTTTGATGGCGGCATGACAATTCATGCAGGTGTTTGCTGCAGGAATGATGGAATGCTTTGTCCGCCTTGCCCCGTCATGACAGTAATTGCAGTCGATCTTATGGAGGCCTGCATGGGTTGCGTGGCTGAATTTAATCGGCTGTTGAGGAGCGTAATTCTGTTGTCTGCCGATTGAGATGGCGTTATTTACCGTTGTGTAGCCACCGAATAACACCAGCGCAAAAATGAGAAAGCTAACTACCGACTTGTTGGCCACCATGCCGAGCAGGGAAGGTTTTTTTACTTCTTTGTCGCCCGTCTTATGGCTAATGCTGTATTGGAGATCTGCCGTCAATTTCCACAGGAACAAAGCCAGTCCCGCAAGAAGAACAAAAACGATGTACAACCAGAAAGCGAATCCACTTTCCTGTGTGGAATCGCCAGCAGTTTCAGTCGCCGTAACGGCCTTCGGACCATAAGTGCCTTTAAATACCCCGTCGATGTAGAGCATCAGGCTCTCGATCTCGTCATTGGTGAGGTTGGGAAATGGGGTCATGATGTTGGGTTTGAAAGCATTCCAGCTTTCGACGGCGAGTGGATGCCCAGCTTTGATCATGCCCTGTGAATTGCGCACCCATTGATAAAAATCCTCCTTAGGATAGGCCGCCCACTTTTCAAGAACCGGCCCCAAAGCCGGTCCGGTGAGCGCATCCTTCATGTTTTTGTTGTGACAGGCCGCGCAATTGTTTTTGAAAAGCTCTTTGCCCACTTCGATATCCGGCGTTGCAAATGCACCCAAATGGATGCAAAAGACCATTAATCCAGCAAATAGCAGTTTTATGTAGCTCATAAAAGATTGGTGTATAAGTGGTTACACGAAGAGATCAAATATGAAGGCTTTTCGTTATGTTTTGCCTGCAAAAATACCTCAGAATTGCATTTTCCATAGACTTGGCCATATTTAGTTTGGGGACGGGTTAAAAAAAGTTCAGTAAATACAGCCACCATAAAGTTAAAGTGACGTTAAAGATGGCGCAATCTCAAAAGTGATCATTCACACGGCAATTGGGGCCTTTATGGAGGGATGGGCTTCGTAATTCAACAGCTTAATGTCTTCATAATCATAGGAAAATAAATTATCCACGGTAGGATTCAACCAAAGCTGCGGCAGCGGAAGCGGGGATCGCCCAAGCTGAAGCCGGGCTTGTTCGGTATGATTGAGATAGAGGTGAACATCCCCAAAACTGTGTATAAATTCCCCCACCTTCAATCCTGTCACCGCCGCAATCATTTGAGTCAGCAACGCGTAGGAGGCAATGTTGAATGGCACCCCCAAAAAGACATCTGCAGAACGCTGATAGAGTTGACAGGACAATTTGCCATCCCCGACATAAAACTGAAACAGACAATGACAGGGACTGAGCGCCATGTTATGCAATTCCCCGACGTTCCATGCCGAAACTACATGCCTTCTGGAATGCGGATCTGCCACCAACCTCGACAGCAGATCGGATATCTGATCGACCCGGTTCCCTTCAGCAGTACTCCAGGCCCTCCATTGCCTGCCATAAACAGGCCCAAGTTCCCCCTGTTCATCCGCCCACTCATCCCAAATCGAAACGCCATGCTCGTTAAGGTAACGAACGTTGGTATCGCCTCGCAAAAACCAAAGCAGCTCGTAAACGACTGATTTAAAGTGCAGTTTTTTGGTTGTGACCATGGGAAATCCATCAGCCAGGTCAAAGCGCATCTGGTAGCCAAAAAGACTGCGCGTACCGACACCTGTTCGATCCGGATGTTCACGCCCCTCCTCCAGGACCTTACTCAACAAATCCAGGTATGCCTGCATCGTTAACCCTGCAAATAAACGCATTATCAATAAATCAATATAAATTTTATCGATATTTATCCTGCTCATTCATAAGGATTAACTTTACACCGGATACCCACAAATGCCTTACAATTCCCTTCGAGCATGCTGCGATGCCCTTGAGCGGGCCGGCGAACTGGTTCGACTTCGCGAGGAAATCGACGGGGATCTCGTCATCCCCGAGATTCACCGCAGGGTCTATCGTGCCGGTGGCCCTGCCCTAATGTTCGAAAAGGTGAAAGGAGCGAAGTTTCCTGCGGTGTCCAACCTGTTTGGCACACGAAGGCGAACGGGCATGTTATTCAGCAGCGCGTTAAAAAAGTTTGAGTGGCTCGCCAAGGCTAAGGCCGACCCTTGGTCGGCATTGAAAAGACCGGGTGCCACGATTGCCAGGCTCCCCTACTTGTTCAACGCGCTACCAAGAAAACACGACAATAACCGATTGAATTTAACCTGCTCCCTTGGCGACTTACCTAAGATCAGAGCCTGGCCCAAAGACGGAGGTGCCTTTATCACCATGCCTCAGGTGATCAGTTTCCCGCCGGGTGACCGCCGACCGGCATCCGCCAATGTCGGGATGTACCGCATCCAACTCGATGGCAATGATTACCTGCCGGGCGGGGAGGTGGGCTTGCATTATCAGTTGCATCGAGGCATAGGGATTCATCACCTGATGCACAAACAACAGGGCATACCCTTTCAAATCAGCATTGCGGTTGGGGGTCCGCCTGCCTATAGCCTCGCAGCCGTATTCCCCTTACCAGAGGGTTTGTCAGAATTGCTGTTCTCGGGTCTGCTCAACGAAAGCCCTTACCGGTATGCTCTTGTGGATGGCCATTTCATCCCCCAGGAAGCGGATTTCTGCATTGTTGGAACCGTTCAGGACGAAGCATTAAAAATGGAAGGGCCGTTTGGCGATCATCTCGGGTACTATAGCCTGGAGCACCCCTTCCCCACCGTCCGCAACTTATCCGTGTACCACCGCAAGGACCCCATCTGGCATTTTACTGTGGTCGGCCGACCACCCCAGGAGGATACCGGCCTGGGTGACCTGATCCACGATTTTGTTGCCGAACTCACCCAGGGTGAGTATCCCGGAATACGAGACCTCCATGCCGTCGATGCTTCCGGCGTGCATCCGTTGTTGCTTGCCGTTGGAAGTGAGCGCTATATGCCGTTTCGCGATCGCAGACCTGAAGAGATCCTTACACAGGCCAACCTCTTGCTTGGAAAAGGGCAAAGCTCATTGGCAAAATACCTTTTTATCGCTGCACATCAGGACGACGGGCTTCCATCCGTTCGTGACGTACCCCGGTTTATGCGGTATGTTCTTGAACGCGTGGATTTCAGGGAAGATTTGCATTTTTTCACCAAAACGACGATTGACACCCTCGATTATTCAGGCGAATCCTGGAATGCTGGCTCCAAATTGCTCGTCGCGTGCAACCGCAACCGGCTGCGCACGCTTTCTGGAGACCTCACGCTTTTCAGCAAACTTCCCGCGCCTTTTGGAAACGCCCGCCGCGTAGATGACGGCATTGTAGCCATCCAAGGTGCGCCATTCAGCGATGTGCACACTTCCATCCAGCAAATGGAGACACTATGCACCTGGCTGGACCATCCTGAATTTAGCGCTTATCCGCTGGTGGTCATCGTTGACGATTCCGATTTTACTGCAGCTTGCTACGAGAACTTTTTGTGGGTTTGCTTTACCAGAAGCAACCCATCGCATGATGTTTACGGAGTCCGGGCAAAATGCGAATTCAAGCACTGGTCTTGCAGCCCTCCCATGATCATTGATGCCCGCATCAAGCCGCACCATGCCTCGGAGCTGGAAGTCGCTCCGGAAACCCTTCGCAAAGCGGACGAAATTATTATCCGACACCCGGAGTTAAAAAAATTGCTGTCATGAACTTGCCGGATGGTTTCATAAAATCCATGCACACTCTTCTGGGGGATGAAACCACCGACCTTATCCGTGCACACCAGGGCAAGGCAAGAACAAGCGTTCGCCTGCATCCGTTAAAATCGCAAAATGAACTCCGCCTGTCTGCGGCGGTACCTTGGTGCTCTCAGGGCTTTTACCTCGACGAGCGCCCTTCGTTCACGCTGGATCCGCATTTCCATGCAGGACACTATTACGTACAAGAGGCCTCGTCCATGTTTTTGGACTTTGTCTTGAAGGCCCTGGCCATTCCCAATGATGCTTCAGCCATTGACCTGTGTGCCGCCCCAGGAGGAAAATCTACACTGCTCGCCTCACATTTGGCAAAGGATGGATTGCTTCATTGCCATGAAACAGATCCGCTCCGGGTAAAAGCCTTACAACACAACTTGATCAAGTGGGGATATCCCAGTGTATGCGTTACACGCGGCGATTTGACCAATCTACAGCGATTACCCCATCGCTACGATCTTGTCGTCGCCGATGCACCCTGCAGCGGAGAGGGCATGTTCCGCAAAGAGCCACATGCCGTGAGCCAGTGGTCTCCAAAATACATCGATCGATGCAGCGCAATCCAGTCTAAAGTTCTCCACATTGCAACACAACTCTGCAAATCCGGAGGCTACGTGTTTTACTCAACCTGCACCTACAACGAAAAGGAAAATGAAGCGGTAATCCAACCATATGTCGATAGAGGATTCCTGGAAACCATTCCCATCGACAACCCCTTTGACCTCGTTCAGTCGGCGTCTTCTATTAACACGTATCGCTTTTTTCCTCATCGCATCGAAGGCGAGGGGTTTGCGTTCACCGCCCTGCGCCGGACTTCAAATGAAATGCCGTCTTCAAAGCTAGGACGAAATGACAACCCAAAAGATCATCGAAATGACAAAGAGAGAAGCCCGGGTCCCGGAAACCGTTCGGAGAGTAATACCATCCGCAAGAACATCGCATTGCCGTTAGAACTCGAGCACTGGGTGAAGCCATTGTGCAAATTGTCGACCACGGTGCGGAACGACGAAATCCAAGCCCTACCACAATCGTTTATCACAGAGGTGACCTACATCGAAAACTGTATGCGCACCATTCATATGGGCGTTCCACTTGGCCATTATAAGGGCAAAGATTTTTTCCCCAGCCAGGCGCTGTGTCAATCGATCTGCCTTTCGGATAACATACCCTCTGTTTCGATGGAACGCGATCGGGCGTTGCGATACCTCCGTTGTCTGCCACTTGAGAACGACCAAATGGCGGCCAGGGGCTGGAACCTTGCACAATACGGAAATGCGCGTCTCGGGTGGCTCAAACAGACGGAAACCCGCCTAAAAAATTATTTCCCCATTCAATACAGAATCACATCCCTTTGATCTATGGCAACATTGAAAATTTATTTCACCCCACTACTGATCAGCCTGACCGCAATTTTTTGCCAGGCACAGAATGCCGTTCCCGCCATTGAAAACTTCCACATTGAGCGTCAGAACAACAATCTGACGATTACTTTCGATGCAATGGATCCCGACAACACAGCACTGGACATAAGCTGCAAACTCTTTAGCGCAGACGACGCCACGTTGCACGAGGAGATCCAGCCACAACTGATCACCGGAGATATTGGCTTTCCGGTAGCTTCCGGCCTAAACAAATTGATCGTCGTTTCCCTCAATCAGCAGCAAGCTCATGCGCAGGTGCGCGTTCTGCTCAAAGTGAGCGACAGGGAACCTTTAGACCTGATTGATTTGTTAAAACAGGTTAGCCCTTCGCGCCTGTCGGAGTCGGTTTATGCCCTTCAGGGGATCCGCAACAACCGCAACCCTGTTTTTTACGATTCGGTCCGCCAGGGTTTGGTGGAACGACTTGGGGAGCATCTGCCCGTCCGCCGCCTTGAAATCGCCTTACCTCAGCAGTCCTGTGTAAACGTGGAAGCAAGCCAATTTGGACACGACCACCCTTCTGAAATGGTACTCATCGATGCGCACTACGACTCTTATCAAAACGCTCCAGGCGCCGATGACAACGCTTCCGGCGTGGCAGGCGTGTTGGAAGCTTGCCGCATACTTTCAAGGTACTCCACAAAAAGATCTTTGCGCTATGTTTGTTTTGACCTCGAAGAGGCCGGCCTTATAGGCAGCTTGCTGTACGAGGGATCGCAAGTATCCCCAAGGGAGCAGATTCACTCGGTGCTCAATTATGAAATGATCGGATATTATACCGACGAACCAAATACACAGGATCTTCCTGCAGGTTTTAATATACTTTTTCCCGAAGCCTACAACCAGGTCATTGCCAACGGCCGGAGGGGGAATTTCCTGACCAATGTAGCCAACGTCTCGTCGCATACGCTTCGCACCATCTTCGACCGCAATGCCGCCGACCATGTTCCGGATTTAAAGGTCATTTCCCTTGAAGTAACCGGAAATGGAATCATCGCGCCCGATCTGAGAAGGAGCGATCATGCCGTTTTCTGGGACAATGGCATCCCAGCGCTCATGTTGTCGGACGGGGCAAACTTCCGCAACAAAAAATACCACACCCTCAACGACTCGGCCCAGTACCTAAACTACGAATTCATGGCAAACATCGTCCGAGCGACCATTGCAACGGCTGCAGAGCTCGCCGGCCTGGAGCACGCCGGATCCAAATCACAAACCATTTCCATCTCTTCGTCAGCTGAATCGGGCTATGACAATGACGTAAAGACATGGCTGAGCGGCAACAAACTATACTTACAATCCTATAAACCACTGGGAGGTGCAAAGATCATCCTGTATGATGCACTGGGCACACAGCTAGCCAGCGGATCAACCTCCCAAGATTCAGAATACCGATCATTCACGATGCCGCAACACTTGTATCCCGGACTTTACTGGATCCACATCTCCTCAAAACATAAAAATGCCGTGCTAAAGGTATTTTACAATGGCCAGTGACCAAATATACATCGGCCTTGGAAGTAATCTGGGCAACCGGATTGAAAACCTCAGAGCTGCGCTTGCAATGATGCAGGATGCCCTGACAAGTATCGTAGAGATTTCCTCTGTATACGAAACCGAACCACACGGCTTTTGCAGCCAGGGTGATTTTTTAAATATGGCAGCCCGGATTCACACGGCTCTTAAGCCTGTTCAACTTTTAAACGCGATCAACAGAATTGAACAGGCGCTCGGAAGAGAACGCCAACTTAAAAATGGACCTCGGACCATCGACATAGACATATTGCTCTATGATGACCAGATCCTTTCAGGACCACATCTGACCATTCCCCATCCACGGATGCATTTGCGAGCATTCGTCCTGGTCCCGCTTGCGGAAATCGCGCCCGGAACCTTGCACCCCTTTTTAAAGCAACGCATCGATTCCCTCCTCGCACTTTGCGAAGACAGCGGGAAGGTGATTAAACGATCAGAATATGAAGCAATTTCCAAATAAGTACATCTGCATTGAGGGAAATATTGGCGCAGGCAAATCGAGCTTGTGCCAGATGGTAGCTCTGGACTATAACTGCCGGGTCATTCTGGAAGAGTTTGCCGACAACCCGTTTCTCGAATATTTTTACAAGGACCCGGGCCGTTTTGGGCTTACCGTCGAACTTTTTTTTCTAACTGAAAGACAGAAGCAAATTCAATTGGAGCTTTCCCCAAACGATCTGTTCTATCAGTTTGCAATATCAGATTACACCATCCTTAAAAGTTTGTTATTTGCGCGCGTTAATCTCATCCCGGAGGAGTACAAATTATTCCACAAAATTTATTCCGCACTGACACACAGCATACAAAAACCAGATCTGATCATGTATTTACACAGAGATGTGTCGCAGGTACAAAAAAATATTGAAAAAAGGGGTCGATTATTCGAAGCAAGTATTGGCAATGATTACCTCGATAAAATTCAGGAGAGTTACTTCTATTTTTTCAAAAACCAAACGCAGTTTCCCATCGTCGTGATAGACTTGAATGATCAGGATTTTGTCAGGAATCCTAAAGTCTACCAGGAACTTAAAAACATTATGCACCGGAAGTATCCACCTGGCTTACACCACGTCAAAATCATCAATAGTTAAACCATGAAATCATTTTTATCCAACGTATTTTCATCCTGCCTTGGAGCAATGTTCGCAATGGTCTTGCTCTTCCTGCTCGTGAGTGGAATGATTGCTGCATTAGCTTTGAAAGACTCATCCAAGCCTTCGGTCAAATCGCAGTCGATACTAAAAATCAATTTACAGGGCCCCATTCCCGAACAAACAAACAATGTGGAGATCGGCAGTTTTGCCCTCGGAAATGAGACGGTTTTGGGTTTGCGCGATATGGTTCGCACCATAGAAAAGGCAGCAGATGACCCAAAAATCAGAGGTATTTACCTGAATGTCCCATCCGTTGCAATTGGGTTTGCCGGACTCAAAGAGCTGCGCGATGCATTGCTCGCTTTTAAGGCAAAAAACAAGTTCATATATAGCTACAACGCCTACCTTGACCATAAGATTTACTATTTGTGTTCGGCATCGGATCAAATTTCCATGAATCCTCTTGGCTTTGTGGATCTAAAAGGTTTGGGATACGCAATACCGCATTTTAAGGAGTTGAGTGATAAAGTTGGCATTAGTTACAACATCTACTATGCCGGTGAGTTCAAAAGCGCCACTGAGCCGTATCGAATGAACAAGATGAGCGAGAGCAACCGCTTGCAAATCCGGGAGTTTCTCAATGACCTATACACCGAATACATCAGCGAGGTCGCTGATTCACGCAAGATCCCGGAGGTAACTCTAAAAGACAACTTTGATCGTTTTTTGAGCTACCGGCCCGAGCTTGCCTTGAATTACAAGCTTATCGACAAACTGTCGACAGAATCTGAAGTGCTTGACGACCTTCGCGAAGCACTCCAATTGCCAGAATCTTCAGATCTTCAATTTATCACCCTTCAGCAATATTATCTGGCCGAGGATGTCGGCAATGAAGACTACTCAACTTCCAACCGGATTGCACTGCTATTTGCTGAAGGAACCATTGTTGAAGAGCGCGGATCACCGGGGACCATAGGTCGAAAGCATTTAACCATGCTGCGGGAGATCCGGAAAAACAAACAAATCAAAGCACTTGTATTGCGCGTCAATTCCCCGGGAGGAAGCGCCTTACTTAGCGATGAATTTCTGGAAGAACTGCGCCAGATTAAAGCTGCGGGCAAACCAGTAGTCGTTTCAATGGGAGACTATGCTGCATCGGGGGGCTACTACATCTCCTGTTATGCAGATTCAATCATCACCAATCCCTACACCCTCACCGGTTCAATTGGTGTATTTGCACTCATTCCCAATTTCAGCAAATTGAGTGGAGACCTTGTCGGAGTTGATGTTGATACAGTAGGAACAGGACCCGTTGCTAATAAATTCAACCTCATGCTACCCTGGGGTGAAGACGAGCGCAAGGTCTTGGAAGAAAGCATTCAAGAGGTTTATTCGAGATTCAAAGGCGTGGTTGCTGCAGGAAGAGAAATGGATTCCGCATCCGTCAACAAAGTGGCAGCAGGGAGAATTTGGAGCGGCAAACAGGCACTCCGGAACGGACTTGCCGATGCAACGGGATCCATTCAGCGTGCTTTGGATGTTGCTGCAGGACTCTCCAGTCTTGAAAAATATCGCGTAAGCGAATTCCCGGCACGCCAGGATATGCTTCAAAAACTCATGGAGACCCTGAAAGGCGAAACGGACCTTTCTGAATCAAGAGAAAAAGGCGCCCGGGAGTTGCTGGGCAAATGGTACCCGGTTTATGCCCAGCTGCAGGTAAATAAGGAGCAGATCATGCACCCTCAAATGAGACTTCCCTTTACTCCCATGTAAGCTGATGTAAGTCTTCGATGCAAAAAACAGAAGTCCCCGCCTGTAATCAGACGGGGACTCCTAAAAAAATGTTCTATGGAATTATGCGGTTATTCCATAATGACCATTCGCTTGGTGGCAGTTTGATTGACTGCATCCAATTGGTAGTAATAGATACCCGCTCCAGGCAAATCGGTTTTGTGGATTTTCATTGCATTCATGCCTTTTGCTGCACTGAACTGGTTGAGGTAAATCACTTTCCCGGTAACATCATAAATGCTCAATTGTGCGTCTGTAGCTTCGCCGACCCGGAAACGGATCGTAGTCTCAGCATCAAACGGATTGGGTGCATTCTGGAACAATTCAAGGTCTGCAGCAGTGGCCGCAGTATTGTTTGAACGGTTTTCCAGAACAACCGGCATGGCGTTCAAGACGGCATCGTATGCCTCTGTCGTCGCCAGAGCATTTGAAAGGCGTACTGCATTTTCAGTCGTGCCATTGGTCAGTACTCTGAAGGACAGGGAGAACAACTGATCGCCACCGGACAGCCTTATGGCTTTAGCATCACTCCAGCTGAGAGCGATTTTGCCTTGCTCGACAGCCTGGAATCCGAAATTGCCATCCTCAAGACTGAAAAGTCCGGAGTTATACTGTTCGAACTGTATCAAGCGGGTGTCAAATTCAATCGTCAGCTGAACACCGCTCAGCGATGCCAAATCATCTGCACGGAACACCATTTGATACAATTCTCCTGCACGCAAGTCCTGATCCTCGATCCAAAGTTTCATCGGATTGGCGCTGCGGCTTACAGCACCCTGGAACGCGCTGGCAACAGCTGAATTGTTCACATCACCCATTTTGATGGCGATGAAATCAATGTTTGTTGCCGGATTCACCGTAACAAAGTTTTTCTCCGTCGGGAAGTCCCATGGCTGCTGCGGATTTACAAATTGGAAGTCAGAAGGAATCATCTGCCAGGATGGCACCTTTGTAAATTCCGCATTGACGCCAAGAATGAGCTTGCGAATTTCAGAGATATCCGCAGCAGTGATGCTGTAAGAACGGTTTACGTCGGCAGCAATCACCTTGTAGGCGCTGTTCAGCAATTCCAGTCCCAGAATGTGGCGCTGGATTTTGACGATATCGGCCGTCGTTACACCGTTGGTCGCTTCATCCAGACGCTTCGATTTCAACAGGAAGCTGGAGTTCAGACTCAGGTCACCAAAGAGGTACGAACCTGCATTATTGGTCGTGGTCTGACGAAGCAGCGAATTTCCAGTGTAAAGCTCAACTGCTGCTTTGGCCGTCAGCTCGCCGTTCTCCGTTTTCACCAGGCCATTTACGTTTCCGGTATTGAGTGTCGGAGGATTGGGACAGATGTTCTGATTGTCCTGAACGATAACTATCGTTTGGCAATAATCGCGGTTGCCCTCCTCATCTTCAACCCAAACCTGGACTTCAACGGTCAATTCATCCGCCTTTTGCTGAGCAACGAAGTCCTCGCAGCAAACGCGAATGCTGGTCTTGTTGGGATCCCCGTCAAAATAGAATTTCAGGCGATCTTTCGGAGTACAGTTGTCGAACGAGTTGTGGTTGAGGTCTTTTGCCCAGATGTCAACACAGCCGCTGGTAGGCATCGGCACCGTGATGATGCCAGTCAGACAGTAAGGTGTTGGAGCTTTGCAATCTTTTACCTCAAACAAGGTGCAACACTGACCTAGGTTTCCACAACCATCCTCAACAAACCAACAGATGCGGTGGATACCAATCGGATAGGTTCCGCTTGCATCAAAAGGATTGTTTGGATTGTCTGCAAAGGGGTTGTTGCGAATTGAAGGAATGACCCCCTGATTCACTTCGCGCAAGGTCAGCCTGCCAACGTTGAAGTCGTAGGTGCCGTCGTTGTATGCATCGAGCTTGTACTCAGCCAGCAGCCAGTCATTCGGTGTGCAGGAATCTGTAGCGGTAACGGTAAGCGCAATGTGACCGAAGCAAATGCCTTGTGTAGTATTCAGGACAGCGGGCTCGCATGCACCGACATTACAGATGACCTCAGGTTTAACCTGATCGCGGACTTTGATGATCTGGGTGAATTCCCACCGACCGGCAGTAGCGCTAACATTCGGGTCGTATTGACACCAGTCGATGACCACCCAACGGCGTAGGATCTTGAAACATGCGTCCGGCTCAATGGTAAAGATTTCGTCAAAGGGTTCGATGGCGATGAGGTTGCAGTGGTTTCTTGCACCATTGACCACTTCGGGACGACCCAGGCGAGGATTATCCGGACTGATATCAGCACCACATCCCTCAATCAAGGTTCCATTCCCCTGGCAGTCGGGCCAAATGATGTCGTCGTTGGGATCGCAATGATTGCTCCTGTTGATGTAAAAAGGATCGCAGTTGACTACCCAGATGGTTTGGGTTTCGGTAACTACCACGCCATTGGGACCAGGAACAGAAACATCGCGGAGAATTCTACCCTGACCGCATACGCGCAGGTCGCGAACATCGATATCCGGTTCTGCGACGCAGGACGCAAGAACATACCCATCAAATCCCCAAACCAGTTCGTACGTTTTTTCCGGATGTGCAGCATCAAACAAGGTATTGTAGTAATCGCAAGCCTTGTTGAAAGCAGGTTGTGCATGCGGTGGGAATCCGGGCACGTAGCCGGGATAACCGGTGATGAGATTCTTTACGCAGTAATAGCTACATACAACGTCAGTTGTTTTAACCTTAGCACGAAGTGCAAGGTCAGTCACGACGCGACCAAATGTCGCATCCGAAGGATCGGAAAGATCGTCGATGTCGAACCAGAAGTTACAGCTCACAACGATATCCGGAGGGGCAACTACCGTAGGAATGCTCTTGTCCTGGACTTCAACTTCGACCATGCAATCGGAGAACCTGCCAAACAGGTCTCCTCCCTGGTTCATGCGTTCCGGATGTACCGGACCTGCCCCGGGGTCGCGATCGTAGACGCGAAAGACAACCATAATGGTTTTGCCCACATCGTCGCAGCAGAATTTGGTAAAATCGTCGAAGTAGACCTGGTTAGCCCCTTCGTATACATCGTCATCGCCGTTCAAACCTGAACATGCGACATCGTTATCCTTGGTACTTCCATTGTTGGTGCCCAACAGCTCCTCCATGCGGATTACCTTGAAAAATACGTGGTGGGTGCAATTGTCGAATGAGCCATCGTCAAAGGTAGAAGCAAAGACTTTGGCCGAATTGTCACCCGGGTTTTGAGAGCCGGTGATCGTCACCACAGTTTTCTGATCACATACGGCATTGGGAGGAGTATTGTCTTGTACGTCGAGGACGACCTTTCTCTCGGTAATATTACCACAGCAGTCCTCAGCAACAATGTAAGCGTTTTGGATACCAAGAGGAAGATTTACCACGACATAACCTTGAACATCATTGCCCAGCACGGTGCCATTTTCTACGCGGATGGTGTAGTGCACTTCGTTAGAGCAATTGTCAATCACCCAGGCGGGGGCCACATCCCAGCGGCCCTCACACCTCCATGGGTCTGTGTTGACCACTAGGCTGTCGGGATAAAGCACTTTAGGACCTTCGAAGTCCATTACCTTAATGATCTGATTGGTGTCTTTGACTTCTCCGGTACACCAGTCGAGCAGCGTCCATACACGAAGGAGTTTGTAGCATCCTACAGGACCTGCATCACAACCAGGCTTGGCAATATCGATGCGAATGTCGCGGAAGGTCGCAGCGATGTGCGAGCATCCGTCACTGCCAGGTTTACCGGTGCCTTCCCACATGACGTACTCACCGTCTCCCCAACATGGAGGATTCTGAGCATAATAAACCGGGTCCGGGTTAGGGTGTCCCTGATAAGGGCCACTGTCCAGGCAGTTCCATCCGAGTAATCGGGGTACCCTGTTTCCAGTTCCAATCAATACCGACGAGTCGACTAAATAGCCGTCCACACAGGTCGGATAAGGCAACAAATGTTTTGAAATGTCTTTGTTGCGGTCAATTTTTTCATCGCAACTCAGCGCATGAGTATGACCAGGAAGCACGAGCCCATCATAATGAGGAGGATAAGTCAGGTCGGCAAGGGTGCTCAGTTCAACCGTGATCGTTTGAATGCATGTGTCCTTGTTTCCCGTTACATCCGCAGCAATGAAATAACGCGTGATGACGCGCTCATAACCGCTCTGACAAGAACCTTTGGTAACTACATCCTTATACGTAAGGGTGAAGGGGCCACAGGCTTCGTCGACCGTTGGCCAACCAGTATTTGCAGGAGAGGCATCTTCATAGCATTCAATGGTCAAATCCCGGGGACAATCGAGGTCTGGCGGAAGTTTATCCTCCACGCATACCTTTCCCCAACAGGAATTTCCGGATGAAATTTCACGCACGGTAACGGTAAGACAGCGACCAATCTGAGCTGCACCAATTTGCACAAAAGGTACATTGGGCTCAAGGTCAACAATTTCATTCGTGATCCAGTCACGCGCGATGACCTCATACAGGAAGTTAAATCCGCCCTGTTCCAAAAGGTGTTGAGGCAGGATCGTTGCCCGGCAATTTTCATCCAGGCTGATCTGGATCAGGTCATGGCAGGCCAATTGCCCAACCATGGCACTTTCACCAGGTTCGCTCGCCGCTCGCAACGGCAACGCCGCCAGCAAGGGCAGCAAAAGAATCAGACAATTTTGGACAAATCGTCTTCTCGAATCAAGTAAGCATAGTCTAATCATACACAAGAGATTTGTTTTTAACACGACAATGAATTTGCTTCGTCACCAGCCATGAGCATAGCAAGCCATGGCAGCGCCGAGTTTCAAGCGGTTACTAAGAGCGTATGAGTAGAGATTATTAAATGGGCGTTCAAGTCACCTCACACAGAATGACCACAATGCCTAATAAAGACAGCCATGTGAATCAGTGACTTCACAATGATCCGTTTTTTGGCCTAAGCCAGATAACGGTAGCTCACATATTTTTCTTTGCTATGCCCAAAATCCTGTAAAAGGAGTCATAATACATGTTCACCCCTAAACTTTTTACCATGTATCCTTGGGAAATATTAGAAAGTATCAGCGAGTGATGACCTACATAAAGGGGTTAATTCCTGGAGAATTGCCCTGCTGATACAATGAATCGCTTCATCCAATTCCAAAATTATGCCAAAAAAAAAGGCCCTGCGAATGCAGGGCCCTTTTGGCAATATGCTAAAAACTTTTAATCAATTACCGCCATACGCCGGGTTGCAGTATGGTTTGCAGCATCCAGCTGGTAGTAGAGAACTCCTCCAGCGTTGAAGTCGGTCCGTTGCACTTTGATGGCATTAAGCCCCTTCACGCCCTGTGCGTCGTAAACGCGCAGCACTTTTCCTGTCACATCGTAGATGCTCAACTTAACCGCACCTGCTTCAGGCAAGCGGTAGCTGATGACGGTCTCCTTTGCAAAAGGATTGGGGGTATTCTGATACAATTCAAACACACCACTGGCTTCAACGCCCTTTTCAGTGCGCACGCCAAGATCTACCGCTTTCACATTGAGCCCTGAGTCGTAGGCTTCAGCAGCAGTTACATCAGAAGTAATTGCAAGCAGTTTGTCGATGGTAGTGTTGGCAGAGGCACGGAACACCAGGGTAAACAGAGTTTGGTTAGCGTCAACGTTTTGGGCCACGTTGCTATTCCAGCTCGTGGTCAGAATTCCATCGCTGATGCGATTCGTACCGAAATTGTCTTCATCCATTTTCAATTCACCTGCTTCAAACCCTTCAAAGCTGAGAGCCTGACGGTCGAAACGGAGGGTAAACTGGTAGCCGGCAATTTCACTGAAGTTTGAGGACTTGAATTCAACGCGATACAATTCACCTGCAACCGTTTGCCCTTGTTCGATCTCGAGGTTAAGACTTCCATTGTTTCTCGAAGCAGCACCTGCGAATTGATGTGCACGCGCTGACGTATTCACATCGCCCATTTTAACAGCGACAAAGTCAACAACGTGCTTTTCGTCACTGGTAATCGCAACAGTGGCGCTGCGCGGCGTACCGTTCCATGGGAGTTGAGGGTTGGGGAATACGTAAGCCTTCGGAATAAAGGTCCAGGAAGGAACTTTCGAGAAGCCATTCGTAACACCCAGAACCAACTTCCGCACTTCTGTGATATCGGCAGCGGTGATGTTCGAGCTATTGTTGACGTCAGCAGCAATCAGCTTGTAAGCGCTATTCAGGGGTTCAACGCCGAGGATGTGCCTTTGGATTTTAACGATATCAGCAGTCGTCACACCATTCAGGTAGTCGTCATTCCTGGAGATGTTCACCTCATACGAATTGGGCGCAAGATCGCCAAAGAGGAACTTACCGTCTGCCTTTGTCATATAGTCTCTGGACACCGAGACGGATGCAACCTGAACATTCGACAATTCGGTTTCGTCGTTGTTTTCCGTGCGCAGGTCACCTGTGATGCGGCCTTTAGTCGAACCCGTATTCGGGCAAACATCCTGGTTGTCCTGTACGATCACTACCGTTTTGCAGTAGTCCGTGTTGCCTTCTTCGTCTTCAACCCACATTTGAACATCGACTACCAGCTCGTCGTTGGCTCCCGCAGCTACGAAATCATCGCAGCAGATCGTGATGCCCGTTTTGGAAGGATCTCCGTCGAAGTAGAACAGCAGGTCTTCCTGCTCGGTGCAGTTGTCGAAGCTTCCGCGATCGAGGTCTTTAGCCCAGATCGTCACGCATTTGCTTGTCGGCATCGGTACCGTGATCACGCCCGTCAGGCAGTACGGTGTCGGTGCTTTGCAATCCTTGATCTCGAACAACTGGCAGTTGATGCCTACGTTTCCGCATCCATCTTCTACGTGCCAGCAGATCT
>JADLHA010000047.1 GCA_020848995.1 Saprospiraceae bacterium | reverse complement strand
TCGACGGAAACGGAATGGCAGAAATATGGCTTCTGTATAAAATGGCGTGCCGGGGAGACGTCAGCCCGAGCGTTATGAAAATCATCATGCATCAGGGCAAACTAAAATACGCCATGAGAGGTCAAAATAAGGTCAAAAGCGGAACAGACGAGTCAGGTGCTGAGCAGTACACCGGGGGCGAGTGCACATTTGACCCATCCTTTGCGAAAGGGCCACAAGAGTTTAAAGAATTTGCCAAAAGCTTATGGGATGCCAATTTGATGGAAAAATGGGATGAATAAGTCTGGTTCCGGCATTGGATAAGCCAAGCCTGCGTTTTGAAACGGGATACTCCCATGAAGTAGTTCATTAGACGACATGCAAAGAAACAATGAACACACTCCTTCTCCCGATGTGCTAACTTTGTCAAGACCGGCTGATCTGATTAAGATCCATGTTAAAATGAAAGCGATCCTTACCGTTATCCTGATTTCTTTGATGGCCATCCATACCTCCTATGCACAAGTGGACATAAAAATAGATACCAACATTTCCCATCAAACCTTTTCCGGATGGGAAGCGGCATCCTTCATCACTTCCCACTGCGATCCCTACTTCGAAGCATTGAGGGATACCATCCTCCCCTACCTGGTCGATTCAATCGGAATAACCCGGCTCCGGCTTGAAGTCAGAAGTGGTGCAGAAAATTCGACGGATCATTATCAAAAATGGCTCGATGCCAACTGTCCCTCCGGCACCGATACGAATTACCTCAATTGGAGAGAAAACCGGTACGCGAATGTAAACGACAACGCAGACACCTCCATCCACTTCAATGGCTTTCACTTTACCGAACTGGACCATCAAATGGAACGGGTTATCCTTCCCTTTAAAAAATTATTGGAGTCGAGGGGCATATCCCCATACATCAATTTGTGTTACGTTGCGTTCACGGGACAAATAAAAAATGGGATCTATATCCACAACTTACCTGAGGAGTATGCAGAATTTGTGTTAGCAGTGCACCTCCACCTCAAAAGCAAATACAATTTTTCACCAGACGCATGGGAAGTCCTGCTCGAACCGGATAATGTGGCGCAATGGAACGGTAACTTATTGGGCCGTGCCATTGCTGCCACATCAGACAGATTGGTTCAATATGGCTTTAACCCCCGGTTTATCGCTCCCTCCAACACCAACATGACCAATGCCATCAATTATTTTGATGAGATGATCAGGGTGCCGGGGGCTTTGGATCATTTGGAAGAGCTTTGCTATCACCGATACAGTGGAGTAAGTCAAAAAAGCCTGCAAGATCTGGCATCGAGGGGCATTCAGTACGGCCTTAAAACTTCCATGCTCGAATGGTGGTTTGACAATGCCAAATACCCCATACTCCACGAAGACATAAGCATCGGAAATGCATCGTCTTTCCAACAGGCAACCATCTCGGGATTTTTTGACATAAACAAAAGCGATCCTCAGCGACCGATCATCCGCATAAAGGACATCTCCCAATACAACCGCATCTACTACACGCTGATCAGACCCGGAGCGGTTCGAAAAGGGGCAAGCACTTCAAATCAAATTGCATCGCCGGTTGCCGTGAGAAACCCCGACGGCAGAACCAACCTCATCGTCAAGGTTGAACGCGACACCCTGATCAGCATAAAAGATCTTCCGAAAGGAAGATATTCCATTTTAGTTACCAATAACAAACTCTCATACCAGCGCACAGGCACCATTGAATCGGTGAGCGGCACCATTTCAAATTTCCCGGTTGCAAAAGGCCTGGTAGCATTCAGGCAGGATGAAGCCGTCCGTTCTACCGATGCCCATAGGATCCTACCGAACATTTTCCCTAACCCGGCTTCAGATTACATCGACATCAGCCGCTTAATAGAATATCGGACGTCTTCTGCGCCGTCAACGATCAGGATTTGCGACGCACTTGGCCATTGTGCAATTGATTTCCTTCCCTCCGCGCAATCGGACAGAATGGACGTTTCCGGTCTTCCGCCGGGCATGTATTTCATTCACTATGGAACGCACGTCGGTACATTTTGCATAGTGAGGTGATTGACCTTACGATTGAACAGGGCCCCTCACCCATTCAATTTCGTTCATACTCAATGATGCGAAGGAAAAAGCTTGTTAAGACCACACCATTAAAGTGAATGATTGATTACATCAGCGGCCATAAAATTCGGGTATCGGGCGAATGAAACTGCACAAGCTTTGGTGATAAACTGTATTAAAATACGCAAACAATGATGATTTTAAAACTCTCCCTCCTTGCCCTCCCTGTCTTCTTCGCCATCGACATGTTATGGCTCGGGGTGGTTGCGAAAAACTTTTATGCGGCACAAATTGGTCCGCTGATGAAGCCGAACGTGAACTGGTTGGCGGCCATTGTTTTCTACCTCATTTTCATTGTCGGGCTTGTGGTTTTTGTCATCGCTCCTGCTGTGGAAAAAGCTTCGTGGACCCAAGCCCTGCGATATGGGGCGCTGTTTGGGATCGTTTGCTATGCCACCTACGACCTCACCAATCTTGCCGTTGCCAAGGATTGGCCGCTTTTGGTGACGATTGTGGATTTGATCTGGGGGGCCGTACTCGCCGCGTCGGTCTCTACCATCACCTGTCTCATCTCGTTGAAGCTGGGCCTATGAGTTATTTTGGTACGCTGGCATTGATTGTATTCGGGTACATGAACCTTTGGTACGTAGTGTCTCTGATCCAAAAGCGAAACGACGTAGCCGATGTCGCATGGGGGCCTGGATTTGCCTTGCTGGCATGGACAGCCTACCTTCTTTCACCGGGTACCGGAGATCGAGGACTGCTCGTTGCGATCCTGGTGAGCATCTGGGGATTTCGCCTTGCCTGGCACCTTCACGCGAGAAACCACGACAAACCGGAAGATTACCGCTATCACGCGTGGCGCCTGGAATGGGGCAGGTGGTTTTTCGTACGCTCCTATTTTCAAGTGTACCTACTTCAAGGATTTCTATTGCTGATCATTGCCACACCGATAATGCTCGTGAACAGAGGTGCAGGACCGAATACGAGTTTCTGGGATGTGGCAGGAGTGGTCGTTTGGCTCGTGGGGTTTTATTTCGAAGTGGTTGGCGATGCCCAGTTGCTGCGCTTTGTCAAAGATCCAGCGAACAGGGGGAAACTTATGACAAGTGGACTTTGGGCTTACACACGTCATCCGAATTATTTTGGAGAAGTGACGCTGTGGTGGGGCTTATGGCTGATTACCGTTCCAGTACCCCTCGGGTGGCTTGGAGTGATCGGACCCGTCGCCATAAGTCTTCTAATTCTGAACGTGTCTGGCATTCCGATGCTGGAGAAAAAAATGGCGGAAAAACCTGAATTTGGACATTACAAGCGCACCGTCAGTGCATTTGTTCCGATGCCGGTCAGGAAGAAAATTTGAGGGATCAGGAAACCCTGGATGCATTTATCTGCACTATAGAATTGGGTTCAACACCAATCTCCAGGGCCATCCTGCATCGATTCAACACTGTAAATTAAAATCTGTCTGCTGGTGGTCAATAAACCCTCCTGACTGGCTTGTATCCCCTACCCTTTACTGCCAGAACCGGTTCAGTCATTCTGTCGTCAGGCAAAACCGGATCCGCATGATTCCACGGCAACCATCGAATTCGGCACAAGGTTTTGAATGACCTGGCTGCACCATCAAAAGACCGGTTGCGCTTACCTGCCTTTGAGGACGTTTAGCACTGAATGGCTGCGACGGACGCCCTCGCTGCATTTAAAGAAGCCTCCCAATCTGCCCTCAACTGGCCGGTGAGTTCCGGGCAATCGCCGTAGGGCTCCAGTGCGTTGACATAAGCCTGCGCTGCGTTTTTGTATGCGATGCAATTGGCCTGCGTCGGATTTGTGCTGTAAGCCTGTGCCGCTGCGGTCAGTGCATTGATCTCTGCCTGCAACTCGGTACCATAGGCGGTAGAGCAGGGATTGTTTGCATTGTTGTCGTCATCATCCCCGCAGGAAAACGCGATGACCATCAACGAAAAGGCCAATAGAGAAAATAACAATTTTGTTTTCATATTGCCAAGATTAGGTTTTCCATTGTAGCCTAAAGATAACAATTTCTTATAACAAATGCAGTTAAATGCTTCCCTGTAAAAAATCCTCTGCCGTAGAGTGCGTCCGTGTCACGATTCGCTTAACAAGCTGTTAGGAAGTTATATACAAATTGTGAACGTCCGGACGCTGCCTCTCTGCAATGCCTTCGCAGAATTCGTCGTATCTTTGCGGCTTTCTCACGAAATTCAGTCCGCTTCATGACCCTTTTGCGCAACATCGCCATCATCGCTCACGTAGACCACGGCAAAACCACGCTCGTCGACAAAATCCTCCATCAGACGAGGCAGTTTGACGCGCACCAACAGCTGGGCGAGCTCATCCTCGACAACAACGAACTGGAGCGGGAACGCGGCATCACCATTCTGGCCAAGAACGTTTCCGTACGTTACAAGGGTGTTAAGATCAACATCATCGACACGCCCGGCCACGCGGACTTTGGCGGGGAGGTCGAGCGGGTGCTGAATATGGCAGACGGGGTTTTGCTGCTCGTAGATGCATTTGAGGGACCTATGCCCCAAACGCGGTTTGTGTTGCAGAAAGCGCTGTCGATGGGTAAAAAGCCCATTGTCGTCATCAACAAAGTGGACAAGCCCAACTGCAGGCCCGAAGAGGTGCACGACGCCGTGTTTGAGCTCTTTTTCAACTTAGACGCAACGGAAGAGCAACTCAATTTTCCGACGGTGTACGGATCCTCCAAGCAGGGGTGGATGGGGCCTCGATGGGATGTAGCCACTGCCGACATCAGTTACCTGCTCGATACCATACTCGAGCACATCCCGCCGCCGACCGTTGCCGAGGGATCTCTGCAGATGATGATCTCCAGTCTCGATTATTCGAATTACACGGGACGCATCGCCGTGGGCCGGGTCTTGCGCAACGGCATCCGCGTCAACCAGCCCGTTTCGCTGGTGCGCCGCGACGGGGCCGTCGTGAAGACGCGCGTCAAAGAACTTTATACTTTTGAAGGCCTGGGCAAGGTGCGCACCGAACAGGTCGATGCAGGAGACATCTGCGCCATTTTCGGTCTCGACCAGTTCGATATCGGCGACACCATTGCGGATTTCGAACAGCCGGAAGGGCTGGCGCCCATTCAGGTCGACGAGCCTACGATCTCGATGCTGTTTACCATCAACAACTCGCCCTTTTTTGGCAAAGAAGGAAAATACGTCACCTCGCGCCACCTGCGTGAGCGGCTGGAGCGCGAGCTGGAGAAAAACCTCGCCATGCGCCTTGAGGATACCGATTCCCCGGACGTCATGCTCGTTTACGGGCGCGGCATCCTCCATCTTTCGATCCTGATCGAAACGATGCGCCGCGAAGGGTACGAACTGCAGGTCGGGCAACCCCGCGTCCTGGTCAAAACCATCGACGGCGTGCAATGCGAACCCATAGAACTCCTCACCATCGACGTGCCGGATGCGTTTTCCGGCAAGGTGATCGAACAGGTGAGCATGCGCAAGGGGGAGCTCAAGGTCATGGAGACCCGCGGCGACCTCATACACATCGAATGCACCATCCCTTCGCGCGGTCTGATCGGTTTGCGCAACATTCTGCTTACGGCTTCTGCGGGTGAGGCCATCATTGCTCACCGCTTTTTGGAGTACCAGCCCTGGAAAGGCACCCTCCCCTCCCGCCAAAACGGCGTTTTGGTGAGCAAGCTCACGGGATCGACCACGGCCTATTCGATTGCATACTTGCAGGACCGCGGCCGCTTTTTCGTCGACCCGGGAGAAGCCATCTACACCGGCCAAGTGCTCGGCGAGCACATCCGCCCAGGGGACCTCGTCGTCAACGTGATCGAAGGCAAGAAGCTCACCAACATGCGTGCTTCCGGCTCCGACGGCACGACCCAGATCGTTCCCAAAATCGCCTTCAGCCTGGAGGAAGCCCTCGAATATATACAGGAAGACGAATACGTAGAAGTCACGCCCAAGTCCATTCGTCTGCGCAAGATCCTCCTCGACGAAAACGACCGCAAAAAAGCTCAGCGCAAACTGGAATCGGCGGAGGCCTGATCAGCCCTTTTACAACCTCTGAGCTTCCTGTAGATTCGACATGAGGCACGGGAAGGTTCTTCCCATTGAGCAAAAAGGATCATCCAAACCCAAATAGATCCGGGAGTCAATGGAACCAGCGCGCAGATTCCACTAGGCTCTGCATTGGAACGGCCAGCATGTAAACGCCCGGCATACGGGTACGTTTTTTGAGCTTACTTCCTTTTGTGGCAAAAGAAAGCAACAGATTCTCACTGCTCGTGGATTCGTTAAACCAGATTTTGCCGGCAGACCCTTTCAACCACCTCAGCCACTTCAAGTATCCCCCGCCCTGCACCTGCAATTCAAACCGAATTTCCAACCTGGTTTCACCTTGAGTCTGTTAGCCCATTCAAAGCCATTTCTGTGCAAAGGGCTCAACATAAAAAAGCCGCACCGGAGGAGGTGCGGCTTAATTGGCAGGCCAAGTGCCAGACAATCCATTTCTACCTAGTTCCTAATGCTGAAATTGACCGTGCCGGAGGTTTCTTCTTCACCCGTGGAAGGTCCCCACACTTTGGCCGTCAGGCGGTATGATTTTCCTGGAGCATAGCCGGCTGCGTCGGTGAGGATGAGGTTGCGGTTAAAGGCATAGCTGCCGCTGCCCGCATGAACATGCGGATCGGTAGGTTGATCGTAAATCACCTTGTTGGTCTGCAAATCGAGAATACTGACTTTTACGTTGTGCACGGCATTTCCCGTGTGGCTCTCAAACTCCACGTCGATGACGAGCGTGTCGCCCATGCCATAAATGGCTGCCGCTTCGGGTGAATGAACGTGTGCGTGGTATTCGTAAAAAGAGGTAGTGGTTCCTCCATCGTCGCAACTGTTGAACAGGAATCCAAGTGAAGCCAAAAACAAGATTTTTTTCATGGTGAATGGTGTTAGATTTTTTTAAAAGAAGAAATGGAGCTGTGAACCCAGCTTATGTTGAAGCTCCGTATCGCCGGAAGCATATTGCTGAGCGACCGGAACGGCAAATTGTACATTCAGGTAGAGCGATTCCCATCGCAAGCCCACGCTCAGAGGAAGCAGCACGCCGTATCCCCCTGTCGAAGCGGAGAGGTAGCCGTTTCGCATCCGGTCTTTGGTCGAGTGTTCCCACATCATGCCGATCGTTGGAACAAATCGGGTACGCGATCCGAGCCACCACTCGCGGTAGGCCGTGAGCTGCGCCGAATATTGGTTCCCGAAGCGGTAGCCCCCCTCAGAGGGGAAATGAAAGACCAGGTTTCCCGACAACAATACGCCTCCATTGCCCCACGACAGCCCGGTCGCGGGTTGTGCGATGGCGCCGACGCAACCATTGCCGATGGAAAAATTTTCCGGCAATTCCCGCTCGCCCAGTTGAGCTTCGTACTTGCCTGTGGGCAACTTCAGCCCCAGACCCGCGTCGAAGATCACTCGCAGTTGCTCGCGTTCGGCGAACGTCAGTGTCTTGCGATAGTGCCCCATAACCCTGAGGTCTCCCAGTCCGGATACCGTTTGCCGTTGCCCGTTTTGCGAGCGCTGGTTCCATTGCACCGGCAGGTTGGCAGAGATTCTTACCGATGGGATTGCATACCAACCCGCACCCACCTCCGCAATGTGGAAGAGATCGGTGGTATTGCCGTGGTGGTTAGATTGGTAGCTTGACGTAGAATGGATCAGTCCGAGCTGATGCTGGTCCACCAATTGAGCCAAACCAGGTCCCCCCAGTCCCATATTCGAAGCACAGCGGTCGCAGGCAACTGCCTGCACGGAAGCTGTAGCAGTAATCAACAGAATGCTCAACAAACGCTTCATAGCGACCATTTCAATTAAAACGAACAAATGTTAGGAATGCGCGCATCGTAGCACACCGGGGACCGCGCCATGCCCCGGGACTTTTCTAAGCCGGAACGGACTGAAACCTGCGTATAGCCACTTGATAAAACCCGACCTCCCGCCAAAACGGGAAAAAGCTGCCCGCAGCTAAAGCGCAGCAACAACCAGCAAACCGGTGCTTAGCTTAGCCTATCCGGTGGCTGGAATACCCTTCCGGGGAAGTGCTGAGAGTTCAGCGGTGCAGGAGGGAAGAAATCAGGAGAGAGTATCCACTCCACTCTGGGAACGACATTCCCGGAATCGGAATAAAACAAATCAAAAGCCGGAAGCTGGACAACGGGAATCTGACTTGGGCTTTCAGCCCCTTTGCTTTCCTGTAGTTTTTTGTAGAGGAAGCATTTGCCCTTGCACTTGGATCCGGGCTTGTAATTTCGAACGCATTGGGTGGTCTGAATGCGGTCGCGGTTGGCCAAAAACGCACTTATGCCGATGATCTCCCGCATACCAGAAAGCATCATGAGCACACACCAAATACAAATCCCGAAGCGCAAAAGGCTAATTCTCAAATTGCTGCAAAGTTACGCCAAATGTGTGGCTCCCGGAGACATTTTGTCAATGGTGCAGGTGATATTCGTCAGTACATTTTACATTTACCCCATCCTGCAAGTGCAGGTCATTCGCATGCATTGACCATGAAGGTTTTAAGGATCATTTTGCTCACCGCAACCTGCCTCTCAGGCCTTACCGGCTGCAGGCAGGACCCAGGAAAAGGGAAAGCCCAACCGGAGTACGACAGCGGGGGAAATCTGGTGCGCATTGTCGAGCGCTCCGGCAACCAGCGCCACGGCCAAACGACGGAATACTATCTGGGCGGCAACGTCAAAGCCCAGCTCTCTTACCGGCAGGGCCAGCTCCACGGACGTTCCCTTTGGTATGATGAACGCGGGCGCCTCAAAGAAATCCAACATTATGCCGAGGGGAAGCTGAACGGACGGGATTCCGTCTTTGAAACCGACGGCCGGCTGATCTCCAGCACAGAATACGACCACGGCCAGCAGCATGGCACCTTGTACAAATACGACGCATCGGGAAAAGTACGCTTTACTGCCCGCTACGTGCGCGACAGCCTGACCGAAGTCGAAGGGGTGATCCTCCAATAAGGTCGGAAGCAGAATGCCTTTAAAGCTTGTACAGCTTTCCGTTTTCTTCTACGACCAGGTAGGCCTCCTTGAATCCTCGGGAGCGCAGCTTGGATAGCACCTCTTTGGCTGCCCCTTCGGTGAGGTAAGCCCCAAGAACGATGATGGTCTTACCGCTTTTGGTCCAGTGCTCGATGGTTCCCAGGTCGCTGATCTTTGTTACATCGAACCAGTCAGGAGCCTTGTATTCCGTCACGCGCACTTTGAACTTGCCCTCTTCGGCAGGAGCTGCGGGTTCTTTGTCCTCTTGCGCGGGAGGAGCAGGTTTAGCCGCTGGTGGCGCCGGATCTGCTGAAGGCGCAGAAGATGGTTCAGCATTCGGGCCGGCCGTCGCTTGCTGCGGACGGCTGGTGGTGGCGATCAGACTGGCGCGCTCAGGATCTGCTGTGTCGGACACGATGAAAGCATCCGGCATTCCGTTGCGCTTAATGGAATTCAACACCGAAACCGCTTCGTTCAGATCGGAGAAAGGACCAATGCGGATTTTGACCAGATCGCCAATCCTGAACTTGTAGACATTGCCGTAGCTGGCCCACTTGGTGAAGCGATCATCCATCCGGCTGTTGTATTTGCTCAGAGAAGTGATCTGTATGAAATAGGCCTTGTCCTGCCCAGCATTTGCGGTTTCCCACATTTGCTGAGGAAGCATTGACTGCACCACTCCCGGAGCGTCTCCGGTGCGTGCACCCTTCAAAGTACTGTTTTGGGACGAACTGTGCACTGCGAGGGGCAGGAAGCTAAACACTGCCATACTCAGGAGAACATGTTTCATACTTCGAATTGGGTTTAATTTACAGAACATTGTAATTAAAGCGCTAATATATGAATGATTTTCATAATTCGTACGGTTTAGGGGGATAAATCTGCATATATTTTTCATTGGACTGCTTCGTTTTAATGATATTGTGCGCGCATTCCCCGACGATGTAACCGAATGATGAAGACATTTTTTACCCGGTTCAGGCCCTATTTAGGAGCTGTTCCAATTTTATTCCTGCTGATCGATCCCACGGTTGCCCAACGCCTGGACTACCGCCCCGGGGAGTTGATCGTGCAGGGTACCCCTGATTTACGGCCTCTCGACACCAGGGCGCGCAAAAGCGGCCACAGCGGGTTCCCGGCTGCGCTCCAGCCCGTCCGCCAACTTGGACCCGTCTGGAACCTATGGCTATTCCGCTATGACCACACCCGGTATCGCGGCGACGAACTCATGCAGTCGCTAAAAGCCCTGCCCGAGGTCATTGCCGTGCAGCGCAACCGCATCCTGAAGCCGAGGAAGGTGCCTGATGACCTGCACTTTGCACTGCTGTGGCATCATTTCAACGATGGGTCCCTGGGAGGCGTCCCCGGTGCGGATTTCGACAGCGATCTGGCATGGGACCTGTGTACCGGTGGGGTCACCTCGGGTGGTGACAGCATCGTCATTTGCATCATCGACGACGGGGTGGAGACTTCGCATGAAGACCTTGCCCCCAACTTGTGGTACAACCGCGGCGAAATTCCGGGCAACCAACTCGACGACGACGGGAATGGCTACGTGGACGACTTTGGCGGGTGGAACAGTTTCAAAGGAAACGATGTGTTTGAACCAGGTAAGCACGGCACGGCGGTCACCGGCTTAGCCGGTGCACGGGGCAACAACGGCGTAGGGATCAGCGGGATGGCCTGGAACAACCGCATCTTGTTCGTTGCCGGCGGTGGCGACGAGGCCAATGCCATCGAATCTTACGCGTATCCTTTGATCATGCGGCGTCTGTATCGGCAAAGCCAGGGAAAGAAGGGCGCTTTCGTGGTCGCAACGAATGCCTCCTGGGGCGCGGACTTCGGCCACCCCGAGGATGCACCCCTGTGGTGTGCGGTGTACGACAGCCTCGGTGCGGAAGGCATACTCAACGTCGCATCGACGACCAACCAGAACATCGACGTCGAAGTCGAGGGTGACCTCCCGACGACCTGTCCGAGTGATTTTCTGATCACCGTTACCAACGTCACCATCGACAATGTAAAACGCTCTAACGCCGGATACGGAAGCCAGTCGATTGACCTTGGCGCCTACGGCGAATCGACCTACAGCACCTATCCCGGCAACAGTTACCGTTCATTTGGCGGCACCAGCGCGGCTGCACCCCAGGTATGCGGGGCCATTGGCCTGTTGTATTCCCTGTCCTGCAGCAACCTTCCTGCGCTTGCCTACGACGATCCCCCCATGGCGGCAAAGGAAATCAAGCGCGTTTTACTTGAGTCGGTGGTTCCGAATGCATCCCTTGCCGGCATCACGCAATCCGGGGGCGTGCTCAACAGTTTCCGCGCCCTCATGACCAGCAGTCCCCTGATCCAGGAGCCGGCGCCCGATGCGGCCCTGTTGTGGCGATGGGAGGTGGACGCCCTCTACCCGGTCGCTTTCCGGTTTCGAAAAGCCGGTACCCCGGTGTGGACGGATACGGTGGTGACTGCGGGCAAACAATTGGGTCTTTCCGGTTTGGAAGTCTGCACGGAATACGAAGTGCAATTCCGCCGGCTTTGCGACCGGTATGCAACGGAATACTCACCGGTGCGCACCTACAAAACGGGAGGCTGTTGCGATCCCATCCACAATATCCAGGTGACCAGTGCCCAGGGGAGCCGGGTTTCATTCAGTTATCTGGATCCCGCTGCAGGGACGCGCACCACTGCACTCCTTCGCTGGCCCGGAACCATTACATGGGACACGTTCCAGTTGAAAGAGAATTCGGGCTACTTCGAACTCGACCAGCTGGAGCCGTGCACCCGTTATGAAATGCTCCTCTATTCGCATTGCAACGGCAAGCCGAGTTTGCCTGCGGATGTTTTCGTGTTCAGCTCTGGCGGTTGTGGTACGTGCACGGAAGCGGATTATTGCCGGAGGTTCCGCCCTTCTGCTGAATTGGAGTGGCTCGACGCTTTCGCCTTCAACACAAGCGGCTTTGTCACCGGAAACGACAGGGGCTATGGCAATTACGTGGGCACTGAAAAAAGTTGGTTGCTCATAAAAGGTTTGAAGGTGGATGTGCACATCACGGCGGGATACCTCGCGGATACGAGCTTGATGATCGCTGCGCTCTGGATCGATTTTGACCAGGATGGGTTGTTTTCCGATTCAGAAAACATTGCACCCGCTGCCACGAAATTTACGGGAACCCTGAGCTTTGCCGCAACCATCCCCGACCATGCCGAGGAGGGTTGGACGCGCATGCGCATCATGGTGAAATTTGCCGAATTTTCGGATGTACCGCCCACTCCCTGCTTTCAATCACTGGAGTTTGGGGAATACGAAGATTATTGCGTCCGGATCTCCGATGGGGTATGCCATGTTCCGCCGCCGGTGATTACGGGTTGGACTGAAGTAAATCGCGCTTTGTTGAACGCGTCAGCACCGCCGTCCGTTGCCTACCGATATGCATTTCGCAAACTGTATGAACCCGATTGGGTTTACGGCAGAAGTACTTCCTCCGACCTGCTCCTGGAAGGTCTCGACAGCTGCACGCGGTATGAATTGCTGTTGCGCAACGAATGCTCCGGTGGAGTTTCTGCACCCAGGCGACACCGATTTTCCACACCGGGTGCCAACTGCATTACAGAAACAGACGACAGCGAGCCGCCCGGACGTCTTCGCATTTACCCCAATCCGGTCAGTGGATTCCTGCATTTGTCTGCTGCACCTTCCGTTGACTGGGTGGAGTGCATTTCAATTGACGGCATCGCACACCGCCTTCCTCTGTTGCCGGGGATGCAAGTGAATGTTTCTGCGCTTGCGCCAGGACATTACGTCATCAGGATGCAATTTTTTAATGGAAAAAGGGCGCATGCCGCCTTTATAAAGCTCTGAGTTTCCGGTGAGCGCTTTTCGTTACAGGTCTGTCAGCAAATGTTCCCGTTCAGGACCAAAGGAGAGCATGCTCATGGGCACTCCGGCACCTTTGCAAAGCGTTTCGATGAAAAGGCGCATCGCGTTGGGGAGTTGCTCCAGTCCTTTCACTTTGGAAGGAGTCCAGTTCCATCCGGGCAATATTGTAGTGTCAACGCTGCGAAGTGTGGCCGGGTCCATCGGCATTTCCCGAGTGCCATTGCCCTTCGCGTCGACGTATGCCGTTACCAGGCCCACCTCTTCAAATCCGTTGAGCACGTCGATTTTGGTAATGCACAGGTCGGTCACTCCGTTGATCATGCAGGCGTAGCGAAGTTGAACGAGGTCCATCCAGCCGCATCGGCGCGGTCTTCCTGTCGTCGAACCGAATTCGTTTCCCGCCTTGCGCAGCCGTTCTCCCGTTTCGTCTTCCAATTCGGAGGGAAAGGGGCCGGCGCCTACGCGGGTGCAGTAGGCTTTTGCGATCCCAACGATCCGGCGCAGCGAAGAGGGTGCAATGCCAAGTCCGGTTGAGATCCCCGCTGCGATGGTATTGGAGGAAGTGACGTAGGGATACGTTCCCTGGTCGACGTCGAGCATGGTTCCCTGGGCGCCTTCGGCGAGTAAATTCGCTCCTTTGTCCAACAGTGAGGCCATCCAATATGGGCTGTTGACAAATCTGAGCGACCTCAGTTTTTCAACGGCTTCGAACCAGCGGCGCTCCTCCGCGTCGAGGTCAAAATCAATTTTGGGAAACTGTTTTAAAAATTGCAGGTGTTTCTCTTTGAGCGCCTGGTAGCTTGTTCGCAATGTCGGCATGAGCAGCTCTCCGGCTCGCAAACCGTTCCTGCCCGTTTTGTCCATGTAACATGGGCCAATGCCCCTGAGCGTGGAGCCTATTTTTTCCTGACCGCGCGCGTGTTCTGATGCCATGTCGATCCAGCGGTGCGTTGGCAGGATCAGGTGGGCGCGTTCGCTTACGAACAGTCGTTCGTTCAGGTCCGGTGCATGACGCCCTACGCGTTCCATTTCACCCACGAGCGTGATGGGATCGATCACGACGCCGTTGCCGATCAGGTTGAGCACGTTTGCACGGAAAATTCCCGAGGGCAAGGTGTGCAGAACGCATTTCTCCCCTTCGAGGTAGAGCGTGTGGCCGGCATTGGGTCCTCCCTGGAAACGGCATACTGCTTCGTATCGGTCGGCCAGAAAATCAACGATTTTCCCCTTTCCTTCGTCTCCCCATTGAAGTCCAAGAACTGCATCTACCGGCATGCCCTAACCGCTTTTAGAATAAACGGCGAAGGTAGTCATTCCCCCTTAAGGGCACTTCTAAAAAACTCCATTTTGATGCCAAAATGAAAAGGGCTGCCTCCCTCCACTCCCTGTTGATGCCAGAATGAATAGGGCTGCCTCCCTCCACTCCCTGTTGATGCCAGAATGAATTTAGCAAAACAAGCCGAGGCGCAGCGAAGGAAGCTATGTGGAGCG
>JADLHA010000046.1 GCA_020848995.1 Saprospiraceae bacterium | reverse complement strand
TTGCGACCCGGGAGCCATTACCAATCAGGTCTTACCCGATCTAAACAAAAAAGCCAACTCGATGAGTTGGCTTTTGTCGTGGTGGGAGATACTGGGTTCGAACCAGTGACCCTCTGCTTGTAAGGCAGATGCTCTGAACCAGCTGAGCTAATCTCCCGAATCCAGTGTGCCTGCCCCGCTAAAAGCGGGGTGTGTGGTCCTTGGAACTTATTCCGGTAAGGGAGGGCAAAGATAGTTTTAAAGCCCCTTTTTTAAAAACCATTTTTTGTTCAAAAAAATTTAGGGCCGCGGGATTCCGTGTTTAAGGGGTATGGGGGCGGCGCATCTCGACGAGGGAGATCATCCGGAAGGCAAAGGCGAGCAGCACAATCAACCCCCCTGAAAGCAGGGCCCGGAGCTTCCAGTCCACATCCAGCTGCATTACGCCCAGAGCGATCAGCCAGCTCATCCCGGCAAATAGCACGGAGAAGAGTACAAAATCCCGGGTGATGTCGACCAGGCTGTGCAAGCGAATGTCGATGGCCTGTACGAGAAAAAGACTGCCGTGCACCACTACCGCCACCTGGGCTGCCGCAACCGCCGCACCCTGGGGGATGAAAAGACCGTTCAGCACCACACAGCACACCGCAGCCCATAAGTAAAATCCGGCCAGGCGCCATTCCAGGTGCACCGACTGGTAAAAAGCGCCGAGTAAGTAATTCAGACTGGCCGGCAAAAAGGCCAGCATGATCCATGAAAAGGGTTCGTACCAATAGGGGTCGCTCGTATGGTAAAGCAGGCGCACGATCTCTGGAGCATAACAAAATCCCGTGGTGCAAACGAGAATGGTGCCCACCAGCAGCCACTTTACAGACAATTTGAACAGTCCACTCAACTTCTCTCTGTCGCTGTGCAAGCGGGAAAACATGGCCAGCAACAGGCCGGCAAGAGCCAGGGAAAACATCCCGAATGCTTCAAATAGCCTCTGGGATGCCGCATACACCCCGGCGTGGTGGGTCCCATCGGGGAGCCACCGCTGCAGTAAGACCGAATCCACCTTGTTGTAAACCGATCCCAATAAGTAGATCGCCGCGAAGGGAATCGCCGGAGGCAGGGTTTTTCTGACCGCATGGAACATACGCGTGTCTGGCCAAATGGCTACCCCTTTACCTCTTAAATAAACAACGGCAGAAAGCCAGGTCACTCCAAGGGACAGGGTCTGCATCCACGCAAAACCTGAGGCATTCACCCATCCCCGCAAAGAAGGTACCCACAATACAGCAGTTCCCATTCCGATGAGCAGAAAACGGTCAAAAACGGAAAAAAAACTGTCCTGGCGGTAATGTCCCAATCCTGCAATCCCGGCACGGGTAAAATAGATGACGCTCACCAGCACCTGGTTTGCCGCCAGGTGTAGGATCAGCCCCCGCCATTCTGCGGGATAACCACTCAACCAACATGCAACGGCCACTACGACCAAATAAATTGCCGACAGCATCCACTTGACCGCACCGAAGCTTCGATAAGCGTCGAGGCTCTTCTCCCCTTCCTGACTTACGTGTCGACTGGCCAGGTTTTGCAGGCCAAAATCGTTGATGAACTGAAACAGCAGGGTGAAATTGAACAAGCCGTAGTACAGACCGTACTCCTGCGTCCCCATGTGCAATTGGAAATTGCGGTCTATTCCTAAAAGGTAATAGACCTTGATGAGCATATTGCTCCCAAGCAGCAAGGCGGCGTTGATTGCAAACTCCTTCTTCATTTGCCGTTCGCAAGATACGGCACCTTCACCATGACCCCTTTTGGTCCTGGCAGCCTTCCTGCAAAAATGGAGCCTTTGGCAATCAATGCCGCGCTCTGCCCGAGTCTGCCTGACAAAATCTCGGGATTTCAACACCAATGGCCCCATCCTTGTCTTCAATCGCACCCATCGGGGCCAGTCTTTGAAAATTTGGCGCGCACTTACCGTACCACGGCATCCTTCAAATCCGTTCTTCAGAAGTCTTGAAAATTGAACTAATGACCCGTCATTCCGTCACCTTGAACCGGTAACTTTGTGCGATGCGCCCAGCACCTCTTTTGCTCTGCCTCCTGCTTGCCCTTTCTTTTATTCCTGCATCAGCTCAATACTTTGGCCGGAATAAACCCAAATACCGAGACTTTGATTTCCGCATTTTTGAAACGCCGCATTTTAACATTTACTACTACGATCTCGACAGCGCGCGCATTGCCCTTTATGCATCCTGGTTCGAATGGTGGTACGATCGCCATTCACAACTGCTCGGCGAACAATTCGCTTCGCGGAATCCGGTCATTCTCTTCAATAACCACGGGGAGTTTCAGCAAAATTTTGTCATTTCGGGCAATGTGGATGCCGGTACGGGAGGGGTGACCGAAGGCCTGCGCAACCGCATTGTACTCCCGCTGGCCATCACCAACGACCAGACCTTTCACGTCATTGGCCACGAACTCGTCCACGCGTTCCAATACAACATGATCCTGCGCGGCGACTCTACCTCGATGGAATCCCTGCAAAACTATCCGCTGTGGCTCATAGAAGGCCTGGCAGAATACCTCTCCAAAGGTTCTGTTGACGTGCAAACGGCCATGTGGATGCGCGATGCGGTTCTCCGGGGTCAACTGCCAGACCTGGAGAAAATGGACCGCCCGGAATATTTTCCATACCGTTACGGCCATGCTTTTTGGTCCTTTTTTTCGAGCCTATTCGGCGATGCCCGCATCAAACCCTTTTTCATCTCGGTCGGCCGGTACGGTTTGGAAACGGCTTGTCTCGAACACCTCGGCTTCCCCTTCGATACCCTGAATAGCACATGGCTGCGCACGCTTGTCTCCCAATTTTCCGGGCCTACCCCGCCGCAAACCGCTTCCGGAAAGGAGATTCTTTCTTCCGACAATGCTGGCCGAATGAACCTCTCCCCGTCGATCAGCCCCAACGGACGCTACCTCTGTTTTCTTTCCGAGAAAGACCTTTTCACCACGGATCTCTACCTCGCGAGCGCACAAGATGGCAAGATCATCCGCAAATTGTTTTCACAGGCTCGGGAGGGGCACATCGACCAGCTCAACAGCCTCGAATCTGCCGGCACCTGGTCTCCGGATTCCCGCCGCTTTGCCTTTCCGGCTTTCAAGCGCGGCCGCAGCGTGCTGGTGATCAAAGAGGTGGAAACCGGAAAAACGCAACGCGAACTGCAGTTTGATAACCTGCCCTACTTTATCCAACCTGCCTGGTCGCCGGATGGGAAATCCATTGTCGTCACAGGCACCCATCGCGGGCAAACAGATCTCTACCTCATCGACCTCAAATCCAAAAAAGCTACCCGGCTCACCGACAATGCAGCGTCTGAAATCCATCCCGAGTGGTCGCCCGATGGCAAGACCCTCGCCTTTTGTACAGACGCACCAGCCTGGCAGCAGGGACAAGGCTCCGGATACTGGCCGTTTTCCCTGGCCTTTCTCGACCTGTCCGACGGGATCATCCGCTACCCAATGCAATTTGACGGCAACAACCACTTCAATCCGCAATACGACGCCTCGGGAAACTTGCTCTTCCTAAGCGATCGCAACGGAGTCCACGCCCTGTACCGGCTGGACAGCGCTTCTGCACAGCTTTCGCAGCTGATGGTGTCTGCCGGTGGAATCATGGGCGTTAGTGCCTACGCCCCAGCATTTTCAGCTGCAGGTAAAAGGGACCGCATCGTTTACACTCAGTTTCGCGATAATGGTTTCGGGATCTACCAGGTATCAACGGATAAGCTGCTGTCTTCCTCTGTGGGCCAGGAAGCGGCTGACCGGAGTGCCGCATACCTTCCCATGGATACAGCTGCACCCCTGCTATTTCCCGATACCTCTTCCAGCAAAAGGGAAGCGCTGGATTCCGCATCCACAGACCGTTTCAGCATCAAGCCTTATCGCGCACGGTTTGGATTGTCTTATGTCGGCGCATCCGGGGGCACCGGCTATGGAGGAAATTACCTGTCCAGCGGCATCGGACTTTCGGGAGGCGTTGATATGTTGTTTACCGACATCCTGGGCTCCCACCAGCTCTATACCGGTCTTGCCATGAACGGTGAGATCTACGATGTCGCTGCCGTCGCGAGTTATCTCAACCGGTCATGGAGCCTCCCCTGGGGTGTCAACCTGCAACACCTGCCAACCCGGTATTTCAACTATACACCAGGATTTGTACGGCAAAACTTTGTAGACGAAAACGGCAACGTCTTTTCAGCTTACACGGATACTACCCTGCTCCTACGCATTTTTGAAGAGGAGATGAGCGGGGTTGTCCACTATCCGTTCTCCGTCACCCAACGGTTTGAACTTGGAGCCGGCGCCTCCTACCGCTTTTTCCGCCTCGACCAGATCATCGATTTCTACGACGACATCAACAAGTTCTTTTACCTCGGAGGCCAAAAAGAAAAGTTGAAAGCGGGCGACGTCGTGCAGGTTGGTCCCTACACCATTGAAAAAGGCTGGCTCTCCAATTTCAATGCTGCCTGGGTTGGCGACAACTCCTATTTTGGAATGACGGCACCCATGTTGGGACACCGATACCGGGTCGGTGTTGAAAACTATTTCGGTCAGTACAACTTCACAGCCCTGACCGTCGACGGGAGGAAGTATTTTTGGATGAAGCCATTTGCCCTGGCCATCAGGTTTATGCACTACGCGCGATATGGCAGCGATGCCAACCGGTTTTATCCCATACTCATCGGCCAATACGGACTCATCCACGGATACGATTTCGATCACCTCGAAGAATTGCGCCAACGCTACGGCATCGAATACGAGCAGATCAGCGGATCCAAGATCGGCTTGGCATCCGTCGAATTTCGCCTGCCCCTGACCGGTCCGGATCGCTTCGCCCTGCTCAATGCTCCCTTTCTTCCCATTGAGCTCAACGTGTTTATCGACGGGGGAATGGCCTGGGACGACTGGGCAGATTTCTCTTCAGACATCGATTTTTTAAAACCCAAACCGGTTTTCAGCACGGGGTTGGGATTTCGCATCAACCTCTTTGGCGCACTGGTCCTCGAACCCTATTGGGCATGGCCGCTGCGGTCCAATTCCCGGGCCCAGTTCGGTTTTAATTTTATTCCGGGGTGGTAGATGCTCCGGTCCTGTCAGGCCGTCTCGAGCTCGCCCGGATCCCAGAAATATTTCTCCATGGGAACCACCCGTTGATCTTCCACACAAACCCCCTCCTCGCGCAACAGCCGCGCCATACGTTCCCCGGCCTCGCCAAACATCATGCGGCCACTCAATTCGCCCCGCACATTCACCACGCGATGCGCGGGAACTTCCCCTACGGTCCCTTTGAGCTGGTTGAGCGCCCATCCCACCATCCTGGCAGATCCCAGGGCCAGGTAATCTGCGATTGCGCCGTATGTGCAAACGCGCCCACGGGGAATCTGCCTCACCACGTCATACACCCAGTCGAAATAATGCTTTGAAGACATCAGCGCCTGCCCGTAAAGCGCAAGTGCACGGTCTTCTGCCTCCCGCATCCGCTCTTTGCCTTCGGGCTGCTTGTCATCGTAGCCCAGCAGGTGCAACAGCCCATGTACGATGACGCGCAACAACTCGGCGTCCTCCTCCTGATTGAACGTTCGCGCGTTTTCGCGTACGCGGTCCACACTGATGTAACATTCGGAAACCTCACCCGGGCTGCCTCCCGGGAAGGTGACTACGTCCGTGAAATAATCGTGCTGAAGGAATTGGCGATTGAGCTCCAGCAGGTAATCATCTTTGCAAAAAATGTAATCGATGCGGGGGAGTTTTTTTCCGTGACTCTCTGCAACGCGCTCAAGCCATTTAGTGATCCCCGCCTTGCGCAGGTGAAATTCCTCCGTCTGAAAATTAAAACCTATTTTTCCCTGAGCAGGCATGATCTTCAGGATACTTACGAACGTTTGTTAGCTATCTTCTGTTAAAAACCAGGACCATCCCTTAAGATTCCACGCGCAGCTCAAAACCGATTTCAACAGTACGCCCGTTGTCCGAGAAAATGACGCGGTCGGAAAGCCGCTGCATCAAAAACACACCCCGGCCACCACACTTGTCTATGTTTTCGGGGAGGGTGGGATCAGGAATGCACTCCGGGTCGAAACCCTGTCCTTCATCCGATATGCGGAAGCAGATGTGCTTTTGCATCCGGACCGTGCGCAGGCTCACAAACTTACTGCCATCCGACTTGTTGCCGTGCAGGATGGCATTGTTTACGGCTTCCGTGATGGAGATCAGCACATTCGGATAGAGCGATTTGTCGAGCTGGTACTCCTGAAAAATGCGCTCGAGGTATTCCTCAACCTTACAAATGTTTGCCGGGACTGATGCAATCCTGATCATCCCTGTTTTTTGAGTCCCTGATAGTATTGTTCGACCAGGTTCCGGTAAAACGGCCGTAGTTCCGGAGAGATTTGCTTGAACCATTCTGTTTCTCCCTGACGCTTTTTGATGTATTCTTCCAGGCCCGGGGGAAATTTCCGTTCAATATTCGTACCAGTTTCTGATTTCCTCTGCTCGTCCCATTCCCGTTCGCGTTCCGACCGGTCGGCTTCGAGCAGGCGCGTGGTGATCTCCTGGGTTCGCTTCAGCATTTCGTTGGTGAGTTGCTTGTTGACGAGCTGCTTCTCTATGCGGTTCATTTCTTCCATGGCCTGACGTGCCTCCGAAGAACCGTGGCCGCTCTCGCTATTCTCCTTCTCGAGTTCCTGCAGCATCTTTCGCAACTTCGCCTGCTTCGCTGCCAGTTCCGCAAATTCCTTAGCGGTGCCCTGATGACCGCTTCGCATGCGGTCGAGTTGCTGCTGCATGCCCTTTTCGAGCCCCTGCATGCCCTCCGTGAACTTGTCGGCCGGTTTTCTTCCGCTTTTTCCTGAACCGCTGGCTCCGGGATTGGGGCAAGATTTGCTACCGGGCTTTTTACACGATCCTCCCTTGCATTCCTTCTGTTTCTGATCGAGTGTTTCCGACAACATGAGCGCCAGGTCGTTCATGTTCTTCATGATCCGCCCCTGATTGTTGGAGGCTTCGCCGGTACGGCGTTCCTCGAGGTGCTTCAACCCGTCGCGGAAATTGTCGCCAATCTCCCCGACCTTGTCCATCACAAATGATTGTATCTCCACTACGCGCTTGCTCAGCACGTCGAGTGTGTCTTCCACGATTCGGAAATTCTCTTTGATGCGAAACTGGTCCTGCACCAGACTCAGGTATTTTGGCGTCTGAGCGTTCACGCGGCCCAATTCCTTCATAAGCCGCTCCTGATCGAATGACAAGGCCACGAGGTTCTCCAACAGCTGACGAAGCATACGGGCGTCCTCTTCCGCCTGTTCCTGGTCGGACTCCTGCATTTCCTGCTCCATCTGATCCGCCATCTCTTTCATTTTACCAGACGCTTCCTTCTGCTTCTTTGCCGCTTTCGATTTGCCCTGCTGCTTGCTTTCCTTTGAGGACTTGCCCAATTCCTGACTGGCATCCTTCATGTCCTTTTGAATATTCTCCTGCTGGCCACTCCGGTCTTCCATTTTGCGCGGCGGTTTCAATCCCTCGTTTTTCTTCTGCAGCGAATCCTGCTTTTTCCCGAATTCATCAAACTGCTTTGAGAGTGAATCCTGCTGCTGCTTTAACGAATCGGAGTTTTCCTTATCCCCAGCAGTTTTTTCAGAAAGCGCTTCCTGCTTGTCCGCCATTTCCCTCAGGTCAGCGATCTGGTCCTTTAGATTTTTCTCCATCTCGAGTTGCTTGAACAATTCCAGCAAGCGTTCCATTTCCTTTTCCAGGTCAACGTTTTTACTTTCAAACTGCTCAGCCATCTTGAGCGTCTGTTCCTTGTTCAATTCACTCATCAGTTGCTGGATCTGCTGCATGAGTTCTTTCATCTCCTGGCTTGCCGTTTCGTTAAACAGCTTTTGCAACTGTTCCTGTTTGTTTCGGACGTTCTCGTCTTCGGGCTGCTGTTTCTGGATGTTTTCCCCAAGGCGCTTGTTGGCTTCTTCCAGCCGCTGCTGGATGCGCTGTTGGTCTTGCAGCATTTTTTCCAGCGATTGCCTGTGCTGCCACTCGAGGTCCTTTTTCTGGCGAAGCCTGTCTTTGAAATCGCCAAGGCGCTCGCGCAATTTTTTTGCATCGTCGATGGCTTCGCGCAGTTCATCTTTGATCGCCTCGTTATTTGCCAATTCCTGTTGTGCGAGCTCGTCTTCGGAGACCTCGCGGTAGGTATGGACCTCGCTCCGGCTCGATTTGCTTCCGTTTACGCCGTCGTTATCCCAGACTTCAAAATAGTAATTTACCGATTCCCCTGGTTGCAGGTTCAACGTGCCGATATCGAATACGTGGCGGAAATCTATCACCTTGGCAACGGTTCCGGCCGCCAGGGTGATGCTTTTTTCCGCCTGTTCTGTTCCACTTTTATCTCGTACCGCGTATTTGAATAAAATCGTGCGTATGCCGTAATCATCTGATCCCGTTCCGGCAAAATAGCGAACCTTCCACTGGCTGCTATCGACAAACGCTTCGACGTCGATCTGCGGATATTTATCTTCGATCACCCTGACCTGGTAAACGACGGAATCGGCGTGCGGCAGTTGGTGGTTCCTCAGGTAGAGTACGTACGCATCATCCTGACGGAAACTGTGCGAAGCGCTGAAATCGCTTTCCCCGGAACGTTGCAATAACCTGGGTGTCTGTTCTCCGGAAAGTCGCATCGACATTTGATCGGTGTGTGCTGAATGGAACGTCCACTGCACGCGCGTGCCGGCAGGAATTATCAGGTCGCCCGTGTTCCATGCGGTTTCCTTCTTTTTGCCCGTGTAGGGCGGATATTCCAGCCGCACCTCGAATTGTTCGATCAGAGGCTTCATCATGACCCTGAGTATGTATTCAGGAGAACTCACCGCCCCCGAAAAGATGTGAAAGGCAACATCCCTTTGCACATTGCTAAACGTGTATTTAAACGTTTCGGGCCCTTCTTTTTGCAGGCGGTACTGGTAGCCGTCCCGGGCAATGAACGCTTCGGCGGGAATGGCAGTCCCCTCCGAGCGCAGGCGCAAGGTGAAATCGCCGTTTTGCTCGACTGCGAGGGTGTCGGTCTCCAGTACAAAGTGAAACGGAGCTTCCCGCTCAAATTCGCGGTCCACCTGGATCAGGCGCTGGGTTGGCTTGTGGATCATTCCCGGGGCAAATACCAGCAGGCTTGCCAGCAGGAGCAGGGGTCCTGCAGCATAGTGAAGGTATCTGCGATTTCTCTGAAGGTCTATGGCGTGTATGAAGGGCACCGGCTGCAATTCCATGGACTTTTGCGCAATGCTGGCTTCGATCAGGCTTCGGTCGGTATAGTTGACCGATTGTGCTTTGAGCTGCAACACGTTGAGCAGCTTATCCCTTACATCGGAAAAATGCGTGCCGATGATGCGCGCAGCCTCCTCATGTGAAATGAGCTTTCCCAAACGGAAATAGTGCAGGGCAGGCCTTGCCACCCACCACCACGCCGTTCCGGCAAAAAGGGCCAGGTAAGAAATTCCAAGCGCCGTACGAACACCCCGGCTGAAATAAAATTGCCCCTCCAGGAAATTGTAAGCCAGAAAAACCAGCGTCAGCAGCCCAACGAAATAGAGGCTGCCCCGGATCAATTGGTTGATGTAAAACTTTCGGGTAAACTGGTCGATCTTCAGGATCAGTTGCTCGTAATAGTTCTCTTTCCAGGCCATCACCAAGTGTTCAATTAATTAAAACGCAAAATAGCAGAAAATAATTTCAGCCCTCCGTGCCGGAATCCTATGAAAACACCGGGGTTCCGGCAAAGGTTCAGGTGGATATCCCGTAGGTGCGCAGGGCATCGTTGAGCGATACCTTTTTGTCGGTAGATTCCTTGCGCTGACCGATGATCAAAGCACAGGGAACTTGAAATTCTCCTGCCGGAAAGCGCTTGGGATACGAGCCCGGTATGACCACCGATCTCGGGGGTACGTATCCCTGGAATTTGCGCGGCTCCTCTCCGGTGACGTCCAGGATGTGGGTCGAGGCGGTAATGACGACGTTAGCACCCAGCACGGCTTCCCGTCCGATGCGGGTCCCTTCGACGATGATGCAGCGAGAACCGATGAAGGCGTTGTCTTCAATGATGTTGGGCTGGGCCTGCGGGGGTTCGAGTACCCCTCCGACCCCCACGCCACCGGCCAGGTGGACGTTGCGCCCGATCTGGGCACAGGAGCCAACGGTAGCCCAGGTGTCGACCATGGTGCCGCTGCCCACCCAGGCGCCAATGTTTACGTAGCTGGGCATTAGGATGGCACCGGGTTCAATGAAGGCCCCGTAGCGCGCTACGGCGTGGGGAACTGCGCGGATGCCCAGGGCTTCAAATCCCTTTTTCGTTGGGATTTTATCGTAAAACTCGAGATCCCCGGCTCGTATCACCCGGTTCTCCCTTAGTGGGAAGTACAGCAAAATGGCCTTTTTGACCCATTCGTTGACGACCCAACCGCCTTCCCCCTCCTCGGCGACGCGCACCTTCCCGGTATCGAGCAGGGCAATGACTTCTTCAACGGCTGACTTGTAGGGGGGTTCGCGAAGCAGGCTGCGGTCCTCCCAGGCCGCATCGATGTGTTGTTTTAGGGTGTCCATATCAGAATGTGTATGAAAATGCAAGTATAGCGGAAAGGCAGCCCACCGCCAAGCCGAGGTACCACTCCGAAGGCCGATGAGCTCCAAGCCACAACCGGGTCAGCCCAACCCATCCTGCGACAATCAGTGACCCAGCGATCAGCGAATGCAGGTGAACCTCGGAAACCCCGGTCTCGGCAAACCGGAACCGGAGCACACCATCCGCGGAATGCCCCGTCCTGATCAACCACCATAAGGTGCAAAAGGCGCCCATAGCCACGCCGTGCAGACTGATCTTGATCAGGGTATTTGCGATAAAAGCCATGAATACCCCCACAATGGAGACCAGAATGGTTGCATTCATCAGCGGGGGAATGCCGGGTTGGGATTTTAAATTGATCCACAACCACAGATAGAAGATTGCACAAATGATCATGGGAATGAAGCGATCGTGCCGTTCCGGCATATCCAGGCGCTTCAACAAGCCGGTCAGCCTTAACAAGCCCATGGCCACCGCCGGAATAAAGCAGGTATAAATGAAGATCAATACGACCAGGGTTGCCTGCTCCGTCCAAACGGGCACGCCAAATAAATGGGGCTTGAGGCAGAGCAGGAGAAACAATGCGGCAAAGACCATCAGCAGGGGATGAAAAAGGTAGGCTGTGATCTGTGCCAGCGTGCGCATGAACATGTTAAATCAGCTGTTTGCACGCAAAGATAGCCGTCCACCGGCTGTTCCTACTTCAAATCGAACCTCAAGACATCAACGGCCTGTAAAGTGCGTGGCCCAAGGGAACCAATCCGCCTTAATTTCTTGTTACTTTTGTTCCATCGACAATTCTCATATGCATAAAAAGTGTTCAATCGCCATTTTCCTGTTTGTAGCGCTTCAGTTCGCAGCATTTGGTCAAAACGGTCGCCAAGTGGCCAGACAACTTTTCAACGCCGGCAAAGAATCCGGGTTCCGCCAGCTTTCCTATGAGGAAAAAATGGCCTGGCTCAACGTACAAGATCCCGGCAAATCCCCCGAAGTGCTCAAAATGCGCCTCGACAGTTTTGTGTTTTTCGACTCGACCCGGCTGATCCATTCGATCAGAGGCTTGTATGCCTACGATCTCCAGCAGCGAAACACCTTCTTTGAATTATTGATCCTGGACGAAGCCACCAAAATGTGGGTTGGGTTCATCAACGTCTATTACCGCTACGATGCTGCCAACCGGATAGCCGAGACCGGTAGCGGGGAATGGAACCCGGCAACAGGGAAATACGACCCTCAATCGCGGACCTTCTTTGAATACAATGGTGCGGGCTACCTGGTCAAAGATTCAAGTGAGTTTTTTTCCGGAAGTACCTGGGAGAAAGATGAAAAGACGGAATACGAACTGACCAACGGAAACGTTGTTCGCGAATCTGAATACTCCTATGATGGTCAGGATTGGTATTTCACCTACCAAACCCATTATACATATGATGCCAAAGGCAATTTAACCCGGGAAGATGTATTTTACTGGGATGAATTTACCCAGAATTGGGTGAGCGAAGACCGCACCGACTATATGTACGACGCTTCCGGGCACTTGCTCACGCAAACCAAATTGTCCTGGGATGGAACCAGCAGTTTTGTCAACGAGGAACGCATACTGGTTGATTACCATGCGAACGGCAAACCCGCAAACCGCATCTTCCAGTTATGGGATGAGGTCTCATCTTCGTGGACCAACGATGAAAAAATGGAGCTCTCATACGATGGCAATGCCAATCCGGACCGCATCCGGGTGTTGCAATGGGACGATGCTGCGCCCGGCTGGGTAGAGAGTTCGGTATTCCTCACGCAATACGACGCAGCCTTTCCCAAACAAAGACTCATCCTGCCCCTGCTGGATCTATTCAGCGCACTTTTCCAATTCGATATATTTGAAGACGGTGCTGTGCGACAGGTGCTCTTGTTTGAAGAAAAAACGCCTTCCGGCGAATGGGGCAACCGCAACCGGATTACTTTCCATTACTCCAATCATGAAGTCGTTCGCACGGAAAATCCCCAGGGCGAGGCCCTGGAGTATTGGCCCAATCCCGCAACGGGATCGATATTTTTAGAAAGCACTTTGACTGGAGGAAACTACCACATCTGGACATCGACGGGAATACCCCTGCGCACAGACCGGGTGAATGCCAACGGACAGATCTCTTTGAATGGGCTACCTTGCGGTGCTCATATCCTGCAAGTCGTCACCAACGACGGTAGATCTCGAACTGCAGTGCTGATCGTACACTGAGTCCGGACGAGTTCCATTTCCGGTTTTTCAATTGCAGTTCCACGCTGCAATTGCATTAACTGTGGCGTGGTGTGTTACACCTCACCTGCGTTGCAGAGCACGCCAGTTTCCTTCAAGTTGGTTGTTGGGATCAAACGCCTGTGTTTCACTGAGGAGGTATTCGCCGCGGTCGTTTACCCATGCATTGGAATATCCGGACGGCAACTGAACCTGCGTCTGCCCGTCCTGGTAGCGCTCTACTCCCCGCAGGTAATCGCTGAACTGGTTGTTAGAACGCTCGTAGGCGCGCTGTGTTTGCCAGTAGCTGTCTGAAATGGTTTGCGAGATCTGAGCACTGGTCTGACTAAAGATCCTGCTGATTTCACCCGCTGCAAAAATCCGGCGATACGACTCATCCGACAGGAATTGAACCAACTGCATGTAGCGGTTGTAAAAGGGGAGGCTCAGTTTGCTGGAGGACTTCAGGGTCAAAGCAATTTGCCGGGAATTTTCCAGTTTGCCCTGTGGGGCCTTGCAACTGTAAATGCCGGTAAAGGACCAAATGACCCCGCCCAGAGCAACCACTCCCTGTGAAAGAGAGTTGGTGAGTTCCAGTTGCGCATAAAACTCCTCTTCGGAAGGTCCCTGTTGGTCGTTGTACGCAATCCGCATGAATCCCGATTGGGTCGTGGTTTGAAAATAAGTTCCGGAAATGTAATTGTCCGTGGGTCCCGATTGTGCAACCACTTTGGATTCCATGACGCGGAATCCGGTCTGGCCCCTTTGCTGACTTATGAAATCGCGCAGAGCCGACAACACGTCCCTCGGTGGGGGATATCCCGAGGTGCCCATGGGTCCCTGGCTGTACACAGACCGCAGATCGGGATAGATCTGTACCGCAAGGGCACCGCCGGGGTCCTGAAAGAGCCCTTGGTAACGCAAAGGCTGTGTTGCATCCTGGTAGTCCCAAAACACCTGATCGCGAACCTGCCATTGCTCCGGAATCAGACAACTGACCGCAACGAGACCCGTTCCCTGCCGGTCAACAATGTCGTATCGCTTCAACTTCAGGTATTTTGCTCCTGGTTTTTGTGCATTTGCATCGCGATCCACGCTTTGCTCCGCGCCCTCACCAACTTGCATCCTTTCGCCTTCGCCCTCATGGCTGGCAGACGGCGCACCACAAGCGACGAGCCCTGAAATACCCCACAGGGTAAAGACTTTAATGAGCTGATTCATGGTGGAATTTTCCTATAAATTTATAGTCCTTTTTCAACTATTTTGTAAGCTGCAGCGCAGTTTTTTCTGCAAAGAGCAAAAGAATTCACCCTTTCCCCGGTTGAAATTTACATAAAGCGCATTCTTCTGAACCAAAGGTAGATGAACAATCCAACGACAGCCATGAAGAGGAGGCTGTAATAATAACCATTGACCCATTTAAGTTCCGGCATATTTTCGAAATTCATTCCGTAAATACCCACGATAAAAGTCAGTGGCAGAAAAAATGCAGAAAAAATGGTGAGTACTTTCATTACGTCGTTGCTGCGTTTAGAAGTAATGGACAGATAAGTATTCAGCAGGGTGTGTGCGTCGTCGAGAATTTCCTCGTAAAGCAGAATGGAATGCGTGAGCTCGTCGCGCAGATTCTGTAGCTGCGTCTGGTAATTTTCCCTGACGATTACCTGACTCATGACGCTTTGGGTCAGCGTGAGGAGTTTTTTGCCAATGCGTGCTTTGATTTTCTGGAAGTACAATTCTTCGAGGGGGATCTGCCCGTCGCTTTTTAAAAAGAGGTTTCGCTCAAACCGGTCGATCAACTCTGACTGTGCCTCAACAGGTTCTCCAAAGGATGTGATCATCTGATAGGCAATGTCGAGGAAGAGCTGTTGCGGGTGTTCGTAATCTCTTCGATCGATTTGGAGAAAATGAAAGGCTTTCCTGTGCACGGTGATGAGGCGGTCGTCGTTGAGAAAGAAGGCGATTTTGTTAGACAGGTCGCCGTGGCGCGTGATGCGTTCGCCTTTGGGTGCCGTGTAGGAACGCAGCAGGATAAAGGTGTACCGGTCGAGTTTTTCCATCTTGGGAAGGTGGCCCGGCTGCAGGCTGTCGAGCACGAGGTTCCAGTCCAGCTCGTGGATGGCCGCAAACTCTTTGAGTTCCTGCTTCGATGGATTGGTAAGGTCTATCCAGCGAAATTTTTCGAATGCGATGACTTGTTGCGAAGAGGTTTGCATAAATGCGCAGGGGTTCGAAATGCCAAAAATTCTGAGCTTAAATGTAAGAAAAACAGTTGTCTTCGCCGATGCTGCAGAATGGCGCCAAATGAGGGCAATCCCGGATCGTCGGTCACCGTCGCGACAGAGGCCGGTAGAGCAGTCTGAGGCTGTTGAGCACCACACTGACGCTGCTGAAGGCCATGGCAGCCCCTGCCATCATGGGAGTAAGCCAAATTCCCAGACCCGGATACAGTACTCCAGCCGCCAGGGGGATGCCTACAACATTGTAAATAAAGGCCCAAAACAGATTTTGTCGGATGGTCTGCATGGTCATTTTGGACAGTTCGAGCGCTACCGGAAGCTTGCGCAGGTCTGATCCGAGCAGGATCATGTTGGCCGTTTCTTTGGCGAGGTCAGTTCCAAGTCCCATGGCAATGCTCAGGTCAGCCTGGTGAAGCGCAGGTCCATCGTTGATGCCGTCGCCAACCATGGCCACCCTTTTGCCCTGTTGCTGCAAGCCAGCGATGATGTGCATTTTGTCTTCGGGGCGAAGCCCTGCATGCCATGTTTCCAGACCAGCCTCCATGGCCGTTCTTTGTGCCTCCGCTTCCCGGTCTCCCGTCAACATGATGGGATCGATGCCCGAACGCTTCAGTTGGTCAACCAGCTCTTTGATTTGAGGACGCAGGCGGTCCTGAAAAGTGAATCGGGCATACAGTTCCGTTTTTCCGAAGTACAGCACGCAACTTCCCGCCGCGCCAGTTTCACCATCCTCCGGTGCCTGGGTTCCCCTGATCTGCCGGTAAAAACGCTCACTGCCCAGATACAGATGCTCCTGCCCCGAACTCCATGCTATTCCAAGTCCTGGATGATTCGAAAGGATGCCCTCTTGCAGGGCATCCTTCCCCGGAAAAGAGACGGCAAGGCTGCGGGCAAGGGGATGTTCCGACTGCCTTGCCAGCGCACCGAGTCTCCTGGTGATCTGCTCCTCTCCGGTAAACCAACGAACGTTCGTTAGTTCTGGTTTCCCTTCGGTCAGGGTGCCCGTTTTATCGAATACGACGACGTCGGCCTTTCGCGCGCGCTCAAGGCTTTCTGCATCGCGAACCAGGATGCCGTGACGAGCGGCCTTGCCTATGCCCGCCATGAGGGCAGTAGGGGTCGCCAGTCCGAGGGCACATGGACAGGCAACTACCAAAACGGTGACAAAGGCGAGAAGTCCGTGGGCAAAGCCCTCGTGCGGATCTGCGAGCATCCAGACCACAAAGGCCATTGCTGCAAGCAACATCACTGCAGGGACAAATACAGAGGCAATTCGGTCAGTAAGTCGCTGTACGGGAGCCTTTGTAGATTGGGCATGTCGCACCCATTGGATCATGCGTGCAAGCTGCGTGGATGCTCCTACCCGTGTGGCCCGGTAGCGGATGGAGCCATCCAGATTGACGGTTCCACCGGTGACCCAGTCGCCCATTTGCCGGAACACCGGCATTGATTCGCCGGTCATCATTTGTTCGTCGATCGTGGTTGCACCCGATACGACGACACCATCTGCACCGATGCGGTCGCCCGGACGGGCGAGCAAGACATCCCCTTCCTGGATCCGCACCGGATCGATGGCTTCGAATTCCCCGTCGCCGTGTTCGCGCAACACCGAGGTGGGGTGGAGTTGCATCAGCGCCCGAAGGGCCGATCCCGTGCGCGCCTTGGTCTTTTCCTCCAGCCACTTTCCAAGGAGCAGGAAGGCGATGACGACGCTGGCCGATTCAAAATATACCGGCTCCACGTCAGCATGATCATTTCCCTGTTTGCCCAGAATGAGGTATGCCACACTCGTTCCATAAGCCACCGCCGAGCTGATGGCCACCAAAGTATCCATACCAATGCTGCGGTTTCGCGCCAAGGCGATCGCTCTTTTAAAATAATCTCTGCCAAGAAAGAAGATGACTGGGGTAGACAGTCCCCAAAGAATCCAGTACGTCCATTTCCAATGCATGGCAAACATACCCAGAGCAACGATGGGAACGCAGAGGACGATGGCTGCAGTGGCCCTGCGGCGCAAGTTGCCAATACGCACCGAAGATTCCGATTCATCCGGATCTGTCCCCGCACCCTTCTCATCGATGGGCACCAGCCGGTAATCCATGTCCGCCGCCAGCTTTTCAAGGTCTCCGGATTCTGCGGTTCCCCGAATCGAATCGACATCGAGGATTGCGTTGGCATAATTGACCCGGGCATCGAGTACACCAGGAATGGACCTGATCAAGCGCTCTATGCTCAGCGCACATTGTGCACAGGACATCCCTTCCACCCGGAAGGAACGCCGCTCCCGCGATATTGAAATGCCCTCTGTTTCGAGGTCGTTCAACAGTTCATCCAGATATTCCTGTAGCTTGGGGCTTTCCAATTGCAGGTAATCGCCTGAAAGCTTTAGCACAATCCGGTTACTCCATTTAGTTCGGATATTTTGCAACGACACCAGGGCATTTTCGTCAGTGCCTTTAGTCCAGGATACATTTAGTTGTTGCATGGGTCACCTTCGCAGCATTGCATATTCGGGCGGGGCTTGTACGATTCAACAAATTGCGTCTGCACAGGTTCAATGCCTGCCGGGGACCTTTGATTCCGGCAATTTTCGTAGGGGGTGGAGATTCCCCAAAAAAGAATAGCGAGACTACATTATCATCTCGCTATTTCGGATATATATGGGAATTAGAGAAAAAACAACTCAATATTGCCTACATTCAATTTTGAGGCCATTTCCAAAGCGAAACAAAGATAGGTCCGATCTTGAATTCTCCAAGGGGTTAAATAAATTTTTTCAGGATTCGCCGGCATCGACGTTTTCTTCCACTTTGACGAGTTTTCCGGAAGACATTTTAGCCCGGATCTTTTCTTCAACTTCGCGCGCAACTTCAGGATTGTCTTCCATGAATTGCTTTGCCGCATCGCGTCCCTGCGCAACTTTGGTGCCTTCGTAACTAAACCAGGAACCGCTCTTTTGAATGATGTTGAGTTCGGCCCCCAGGTCGACGATTTCACCCGATTTTGAAATGCCTTCTCCGTAGGTAATGTCGAATTCAGCGGTCCGGAAGGGAGGTGCCATTTTATTTTTGACCACCTTAACTTTGACGCGGTTGCCAACGATGTTTCCGTCCTTGTCTTTGATCGCGTTGCTCGTCCGTCGGATGTCGAGTCTTATGCTCGAATAGAATTTGAGTGCATTTCCTCCCGTCGTCGTTTCCGGATTGCCGAACATGACGCCGATCTTCTCCCGCAGTTGGTTGATAAATATGCAGCAGCAGCCGGTGCGTCCGATAACGGCGGTAAGTTTGCGCAAGGCCTGGCTCATCAGGCGGGCCTGCAAACCCATTTTTGATTCACCCATCTCGCCTTCGATTTCGCTCTTGGGAACGAGGGCCGCTACCGAATCGATGACGATGATGTCGATTGCCCCCGAACGAATGAGGTTTTCGGTGATTTCAAGGGCTTGCTCGCCGTTATCCGGTTGAGAGATCAGCAGGTCTTCTGTATTGACGCCGAGTGCCTCCGCATAGCTCCTGTCGAAGGCGTGTTCGGCATCGATAAACGCTGCAATCCCCCCTTTCTTCTGGCATTCCGAAATGGCGTGAATGGCCAGCGTCGTTTTTCCTGAGCTCTCGGGGCCATAGATCTCCACGACCCTTCCGCGGGGCAACCCGCCAATTCCCAGCGCCACATCCAGTCCGAGCGAACCCGTTGAAATCGAATCGACGGCATCCATGACCGGTTTATCGCCGAGCTTCATGATGCTTCCCTTCCCGTATGTTTTTTCGAGGCGGTCGACCGTGAGCGCCAGCGCTTTCAGCTTTTCTTCCCTTTCCTTAGACATATTAAACTAATTATTTATAGATGCAAATGTACTCCGCAGCTTCGTTACGTCGATCATGTGGCCTGCGTTTAATTTACTGCCCATTCCAAAAGGCCTCTTTTGTGGCAGGCGGCCGTCGGGAAAAACCCGGATTTTTATCGGTGGAAACCCCCATTTTCAGTGCATTTGCTTGCACCATAACCCAATGCACTCTATACTTGTCTTAACAAAAGCAAAGAGGCGTAGCCCCCATCCCAAATTCCGCCATTGGCTTTTTTCATGAGATTTTCATACAAGGGATTATGACCGCCTCTGCCACGGCAGAGGCGGTTTCTTTTAACCCCGGGACCGCAGGTACGGCCCCTCATCAAATGAAAATCCCCTTCGTCATGATGTTTGCTCAAAAGAGATCCTTTGTAGCATCTTCATCATTTGACAAAAGCTGCCCCTTGGATCCGCTGATTGCCTCTGTATGCGGCCAGGTAGTACCAACCCTTTTCCAGGGATGAAATGTCGATCGTTCCGGTTACGTCCGCCGCGGAAAGCCGAATGACGGTTCTCCCCGTCAAATCGCATATGCTCACTTCGTCGGCTCCCGCAAAAACCTCCCGGTCAACGTGCAATCGATCGTAAGCGGGATTGGGAAAAACCTTCAAGGCTTGTGCTTCACCGTTTGCCTGAAAATCATTCACGTACACGCTGCAGGGACTCAAGGCTTTTTGATCCGTGAAAAACAAAGCCATGCCATAAATGGTGTCGTTGGAAGACTGTCCGAAATTCCGGACCAAATGGTAAGGCACATCGCTGAAATGCGAAGCGCTGTAATCGGGATCGAGGTTGACGGTAAAGTAATCCGCTTTGATCATACAACTGAATCGCTTGTCCTTAATGCCGATCCATGCGCTCATGGGATCCGCAATCTCTACCCTCGAATCGGGCGTCACAAAACTTTGGGTCGTGCACTCACGTCCTTCCCAAAATGCGTCCGGATTCCATCGCATCGTGACGGGAAAATGATCCGCACGCATGAACAACAGGATGGGTGCTCCGGAGTAGCAGGGCTTGTCGAACCACTTTGGAGGAACATTTTCTTCTGCATGGCTAATGATGCGCTTGCTCAGAATGCCCTCATGGCTGGGCATGTCGAGCAGGCTGCGGTGTGCGGCCCTGACATCCAGTGGCCCTTGAAAGGCCGTAGCGATGTCCAGCTCTCCAAAGGTGGGGTTGTACGTGAGATTGGCAGCTGTGTCGAATCCCACTTCCAGGGTGTCGCGGTTACCCCGGGCATCCTCAAATGTCAGTTGCAATTCGAGAATCGGGGGTTCCTGTGCCAGGACCCATCCCGGAAAGCAAAAAGCAAACAAGGTCAATGTTGTTTTCATGATTACTGTTTTATAAACGTTTTGTAGGTTGCCAATCCCTGTGCACTCGTGAGTATGAGTGCGTAGGCTCCAGAAGGAAGCCCTGAGGTATTCAGGGTGAGCTCGTGGTCTCCGCCACCCAGTGTGCGTGGAGCCATCACCGGCCAGTTTGTCTGTGTGCCCAGGTGAAAAGCATCTGCGCTCAACTCTCCTGAGGCAAACATGCCGTCGATGCGAACGCGCAATTCGTCCTCCACCGGATTGGGCGCAATTTCCCAGGAGACAAAAGGAATGACCTCGCAATCTTCACTTCCTGTGACAAAGGGAAATTCGTAGCCGTCATCAGAACATGCATTAAAGGTGTGCAACACGGCCAGGTAGGCGGTGTGCGGTCGCAGCAGTGGATAAGGGCCGATGTAGGCCGCATTGGTTTTGTAACAAAACCGGGTTGCCTGTCCCTGCACGCGGCCGGTCTGGTAAACCAGAGTGCGCAAGGCACCATTCACTTCGTAGAGTTCAAATTCGTAAGATTCCTCTTCCCAGCTTCCCTCCAGCATCAGGCACTGACAGCAGCGCCCATTGTCCACCCGGTCCCGGGGCAAACGGTCGATGAATGCCTTTGTCGGGGGACATCCTCCGATCTGTTCTATGAGGCCGCATTTGCTTTGACTGATCACACGCAGCATCCTTTCCAACTGACACCGCGTCAGCGCTGATTTATCAGCAGAATAGGACATCACGTTGTTGTCCAGGTTCTCCTCAAAGCAACAGGGGCTCGGTGTACACGGAGGAACTTCTTCGCAATCGTTGACGCCATTGTCGTTGCCGTCGTCGTACCCGGGAGCTCCGGGGCCCACGTTGGGACTGAGCAGTCCCCAGCATTGAATGTTGCGCTCGTTGCGTCTGCCATTGATATCAGACTCAATGATGCCGTTGCAGTTCTTGTCCCAGCTTAGCCCAAAAATGGGCGTATCATCGCAGTCGTCGACGCTAAAGCTGTGTTTCAACCCGAATATGTGCCCCAACTCGTGATAGAGATTGCCCAACGTCCACCAGGTAGAGAGGTTGAAACTCGAAGCGGAACCGCTGTTGTCATTCAGGTATCCGACGCCGGTTGCACCGTTGGGAAAATGGCCGATGTAAAAATTGACGGTTCCCTGCCGGTCAACACCAAATTCCGCGTTGAGTAAGGTGGTGTTAAATTCTGCAACGGCATTAGACCGGCAATGGACATAAACTCCGGAAAGGACAAAGCGGAGCGGGATGCAGGGCGGGTCAACGCCGCCCAGCCTCTTCTGGGGTTTGTTGTCGTTCAATTGCTGGTTGAGTGCCCGGATCATTGCTTCTGTATTTTGGTAAGCAGTCTCCTGGTTCAATCCCGTTTGCTGCAGGGTGCCGCTGCAGTCGTCGCCAACAAAATAGTGCACATTCAACCGGATGTACACCTTGATGCAGTTGTCGAGGATGTACTGTACATCCAGACAACTGTCGCCGGATGCGCTGGCCTGCCCCTGCGGCGGTTCCCACGCACAAAGGTACTCCATTTGTTGCGCAGTGGCGGACTGCAGGATTGCCCACAGCCCGAGAATCGGGAAAATAGGTCGTCTCATAGGGTGTTAATTTTAGGTGTGAAAGAATGCAGGCTAAGGTATCGTCAGGCAACTTGTCCCTTCAGCGCCGTTTATTCACCGGCGCCATGCGTTTATCCGTTCGCCACTTGCCTGATTGAGTTTGCCGTCAGCCATGTTCCGGCTACCCCGCAGGGGTTCCCCGGTCGCACTCCCCGCCTGAAAAAAGCCCCGGGCCGATCCCGGGACGGGGACATCGCCGATTCCCCTTTCGGAGCAACCGAATGGACCAGATGATCGCTCCATCTATCCATAGATACTAACAAATGTTAGTTTCAAATGACAAATCAGAATAAATACGAACGAACGTTCGTATTTATCGCTCAAACGGACTATGCCCCAAAAGGGAGATCAGCCGGATGCTTCTACGGGTTCGACGAGACCGGGATCGTTGTTGCGAACGCTGTTGACCCGGTCGGAGACGCGATACGCCTCGAGCAGTTTGTCGGGAAAGGGCTTCAGCATGGCCGCTGCCTGATCAGGCCGGAGGTGGGGATCGATCCACCATCTTTCCTCCTGCTCCATCAGGATGACCGGCATCCGGTCGTGCAACGGCGCGACCACCTCATTGGCAGGACAGGTGATGATGGTGAAACTGCTCAGGGTCTGACCTCCAACGGGATCATGCCAGTGATCGCACAGCCCCGCCATGAAAAACACACCTCCGCTCCTGAGCCGGATGCGCATGGGGATCTTCTTGCCACCGGCTTCGCGCCGCCATTCGTAAAAGCCATCCATGGGCACCAGACAACGCCGGCTTTGAAAGGCTTTGCGGAAGGCAGGTTTTTCCATGACGGTCTCGGCACGGGCGTTGATCATTTTGGATCCAATCGAGGCATCTTTTGCCCAAAACGGAATGAGGCCCCAGCGATGGTAACAATAGTGTTTGGAGTCTTCCTGGGGCACGACCGGGTGCCAATGCGTGGGCGCAATGTTGAAACTGGGCAAAGGGCGGTAACGCTCCAGGTCTTCCGAATAAAAACCCGCATCGAAACGCTTTTCAAGATCCGCTTCGACAACGGTGAGCGAACCTCTGCCGCACATCAGATCTGGAATTTATTTAGCCCGGAGAAAGGCTTTCTCTCCTTTGGCTTCCAGCTTTGCCGCCACGCGCTCAGCCTCTTCCCGGGAACTGTAGGTTCCGACTATGGCCGAGTAATATTCCGATGAGCCAAAGACCTTTCTCGCAGCACCGGAATACCCCATCTTGCGGAGTTTGGCAACCTGTTCATCGGCATTTTCAGGCTTGATGAAACTTCCGCAGACTACGTAGAATTGCTGCTTCTTTTCGGCGGGTGTTGCCGCAGGTTTTGCGGTCGCGGTCTTGGCCGCAGCGGGTTTTGATGCTGCAGGTTTTGCTGTGGGCGCAGGGGCCCTGGCTTTTTCCACCGCTGCGCCTGTACTCTTGCCATCAGAGCTTCCTGACGCTACGCTCCCAGTGGCCTTCAGTGCTTTCGGACTCGTGTTCTCCACCGCTGAGGCTGGCTTCTCTTCAGGTGCCTGGGTATAGTCTACCGGGCCTTCCGAGGGCGCGCCGGTTTGATTTTCCGCCGGGGCCCCCACCTGTGCCGGGTATTGGCCTGTGAGGTCATAGACCATATGGTCGTCCGGGGTCAGCGCCGTATCTGCGCCGAATTGCGGATCCATGAACAGACTGTCGGCCATCTCCGCCACGGGGGGCAGGTCTTCTACCGGATTTTTACTGCGCTGATAGATCATGTAAACTATGGCGCCCACCAGCAAAACCAGCAGCGCTACGAGCAAAATGTTGATTGCACTTTTCATGGGTGAGGATTGTTACCTGAACAAATGCAAAATTACAATATTTTACAAATTACTAAATAATATTATATGTTCGGATATGTGCCCGGCCCGCGGTCACTGCAGCGTTAAATCGGTGTTAAAGCGCCGGAGGCGAAAACCGGGTTTTTTTAATCTTCGTTTTAATGTCATCTAACCAAAAAAACAGTTTATGAAAACTTACTTGTTGCACCTCGCTTCGGGATTGTTGGGTGGACTGATCGTCATGGCCGGTGTCACCGGATTCCGGAGCCAGTCTGCTGTCGAATCCGTGGCTCCCCTGGCACAGCGCGTAAGCCTCACAACGGCCCCAACAACCGGTCCTGACTTTTCTCTTGCTGCCGAAAAGACCTTGCAGGTCGTCGTACAGATCAACGCCCGCGAAAGCGAGCGCCTCGCCCGGGAAAAGATGGAAGAGCAGCAACCCTTTTTCAATCACCCCTTATTCCGGGAATTTGATTTGCGCGGATTTGGCTTCGGATTCCCGTACCAACTCAAAAAAGGCAGCGGTAGCGGCGTCATCTATTCTGAAGACGGCTACATTGTCACCAACAACCACGTCGTCGAATTTGCCGACGAGATCGACGTCATCCTTCAGGATGGACGCACCTTTCGCGCCAAAAAGGTGGGCACTGACCCAAAGACGGACCTCGCCGTATTGAAAATTGAAGCGGACAACCTGCCGGTGCTTCCCATCGCCAATTCCGACGACCTCAAGGTGGGTGAGTGGGTTTTGGCCGTAGGCAACCCCTTTGGTTACCTCACGTCGACCGTTACGGCCGGAATCGTCAGCGCCAAGGGCCGCGATCTCAACCTGCTCGATGGCGACGAAGGCTTCAATCCGTTTGACGGCGGCGGCGCTTCCCGCAATGCTGGAAAGGGCATTGAGGAATTCATCCAAACGGATGCCGCCGTAAATCCCGGCAACTCAGGCGGTGCACTGGTCGACGTAAACGGCCGGCTGGTGGGCATCAATTCGGCCATTGCCAGCAAAACGGGATATTACTCCGGCTATTCCTTCGCCATTCCCTCAAACCTCATGGCCAAAATCGTTCGCGAGCTCATTGCACATGGAACGTTTGAACGCGGCCGACTCGGAATCGGCATCATCAACCTCGACGACGAATTGCGCAAAGAGCTGAACTATTCTGGGGACTACGGCGTTGTAATCACAGAACTGGAGGATAAAGGTTCTGCGAAATATGCTGGTTTACTTCCCAATGATGTCATTGTAGAAGTAAATAATAAGCAAATAAAATCCGTTGAGGATTTGCAAAAAGTCGTAGCTTTGTCCAAGGTTGGCGAGACACTCTACACCAAGATTATCCGCGAGGGTAAGGGCAAAGAGATTCCCGTCAAAATCAGAAAAGTACTTTAGACATCAGGCGTAGCCTTTTGTAGCTTTCTATAAAGTTGGTTTTTCGTTTTGTTTGAAGGTCCCGGTCGCAAGGCCGGGATTTTTTTTGTATGGTACCTCGCTCACTGTTGCATGCGTTCCGATTGGGCCGCGAAGGCCTGCTCGACCTGTTATTTCCCCGGCTTTGCCTCTCCTGCGGATTGCGCACGCTGGCGGAAGATGCCCTGTTTTGCCTTGATTGCCAGAGCCAACTGCACCCGGCAGACATGTACCGGTTTCCAGACAACGAAGTCGCCTCGCGTTTCCGGGGTCGCATTGAGCTCGCAGCGGGGGCTGCCTTGTACTATTACGAAAAGGGCACCCGTTTGCAACAACTCATGGAGCGCCTTAAATACCGCGGGGAAACCAACATCGGACTTTCCCTGGGAGCGTATTTCGGCCGACTGCTCGTCGAAAACGAACCCTTTCGATCCATCGAATGGCTCGTTCCCGTTCCGCTGCATCCCAAAAAGCAAGCCCTCCGCGGTTACAATCAATCGGCATGGATTGCCCGCGGGCTTTCCCGCAGCATGGGCATACCCGTTCGCGAAGACCTGCTGGTGCGAACCAGGGAAACGGACAGCCAAACCCGCAAAGGGCGACACGAACGCATGCAGAACATGTCTGCTGCATTTGCCCTTACCCCACTTGGCAGACAAATGACTGCAGGGCATCACATCGCTTTGGTAGACGACGTTTTGACGACGGGCGCCACCTTGGAATCCTGCGCACTGAAGTTTAAGGAAGCCTCCCCCCTCTGCCGCTTGTCGATGCTCACCCTGGGCATGACCTGCTAAGGAGCGGCTCAGTTGGTCTTTTCGTATGTTTTCTTGTAAAAGCTCTTGTACTCGGAGAGGCTCTTGAGGCGTAGAATCTCCCGGTAGTTGTTTTGTGTCACGGCCAGGATCTCCCAATTGTCAAATTCCTGAATGTATTCAAGCGGTCTTTTCATCACGCCCTCCACATACTTCATGGCCTGACGGGCATTGTCAAATTTGCGAATGACCAGAATGGGATTGTTCGATTCGGTATCGAGCTCTACGCTCGTCATCTTCAACTTGTCCTGCCGATGGTAGTTTTCGTGATAGTCGGAAATGGAAATCTTTATTTTGTTTGCCCTCCGCTCCTCCGGATTGTACAAGAGAACCAGGACGAAGTGCATTTTATCTTCCTCTTCCTTAAAATTGAATTTTTCCAGTTCGCTTTCCCGGATCTGAACAAATGCATCCTGGTCTCCCTTCAAAAAACGAAGGATCTCTTTGGCCTTGACCTCTTCAGGAGTTCCGGGAAAATTGGCCACGACGTCGCGCAAGGCGTTGACGTATGCATCCCTTCCTTCTGTCTGGCCGAGGCAAAATGCGCTGAGGAGGGTGGATTTGGCAAAGAGCTTATGACCTCCCGCCATCTTATTGCGCAGGATCACCAGGATCTCCTGAGCCTCGCGGTATTCGCCGTTTTGATAGCGACGATAGGCTTCGTCGTACTGAAGCGCGATTTCGTCTTTGCGCTCCATGAGTTGCCTGACGTAATCCTTATCATTCAGCAGGCGTGCATAGTGGCTGCCTGGGAATTCATAGGCGATCTGGTCACCCAGAGAATTTGCACATGCAGAATCACCTAAATCGAGACAGTTCAGGTAATGGTAATACAACGCGTCCGGCTTTCGCCCGGTGCGGGGGTATTTTTGCAGCAAGTCGGTGAAGGCCTGATTGGATTTCAGGTAGTTATCCAGTTTCTCGCGGTAAAGCACTCCCAGTTGAAACATCGATTCAGCAATCGAATTGTGGAGCACTTCTGCCTGCTCGGGCGTTTCGGGAATTCCCTTTAGGATCTGGGCCAGGTCGGCCTCCAGGCTGTCGGCGGCTTCGGCCTCCTCAGCAACCACGGCGCCCGGAGCGATGAAACTCGTTTTGTTTTTCCTTCTCCAGTTGTCTTCCAGTGGCCGGTCGCCCCATTGCTGTTCGAATTGTGACCTGCCGCGATTCGTGGTGCGCTGATCATACGCAAAAAACTGGCTAGCCGTTTTTTTAGTTTGGTTGCCGGCCCCGCCAGTCCGGTCAAATGGCGTTGCGGCAAAGGCGTCCAATTCAGCGAACCGCGTGCGGTTCTCCTTGGGTGGCTCCTGAACTTTCGTCTTTTTGGCATTTTTCAGCTGAATGGCCAGGGCGCGCTTTTCCTTTATCGGTAGCGCGGCTATGCGCAGCAGACTGTCGTTCAGCGCTATTTGAGAGAGATGCCGGGCGATCTCCTCCAGGTTGGCCACGATTTTGCTCACCTGCGAGCGGCGTCCGTCTTCTTTGGCCAACAAGGCCATGGTACTGTCGTAATGGTTTTTTGCAGGCAGGTATTGCTGGCGTTCAAAATGAAGTTCCGCCAACTGGTAATACGTTTCTGCCTTTTGGTCATTGGAAGCGTTGGGGGCCCGCAAAGAATTCTGAAACTGCGCCATGGCTTCCTCTACTGCACCCTGTTGCAGATAAATCGTTGCAAGGGCATAATACATAGTAGACTGGTAGTCCGCATTCTTGGGATCGTCGATGAGCTTTTGGATCTTTGATGCAATGCTGGCGGGCTCGCTCCCTTCCCGAACCTCGTTGATCAACAGGTTAAGCCTAGCATGAAATGCCATTTCGTAGCTGGGCTTTTGCTTCATGCAGGTTTCAAAATACTGGTTCGAACTTTCGTAGCGCGCATTTTGCTGGTACAACTGTCCCAGAATAAAAGCAAAGCGGGCTCGCTCTGTTTTGGAGTCCGCAAACTCAATGGCCGACTTCAGGGAGGCAATGGCCTTTGCCTGGTTTCCGGTACGCAGGTACAGGTCAGCATAGGACGCATGGAGCAATCCGCGAAGGGAGGGTCGCGCGTAAGGATCCTGTTCGACTTTTCGATACAACTGCTCAGCTTCGTAAGGTTTGCCCCTCTCTACCAGGTTTCTTCCCGCCCAGATCGCCCCTTCCCAGTATGCGGGATAATGGGGAAATAACCACGACCCCTCGTTGGTCAGGGAAGCTTTGTTGCCATCTTCTTTTGCAACGGTTGCAGCGACAGGCTGGGGGGCCGGGATCGTAGCAGCCTCCTTCAAAGCAGTCTGTGCTTCAGGTTTGGATTTGTTTTGACCCTCTTTCTTAGCTTTCTTTTTGGCCTTGGCCTTTTCCTTTTGAGCCTTTTTTCGGTCTTTAGCTCGCTGTTCGGCGGCTTTTTTGCGATCCTTGGCCGTTGCTTCGGCCGCCTCCTTCTTTTCTTCTGCAGACCTGGCTTTGATCTTTTTGGTCTTCAGCCGGTCCTTGAGGGGGTCGAAGCTCTCCAGAAAATAGCGGAAGGAGTTTTCAGCGGTTTCGTAATCCCTTTTGAGGTATTGCGCTTTTGCGAGCAACAGGTAGCAGTCGTCGGTCCAGTGGCTGACGCGGTGGTTGGTGATTACCACGGACACTTTTTCAATGGCTTTGTCGAGTTTGGGTTTGACGCCGTCGGCCGAACCGGAGGCCGCTTCCGGGAACACGGCCAGGACCTTGTTGTAATTATCTTTGTAACCCAGCCTTTGCGCAAGCAGCCCTTCGTCCATCAGCTCGTTTGCATTGAAATAGCCGTTGTATTTCGACGTTGTGTTGTGGTAGAATCGCCCAAGTGCTGAGGGCTGGCCTTTTTTGCGGTGGCTGACGCAGGCAGTAGCCAGCAGGGCAACCAGCATGAATGAGGCAATTTGCTTTCCCGACGCAGATTTCATGAATGGGCTGAAAGAGGTGTCTTAAATAACTACTTTCGCGCAAAATTATTATTTAACCCAGTATTATTGTGGATGGCTTCAAAGCTCCGTTTGGCGAGAAAATGGCTTGAGCAGCATCTCGAAAAGCGATTTCTGCTGATCATTCGCAATGAAGAGACCTTTGAGGAAAAGGCCAGCTACCGGCTAACCCTCAAGAACCTCTACATTCTGTCCTGTTCTGTTGTCCTTGCCGGAAGCGTGCTGCTTTTTCTCCTCATCTCCTTCACCCCATTGAAGCGTTACATTCCGGGTTACGGCGACATTTACTCACGGCGGGAATTTATAGAACTCGAACAACAGATCGCCTCGCTGGAGCGATCGGTCGCAGCGCGCGACACCTACCTCCAAAGCGTGCAGCGCATATTGGAAGGCAGACCCGAAACCAAAGGAGACGTAGCCCGCAACGTGCAGATCCACCAGGTCAAGCCGGAAGTTGCACCCAAAATTCCAGAGGACAGCCTGCTTCGCGCTGGGTTTGAAACCGCTCTTTCCCGGGAGCGTGGCGCTGCGGCATCGCGCGTGAAAACCCAGGCTCGTTTGCCTGCCGGTGAGATGACCGCCGCACAGGAGGACCTCAACTTGAGTGCCCCGCTTCGCGGCCCCATTGGTGCGGACTACCATCCCGAGAGCGGTCACCTGGGCGTCGACATCATGGCTGCCAAGAATACCCCGATCAAGGCAGTGATGGATGGAACCGTGATCCAATCCGACTGGTCGGTCGAAAACGGCCATACCATTGCCCTCCAGCACGGCAATAACCTGGTCAGCATGTACAAACACAATTCTGCATTGCTCAAACGGACGGGAGCGCGGGTGAAAGCCGGAGAAGCCATAGCCATTGTCGGAAATACGGGAACCCTGACGGATGGCCCCCATCTTCACTTTGAACTGTGGTTTGGCGGCCGGCCGGTGAACCCTTCCGACTACATCCTATTCTGAATTCCGGCTGTTAACTTGCGGCTGCATTCACTTATGGAGCAGCATCGTTATCAGGGGCTCAGCCACATCGAAGTCTTGCGCCGGCGGGCGCTTCATGGAGAAAACTTCCTGAATCCTACCGGAAGGCCGGCATGGCTCGAATGGCTGTTGCCCGTTGTATCCGAACCCTTGTTCCTCATTTTGGTGTTGACGGCCGCGCTTTACTTTTTGCTTGGAGAAAATGGAGAAGGGACCATCATGCTGGTGGCGCTTGCTTTTGTTTCTGGAATTTCGCTCTTTCAGGAAAACCGCAGCCGTAAAGCTGAACGAGCCCTCAGGGGTTTGCTGGAACCCAGGGCGCGCGTTTACCGGACAGGGGCTCTCGTATCCATACCCTACCGGGAGATCGTGGTCGGCGACGTGCTGGTGGTGGAAGACGGTGACGTCGTCCCGGCAGATGGCGTGCTGCTGGAGAGTCACGATCTGACCATCGACGAAAGCCTGCTTACCGGAGAATCCGCTTCGCTTTACAAAGGCATGGATTCCGAAGATCGCTCCCTGTTCCAGGGAACACAGGTCCTGTCGGGTTACGGAGTAGCGGAGGTAGTGAATACGGGCCGGGCAACGCGCTTTGGAGCCATCCATGTCAGCATGGAGTCCATCCGCGCAGAGAAAACTCCGATCCAGGTCCAGATCCAGCAGTTTGTGCGCCGGATGGTACAACTTGGACTGGTGGCCTTTCTTGCCATATGGGCCATACACTCCGCCATCACCCAAAACCTGGTGTACGGATTGCTCAAGGGTCTTACCCTCAGCATGTCGCTGCTGCCGGAAGAAATTCCGGTGGCATTCAGCACCTTCATGGCCCTGGGGGCCATGCACCTCTACAGAAAAAAAGTTCTGGTCAAAACTCCGTCGACCGTTGAAGCACTTGGAGCGGTTACGGTGATCTGTCTGGATAAAACGGGCACCATCACGGAGAACGAGATGCGGCTCTGCGGACTCTACGATGTGCGCACCGGACAAATCACGACCGACATCGCATCTGATGCCCGGGAAAGCGATATCGTCGAATGTGCAATGTGGGCTTCTGAAACCGAGCCGTTTGATCCCATGGAGCGGTCCATTCACGCGATGTACGCTGCAACGCACGCCATCGACCGGCGCAAAGAATTTACCATGATCCGGGAATATCCGCTTAGCGGCAAACCTCCGGTTATGACCCACGTATTTGCCAATGGCGAAGGGGAAACTATGGTTGCTTGTAAAGGAGGGCTTGAAAGTGTAATGGCCATGTGTGAACTCACCGACGGTCAACGCGAGGCGCTGCTGCGACAAAGTGCTTATTTCGGGGATCTTGGGCATCGCATACTCGCCATTGCCCGTGGGCTCCAAACCGGTGGCCCCTTACCCGACGACCAGTTTGCCATTCGAATGGAGATGCTGGGGTTGATCTCCTTTGTCGATCCACCAAAATCCAACATGCATAAAACCCTTCAGGCCTTTCGGGAAGCTGGCATCCGGGTTAAAATACTCAGCGGCGACTACGCCAATACCACCCTGGCGATCGCCCGGCAACTGGGAATGGAGAAAACCGAAAGGAGCCTGACGGGTGAAGAGGTGCTACGCATGTCACCAGGAGCACTCAATGAGGAACTCAGCCGGCATTCCGTCTTTGCCCGCATGTTTCCCGAAGCCAAACTCCGGGTCATCGAGGCCCTTAAAAGAACGGGAGAGATCGTCGCCATGACCGGCGACGGCGTCAACGACGCTCCGGCCCTCAAAGCCGCGCACATTGGCATCGCCATGGGCCAACGGGGAAGCGAGCTCGCCCGAAAGACCTCGTCGCTCATTCTGGCCGACGACGACATTTCACGGATGGTCGATGGAATCGCACTCGGACGCCGCATCTACGAGAACCTCAAAAAAGCCATCCAGTACATCATTTCGATCCACATTCCCATCATCCTGATCGTCACCATCCCGGTCGTCTTTCTTTGGGAGTTTACCGACTTTTTTACTCCAGTACACGTCATTTTCCTCGAGTTGATCATGGGTCCAACGTGTTCCATCCTCTTCGAGAACGAACCCATCGAACCCCGGTCCATGCAGCAGCCTCCCAGGAAGTTTACCGCTGATCTGTTCACCTGGAGGGAACTGTCAACCAGCATGGTGCAGGGACTGGTCATCACGGCAGTATGCCTCGGTCTGGCCTGGTATTGTCTCATGCGCGGTGACTCGGAAGCCAGGACGCGCACGCTGCTCTATACCAGCCTCGTTTTTTCAAACATCTTCCTGACCCTGGTGAACCGCTCCTTTATAGAATCGGCGTTCGCCACCCTGCGCTATCGCAACGCACTGGTGCCGGTCATTTTAGGACTTTCACTGGCAGCCCTTTTGCTCACCCTTTATCATCCCGGAGTCCGGACGCTGTTTCTGTTTGAGCCGCTGGCTCCGCGCGAAGTGCTGTTGTGCATGGGACTTGGGTTTGTTGCCGTGGGCTGGATGGAAGTGGTCAAATGGCGCTGGCGCCGGAAGGTTCTCAGGAGCGCTCCCTGAAATCCGTACCGCCCGTTTCCGGCGTCTGTCCGCGTGGCGAACCCTGGAGGGTGCCATGAACGAACGTTCGTAAGTTTCCGTTTTTTTCCATAAGTGCGATGCGACCGTCGTCCAGGACTTCCCGGACGATGGCCGAAAACGGATCGCCCCCTTGTTCGGCATAGTGCTTCCAGCAATCCCGTCCATAAAGTCGTTCGTTGTACTGTTTCAGCAGGGACGCCCGATCGGACAGCCGGGCAAACCAGTGCAGGAGCTGGCGGCGCACTTCGACCGCCAGATCGGGAACCTGAAAGTGCCTGCCGCTCCGGAGAAACATCGAGGTGGCCTGCAGTTCTGGTGGAAATTCTGACTGGTTGACGTTGACGCCCACTCCAGCAACGCAACCGTGTACCTGTTTGCCCCTGAGGACATTCTGGAGCAGGATGCCTGCAATCTTATCATCACCAGAATATAGGTCGTTGGGCCACTTGATCGACAAATCGCCCATTTCGAAGGCTTCGAGGCTGTAAAATATTGCGAGGGAAGCGGCAAGTTGCAGGTCGAAGATGCGGTCTGCGGGATGTTCCAGCGGGCCAAGCATAAAACTGGCCAGCAGGTTCTGCCCCGGCATGCTAACCCACTTCCTGCCAAATTGTCCTCTGCCTTCCGACTGAAAGTCAGCTATGACCATAAATCCGTGCTGCGGTACGGAATTTGCCAGCATGTTCAGAAGCTGTGCATTGGTCGAATCCGTTTCCGGCAGGTACAGATGGGGAAATCCGAAATACATTAAATGTTTTCTTAATATTTAAAATCGGGAATTCTTTTTACTTTTACTCAACTAAAGGCAACGATTGCATTGACGAACACGCTGATCAAACGCAAACTCCAACCCAGAAAAGAACAGGCATTCATCGATCTCATCATCGACGCCATCCGCGATATCAAAGGTAAGAACATCGTACTGCTGGATCTGAGGCATCTTCCGGATGCCCCTGCCTCCTATTTTGTGATCTGCGAGGGGGACAGCTCCACCCAGATCAAGGCCATTGCGGCCAACGTCGAGCGCCGGGCCAAAGAAGAAGCCAGTATGCGGGCCCATTCGGAAGGGCAACTCAGTGCAAAATGGGTGCTGGTCGATTTCTTCGACCTTGTGGTGCACATCTTCGACAAAGAAACGCGGAAGTACTACGAACTGGAGGATCTGTGGAGCGATGCCCATTTTACCGAATACCAGAATCTCTGAGTTTCGCAACCAATTGCGTTTCGCGTCGTTTACCATAGAAGTTTAGTACAGTTACACCCAACATGGACAAAAAGCAGCCAGTCAACCCCAATCCCAAGAAGCCCGGAGAGGGCTTCAACGTGTATTGGATATACGGGATCATTTTATTGGCGATCATCGGGGTCAATTTGTTTTACATGGCTTCTCCCGGCAAGGGCAACATCAATTCCATTCGCTTTGAGGACATGATGACCCGGGGAGACATCGAAAAAATTGAAGTCGTAAACCTCAAGCAGGCCTATGTTTACCTCCGGCCTGAAGCCCTCAACAAGGAAGAATACAAGGACAAACTCAGTGCAACCCCGGGAACGCGGCCCCAGTACTTTTTCAACATTGGCCCCGCCGAAAAATTCCAGGAGAAAGTTGACAAGTACAACGAGACCCTGCCCAACAAGATCAGCATCAGTTACGAGGAAAAGCAAAACTGGCTCGGACCCATTCTCTCGTTTGTCGTACCCTTTTTGATCATCCTGGCCATTTGGATGTTTCTGATGCGGCGCGTGGGTGGCGGAGGTGCCGGACCCGGTGCTCAGATTTTCAACATTGGAAAATCGAAGGCCACGCTGTTTGAAAAAGACGAATCGACGAATGTCACGTTCAAGGATGTCGCCGGGCTCGATGAAGCAAAGGAGGAGGTGATGGAGATCGTCGATTTCCTCAAAAATCCCAAGAAGTACACTGCGCTGGGAGGGAAGATCCCCAAGGGCGTTTTGCTGGTAGGGCCTCCGGGTACCGGTAAGACCCTTCTGGCCAAAGCGGTAGCAGGTGAAGCTGCGGTTCCGTTTTTTACCATCTCGGGTTCTGATTTTGTCGAAATGTTTGTTGGCGTAGGGGCTTCCCGCGTTCGCGACCTGTTCCGCCAGGCCCGGGAAAAAGCGCCCTGCATCGTTTTCATTGACGAGATCGACGCCGTGGGCCGCGCCCGCGGAAGGAATACCTTCCAGGGTGGCAACGACGAGCGGGAAAATACCCTTAACCAGTTGCTGGTTGAAATGGATGGCTTTGGAACGGAGTCGGGTGTGATCCTGATGGCCGCAACCAATCGCCCCGATGTATTGGACAGCGCCCTGCTGAGGCCCGGAAGGTTTGACCGTCAGATCGGCATCGATCCTCCTGACCTCAAGGGCCGCGAAGAAATTTTTAAGGTACACCTCAAGCCCCTCAAGCTCGCCGAAGACGTCACCCCGGAGGCCCTTGCTGAGATGACGCCCGGCTTTGCCGGTGCCGAAATCGCCAATGTCTGCAACGAAGCCGCCCTCGTGGCCGCACGGCGCGACAAAAAAGCCATCGACCTCGACGATTTCAACTATGCCCTTGACCGCGTGATCGGGGGCCTGGAAAAAAAGAACAAGCTGATCGCACCAGAGGAAAAGGAGATCATCGCCTTCCACGAGGCCGGCCATGCCATCATCGGCTGGTACCTCAAACATGCTTCCCCTCTGGTTAAAGTCACCATCGTTCCGCGCGGCATCGGCACTTTGGGATATGCCCAGTACCTGCCAAAGGAGGAGTACATCACACGAACAGAAGCCCTGCTCGACCGGATGTGTATGACCCTTGGCGGACGCGCTTCCGAAAAGATTGTGTTCGACAAGATCTCGACCGGTGCCCAGAGCGACCTGGATCACGTGACCAAAATGGCCTATAGCATGGTCAACATTTTCGGCATGAACGACAAGGTGGGCAATGTGTCCTACTACGGACTGATGCAGGAGGCCTTTCAACGCCCGTATAGCGAGGACACTGCGCGCATCATGGATCTCGAAGTGCGCAACCTGATCGAATCGCAGTACGAGCGGGCACAGGAACTGCTGCGCGAAAAACGCAAAGAACTCGAGATCCTCGCGCAGGAGTTGCTGCGCAAAGAAGTGCTTCACAAATCCGATGTGGAGCGACTCATCGGGCCTTCACCCTACCACAAAGACAAATCTGCCGAACCGCCGCCACTAAGCGGCCAGCATGTAAGCGACGAAAAACCGGATGGGGAGAAGACCCCCGAAAGCAAGGAAAATCAGGAAGTCGCATAATTCGCAGCCGAACGATGAACAAGAGCACGCGGCATTCACTTCTATGCCGTTTCCTGTAAAGAGGGTTGCCATTCAAAAATTAAAATTCAAGCTACATGGACTTAATGCAAATGCTTCAAGCACAACTCAGCGAACCGGTGATCGGCCAGATCAGCCGACAGATCGGAGCCACTGAGCAGCAGACGGCTACGGCCTCCAACGGCATCTTTACCGCCCTGTTGGGAGGCCTTGCCCAAAACACCGCAAACAAAGACGGGTTGTCTGCTTTGGTGGCTGCGCTGGACAGGGATCACGACGGCAACGCCCTCGACGACCTCGCTGGCTTTGTAGGCGGGATGCTCACCGGAAGCATTGCGGGTAGAAACACCAATGGGAGCGGTATTCTTGGGCACATCCTGGGGGACCGGCAGGCTGCGGTAGCTCAAAACATCGGAGACAAGACCGGTTTGAGTTCCGACCAGGTCGCCAAACTCATGCCCATCCTGGCACCCATTGCCATGTCACTGCTGGCCCGGATGCTCAAAAAGACGCCGCAGGAAGCTCCCAGCCCGGCACAAGGGTCCGGAGGAATGGGCGAGTTGGCGCGTGTCCTCATGGGGTCTGCCCAGAATGCGCAGAAAGGCGATTTTGGAGACCTGCTCAGCGGTGTGCTTGGCGGTCTTTCCGTACCGGGCGGAACCCAATCGCCAACCAGCGGCGGCAGTATCTTCGAAAACATCCTTCGCAAAGTCTTCAAAGGCTGAGTCCCTTTCCCGCTTCATTAGACAGGTGAGTGTCATTCACATTTGAATGCCGCTCCGTTTGCTGCGTGTGTTTTTGACCGTTTTACAAAAAAACATTTGACTGAATTGCATAGACATTGCCGGAAATAGTTTGGCCATCATAGCTTTGCAGCAACCGTTTCGCCTGATTGCGATGTGAATGCCCTTTCTGCCCCAGCAGAAAAAAGCAATGCAGGCATCCCCCAAGCCAAGCCAGAGGGCGCATTTTCCGCATGTCCGCATGCGGAAACGGGCTCATATATGGTGTATGCGAAGCGGTCCTTCCGGCTGATGTGTTGCCGTTGGCCAGGAGGACATTTTTGTGCAACGTAACGAACGTTCGTTTATGAGTCCGAAACACGCCTTTTTGCTCGTGGTTTTTCTTGCGGTTGCCATTGCCATCCTCTACGTGTTTTACCGGGTGTACCGGTCGTCTCTTCCCTTTGCGGTACCTCGTGGGGGCTTAGCCAACGCCAACCAAAAGCGCCTGATCTTTTTTCTGCTGCTCGCCGGAATCGCAGTGATCCTATCGACGGTGAGTTTTGCGCGTTCACCCTATTTCACCTATTCAGATGAGGATCCTTCGGAGGTCGTGTACGTGGCAGCGCGCCAGTTTGCATACGTCCTGTCCAGAGAAGCCATCGATCCTCAGGGTGCTGCTGCGGCACCACAGCCCATTCAATTGCACGCTGGCAAGGTCGTAGAATTTCGGGTGACCAGCCTGGATGTCAACCACGGCTTTGCCATTTACAACGACCGCGGACACCTGCTGGCACAGACCCAGGCCATGCCCGGGTATGTAAACCGGCTTCGCTGGAAATTCGATGAACCCGGCACCTACCAGCTGCTCTGCATCGAATTCTGCGGAGCAGCACATGCATATATGAGCGCGTCGTTCGACGTGATCTCAGGCAACGAATCATCAACCCGGTAAGCTCCCCCTATGAAAAAAATAACTGCCCTTTGGATCATCACCGTTCTCGTCCTGTTTTTGGTGGCGGTGACCTTCGGAATTGTCATGCGCCTGAATCAGGGCAACAGCATACAGCTCTCTCCCGTTGGCTTTTACTCGACCATGACCGCACACGGCCTTACCATGATTGGCATTTGGGTAGTAGCCGGGCTGGCTGCCCTACACTACCTGTTGCAGCGCTACGTCTCCATCTCTCCTAAACTCGGCTACTTTGCTTTTGGGATGACGGTACTCGGAGTGCTGTTGCTGTTTCTGGTCATTTTTGCCGGGAAGTTTCATACGGGATGGACCTTTTTATACCCCCTTCCCTTTTATGCCGTTGGTGAAAAATGGGCCAGCCCCGGCTTTCTCGTCGGCATAGGCTTGCTGGGCATTGGCTGGACTGTTTGGGTTGCCGGCATGCTGCTGGCCATTTTCAAAAAATATTCCCTGCCCGTGGCCTTTGCCTGGCAACACCTGAGAAAGGCGCCTGCGGTCGAGACGCCTCCATTGGTGCTCATTTCGACGGTATCGCTCGTCGGCGTTCTGCTCAGCCTGGCTACGGCCGTCGTCGTACTCGTTCTCTATTTCATCGAATATTTCTCCGGCAGGGCGGTGACCAACGACGCGTTGCTGATGAAGAACCTGACTTTCTTCTTCGGCCACACGTTGTTTAATGAAGTACTTTACCTGGGGCTTGCATCCCTGTACGAGTTATTCCCCGAAGTGAGCGGCAGGCCTCGCTTCCGGACCACCTGGTACGTGGCGCTTGCCTGGAATTGCACGCTTTGCTTTATCCTTACTGCCTTTTTCCATCACATGTACATGGATTTTGCACAACCCCTGGCCTTTCAGGCCATCGGGCAATACGCTTCCTATTTTGCGAGCCTGCCGGCAGCTTCCATCACGGCGTTCAGCGTGCTGGCCCTCGTGGTCAGAAACCCCATCAAGTGGTCGCTGACCAATGCCCTGTTTTTTACCGGCGTGATGGGCTGGCTGATCGGAGGCATCGGCGCTGTGATCGACGCCACCATCGCCAACAACTTCATCCTCCACAACACCCTCTGGGTTGCCGCCCACTTCCACACCTACAATGTACTGGGGAACGTGCTGTTCAGCTTGGCTTTCTTTCACTGGGCAGCCAACGAGTTTTCTGGCAAGCAAACTAACGAACGTTCGGATGATTTAAAAATATTTCTGTTGCTCATTGGCGGGCTTGGCTTTGTGTTGATGTTTTACCTGAGTGGCGCTTACTCCGTGCCCAGGCGATTCAACGTGTATCCCGAGCTCTTCTCCGATGCCGGGTGGATGGCTCTCGTGGGGGCATTCTTTGCCACCATTTACCTGGCCGCCCTCGTCCTGTTCACCTACAGCATCATCAAAAAATGCGTTCCCTCGTTGCGGCGCTGAGCCTTACCGCCCTGGCCGTGCAGGCCGGTCCCGTTCCCGTGGATTACGGCATGGGGGAGGAGAAACTGCTTTTCCAAAAGGTGTTCGACGCCGAGATTGTCCGCGCGGAGGGGACCTGTCGTCTTTCGTCGCTTTATTCCGGTGGGCCCCTGGCCGTCGCATGGATCTACACGAGGTGTTCCGGCATTTGTACGCCGTTGATGGTCGAACTCGCCGGGTCAGCCCAGTGGCTGCCCGTAGATTTTCCCTATAAGATCCTGGTATTGAGTTTTGATCCGCGCGATTGCGTTGACGATATGCGCACCCTCGCCCGTCGCTACGGACTGGAGAACGATCCTCACTGGATGTTCGCCACCAGTCCTCAGGTCGATTCCCTCAACCGCTCTGTGGGTTTCTCGCCCCGGTGGGACAGCGCTCGCAACGGATTCGACCACGAAGGACTCGTCGGTGGCATCAATGACGACGGTTACCTCTGCAGGCGTCTCTCGGTAACCGGGGATCCCCGGGCCCTGGAGCGGCTGTTTGCAGAGACGCGGCGGCATTTCATTCCCTCACACCCGCTGCCGGGTGGCCAGTCGATGCTCTCCTGTTTCAGCTACGACCCGCTCACGGGAACTAAAAAACCAGCCGCAGGCCTCCTGATCCTGCTCCTCGCTCCCTTTGCTACGCTGTTGCTCCTACTGGGATTGTCCGTCGCCGGTCGCCGGTCACAAGCCGTCTAGCCACATTTTGCTTTTCCTCTTTTCACAGAGGGCCGTTTCTAATGACTCCCCATTGCACATGGGCGTGCAGACAGGCACGAGGGGGAGTTCTACGAGGTGGACTGATCTTCAATGCGAAGGAAAAGTTTACAGGAGGGATATCCTGTTGCAACCAGTCAGGCATCCCTAAAATTTTTTTGCAGTGGTGGCAAGTGCTCACTGCACACCATGGCCCAGGTCAACATGGGCTGACCATTGCTACTGCAGTTTATCGCCGCGCAGTTCGCGGAAGCGCTTGCGCGCTTCAACGGCGAGGATGCTGTTGCTAAAATCGATGAAGAGTTTTTCGTACAATTCCATGGCGCGGGCATGCTCTCCCAGGCGGTGGTCGCAAATAGACGCCATGTTCCACAAGGCGTTGTCTGCACGGATGCCTTCCGAATGTTTTTCCAGCACCTGGCGGTATTTTTCCAATGCCTCCTGGTCGCGCTGCTGGTCTTCAAAGATCTGACCCTGCAGGTACCACACGTCGTCTTCCAGAAAGCGAATTTCCGGATCCCCGAAAGGAATGGCTGCCAAAATGGCCAACGCGGTATCGTGCTTGTTTTGGAACAGGGCGAGTTCTGCCGATGCATATTGCATCAGGGAGGCCCCGGTGGTGTCCTGGTTCAGGTTGTCGAGGATGAATACGGACAGGTCTATGGCGTCGTTGGAAATCAAACGGCTGGTAGCGCTTTTTAGGATATCGAACTGTTCTTGCGCCCATTCGAAATCTCCTGCAAAATAGGAGAGCCTTGCATTTTTGAAGCGCGCCATCTCGCCCAGTTCGTCTTCCTTAAAATCCTTGTCGACCTGTGAATACAGCAGGGTGGCTTCCCACCGCTCGCCGGTGATCAGAAAGTAATCGCCCAGGTCGAGCTTGGCTTTTGCCACGATGTGCCGCTCCACCTGTGGAATCCTCACGAGGGCATCCAACAATCTTATGGCTGCATCGAGCTTGCCGAGGTACTGGGCCTCCAGCTCTGCAAACTCGATGACGAGCGATGCCGAAATGTGGTTCATGCCCACGTCGGCGATGTATTTCTGGTAATCGGACTCGAGTTGTGTCAATTCAGCAGTTCCATATTGCCTTCCTTCGACGATGGATTGCCGCTGGGAGACGAGCAACTGTCGATACGCATCGTGGTAGAATGACCCTGAGGGGCCTTTGTCCCGCACGTAGCGGAAGCCCTCGACTGCCGTACGGTAATCGCCATCGAGGTAGGCCGTCATCGACAGGTTGTATACGGAATTGCCGGTTTCGTTGCGGATGCGGTCGAGGGCTATGGCCTGCCGCATCGCATTCCCGTAATCCTTTAGTTGAACGTACGACCACATCAGCAACTCAGGAAATTCGCGATGGTCGGGATTGCGCTCCATGCGCTCGAACAACTGGGCCTGCAGGTCTGCATAGGCCTCCTCGTTCAGGTAGTTGATGATCAGCGTCTGCACATGTTGGAGCTGGACCGACTTGTCCTCCAGTCCGTCGAGATAATGCCGCAGCATACCCGGAAGATCGCCCTTTCGACGGCGGATGTCGGCCAGATTGTAAGTGAACTTTGCTGGCGGTTTGATCGTGCGCTCGCCCTTTTCGTAGACGCGAAGGGCAAAATCGTATTGGGCATTTTGAACAAAGGCATTGGCCAGACGGTGGACACTCATGACGTCAGGCGTCATTTTTTCAATGGCTTGTTCATACTGCGCTTCAGCTTTTTCGGCCTCGTTTTGCACGGCGTACAGATTGCCGAACTGCATGTGCAGTAAGGCGTCCTTTGGGCGTCTGCGCATTTCCTGCCGGAGCACACTCTCTGCGGTTTCGTAATCGCGAAGCGCCAGAACGCAATCGACATAACGTTCAAAATGGGAGGTGTTGGTGGGCTGCTTCCGGTACAATTCGAGGTAAAGGCGAGAAGCCTTTTCGTATTCGCCGTTGTTGAAATACTCCTGCGCAAGGCGGGTGTCCTGGGCTTGGATACAAGACAGGGCAAGGAAAATCAGGGCGGATATAATAAGGCGCTTCATGTGCATCAAAACGAAACAAAGGCGAATTTAGCTTGTTCACACGGACCAAAGGTCAGATTGCTGCTCCTCCCCCAAATGAGGCGCTTCGGCCCGATCCACCGCTCCAACGAAAAATCGCAACGAGGTGTGCAATTCCCGTAACGGGAGTTTGTTAACTTTGAAGGTTTGAAAGCCCACATCCTGATCGTCGTGAGCGGGCTTTTTGCCTTTGGGGTTTTGCCAAAAGTCACCGCACAGCCGCATCCTCCCTGCGGAGGAAGCCCGGTGCCCCTTTCCACTGCCTGTGCAGACGCATGCATGGTCTGCGACCTCAACGGCGTCAGCGCCCGGACCACCAACACCATACCGGGACAAGCACCCGCCGGTTACTGCACCCAGGTGGTCCACAGCATGCAATGGCTGGCATTTGTGGCGGGATCTGCCAACCTGACCTTCAGCGTAGCCGTCTCTGCCTGTAACCAGAACAACGGCGTAGAGATGGGCATCTACGCATCCGACGATTGCCAGACCTTCAAATTGGTTAGCAATTGCAACACCAACATGTACAACAACCAGACCTGGTCCTTTACCAATACCGAACCGCTCAAACCCGGTTGCATTTACTACCTGGTCTTCGACGGGAACGGACCGAATTCATGCAACGTTCAGTTTACCGTGGTCTCTGGAAGTACGGTTGCCCCCGTACCCAACACGACGCAGAAGATCTCGGGAAAGGCCCTCGTGTGCGTTGGAGAAACGGCTGATTATTCCATTCCTCCGATCTTTGGTGCCTGCGGCTACGAATGGCGGGTGGAAGGGGGCTCTCTTCTCTTCTCAAAAGACGAGAAAGCCCAGGTCTTGTGGGATGCCCCCGGCAGAGGTCGCATCTGTGTGCGGGGCACGAATGCCTGTCATAGTGGAAACGAAGTATGCCTGGATGTAGAAGTCGGAGAGCCCTCTCCTATGACCGAGCTCGGACCCTTCTTTGTGTGCCCCGGGACCTCCTACCGTTACCAGAATGTGCTCTATACCTCCGGACATTGGACCTTTCAGCATCAAAACCGCTATGGTTGCGACAGCATTACCCTCCTGATCGTCGAAAACCTGGAACCCATCGAAACCCGGATCGACACCACCGTTTGCTACCCAGACAGCTTTGTCATTCAAAACAAGCGCATCGACTCCACCGGTAAATACAAATGGGTGCTCAAATCGAAATTGAGCCCTTTTTGCGATTCAATCCTTTACGTCGACCTGCTTTACTCATGGCAGCGCGCCAGGGCGTACAAGAGCGGCGATCTCAACTGCGAGGATACCGCGGCCACCCTGCGGGCAGACACTGTCCTCTCGGGTAAAGGACCTGCAATTCGGTTCGTCTGGACCAACGAAGCCGGCGACACCCTGTCCCTTTCAGACACCTGCCGCGTCGAAACGGCAGGCCGCTATTTTCTACACCTGCGCAACACACCCGATTCGCTTCACGAATGCGCATCGAGCGATTTTGTCGAGGTTTTCGGATCGCGAATCCCGGCGGACCTCGTACAGCAGGACAGCCTGTGGTATTGTCCGGGACAGGCGATCGACCCCGGTCAACTGCCCATCGTCGACCGAAACAATCCCGGCGTTGCGGTAAGCTATCATTATGGTTCCGCTTGCGACTCTACAGACCTGATGCGAGATACCCTGTGGAGGTTTTGGTCGGATACCATGCTTTATGCCAAAGCGGGTACCGGCTATTGCACGGATGTACTGCCATTTTTCATCCGCATTTTTGCCGAAGAGCACATTTCAATCGACGACCAAAGTTTTTGTCGTGGAACGCTCGTCGACCTGTCTTCATTGGCACACATCAAAAATGGCAACTTCCCGGGAGGGGCCAGGTACTTCACCCAGCCTTCAGACGACAGCCTTCACAGCTTGTCCACCCCGCCTCTTGTAGAAATCCTTTCGGATACGGCATTTTTCCTGCTGCCGGATTCCGCCAGGTGTCCTGCCTTCTCACAAGTTAACATTGCCGCGAAGCCTATTCCCGATCCGGGTTTTTCGCTCAGCACAACGGATTACTGCGAAAACGACAGCCTTCGCATCAGACTTCTGATGCCTTCGGATTCAGCCAATACCCATTGGAAACTCAACGGACAGACCGACTGGACAACGGCAACATCCGATTCCTCCTGGATACTCCCGCCGGTCTCCCGCGGTGTTCACGAATTGTGCATCCGCATGGACCTTGCAAATTGCGTGGATTCCGCCTGTCGGCAATTTGCTGTGCACCCTTTGCCGGTGATGCCCGAACCCATGTGTGAGACCACTGACAGCACCATTCTCTTTTTCTGGAAGAATCACCCGGGGGAGAGTTACTTCTTCGACACCCTCCAAGGAGCTTCCTTCATTCGCCTTTCCGACACCAGCGCGATGTTTGTTGGATTATCCCGCGACCAAGAGATCCGCCTGCGCATCCGCGCCGTTCGCCCACCCTGTGGGGAGATGATGGCCGAGATCTCCTGTCGCTCAAAAGCCTGTCCTCCTCTGACCGTTAGCCTGAGCGCACCCGATACCATCTGCTGGGTTCCGGGTATGCAGCCGGTGAGTTTGCAGGCTAGCACGCAGCCTCCGGTGGCAGGGGGGCGTTGGATTTGGTATGGCAAAGGCATAACCGACAGCCTGGCGGGCAGTTTTCATCCCGACAGCTCGGGGTCGGGCAACCAGCGCGTTTTTGCCGTTTTTGAATACCAGGATTGCCGTTATGCCGGAAGTACGGTGGTCGTCGTCCGGGAAAATCCTCTTTCCGCGTTTATTTCTGACAACGTCGTTTGCCAGGACTCCAACCTCATCATTCGCTTTACGGGTAGCCGCGCAGATTCTGCCCTTTTCAACTGGGACTTTGATGGCGGCACCGCGACGCAGTTGAACGGAAATCGCGAGCTGGCCGTTTCCTGGAGCATTGCCGGCAAACGGCGCCCAAGGTTGCGCTTAAACCACCATCGCTGTCTAGACGAATTTTTTAAAGACATTGAGGTGCTGGCTCCCCTGCCACCGCCGGTAGTGGACTGTGAAGCCAGCGACAGCCTGATTGTTTTTTCCTGGAAGCGCATTCCCCGTGTACGGAATTACAGGGTCCTCCAGACCGAAGGGCGGCCCGGAATGCGCACCAGCGACACCAGTTACCAGATTGTCGTCCAGGCCCCCAGCGACAGCGCCGCCATCCTCCTGACGCTCGAAGACGATGGCCCGTGTTCTGAAGTCAGCAGCGGCATCATACGTTGCAAAGCTCCCGATTGCCCGGTTCGCAACGCCATCGACGATACGCTGTTGCATGCCTGTGCCAATGCGCCCTTACACTTTGACCTAAACGTCTTCCTCCGGGGTCTTTACGACTGTCACCAGTGGACCGGCCCTCTGCTGGATCAAAGCCGCGTAGTTACGGATGGGCTCTCTCCCGGAAAACACCATTTCGTTTTTCAAGGATACTCCGGACGCTGTGTTTACATCGACAGCGTAGCCCTGGAGATCACCCTGCCTCCGCACTGGGGATCCGCGGAAGTTGACCCCATTCCCTGTGATGAAACAAAACCCTACGGGAGTCTTAAACTAACGAACGTTTATTCGCAGCACGCACCCCTGTTTTTTTCAATTGACGGCAAGCATGATCAAAATGCACCCGTGTTTACGATGCTAACGGAAGGGATCCACACTTTTGCGGTGCGCGATGCGCTGGGCTGTATTTCCGACAGTTCTTTCCAATTGTCCGCACCGGAAATTCCGCAAGTCGATATTGGACCGGATATCGATCTGCTGAAGGGGGCTCCTGTCTCGCTTCATGCAGACATCACAGGTCGCTATTCCTTGCTCGAATGGAGCAGTGCAGCATGGTTGTCCTGCCTCCAGTGTGCGGATCCGGTTGCGCGTCCTGACCACGACGCATGGGTGTTTTGCCGCGTCCAGGGCGCAGATGGATGCGAAGCCTTTGACACCCTGCTGCTTCGCGTCTTTGAGCAGCGCGTTTACGCACCCAATGCATTCAGCCCCAACGGTGACCAGGTCAATGATTTTTTTACCCTCTACGGCAACATGGAGCGCATCCGCATCCTCGAAATTTTCGACCGCTGGGGCAACCGGATGTTCGTTGGTGAAGATTTTGAAGGCAACCGTCCAGAGCTGGGCTGGAATGGCCGCACCAACGGAAAATCCTGTCCTCCGGGCACCTATCTTTTCCGGGCCATAGTGCAATTTTCGCAGGGGAGCGACCGGCACCTTTCCGGTGACCTAACAATTGTTCGTTAGTAATTTTGAAGGGGGAATCCGTCGGCTATCGCTGTGATTACGTAAAGCCATATCCATGCAGATTTGCTCAGTCGAGTTTAAATCGGATGCCCTGAGCCAGTGGCAGTTCTGAGGAATAGTTGATCGTGTTGGTCTGCCGGCGCATATAGGTTTTCCAGGCATCCGAACCACTTTCACGGCCACCTCCGGTTTCCTTTTCTCCACCAAAGGCGCCGCCGATCTCCGCACCACTGGTGCCGATGTTGACGTTGGCAATACCGCAGTCTGAACCCGAATGCGATAAAAAGAACTCGGCTTCCCTGAGGTCGTTGGTCATGATGGAAGACGAGAGCCCTTGGGGGACTTCGTTTTGGATGGCAAGCGCCTCTTGCAATTCGCGGTATGGAATCAGGTAGAGGATGGGGGCAAAGGTTTCGCTGTGAACGATGGCGCTGTCGTGTGCCACTTCGGCGATGCAAGGGCGCACGTAACAGCCGGAAGTATATTCAGGTCCCGTGAGCATCCCTCCCGGAACGGGAAAGCGCCCTCCCGACGCCTCGATGTCTGCAATGGCACGCAGGTAGTTGTCTACAGCAATGCGGTCGATCAACGGGCCCATGTGGATCCCCGGTTCAAGCGGATTTCCAATGCGCAATTGCCCGTAAGCATGTACCAGCATATCGCGCAATTTGTCGAACAGTTGTTCGTGGACGATCAGCCGGCGCGTGGTCGTACACCGCTGCCCGGCAGTGCCCACGGCGCCAAAGACCACTGCATTCAGTACGATGTTCAGGTCGGCACTTGGGCAAACGATGATCGCGTTATTTCCACCCAGTTCGAGCAGTGTCTTGCCAAGCCTTGCCGCCACAGCAGCTCCCACCGCTTTTCCCATGCGCACCGACCCGGTTGCCGAAACCAGTGCCACGCGCGGGTCGGAGCTCATCCACTCCCCGGTTTGACGACCGCCGTTGACGAGGCTGGAAATGCCATTGGGAACTCCGTTGGCTTCTAATACTTCCTGGGCAATCAACTGGCAGGCCACACCGCACAAAGGCGTTTTTTCAGATGGCTTCCATAGCACGGCATTGCCACAAACCCAGGCGATGGCGGCATTCCAGGACCAAACCGCCACCGGAAAGTTGAAAGCTGAGATGACACCGATAAGACCAAGCGGATGCCATTGCTCGTACATCCTGTGCTGAGGTCTTTCCGAATGCATGGACAGGCCATAGAGCTGGCGAGATAAGCCCGTGGCAAAGTAGCAGATATCGATCATTTCCTGGACTTCACCCAGGCCCTCCTGAAGGCTTTTGCCCATTTCGTAAGAAACCAGCCTTCCGAGCGCTTCCTTCTTTTCCCTCAGCGCGTCGCCGAACTGTCGCACGATCTCTCCGCGTGCCGGAGCGGGAATGGCTTGCCATTGTTTTTGGGCATCCAATGCACGGCGTACGATCTCGTCGTATTGCTCGTGCGTGGTCATCCCAACGTGTCCGATCAGTGCCCCGTCCACCGGCGAATGGGAGGGAATGCTGGCCTCCGCAGGATAATGGCGGCTCCCACTCCAGCTACCGCTTGCCGTGTTGCGGAGACCGAGCGCTTCTAAAAATTGAAGGTCCATGCTCAGTGTATGACGATCTTGATATGTTGCGGCGATCCGGTGGGGAACGTCGCCGACAGGACGTAAACACCCGGAGCCCGGGCATTGGTGTTGAACAAGGCCAAACCATGTTCAACTGTGGGAACGATCTCCTGCGATTCGCCCGAAGCATTGGTTAGCGTGAAGCGCATTGCCTCAACACGCCAAACTGGCAACAATTTCAAGGCAAACACCCCATGATTTGGCTGGGGGAAAACCAGTCCCTGCCTGGATGACTCCAATCTCTCGTCGGCTACCACATTGCGATTGGTAAACACCTCAAGGTCGTCGATGTACATTCCGTCGTAGTCATTCAGGTTTTGTCCACTGTACAGGTAAAGCTGGAGGTAGATTTCATGGCCGAGGTAATCGCTGAGGTCGATCCATTCCGTCACCCAGTCGTCCTGTATGCCACAGTAGACGGGTTCGTCGAAGGCCTGGGAGAAGTTGCCGTTGATGGTATACATTCCACAAAGGGCATGGTAATCGCTTCCGTTGGTCGACAATTTTACCTGGGCGAAGTCCGCTTCTTTGTCCATTTGCCAACGGGCGCGGAAGCGCAGGATGGCATATTGTGCGTTGGTGAGGTCGATGGGATCCGTCGTGTGAACGATTTTCGCTTCGTTGGGATCCATTGGCCGCTGGGGGCTGTCGGTGAGGGAGTAGGGAGGAGAAACAAAGCGTTCATCCGTCAGGCTCCAGCCACTGAGCCCTGCAATCTGCCATTTGTACAGGTCTTTGTATGCATCCCGCCAATTGGGAACGCCTGCGTAAATTTTTGAGCGGGTGATGGTTTCCTCAAAGACGTCGGTCTTGAGGGTGATGGTGAAGCGAACGGTGTCGCCCCGAGCAGGCGGCGGATCGATGACGAAACGTGCGCTGCGGCCTGCAGATTCGCCCGGCCCCAAGACCCATTCTAGGTCGTTGTCGAGAAACTGCACGCCGGGATGGGTGCTTTCGAGGTGCACGTTTACCGGCTTTCCAACTATGCCCGTCCGGGTCACGACCAGGTCAAGCCGGGAAGTATCTCCGGAAATTGCCGGCGATCCGTTTTCAGAGACATGTGCACAGCTTCCCGCATTCCAGGAGGCTGCAAAATTCATGTACTGGGTCGATTGGTTGATCGGGGTGATGTCTTTGCGTTCCGGCCAGAAGGCGTAGCCCACTTCCGGAGTAAAGGCGAAGATCTTGCCTTTGGAGATGCGCTCGCCGTACATCCAGTCATCGGAAACGCCGTTGACCGAGTAATTGAGGGTTTGGTTAGACGTGCCCACGGTAAACTGGTTGTAGCGCGTCATATCGTAGGCCATGCGGTAGTAGAGCAACGAATCCTCGGTTGCCTGGTTGAGGTAGCCCCAGGGAAGGATCAGCAGGTTCCCAAAACTGTGGTAGTTGAGGGCAATGGACAGGTCGCGTTGTTCGCAGAAGTATTTGACCGCCTGGGTCTCCACTTCGGAGAAGGCGCCTGTTCCCCTGAACACATCCGAAGTTCCGGCCGGGCTCGAGCCGTCGTTGTTGTAGGCCCAGCCATAACCGTAGTTGCGGTTGAGGTCGGTACCCACGTCGTCGGGATTGGGGTTGCGGTTTTTTCGCCAGAAACCACCGCCCGAGGGATTGGTCTCTTCGTTGTAGGCGTAGCCGTCGGGGTTTACGCAGGGAATAAAAAACAGCTCCCGGTTGTCGACCAGCGCACGCACCTGAGGATCCCGCTGGTAGTTCTCGAGCAGGTGCCACATGAAGAAGAGCATCTGTGCCATGCCGGCGGGTTCGCGCGCATGGTGCAAGGCCGTAAACAGCACTTCGGGCTCGCTTTCGTCGAGGGTGGGGTTGTCAGAAATTTTGACGTAATAAATGCGGCGGCCCTCGAACGTCCTGAAATCCCCGATGACCTGGCGCACGGTAATGAGGTTGGGGTAAAACGCCTCCATCAGCTCCAGCGATTCATACACTTCGCTCAGGGTCGGATAACCGTTCATGCCTCCAAAAGGGAAATTGGCCGGAAGCGGAAAATACGGAGCGGCCTGGTCTGAAAGGCTACAGTTGTTTTTGCCGCCGCGGGAACTGAGTGCATGGTAATCCCTGCGCTCCACCACAAATCCTGCCGCTTCAATGCGTGCCAGCTCTTCCAGGGTGAAGTCGCCCGAAAAATGCTCCCCGGGATGGTAATGGCCGTGGTCGAATGCGATGCCCAGTCCCAGCAGATCCGACATGGGCCGGCCGTCGAGGTAGATGGTAGCTGCCTGCCACCGCGTTTGGGCGGAAACGGGACCGGCTAACAGGCAAAGGAGTAACACCAGGGACACGGGGGACAAACGCATACTTTTCTTACTTTGCGACGTGCAAAAATAGAAAAAAGGGAGAGAAAAGGAATGCCATCCCTGCAAACATATTATAAAAATTTACAATTTGAATGCGGTTGCGACGAGGCGGGTCGCGGTTGCCTGGCGGGGCCTGTGTTTGCGGCTGCGGTGATTCTCGACAACAACTGCCCTATTGCAGGGCTGGACGATAGCAAAAAGCTGAGTGCCGGGCGGCGTGCCCTGCTGCGCGATGAAATCGAACAGAAGTGCCATTCATGGGCGGTGGCCTGGCTCGAGGTGGATGACATCGACCGGCACAACATCCTGCAGGCATCGCTGATGGCGATGCGCCAGGCAATTGCCGCACTGGCGGTTCGGCCTCTGTCTGTGATTGTTGACGGAAACCAGCCCATCCCCGGACTCAACATTCCCCAGAGCTGCCACGTAAACGGCGACGCCAGCTTTGAGAGCATTGCCGCGGCCTCGATCCTGGCGAAAACCCACCGCGATGAATGGATGCAGCGGCTTCACCTTCAATTTCCCGAATACGGGTGGGCGCAAAACAAAGGCTACGCCACCGAGTCACACCGGAAGGCCATTTTCGCACATGGGCTTACCGCACACCACCGGAAGAGTTTTAGCGTCAGCATGAACTTCAATGTTTCCACCGATGGAACCTCCTGATAAAGTATGGGTCGCAGCGGGTCCTGTTCGCGACCTGGAAATGGCGCGCTACCTCAGCGCCCGGGGTACTGACCTGCTGTGCATTCCACTGAACGAGTCAGAGGGGCAGGACGCCAGTCCTTTGCTTTCCGCCTTGCAGGCCTGGTTGGAAGGCCCTCTGATCATCGGAATATGCAGCGACCCAGCCCTTGCCGAACCCCATACCAAGCTCTTGGACGGCTTATTGATCGGCACGGAACTCATTTTGTCGGTATCGGGCCAGCGGTTTGAGATTGTCGATCCCGGTTCATTTGTTGTGCCGGTTCCGCGCAGCCTGCTTCGGGTGCATTTAAACCGCACCCCTCTCACGGCTCTCTCTCCTCCTCTGACCGGATACTTCATCGACCCTGGCAATCGCGACCCCGATGGCCATTACGACTTCGACCTCCTAGACCGCTGGTTTGACGAATTGGAATCCCTTTGATCTACTGAAAGCGTATCCCTCCTTCTAACGCATCCTTCCTGGCAATGCATCCGTCTGCACGCTTCGATTGCCAGCTTGCCACCCCTGGTGTTCTGGAATCTGTTCATCCAGGGGCATATTACCTCCTCCTTTACTAAAAGCAACCGAAGGGTATTCAAAGTGGACATTCCTCTG
>JADLHA010000045.1 GCA_020848995.1 Saprospiraceae bacterium | reverse complement strand
CGCTCCACATAGCTTCCTTCGCTGCGCCTCGGCTTGTTTTGCTAAATTCATTCTGGCATCAACAGGGAGTGGAGGGAGGCAGCCCTATTCATTCTGGCATCAACAGGGAGTGGAGGGAGGCAGCCCTATTCATTCTGGCATCAACAGGGAGGGGCGGGAGGCAGCCCTTTTCATTCTGGCATCAACAGGGAGGGCAGGGAGGCAGCCCTTTTCATTCTGGCAGCAACAGGGAGTTTTTAGAAGTGCCCCTAATTGTCTTTATTAAATGCCGCCTTCGCCAAGCGCAAAAACCGATCTCGTGCGAAGGCGTGATGGACGATGGGGGCAGGATACCTGGAAGTGCCGTATTCAGGAACCCACTTGCGCACATAGGTGAATTGGGGATCAAATCGCTGTTGCTGAGCATCGGGTGAGAAGATCCTGAAATACGGAGCCGCATCGGTCCCGCAGCCTGCGGCCCACTGCCAACCGCCAATGTTGCTGGCCAGATCGTAATCCAGGAGTTTGGAGGCAAAGTAGGCTTCACCCCATCGCCAGTCGACCAGCAGGTGTTTGACCAGAAAGCTCGCCGTGAGCATTCGGAGCCTGTTGTGCATAAAACCGCTTGCATTGAGTTGTCGCATTCCCGCATCAACCATGGGAAATCCGGTGCATCCTTTGCACCAGGCGTCAAATTTTACCGGATCATTTTCCCATTCGATACCTTCAAATTCCAAACGGAACGGCTTGGTCTCTACCCTGGGAAACGCCTGAAGGATCATGCTGTAAAAATCGCGCCACAGCAATTCCGAAAGTAGGACAGGGCTGTATTTTGCCGCCTTGCGGGCGGCACTTCGGATGCTCAGGGTCCCAAAGCGTAAGTGGATTCCGATCTGAGTGGTTCCTTCGATCGACGGAATGTCCCGATTTTCCGCGTAGGCCTTCATCCGTACCGGGGAAAGTTCAGGAATGACTTCAGGACACTTCTGTACCTGAAAACCCAGGGATCCCAATGAAGGGATTGGCTTTTGCCTTTCTTTCCACAGCTTATTCAGGTGATCATCAGATGGAAAAGCCTTAATTTTCAAGGGCATATCAGGCCTTGAGGGCATGTACCCAAGCTTTTCATAGGCCTTTCGCAGAAATGGAGTAAAGACCGTATACGGTCTGCCATCCGCTTTGGTCAGATCCTCTTTCTCAAACAGAACATGATCTTTGAATGTGTGCACGTCAATTCCCCTTTGAGCCAGCATGTTCCTGACGTGTCCGTCGCGCTGCAGCGCGTAAGACTCGTAATCCCGGTTCCAGTAAACGGACGAAATGTTGAACTGATTGATTAATGCACCCCACTCCTCCACCGGGTCTCCGCTGGCTATCAGGAGGTCGGAACCCAGCTCTTTGAGTTGTTTTTTGATGTATGCAAGGCGGTTGTAAATGAAATTCACCCGGCGATCTTCCACATCATCGAGCTTGGCGAGGATGTTCCGGTCGAATACAAAGAAGGGGATTACCGCGAATCCTGAACTCAGCGCGTAGTACAGGCCCGCATTATCCTCAAGCCGCAGGTCGCGCCTCATCCAAAATACGCAATAACTCATCCAATGTCAACACCTTCCGGCGTCCAATCGTTCAAAGAAATTCCCCAGCGGATACCCAGGGAATTATGGCCATTCGCCCAGGCGAGCTCATCCCTTGCATAGTTGACAACCCGCCTGCAATTGAGCGAGCCGGTAGAAGTTGTACCTTTGCCGGCAAAGATTTCTCCATGAAGTACCCGATTCTTTGCCTGGCGGCCATGTTGTTGGCCGTTTCCTGTAAAAAATCTGCACAACCAGACCGCAGCGCTCTTACTGCGCTTGAAAGTGCTTTTGCCAGCAACCCCTCTGACTCAACCTACGATCCACTGATCACGCAATACCTCGAGATTATGCAGGAGTTTAAGGATGACGAGGCGATCGTCGAAGAAGTGCTGGTGAAAGCCGCCAGTGCCAGCAAGCAAATGGGTTTGTGTAAACAATCCGTGATTTTCCTGAACAACCTGATCCGAAAAAACTATTCGAGAAAGGAAACTCCGGATGACATAGTTGATATGATCCGGTGCATGCGGGAATTGGGTAAAAACTATGCTGCAGACATCTTGACCATTTGTTTTTCTGAAGCGTTTCCCAATCACCCCTCAAAAGTGGAGCTTATGGCTGCTCTGCCAAGACAGGAGTCGGCCGTAAACTTTCTCGACCAACTGGCCAATTCAATGTTCCCAGATACCGCTGGGTCCTTCAATAAGGACATTGCCTACGAATACGTCGACGCCTGTGAGGCGTTCGCGCTCGTTTTACCCGAGGATGAAAAAAGTCCGGAGTTTCTTTTCAGCGCAGCTCAGACCGCAAAATTGTTGCAGACATACGACAAATGCCTGAGCTTGTTTGACTGGATTGTCGAAAAATACCCAAATCATCCCAAAGCAGAGAGTGCTGCTTTTATGAAAGGGTTTCTGTTCGACAACGACTTAAAGGATACTGCACTCGCACGGAAATACTACATGGAATTCGTAAAGCAATATCCCAAGAGCCAATTTGCAGACGATGCAGAGATCTTGCTAAAGAACCTGGGTAAATCTGAGGAAGAAATACTCCAGGAAATTTTGGACAAAAATAAAGGCCAGTAAAGCGCTACGTGCTTGCGTAACGCCAAAGCCAGCTTGCGCTGAGGGGTTTAATCCACTCCCTCTTTAAGTTCCCAAGCGTATTCACCAAGGTATCGAAAACCTGAGCGTCTTCTGCCAACTCCCCTTTGAGAAACTGAGTTCGCAGGGACTCCAGGGAAGTTTGTTCCACACGGCTCTGGTCATTCAGAAAATAGGCATATTGACGGCTGAGGAAGTCCACTCCTGCAAATTGAGAAAGGGTCCTTAAAAACCGGTAACTGTCGTCGAGGCTGCACCCCCCTACCGCATTGCTGGTCTCATCTACAACTATGATGACAAAATACCGGTAAAGCAGGTCTCCCGTTGCCCGAAGGGGCATTTGATGGCTATGCCATTGACTCAAAAAGTCTTTAAGCTGTTCCCTGACAGCAGCTTCCAGGTGGCCAGGAACTTCCTGGTCCGCCGCATAGATCCAAACGCGTGAACCATCTGGAAAGTCGGAAAAGCGATTCATCGTTGTAAGTTTTGCAATACCAATTCAGCCAGGTCGTAAACCATGACGCGTTCTGCGGAATCTGCCTCTTTGAGTCCGTCGCTTAACATGGTCAGGCAGAATGGACAATTTGCCACAACGGCCGTAGTGTTTTGTCGGGCGATTTCTTCTGCACGCTCCCTATTGATGCGCTTATTTCCAGCTTCCTCCTCCTTGAACATCTGACAGCCACCCGCCCCACAGCACAATCCGCGTTCGCGCGACCTCTCCATTTCGGTGATGTCTTTTCGCAGTGCACTCAGGACATTTCGCGGGGCGTCGTATATCCCATTCGCCCGACCCAGATAACAGGAGTCATGGTAGCTGACCTTCTCTTTAGAAACGCTGGTTTTTAGACGTAACCTGCCCTCTGAAATCAACTGATCGAGAAAAGCTGCATGATGTATGACGTCGTATTGACCGCCAAAATCGGGGTAATCATTTTTGAGTGTATTGTAGCAATGGGGACAGGTACAGACAATTTTCTTTACCTCGTATTGGTTCAGAGTGGCCACGTTCTGCAATGCGAGAATCTGGAACAGGAATTCGTTACCGGCACGCCGGGCAGGGTCTCCGGTACATTTCTCCTCATCCCCCAGGATGGCATAAGAGTAGCCGATCTCATCGAGGATTGCGCAGAATGCTCTCGTGACGCGTTGTGCGCGGGCATCATAACTACCGGCACATCCGACCCAGAACAAAACATCCGGCTTTTGGCCATTGGCCGCGAGAGCGCTCATCAATTCAGGTTTCATGTCAATTGGTTTGCATCCAGTCCGTGCGTCCACCCGGCATTGACCAGGCAGCCTGGTTGTTTTCCAGGCTATTGAACAGGGTTGTCCATGAAGTGGGGCCTGCCCCTTGCATCAGAACGTCCCACCGGCGCATTTCGAGGATGGTATGAAGAGGGTTGATCAATACCGGGCATGCCTCAACGCAGGCATTGCAGGTCGTACAGGCATAGATCTCCTCACGGCTTATCCGGTCGAACAGACTTTTCCCATCAAGAATGTCAATTTCTCCATTTTCCTTGTGCTGGAAGCTTGAATTTTTGACTACTTCTTCGCAACGATCCCGGATATCCATAATGATTTTGCGAGGACTCAGTCGCTTGCCGGTCTGATTGGCTGGACATTCTGAGGTGCATCTTCCACATTCGGTGCAGGAAAATGCCTGCAACAGGGTGATGCGGTCCAGGTGGTGGATATCCGCAGCACCAAACTGAGGCTCGTCATCAGGCGGAGCACCGGGATCCATACCGAGCATTTCCCGCACCTCCCTTTCTACGCCCTGAATTTTATCCATCTTACCCCTTCCCTGCTGGTTGCCGTAGTAACTGCTTGGGAAAGCCAAAAAAATGTGCAGGTGCTTTGAAAAAGGGAGGTAGGCGACGAATCCTAAAATCACGAGGTAATGGGACCACCAGAACAGTCGTTCACACAAGCTCGCATAAGGAGCCAAATGCCCATTGAATGAGGGTTGGGTGAGCAGGGCCGACAGGTAAAACGTCCCCCCATCCGGATAAATATCCGGAAATTTCAATGCCAGTGACTGATATGCCCCATTCATCATTAAAATACTGATCACGAGCAGAATTTCTCCCACGAGGATGACGTTGGCATCGCGAAAGGGCCATCCTGCCAGTTCCAGTTTATGAAACCGATTGACTTTCAATACGTTGCGACGAATAAGAAAGACTGCAGTGGCGATCAGGGCCAACGCGGAAAGGACTTCAATCAGGTTGATCAACAGGGGATAGAGTAAGCCGATCCTTCCTGCAAAAAAACGGTGGTCTCCGCTAATGCCGTCAATGAATATTTCAATGGCCTCCAGTTGGGTAAACAGAAAAGCAAGGTATATGAACAAATGAAATATGCCGGCGAGTGGTCTGGCAAACATTTTCTTCTGCCCCAGAGCAAACAGGAGCATATTTTTCCATCGGTCACCTGCTGATCCGGCCGCTGGAGCAGCCCTGCCGATTGATATGGCCTTCACAATAGCGAAGTATTTCGGTAAGGCAAAGTACCCCACGATGGCAGTTACACCAATAAATACAAGCGCCTGAAACATAATGTTATGCTGTCAATTCCGCCAAATTTGAGAATTTTGCCGATACATCGAGGCTTAAAATTATGATTATTCTCACCAAAGATCAAATCCGTCAAAAATTCAAACGCATGGCAATCGAGATGATTGAGCGCCATGCCGAAGAATCTGAGCTGGTTCTCATAGGAATTCTGGAGAAGGGCGCAACCGTCGCCAGGCAGCTTCAGAGAGCCTTGCAGGAGCAAAGTGCCATCCAATGTACCATAGGTCAGGTCCGAATGAATAAGAAGCATCCCGTAAGCGAGGGTGTTGAATTGGATTTTAAACCACAGCAACTTCTGAATAAGACCGTCATCCTGGTAGATGACGTCTCAAATTCCGGCAGGACCATGTTCTATGCGTTGGGTTGCCTAATGCAGACCAAGCCCAAATCCATAGAAACAGCCGTCCTGGTTGAACGCATGCACAAGAGATTTCCCGTTGAGATCAGCTATCATGGCATGAGACTTGCCACTACGGTGAAGGACCACATAGAAGTCCAGATCTCCTCGGGTGATGATTGGATGGTGGAATTGTGTTGACCTTCTTTCAGACGCCTAAACCGCTATTCCTGATCGCGACTTTCGCCATGGAATAGCCCATCTGATAAAGTTGTTCGTGTTCTTTTAAATCAAATTTGGATATCTTAGCAATTTCCGGACTCTCAATGAGTAAATTGCACAACTGTTTTTGATTTTGCGCAACGTTGTCAATGGAGAGTTCCAACACGCGGGTAAGGATTTTGAGACCAGAATTTAAATCTGCATCATCAAGAGTTACAACGGGAGTTAGGTTGACTCCAATGAGAAAATCGCACTGATCGCGGATGACCTGGGCGGGAAGATTCATAATAATCCCACCATCCAAATAAAGTTCTCCGTCAATTTTTACAGGTTTGAACAACATGGGTACAGAGGCTGATGCCAGTGTTGGACGGATGATCTCGCCGGTGTTAAATATGCGAAGTATTCCACGCGACACGTTGGTTGCTGTAACATAGCAAGGCATCCTTAAGGCTTCAAATCGATCGGCTGGAAGGTACTGACGAAGTACTTGTTCCATGTATTCCATACCAATCAACCCCCGGGAAGGCAGACCTGGTTTCAGGAAATTGAACCAACGGGTTGAGGCAGCAATTTTTCGAAGCTCATCGGCGGGTAAGCCATTGGCATAAAGAGTAGCAACCAAAGCGCCTGCGCTGGAGCCGGAAAGTACAGAAGGACGTATTCCAAACTCCTCCATAGCTTTTAAGACGCCTATATGGTAAATACCACGTGCGCCACCACCTGAAAGCGTCAGGCCAACATTCAACATGCAGGTCTATTGAATGATGAGCTTAAACACCTGCGTTGTGCCTCCAGACAATCGGAGCAGATAAAGGCCCCTTGGCAGTTCGGGATGCAACACCGGGACAAAAGAGGATTGATAAATACAGGTTCCCCAGGAATCAAAAATTTCAATGCGATCCCATGGTCGTTCCGATTGAATGAACAGTTGGTCAGTTGCAGGATTGGGGTAAATGAACACTTGTTCATAACTGGCATCCTGATTGTTGCTGATGCGCACGATGTCCTTGAGATACCGGGGGATTATTTGGTAGTCTTCAAAATAAGGACTCGTTACATCAAACTGCGAGCCGATGCCCGTAACATTAAATTTGCCATCTGGAGCCGGAGTGCCGTGAATGTCGACATCGTTGTCGATGCGCATATCAAAAATTTGGGTACCATTGGTGACCTTAACGGTGAATCCTAAGGGCGAATTCGTCCATGTCTGAGGATCGACGAGTTCGACAGCCTCCAGCTTAACCAATCTCGACTCTGAAAATTCATCTAATTGGACCACCGCAAGAGGGTCAACGAGTGCATTTCCGGTGGAAAGTCGAAAAATGCTGTCGGGTAAAAGCTGAGTAAGACCATTGAACTGGTTGACCACTCCCTTAATGCGAAGCATATCGCCTTCCTGGACCTGATAGCCGAGGTTCCCGGAACTGTTAAAAATCCCAATTCCATTGCCCTGGCCATCCATAACCGTAAACTGGAGTCCTGACGGCCTTAGATTTGCACCATAGACAACCCCTTCGATGGTAAAGCGCTTGTCGAGCGAATCCGGAAAACCATTTTGGTCCGTCGAGCGCAAAACGGCAATGTCGATAAGGGGGTAGTTGAGGTCTCGCATGCGAACGCGGATCTTGCCCAGCATTCCTGCCCCTGAATGAACGTCGCATTGGTAATCGTAATCACCAGGAATGTCAAACTGGTGAATGAATGACCAGGCTGACGACGATGGCGCTCCGCTGTAAAAAGAAACTGGATTAGACGGGAAGACATTTTTACCGCCATTTACATTGTGCGTTCCTGATACGTTCGCCCACTCGACCCGTTCACCGGTAAAAATCTCAAGATCGTCCGGATCAAACCACGACGACTGTGCAAAGATCGTGTAATCTGCGCAATCGATCCTGTTAGGGGCTCCGGGGGTCCCTAATAAAGACTTTCCGTTAACCACGGCTCCCAGTTCTGCAGTCGAAGGTCTCCAGTATACAGACAGGCTGTTATCCGCTGCAGGGCGACAGAGGGCAAGGCTTGCTCCATTGCCGCTGGCTTCGTTCGCCCAGCTGCTGAAGTAATGTACACTGTCTGCGAATTGTCCACCAGGATCCAGCAAAGTAATGACCTCGTCTGTGTTTCGAAGTCCGCCGCTGCGCCATTTGAATGCACGTGCACCCGTGATCGAATCCAATTTTGCACTATCCACCGCAACCAATAAAAAACCACCAGGAATGACCATCGTATCGGGAAACGTGAATACTATGGCATCCAGGATAGAATAATCCCGGGCGTTCAGAGGTGCATTGCCGATGTTTTGAATTTCAATGTATTCCAGAAAATCAGTTCCACTCTCGGGAGGGTTGAACATGATCTCGCTGATCACAAATTGGCTAAAAAGCGACACACTGGCAAAGGACAAAACGGCGGAGCAGATAATGTTGCGCATGCTTTTTTTTACAAAATTAAAACAATTGCTCCTTCCGTTGCCTGCATTAAACCAATTAGGCGCTTAACCCCAAGGCCAACCAGAGATTGAACAGGGCCCAAAAATCATCTCCAAATAATGTGCCCTACTCTGCACCAGGGTCAAAAAATGTAGCGGATCCCTACCTGGGCCTGCCAGACATCAGAACCCGAAGCGCTGGAGATCAAGGCGTCGCGGATCAGGGAAGTTGTTCCGTTGATGTTCTGAGTGGCAAGTCTGTAAACAGGTGCGCCATCGACGACCTTTCTGAAACTCAGGGGTCTGTCTGTAATCAAAGTATTTCCAACTCCCCAATCAGAATTGATGAAATTGCCAACATTGAACATATCCAACCGCAATTGCAGGGTATTTTTTCTATGGCCAATGTTCAGGTAGAATTCCTGTACAAACGACAAGTCAAAGCGATGTAACCACGGATACAATAGGCCATTCCGCTCTGAATAGCCACCTCGTTTATCGCGAAGGTAACTGGATTGTTCGATGAATGCATCAAAAGCTGCCGCTTGGTCTGCAGCGGTAAATGTCGTCTTGGTTCCATTGGATTGGGTTACTGAAAATTCTTCCCAGCTCAGGTCAGCACCCTTTTGCGGGACAAACAAAAGGTCATTGTTTTGGATTCCATCACCATTCATGTCGCCCGCATATACATAAGAATAACGGGCCGATTGCGCCCCTGCGTAAGAAAGGTAAACTTGCGTGGCACCGCCCCGTGCATCCCCATATTCAAGGCGGTAGCCGAGGTATCCAATGACTCGGTGAGGGATGTCAAAATCAGACCAAGATAGCACGGGCTTATTGTTGCCCTCTACCGTGCGCAGACCTGTAAATGATCCGGAAGCTATGGATCCGGCTGACATCAAATCCTTAGCCTCACTGCGCGTGTAGGCCAGCATAGCGGTAAGCCCTCGCCAATTGGGCAATTCCAGCTTAAAGGTAAGTGCCCGGTAAAAACCCTCATCGGTTGTAGTCATGACTGCAGCGCGGGCAACGTTGTCATTGATCCGGGTTGCAGAGTTGACCTGTGATCCGCTGACATAAGAACCCGGGAAACGCGATCTCGTATCGGGACCTCTAAATTTAGCGGTGTCTGCCGCCGGTTCCAGGTTAGCATCAAAATACCGAACAGCATTGACATTTTTATTGTACATCAGTTCGACGGTTGCGATGGCACCGAACGGCAGCCGGTAGTCAGCTGCCAGATCTGACTTCCACACCTGGGGGAATTTGTAGTCGTTGTCGGTGGCGGCAATGTCAAATGTACTTGGGAGCGTAGGCGTTGATGGAATGAATTCACTCACATTTGGCGTAAATCGGTAGGTTCTTGAATTGTCAGCTTGAATGAAACCAGTCAGAATGCCATTGTTACCGACCTGATTGGAAACCCAAACGTAAGGCGGTTTGCCGGTAAACACACCGGTACCTCCACGCAACTGGAGTTGATTGTTGTTTCCGGTTCTGTAATTGAATCCCAACCGCGGCTCAAGCAAGATTTTTGCTTCTGGCAGCTTACCGGTATTGATCTTGTAATCTCTGTTTCCAAGCTGGTCAACGTACGTTTGACCAGAGATGACTGTATTTTCAAGAGCTGTCTGATCAAAAACAATGTAGTTTCCGCGGATTCAAGCTGTAACGACAAGGCGATCGGTTACCTGGTATTCGTCTTGCACATACGCATCAAACCGGTTGATTTGCAGTACCTGAAGCGGCTCAGCAGCTCCTTCCAATGCAGAGTATCTGAATTGAAATTTATTGATGGTAACCGGTGAAGTGTCGGCATCACTGTTGGCAGCAGCATAAAAGTCATCAAGTGAATTGAAAACATAAACGCCGTTTGACCCAGGGAAAAACAAGTTATTGGACTTGTAGTGTTCGTAATTCACTCCAAAGGTGAAATTGTGCTTTCCGGTGCCGTAGCTAAGGTCATTAGTGACGTGCAACGTATTGTAATTCAACTTATTGGAAGGTGTAAATGGATCGTAACCAAAGGAGATATAGGTTTTGTTGTCCTTCAGGATGTCGACCGTTGGAAAAACAGCGACATTGGTCTTGCGATCTTCGTTCTGGTAATCGTACCCGACTACTAACTTATTAAACAGCGAACTCGTCAAAGACGAATTCCATTCTCCGACAATAGACCGGGTATTGTCCAGAATGGCATAACCACTGTTTTGATAGGCCATTGCATCAATCCTGGTTCTGCGATCTCCCGCACCAAGAGATCTTGAATCGCTAATGAGTTGATCGGCTTGAGAATCGTGATGGATGTATCGCAGGGACAATTTGTTCTTTAAATTCAGGTTGTAATCTAACCTTGCCAAAAATTTCTCAGATGTCGTTGCGCTGTTGAAATTTTCATAAGGCCCCGTTACGTAATTGTACTTTTCCTTGAGAAAGAGACTCAGATTGTCAAGGTCTGCCTTTTCCACGCGCGTTGTCGTTCCGGGATTTGTCGAACCATTCGCAACAAAGCTCGTTGCCGGTTCTGTTTTTTCAACCGTCTCTGCAGCCACAAAAAAGAAAAGCTTGTCTTTAATGATTGGGCCTCCGAGGCGAAGACCCATGATGATCTCGTCAAACTGAGTGCTGGCCACTCTATTGTCTCCCGCTCTGGCGCCCTGAAGATCGTTGTTGCGAAAATTGTAAAAGGCGGAACCCTGAAAGCGGTTGGTACCTGAACGAGTTACCGCATTGAGTCCAGATCCTACAAACCCGGACTGCCGCACATCAAAAGGAGCCACGTTGACTTGAATTTCCTGAATGGCATCGAGTGAAATAGCCGTTGACCCGGTACGCCCTCCTGCCTGTGAAGCGGATCCAAGTCCAAAGGCATTGTTAAAGACTGATCCATCAATGGTAAAATTGTTGAGCCGACTGTCCTGGGCTCCAAACGACTTTCCATCGCCATTGGGATTGTATCTCGTGATGCTGGTAATGGAGCGGCTGCCTGAATTGGGAAGGGCATTGACTATTTCATTGCCGAAAGTTGTCGATGCACCCGTTCGCTCACTGGAAAAAATGCCGCTGCGCACCTCGGTGACTATTACTTCTTCCAGTCCAATGTTTGCTGGCCGCATACGCACATTGTGGTTGGTTGTAACTCCCAGGTTTGTCATTAGATTTTCCTTGACATCCTCTTCGTAGCCAACGTAAGTAACTATGACCCTGAACGGGCCACCGACCCGCACTCCCTGGATCAGAAAACGCCCTTGCTCGTTGGTGATCGCTCCGTAAATCGTACCGGAAGGAAGGTGAGTAGCCCTGATGGTAGCTCCAATCAATGGCTGTTCCTGCTCGTCCCGAATGGCACCTCCGATAGAAGACGTGGTGACCCCTTGAGACCACAATGAAAACGGAAGTCCCATAAGGACACACATAACAATGAATTTCAATACTTTAAACGCTACATGCGCGTGGGAGACTGGTTTGATTTGGTACATATTTGATGGTTTATCGGGGCAAAAATACATACCTTATTATCTTAATACATTAAGAAACCGTAAAGCAATTGATAAAAGCAAAGCTCAGGCAGGAAGCAGAAAGATCTCTGCTATCATGCACCTGGCGCTGCCCCCGCCGCATTTTTCGATGGTAGGAATGGAAACAGGCAACAAGTGCGAACGGGATTTAAGACGTTGCCTTTGAAAGGAAGTAAGGGAGTGGTACGCAGTATCTGACAATACGATGACTCTTTGGTCGTTCGGGGTTCTCAATTCGAGCATATTACCGGCAAAAGCGCACATTTGGTCCAGGTCTATTGGTATGAGCTCTTTTTCCGTATTCTCAAATTGCTGCAGCAGTGTTTCCCGCTCACTAGGCGCAACTGCGTCTATACAACAAACCACAAAGTCCCAACCAAGGGCCATTAACACATTGGTGTGGTAAATGGGGGTATTTGTGGCATCAAACGCATGAAATGGAAGCATTTCCATCCCGCTGAGCAATGAAAACTTGTGAAGGGCCTGAACGTCAGTCCGAGGACTCAGGCAGGCGTAAGCAATGCGATTCAGTCGATCTAGAACCATGGAACCCGTTCCTTCGAGGTATTGCCCTAGAGGTTCCAGGGCCTCAAGGCTGTAGCGTTTTTGGAGCTTATAGTGAGAGGCTAAAAATTGGAGGATGTCGTCGCGCCGCTCCAGCCTTCGAATGGGTGCGTACATGGGGTATGTAAAGGCGATTCCACCCTCGTGGGTTGAGATCCAGTTGTTGGGAAAAACGGCATCTGGCAGTACAGGGCTGTCGCGATCTTCGAATACGATGACCTTAAGTCCATGAGAGCGCAGGGCCTCCACCATGGCATCGAATTCACTACGTGCTTTGTCGGCTATACTCCTGTATTCATTTTCAGCAGCTGCTTGCTGGAATTTGTTGCTCCCCGCCGTCTGTTCATTAAATCCGAAATGGAGCGGCCGGATCATCAGCACCGTATCTGTCAACTGCCTGCTAAGCATCGAGCAAAGTTAATGAAAGGGGGAATATGTGGGCGGGCTTCTATCCCATAGCGCCGGACCGCAATTTGGCAGATAAAACCTCCCCCAGGTATTTCCGGATCATCCAATGAATCAGGTACAAGGCCGGGGTAAGCAATATTGCCATGCTGAATTTATAAATGTAGTTCATGGTTCCAATTGCCAACACCTTTTGAATTGGCCAGTTCGCACCATAATAAAAAGCAATGAACAGTACGATGAAACTATCGAAAAATTGAGAGATGAGCGTAGACCCCGTGGCACGTAACCATATGCCTTGCTCCCCAGTGATTCCCTTAATTCTACGGAATACGGTGGCATCCAGAACCTGACCAACAAAAAAAGCCACCAGGGAGGCAAAAATGATCTTCAGCCCCTGACCGAAAACGAGCTGAAAAGCCGTATTGTAGTTGCCAACCTCACCGCGCAGTTGTTCTCGGGCAAGGCCATCTTGAGCAAAATCGAGGTGGGCGTGGATCCAAAAATCCGCCGGAGCCAAACGCATTGCCAGAAATACTGCAAGAAAGGCATATGCAATCATGGCTATGGCCAGGTAAGACAAGCGGATAACCCCCTTCCTGCCAAAGTATTCATTGACCACATCGGTAAGAACAAAGACAACAGGCCAAATCAACACTCCAGCCGTCAATTGGAAACTCAGCCCCTCTTGTCCAAAAAAGCTGAATGAAACCGGCTCAAACCCAAGACTTTTCTCAAGGCTAAAAATCTTGACCCCGATGAACTCCGCTATTAGCGCATTGGTGATGAAAAGGGCCGAAAGCACAATAAAAAGCACATTCGCCTTATTTTTGCCCGCATTTTTCATAAAGCCTGAACAATCAGATAAATATTAAGTTTACCCCAGTGGGATAACGGAACTATGGCGCGCATTCCAATCGACATCAAGACAGGTAAGATCACTGATCAAAGGGAAATCATCGTAGGGATTGACCTGGGTACAACCAACAGCATGATCGCTTATGTCGATGGTGACCAACCCCGCATTATTCCCGTAGGTCATGCGTCCAACGGCATCCTGCCTTCTGCCATCCATTTTGACATCGGAGGGGGTATAGTCGTAGGACATGCCGCAAAAGCCCGTTTAGTCTCCAACCCACAATCGACCGTATATTCCGTCAAACGGCTCATGGGCCGGACGGCCGCCGATCTTACTGAAGAACAGAGGAAATTGCCCTACACCGTCATATCCCGTCCTGATTCTGGCATTCTCGACATTGTCATCGACGAGCGCGTTTATTCTCCTGTGGAATTGTCTTCCTACATCCTCAAAGACCTCAAGGATCAGGCATCCTTTCTGATGCGCCAGGAAATCCGAAAAGCGGTCATTACGGTTCCTGCCTATTTTTCCGATGCCCAACGTCAGGCAACGCGACAGGCCGGAGAACTTGCCGGGTTTGAGGTCTTGCGCATCATCAATGAACCAACTGCTGCCAGTATGGCCTATGGCATTGGTTTGCGCAGAGAGGAAGCTAAAACAGTGATGGTTTACGATCTCGGAGGAGGAACTTTCGACGTATCCATATTGCGAATTGAAGACGGCATTTTTGATGTGCTGGCTTCACACGGAGACAATTTTCTTGGTGGTGACGACATCGACCTGGCCATTTGCCGTCATTGGATCCGCCGATATGCAATTCAGGAGGATCAGCAAACCCTTGGAGAGCTTCGCGTTGCCGCTGAAAATGCGAAAATGCGTTTGAGTGAGGACACCAAATGCGAAATTCCATTTCGCAGCCTGTTGCTCAATCTGACGCGCACGGAATTGGACGAGCTCGCCGGACCATTTATAGAGAAGTCTATTCAATGCTGCAAAATTGCAATGAAGGACAGTGGAATCAATGAAAAAGAACTCAACGAGATCGTGCTCGTCGGAGGTTCCACGAGGCTGCTTTTGGTTAAAAAGCGTTTGTACAATGAATTTGGAATTCACCTCTACGATGCGCTTCATCCGGAACAGGTTGTTGCTATGGGAGCCGCCGTGCAGGCAGATATCTTGTCCGGAAACCGCAAGGACTTCCTCTTACTGGACGTTACCCCATTGAGCATTGGAATAGAAACCATGGGCGGACTGATGGACACCATCATCCCCCGAAATTCAAAACTTCCGCTACGTCTCGCCAAACAATACACTACGAGTCGCGACGGCCAGCGCAATATCCGCATTTCAGTTTATCAGGGGGAGCGCGAATTGGTAAAAGACAATTTGTTGCTTGGCGAGTTTTTTCTTAAAGGGATTCCACCCATGCCGGCAGGTCTTCCCCGAATCGAACTCGTATTTTCGATCGATGTCGACGGAATCCTGTCGGCCAAAGCCAGGGAACTCCGTAGCAACCAGGAACAGGAAATAGAAATCCGGTCAGCGTTTAAACTTGGTCAGGAGGAAATTATTTCCAGGTTGAAAGAGTCGGTGCAATTCGCCGATTCCGACATGAAAAACAAAGTGCTGATCGATGCCCGAAACGAAGCTGCCTATATCAACCAAAACGCCAGAAAATTCTTACAAAACAACCAAGCCCTGCTGCTCCCTGAAGAAGTTCAACTCATTTCTCAAAAATTAGCTGCAATGGATTCCTTGTCCGGATCAGCAGATGCAGAGGCTCTGCAACATGCCATAGAAGCCTTTAATCAGGCAACCGCTTCCATTGCCCACAAGGTTATGGACATACAAATTCAGCAGTCTCTAGGAGGAAGTCAGGTCGACCGTTTAACTTAGCTCCATGAAAAAATCCAGGCGGATGTCATCGGGAGACTTCTCAATGGTTTATTCGACCAACGACACGTCGAATGAGGGCATTGGATCAATTTTTGATTCCCCACCGTCTTCTCAAAAGAACTCCATCCCTCAGCGAATTAGGGTGCATCTCATTCGACTGAAGGGTGGCAAACTGGCAAGCGTCGCCCGAGGATTTGAATGTCCGGACGAAACACTTCAGGGACTGGCTCGGACTTTGAAGCAAAAATGCGGTGTCGGGGGCTCAGCCAAGGATGGCGAAATCATCCTCCAGGGCGACTGTACAGAAAAGCTCATCCTTTGGCTTAAAGGCAATGGGTATCCTGACACCAAGCGAAGCGGGGGATAATCCATGCGCTCCATGTGTGAATCAAAATCCGGGTTGCAGCACATCTTTTTGGGGTTCACTGCAATTACATTGTTGGCATCGGCTTGCCTCCCCCCTAAAGAGCCCAAAGGAGCCTCTGCTTCCTTTCATGCATTGGCATATCGGTCATGGTATGAATCCACTCCGGCAGACGACCCATTTTACCGATGGTTTGTTACATCAAAAAGCCTTATTGGCAATCCCAATCCGAGACATTTTTCCGGGGAATGGGAGTCCCTTGGCCCCAGTCAGATTGCTGGACGGAGTCTTTGCCTTACCATCCACCCCTCTGACACAGGAACGATCTGGATGGGATCTGCCGGGTCGGGTTTATGGAGGTCGCGCCATGGCGGTTTGGGGCCCGACGCATGGGAGAACATTCCTACAGGATACCCGGTGATGGCCATTGCATCCCTTGCAATCGACCCGGAGAACCCGCAAATCATCTACGCCGGAACCGGAGAAAATTACACGTTCGAGCAGGAAGGCTCCCCTATCCTTACACGCACCTTGCGGGGAAGTCGCGGAATGGGCCTCCTAAAATCTGCAGATGCCGGGAAGAATTGGACCCTGCTGCTCGACTGGAGCCATCGGCCAAACAGCTGCATCTGGAAGATTGTCATTGACCCGCACGACACACGTCGAATTTACCTGGCGACGAATTCCGGCCTGTTGCGATCGGAAAATGGCGGCTTGAGCTGGCAAAATTTACTGGCCCCTGCCGTAGTCGCCGACTTGGCACAAGACCCCCACAATCCAAGCATACTCTATGCAGGTCTTGGCGGGATAGCCAGTCCACTTTACGGGTTGTATAAAACAGGAGACCGTGGCCAGCATTGGGAACGCATTCCCTGTTCAGCACCCAATGACGCCCAGGGTCGCATCATGGTACATATTTCAAAGGGAAAGCCAGGCAGGGTCGTTGCAGCTTTTTCGGATGCGTTCCGATCGATCGGAATTCTGCGCACCGACGATCACTTCGAAACAACTTCCTATTATACAAACACCAAGGATGTGTGCAGCTACCAGGGCTGGTATGCAAAGTCCCTGCATCTTAAAGACGACGATCCGAAAAAGATGTTAATCGGAGGGGTTGACCTGTATTACGACTCCAGCGGAACGGGCAATAAATTGATCAACCTCGTACATCAAAAAATCCGGATCCATGCAGATTTTCACGACCTCATTTCCAATCCGCTCGACCCGGACAAGGTATATTTTGCAACGGACGGAGGAGTCTACCGAACTGACGATTTTTGCCGCACTGTCTTCCCCGCAAATGATGGGTATCTGAGTGCTCAGTTTTACACAGGCAGCATTTCTCATGCTTCCTTCACCATGATTGGCGGACTGCAGGACAACAAATCGGCATATTTCGAGCAGGGTGAATGGCGATCAATTCACTGGGGAGACGGAACCTTCAATGCGTTCGTCCCGAATGACGACCGCATTATTTTCGTTGCAAGCCAATTCCAGAATCTTTACAGGAGTGCCGACAAAGGAAATACCTGGCAGGAGCTCATCCCGACAAATGATCTGGCAGCATTTATAGCTCCCTTTGCGCTTGGCGATTCTAAGGGGCAGCTGTTGTATTCAGGTGGAAACACCCTTTCCCGTTCATTCGATGGTGGCAAAAATTGGCTTTCGACTTCTCTGGAATCACCCGATGAGAAAATTACGGCTATCGCAGTGAATGCAACCACACCCTCTGATATCATGGTGGCAAGCTTCAATCCAGTTCAGGGCATAGGAAAACTCTATTTGAGCAGCGACTACGGCCAAACACTTCGCCTTGCATTGCTCCCCGATGAGTACCTGTTTATCCGCGACATTGCATTCTCTCCCTGGTCAGATGGGCGATGTTACCTGGCGACCAACAGGGCTGTATTTGCCAGTATGGACTCAGGGGCCAGCTGGTATCCGCTGAATAGCAACACATTGCCGGACATTACCTGTCATTGCATACTCGCAGATCCGGAAAAACCAGAAGTGCTCTATGTTGGCACGGACCTTGGACTATTCGTCAGCTTCGACGCCGGCAGGAACTGGGAAGAAAGCAATTCACATCCATACGATGTCGTTTCAGTGTACGATATCCATGTTGATCCTCATACTGGGAGGTTAATTCTATTTACCCATGGTCATGGCGCCTTCTCCTGTAACCGTCCGGAACCTCGAATTGCATCAACGGACTGCATAGCGAATGCCGGAAACGAACAACTCTACATTTATTCAGAGGGGAAACAGATAGCGAGTCTTCCTGCTCCACCGGGAATCACCCAGCTTTTATTCGGTGATTTGATGGGTAGATGCCAAGCATACGCGATTGAAAGCAATGCAATACACCTAACGAATAACGCGAAAGGATTGCACTTCCTCTTTCATCCACAAGTCAGAAACTGGGTTAAGAAGATTATCGTACCCTAAATTAACAGCTTATACAAAGGATACGTGTTCTGCCCTGCAGATCATCCAGACAAACCAGGTGTGCGTAGCCCGCATCTCTGAATACGCCACAGGTTTGCTCAAGGTGAGTTGGGTTGATCTCAACGAAAATCTTCCCACCCGGCCGCATGTGCTTGTGGGCAAATTTGGCGATGAGCCTGTAAAAATGCAGGCCTTCGGCATCAGGAGCGAACAGCGCCTGATGTGGTTCGTGCTGCAACACCGATGCATCCATCTTGCCAGCTTCGCTTTTACTGATGTAGGGAGGATTGCTCACCAGCACGTCCCATTTTTCAAAGGGCTCCGGCAAAAAATGGTTAAAGTCAATACACCTAAAATCGATTTCGAGCGCAAACTTAAGGGCGTTTTCCCGTGAACAGCCGATTGCAGTTTCAGAAATATCGATGCAGGTAATTCGCCAGCTCGGATTGCGGGACTTCAGATAAATTCCAATACAGCCTGAACCGGTCCCTACATCGATCACGTGCAAACACCTTTTTCCTCCCATTTCGGTGTGAACCCGGTGCGCCAACTCCTCGGTCTCGGGCCTGGGGATCAAGACCCCGGGTCGAACAATGAGGTCAAATTCGTGAAAAGGTGCAGAACCTGAAATGTATTGAATGGGTTCCCCCCCGAGCAAACGGACGATCCATTCGTCGACCCAGGCCATTTCTTTGCAATTGCTCACATTTGCCCCACTGAGCTCCGATCTTCGGCGACACTCCGCATCAAAATACCTGCTCATGCCGTAAATCTCTCTAGGCTCGTAGGTGCCGGCCAGGCGTTTTTCCAAATAATGGCACAGTGTTTGATCCATTCTCCTATTAAAAAACATTGTAATATGATCTGATGCCGCGATCAGATCAGAGAACCGCTAAATTACATATCATGCGCAATTTGCTCGTGTTCCCGTATGCCCTGGCGACCATGTGGTCATTCAATCTCTCCAGTCAGCATCTCTCTTTCCCGTCTGCACCAAAACTAAGCCAGTCCGGTCCTTCCGAAACCCAATCGCAGTTCGTTCAAAATGCAATTGAGGAAAGCACAAACCTGGATAACCATGAACTGAATACCACCGTAAAGTTACCTCCTCGATTCTACGAATTTGCCACAGATCAACTCATGAAGGGTCACATAGGAATGCTTCAGTCCATCTCACCTGATGTTGCAAAAATTGAACCCGTTTCATGCGATTTTTTTGCGCCGGAATATAAGGTAACGCTGGTTGATGAAACCGGACAGCGCACAACTACACTGGACCGCGGAATGCACTTTATGGCAACTGATGGAAACAACCGGAATAGCATTGCAGCCTTCTCTTTATTTCAGGACAACCAGGTCTATGGACTCTTTGCATTTCCCGGTGGAAAAACCATTAACCTGGTTCCGGAACATTTAGCATACAATGAATCCGGGAAACTTATCCTCTCTGAAGGGCAATCAACTGAATGGCCAACGGTAAATGCAGCATGCTCCACAAACGACTGGGATGATCATTTTGGGAATACCCCGGACATCGGAAAGCGGTCTGACGGCAATTGCAAAACCTTGAAGATTGAGATGGACATCGACTACGATCTTTACCTAAAATTCAATAAGGACCTCCAGGCAATCAGCAATTATGCTACAGGGCTCTTCAACGTAGTTCATATGTTATATCAAAGAGAAAGCATACGCATTTCCCTTTCTCAATTGAACATTCATACTTCAGAAGACTATTTTCGCCACAGCAGTTCAACGGCAGATCTGGAATATTTTCGCAAAAAATATCCCAACACTGCGAATGTTATCCGATTGTTGCTATGCGGGTATGCCAAAAACGGACAAGCAGTCCTCGGGGGTAAAGCATACATCAATACGCTTTGTTTAAAATCTTATGCATATGCCTATGCGAATGTTTCAGGCACCTATACATCCGGCATGGCCTATAGCTGGGATGTATTTTCCACCACCCATGAATTAGGGCATGTGATTGGATCAAGGCATACCCATGCCTGTGCTTGGGGACCTCAAAAAAATAGGGCTCTCGACCACTGTGCTCCTCTTGAGGGAAGTTGCGCCTCTCCGGGAATTCCCGCATCCGGGACCATGATGAGCTATTGTTATCTTAGCTCAATGCCGGGAATAGATTTTCTAAAGGGTTTTGGTCCCGAACCTGGAGCCTTGCTCCGGACCAGTGTACAACAAGCCTCTTGCCTGGAATCTCAAAGTCCTCAACAGTCCGCATCTGAAGAAGCTGGAGAAACGATTACAGCAAATGTGTCTTGTGATGAAGGAGAAATCACCCACTATTACTTTGATAACCATAGCGCGGCTTCCAATGATGACATATACGTTGCTGGGATCCGAAAATTCGGCAATGATATCGGATCGCCTGCGGATGAAAGCCTCATGGTTCAGTTGGGCACCACCGAATCGCTGCATATGGGACAAGTTATTGAGCTCGACAAACAGGAACTCTACCCTGGCAGCATCCTTCTGGCCGCCAACCGATTCTGGAATTTGAATGGCCCCCTGACAACCGGTCAATATGTCAATGTACTCCTACCTGTTTCTGCAAAGGATCTGGAAGACCTTTCTGGCAATGGCACAACATTTCCATGGGAGCGTGCTGTTGTATACCAGGTACAGTCACCAGGGAGCGCTGATCCACGCATGCATTTGGGAGGCACAACCCAAAAAACATTTTGCTCGTACACGTATGGATCCAACGCCGACCAGGCACATTTCAGCGTGACAGACGCTGGAGACGGCAACTACCTGCTGGAATTCAAAACGAACAAACTGGCCCCCATAGGTTTTGGCATGCTAAAACCCTTCGCCGGCTTTGTCCAATTTGGTGCGATGAATGCTGAAATCAATAATGCAGATATTGAGTTTTCCTTTGCGACACTCAAAGAGCAAGGATGCAAAAACTTCATTGTGGAACAGGCCCTGGATGATGCGGGCTTTGTCCAAATGCAAACCATTCCTTCAAAAGGAAATGGCTTACCCTCGTTTCAATACCTTGCTAAACTGGTAAAACCTTCAGCAGAAACCGCCCATTACCGCGTAATGGCTGTCCATATCGATGGATCGTCTGTCTATTCTCCCACAGTTGACATCGATATCCCAAAACCCCAAAATCCGGTTCTCAAATTGTACCCGAACCCTGTAACGCAAAGCGTTCTTACTTTTGAATACCTGCATGAATCGAGCTCCTCTGCACGGATCACCGTGAGAATACTTGATGCAAATGGCAAGAGTCTGCGCAGTTACACCTATTATGCCCGACCCGGCCAAAACACATACAACATTTACACCTCCTCTTTAAAAAATGGCAACTATTACCTTCAGTTGAATTCACCTACAGGACTTTACCAAATCCCCTTTACCATTAACAGGTAAGCCGGAGTACCGGAATCTTTTCAGAGGTTCTTTTGCATCGCAAACCGAAGGGCTGCTTCATAATCGGCCGGCGTATCTATTCCGGGGCCGTTGCCATCGACCACTGCGGTCATAATGCGTAGGCCATTTTCCAGCCAGCGGAGCTGCTCAAGCTGCTCACAGCGTTCGAGGATGCCCGGAGCCATCGACCGTATCCGCAGCAGGGCCTGTCTTTCAAAAGCATAGATCCCGTGATGCCGGAAATAGGTGCACCTTTCCCCAGCAGATTGTTCGTCCCGCCGAAATGGTATGGCTGCCCTGGAAAAATAGAGGGCATTTCCAAATACATCCCGGACGACTTTCACCACACTCGGTCGGCTGATCAACGCTTCGTCATCGAGGTAGCTGACCAAGGTGGCAATGGGAGCTTGGGATTCCAGTAACACCTCGACCAGCAGATCAACCCCCAGTGGCTCCAAAAAGGGCTCATCTGCCTGCACATTTACCACATGCGAGAAGGATTCATTCCGTTCAGCCACTTCCGCCACCCGGTCCGTGCCACTCAGGTGGTCAGTGGAGGTCATTTCCACCCTTGCACCAAAAAACCTGGCGTGTTCAAAAATGCTTTGGTGGTCCGTCGCAATGATGACTTGGTTTATTTGCTTACACTGCAGGCATCGTTCGTAAACGCGCTGCAGCATCGATTTATCTCCAATGGGCAGGAGCACTTTGCCCGGAAGGCGGCTCGAAGACAACCTGGCGGGGATCACGGCGAGCACCGCGTTAGAAAGCGTATTCATATTAAATAAATTTATAATATATTTGCGCCTGACATGCAAGGAACTTGTTGGACATTCAGGGCGATGCAGGGACTATTCCGGTTGGGCGCATGGTCTTTGGCGTTGGTAGTGCCCTACGCCCTTGAGGCCCAACCACTTCATCAGGAACTGGTACAGTGCCCAGGCTCCGGGGCTAACCCGTGCATCGTCCACAAAGTTAGAAAATCTGAAACCCTATACGGAATTGCCCGGCGATACGGCATTCCATCTTCCTCCTTTCTGAATCCTCATGGTTTAAAGGTGGAAGGAATTCCGCTCAGCGGTGATACTGTTTACATTCCGGTTGCCACCAGACATCTTGCGGCCACCGGACAGCCCTCCGCTTCTTTGCTCTATTACCTGGTCAAGCCAAAAGACGGAATCTATGCTTTGTGTCGTCGCCTGTTTAAAATACCCACCGCTCAGCTATACGGTTTGAACGCACTGGAAGGGCGCCCACTCAAACCCGGCGACACCCTGGTGGTTGGCTACTTTATCCCAGATGAGGTATGGTCCAGATCAGAAATCGGGCCCAAAGCGGATTCCAGATTCGTCCGGGATACCGCATTCAGCGAGCCGGAAAGGCTGACATCAGAAGCTTCATTCGCTCAAATCCAGCGAAGTGTGGTTCATGTTGAAGCATCAGGTTTTGGGGAAGGGCGGTATTTCGCTTTGCATGCAACTGCACAAATGGACTCGCGCATCGAAGTCTACAATCCATTGAACGGAAGGCGGGTAAAAGCTAAAGTCATAGGCAGGATCCCACCTGTCTACGAATCGGCGGTCAACGTCATTGTGTCCTCTGCGGTTGCACGCGCTTTGGGCGTGCCTGACAATCGGTTTTTTGGGATTGTCTCGTTCAATTGATGCGTTTCAAGGCAATCATGGCCCCCGCACGGAGGCGTAGCGGGTAAATTTGGCCCCATACAAGCCCTTATACAGTCTTGAGGGTCGTCGGCTCTTTGTAATTTTGCCACTCATGAAATATTTCAACAGCGTTCTGGAGACCATTGGCAATACGCCCCTCATCCGATTGCGACGATCCGTCAATGGGATCCCTGCCATCGTCTTGGCCAAGGTGGAGACCTTCAATCCCGGACATTCCATCAAAGACCGGATGGCGGTAAAGATGGTGGATGATGCAGAAAATTTGGGAAAACTGCGTCCTGGCGGGACCATCATCGAATGTACCAGCGGCAATACCGGCATGGGACTTGCTTTGGTAGCATGCGTTCGCGGCTATAAATCGATTTTCACTACGTCCGACAAGCAATCAAAGGAGAAAATCGATATGCTGAAGGCCATGGGGGCTGAGGTCATCGTTTGCCCGACAAACGTAAGTCCGGAAGATCCCAGATCCTATTATTCCGTTGCCAAAAAGCTCAGCGAAGAAATTCCTAACTCATTCTGGTGCAATCAGTACGACAATTTGTCGAACGCTCAGGCGCATTACCTCAGCACGGGTCCGGAAATCTGGCAACAGACGGATGGCCGCATTACGCATCTCATCGTTGGCGTTGGTACAGGCGGCACCATTTCAGGCGTAGCCCGCTATCTGAAGGAACGAAACCCCAGCATCCAAATCTTGGGAATTGACACGTACGGATCGGTTTTTAAGAAGTACAAGGAAACGGGCATTTTTGACGAAAAGGAGATTTACCCCTACATTACCGAGGGCATAGGTGAAGACATACTGCCCAAGAACGTAGATTTTTCGCTTATCGATTATTTCGAAAAGGTAAGCGATCAGGATGGAGCCCTTGCCGCCAGGCGTTTAGCCAGGGAGGAGGGATTGCTCCTGGGCTATTCTGCAGGTTCAGCGCTAGCTGGCCTGCATCAACTCCGGGAACGGCTAACTGCTGACGACGTCGTCGTTCTCATCTTCCACGATCATGGGAGCCGTTACATTGGTAAGATTTACAACGATGATTGGATGATTGAACGCGGATTTTTGCGCAAAGACAGAACCGTTGCCGATCTGCTGCGTTCCAAGAACGACAAATCGTTTTACTCCGTTGCTTCCGGCGAGCGCATCCGAAATGTGCTTGCAATGATGAAACAACACGACATTTCCCAGATTCCCGTTCTATCTGGCAATGAAATTGTTGGTACCGTAGCTGAAAATACCTTGCTGAATTTCATTCTTGAAGATCCGCAACAACATCCCGATCTCTCGGTTTCAAACATCCTGTCGGATCCTATGCCAATGGTCTCCCTCGACATGCCAATGAGTACATTGAACAAGTATTTCACCGAAAAATGCCCTGGTGTCATCGCACGTGACGAATCTGGGCAGTACCATGTCGTAACCAAATACGATATTATACGCGCCCTGTAACATACGCGACTTGCGTCTCGCGCCTTTACTTCAACCATTTGGACTCAGCTGGATGCGAGAGCTCTGGATTATCCGGAAGATTTCGCTCACAACTTCAAACTGAAAGGCGCTTTGCCATGCGCAGCCGATGGCTATAGGCATTTTTTCCTGGCTTTCTGATCCCCTGATCGTCGTAAATGCCTACGTGAACCATTCCGGAAGCATGCAGCAGCCGCGATTCATCCAGTGCAATGCCCACGTGGGTGATGGGCTCTCCTTCGGGTTGACTGAAATACAGAAGGTCTCCAGGTAAAAAGGCCCCCATAATGACGTCTTCGCCCCTAAATGCCTGATCTTTAGCGTCCCGGGGCAAGTTTACGCCCATAAGGCGACCATAGAGCTGAGTCAGGCCGGAGCAATCGACCCCATAAGGGGTTCGTCCACCCCAGAGGTATGGTGCCCCCTCAAAGGCCTCGCTTAATACAGTGAGCGCAGCATTCCGAGCCAGGCGTTTGGTGGAGGACCCTTCGATGATGGAATACTGGTCGATGTCGACCAGACTTCCAAAAAGGATCCTTCGGAATGTGCCATCCGCATGAACGAGAGCATGCACACTGCTGATCACCCCCAGGTGATTCATCGTCGCAGAAGGCTCCCAACAGAAATCAAACCAATCGACCCACCCGCAATACTCATCATGGGTAGTCGAAACCAACACCCAGTTGCCGCGAAGGTCCAGGCGCTCTGCCTGTTCTCCAAACAATACCTGGCTGACCATTTCAGAACGGTGAGACGGTTGCTGGCGAAGGGGAAGGCAGGAAACCCTGCACGTAAATACATTCATTTCAAAAATGCGATGCCCGTGGTTTAACTTTACCCATGAGAACCGGAATCAAAAATATGGCATCCAGACTGACTTTTTATTTGCTGTTGCAATTCATTTGCCTAGGACTCGCCGGGCAGGACATTCAATTCTCGCAATACAATGCCATTGGGGCCTACTACAATCCAGCTGCTTCCGGTTTTTTCGGGGGAAACTTCCGGGTTGGTAGCATTTACCGGAATCAGTGGATTGGCTTTCAGGATCAACCATTCGTCCAATTGGCCATTACTGGGGAAATTAAGTTTCTCACGGGAGAGGGCCTCGTCACCAAAGATTTCATTGGAGCTGGCGTTTATTTTGCTACAGATCGTTCGCAATTGTTCGACTGGAACAAAAATGAAATGGTGCTTCATCTGGCATACCACAAATTGCTTGACAAAAGAACTGAAAGTTTTCTTTCAGGAGGATTGTCCTTTGGGCTCGTTCAACGTTCGGTGAATTACGATCATCTTTACTTCGAAGACCAATTTGACGGTCTGGAAGCATATAACCGGCCAACCAGTGAACTGCTTCCCGCCAATATTCATGCCGTTCCCATTGTAAAACTCGGATTGCGCTACCAGACTTCCTTCAGTAATGCATGGGGTATGGAATTGGGACTTTCTGCCGACAAGATCCTGTCGGCAGATCATTCATTTTTCAATGGATACGATAATCCAGATTACACAGGTTCCCGGGAAGCGCCGGCATTTAGAAATATCGTTGCGACGGCCAATTTCCGCTATGCATATACGAGGGTGGACGCCTTGTTTCCTCGCATCTACCTGTTTGCCCAGGGACCTCACCGATTGATCCAAACGGGTGTGCATTATCGGAAGCTCCTTCCCCCAAAAAATGCAGCGGCCATCTATGCCGGACTTTCCGGGCGTTGGAGCAACCGCGAAATGAGCATTACTCCAGTTGACCTCGGCCTTTTACTGGGGCTAGAGTTTAATCAGGCAATCGTAGGCCTTCATTACGACATTGGAATTCGCGATGCGAGCAAATACAATTCTCCAACGCATTCATTTGAATTAAGTCTGCGGATATCCGGAGACTACGAGCGCGGGAAGGATGCTCCTGTCGCTTTCTGAACGAGACCCCCACAACGATCTCCCCAGTGCGCAAGGCTCCTCGACCTGACTTGCATGCCCATAGAAATTGGCTTTACAATATTCCTTTGCAGTTCCATCGGTATGTCTACACTTTGCTTCCTTCGCTGTACTGCGCATTGAGTCCCTGAATACATAGCAGCATCAAAATCGAATGAAAAGAGTTCCTCCATTCATGCTGGCATCAAGGCAAAGCAAAGTGAGTCAGCCCTTTTCATTAGGCCAATGGAGTGACGATTGAAGCCCATTCTCATGTCATCAGAAATGGGCGTAGCCAACGATCTCTAAACCATAAGCTTCAAGCGAAACATGCTTCCTAGGAAAATTGGAAAGCACAATCATTTTACCAACAGCCAGGTCCCGGAGAATTTGCGCGCCGATGCCAATTTCGCGCTGTTCGTATTCCGCGCGGTGAACCTCTGAACCAATGGGTTCCAAACGCGATAAGGGCTTCTCTGATCGCTCCTGGCCGCAAAGCAAGACCAATATACCACAAGACGACTTTTCAATGACGTCCAATGCCCTGCGCAACATGCTCTTTTCCGCTTGTACAAGTAGATCGACCAATTCGACGTACAGATCGGCGTATTGTACCCTTACTGCGCATGGAACGTCGGGATCTATGGTTCCTTTAACAAAAACTAAATGGATGTCCTCAGTATTGGTCTGGCGGAATTGAACGATGCGATAGGAAGTCCCTCCAATGTTTGCCATCATGGTCCGCTCCTGTTGAATGAGTCTTTCACTTTTCAGGCGATACTCAATCAGATCGTGGATAGAGATGATTTTTAATCCGAATTTTGCCGATTTTTCAAAAAGCTGAGGAAGCCTGGCCATACTGCCGTCCTCGTTCAGAATTTCGATCAGCGCCCCCGCGGGTGCCATACCGGCCAGACGTGCCATATCGATGACCGCTTCAGTGTGGCCCGCCCGCTGAAGCACCCCCCCCGGCTTTGCCCTCAACGGGAAAATGTGCCCCGGACGTGCAAAGTCGTCCTTATTAAAATGCTCATTGGATAGCGCCTGGATGGTCAGACACCGGTCCCTTGTCGATATTCCCGTGGTGCATCCATTTCCAATCAGATCCACCGATACGGTAAATGCTGTTTCGTGCAAGGATGTATTTTTCCTGACCATGAGGGGAAGTTGCAGTGCATCCGCCCTGGCTTCTTCCAAAGGTGCACAAAGCAATCCCCTTCCATGACTGGCCATGAAATTGACGAGCTCAGGCGTAATGGTCTCTGCTGCGCAAATAAAATCACCTTCATTCTCGCGGTCTTCATTGTCGACAACGATCAGGATTTTTCCTTCTCGAAAATCCTGAATGGCTTCTTCGATGCTGTTGAAATTTGTCATAATCAGGCAGTCCGATCGGGCGGAAGCCAGCTACTTTGTCTGATGCCCCGCAAATATCCCCAAAAACCAAGTAATACAGCACAATTCATCGCCACAAAATATTTCCAAGAACGCAGGAGGGGAATTCGAAGGCCAAATCGCTCGAGTAACCCGTCAAAGACCGGCAAGCCGATCAGGACAACGAGGAGCATCCAAAGGATGGCATGATAAAACGGTGCTCCAGTCGGTGAGAGCATGACCGTGCAAAGGAAGAACAAGATGAGGTTCAAAGGAAGCAGCCATCTCAGCACTTTGTGAGAAACAAAAACGAAGAGCAGACCCGTGGGCATGCGTCGCAGAGATGTAAGCAGTTTTCTGAGATTTTGGAAGTTGCCGGATGCAATCCTCCGTTTCCTGCGAAATTCTTCTGATATTTTGGTCGGAATATCCTCGTAGCATAACGCTTCAGGGTTAACAATGCATCTTCCACCCGCCAACATAGCTTGCATGGAAAGAAAAAAATCGTCAACCAACAAACCTTGAGGTAAAGGCTGGTAAAAGCTCGTCCGCAAAGCGTAACAACCGCCAAAAGCCCCCATGGCATATCCCCAGAGCTGCCCTTCCATGAACTTCAGCCTGGATTCAAATCCCATATAGGCCCTTTCAGATTCAGCTATTCCTTCCAGCCGTTGGGAACGTTGTATGATCTTTGAATCGACCAGGGCAACGCGCGCATCTGATAATGGCGCCACCAGCTCCGCAATCGCATTTGGCTCCAGAAAAACATTTGCATCGGTAAAGACGAACACATGATCGCGTGAAGCAGGCCTCTCCCGCAAAGCTGCTTCACACAAATCGTTGATAATGCTCGTTTTTCCCCGCCTCTCTGCAAATGAAAAAAAACGGATATCGCTACGCCGGGATTCAATTTCCTGAATGATTTGAACGGAACCGTCGTTTGACCCATCGGATCCGATATAAATGATCACCTTGCCGTGTTCGTATAACGAGTCGAAAATCGTTTGAAGCTTTTGAGCGATGACCTTGGCTTCATTGTACACCGCAATGATGATGGAAACATCCGGACAGTAACCCTCTGTCTTTATTGGTTTCCTGGTCCGGATATCCGCAAACACATACACACCATAGACAACCAGAGGGTAAAGGATGAATGGATAGATAAGCAGAAAGCAAAAAATGGCAAAAGCCGTCTCAAGAATGTGCATCCCCCGACACCTCTTGATTTACCTTTGCATGTGTGGAAAGTACCTTTCGATAGTTAGCCATGAGTTTAGTCCCCAGCTTGTTACTATCAAAATTCTGCACTACAAAACGGTGAGCCTTTTCACCCATTTTTTGAAGAGCCATAGGGTTCTCCATGCAATAGCGGATGCTGTCAATGAAATCTGCAACGGAGTTTGCTATGAATACTTCCTCCTTATGACGGGCATTGATCCCCTCCAACCCAATACTCGTCGTGATCACTACTCTTCCAAGGGCCATAGCTTCTAAAATTTTCACCCGTATACCGGAGCCTGCAAAGATCGGAACAACCATCACCTGATAGTCCAGCATAAAAGAGCGTGCATCCGGCACTTCAGGATGATAATACACGCCAGTTTGGTGCGGTGGCAGGAGGTCTGCCGGAGCGTTGCGACCGGCAAAATGGAATTCGACAACAGGCATTTCGGAATGGACCGCGGGCCATACTTCTTCCAGGAACCATCTCACAGCATCCGCATTGGGTAACCAATCCAACGAACCTATAAAAGATAAGGTCAATGGGTTCTGAAATGCATCATAATTCGGCTGGTACTGATGAAAATTCAATCCTACAGGGCTGGCGACACAACCGTTTTTATATCCGAGGGAGCGGAATTGCACCAGATCGCGCTCTGTAATGGCCACAAGAAAATCGTAATCGTTAAGGATGGACAGTTCAAAATTGCGCAACTTTTTCCCGAGGTGAGCCAAATAAAACTTTTTGGGCAAAAATTTCACCTGATTTGCAATGCGCATCCAGATCTCGTGCTCTATGTTGTGAGCACGCAAGACCACCAGAGCATCCGAATTTGCCTTGATTTCCGGCATATAGGGCGCTAGATAAGGGGTTTCCAACTGAATGATATCAAACTGCTCATTTTGCAGGGTCTCGGCAAGGGCCTGCCTGAAATCTTCTGAAATAAACCTTGTGACATGGTAGGATGCCGAACTGAACAAATTGCGCAGGGCACCGCGCCAGTGTATTCTGTTATCCACCTTTACACACCGAATGGAATGATAATAGCTCAACTCTTCCGGCATGTGATCACCAATTTCAACAAAATGCCGGGTCGTATTCATCGCCAATAAACTTACCTGACAACCAGCAGCCGCGAGGGACTTACTCATCTGCAGGATTGCAACGGATTCCCCGTCCTTGGCTGGGTGGGGAAATTTCTTGCTAACCTGCAAAATCTTCATCGGGATTGCCTTGAGCTGGTTTTATTGACGCACACAAAACTAACGTTTCGCATCTATATAGCTGAACGGTATCTATCCTTTAACTGTACAGAGAAGTATTTTAGTATTGAGACCTGGAAAATTTGCAAGGCCCACCGGTAAGGCGGGCTAAGTCCTTGAGCCGGAATGGACCGCGGCCATTCCTTGGACTGGGGCCGGGGTGCTCCAAATGGTTGGCGTTGGCTACCTTCGCCTGACGAGCGAGTGAACGCCTTAGTGGACTTAATCGATGTATGCAATTGACTGTCAAGGAATAACAAAGAGTTATCAGAAGCTGCGCGTCCTGAAGGGCGTAAGCATGCAGATCCGTGAAGGGGAACTTGTCAGCATACTTGGGGCATCCGGAGCGGGTAAAAGCACCTTGCTCAACATCATTGGTTCCCTCGATTCTGCCGATCAAGGAAGGGTCTTGCTTTATGGTCGAGAAGTCGGCCAATTAAACGCCAAACAACTTGCTACCCTGAGGAACCAGGAGATCGGATTCATCTTTCAGTTCCACCACCTGTTGCCGGAATTTACCGCCTTGGAAAACGTGCTTTTGCCTTCCCTTATTGGGAATCGGCCAGAAAAGTCAAGCCAAAACAGGGCGATAGCCTTGCTTGAAAGACTTGGCATGTCGGACCGGATGGGCCACAGGCCGGGCGAACTTTCCGGTGGAGAGCAACAACGCGTGGCCCTGGCCCGTGCCCTGATCAATTGCCCCAGGATCCTGCTTGCAGATGAACCCACCGGCAACCTCGACCAGGAGAATGCCAGACAGGTTTTGCAATTGATTTTTGAACTGCGCCGGGAACAGCCCATGACGACCCTGCTCGTCACCCATGACCCGCAGGTCGCATCCAGTGCTGATCATTCAATATTGATGAAAGATGGCAAAATTGTCGAATGAACCTTTCTACCTCCGTATGGCATTCTCGCTTGCCCTACTCATGGTCTTTTTTTGCGGATGTAAAGAAGACCGGTTGCCGATCATAGGATACCAGGAAATCGTCGATGGTAAACCAACTTTTGCGAAAATTCCGGATTTCTCGTACCAAAACCAGGACGGGCAAACCGTTCGAAGTGCGGATTTAAAAGGAAAGATCCATATCGCCAATTTCTTTTTTACTTCATGCCCGACCATTTGCCCCAAAACGGTTCGCAGCATGGTTGAAATCGCCAGGCATTTCGGCGCTGATCCGCGTATACAATACATAAATTTCAGCATTGATTACCGGCGCGACAGCATCCCGAGATTAAAGGCGTATTACGATCGCCTGGATATTGACCTTCCCAATTTCCACCTGTTGCGCATTCCGAATCGTGAAGAATTGCGTCGCGTACCTCAAAAGTACCTTAGCATCGCCACAGAAAACCCCGAGGCAGCAGGCGGATTTGACCACAGTGGCTGGCTGCTTTTGGCGGATCCCGAATTGCATCTAAGAGCCTTTTGTCTGGGCACTGATGAAAATGCGGTCAAGAAATTTATCCAGGATGTCCAGCGGCTACTCGATGAGTAACCGCGTTTTATTCGCTACCGCAGCAGGCCTCCTTCTCCTCACGTGCTGTGATCTGTCAACCCAGGTCTACAAAGAAGGCAAATCCATTTATGAACGACAGTGCAGCAGCTGTCACGGAAACAATCAGGAAGGCTTCGGCAAACTTTATCCATCCCTGACCGATGCCAGCAAGTTTTCAGTACCATTTGAAAAAATCCCCTGCCTGATCCGACTGGGAAGTGGTGCAGTCAACCCTGAAGATCGCTTGATTGCAATGCCTGCCTTTCCTGAACTGACCGAAGTGGAAATCACCAACGTGCTCAATTTCCTAAACTCTGTACATTGGAAATTGCCAGCCTTCCACCTGAAACACACCAGCCAGTGGCTCTTGCAATGTACGGCTCCTCAAAAGTGAAATGCAGCTACCAGCGAAGGCAGAACCCGCAATTGATTGACCCGCCTGTTTTCGATGACGTTGAAATAAAATATGTTCTTCCTGTCGTATGCATTGGTCACTGCTGCCGTCAGGTCAAGGTGCGAATTTTTAGAAAATTCAATTTTCCTTTTAATGGAAACATCCAGCCGGTGATAATAGGGCAGCCTGCCTGAGTTGATTTTATCGGAATAAATGACTCCAATAGGGGCATTCTCGGTAGGAAAGACTGTTTCCAATCCATCCGGAATTTTATTGTCTTCAAAAAATCCCTGAATCTTGGTGAAGGCAAAACCACTGCCCATATTCCACCGGACACCGGTCTGCCAAAGTTTACCCTTGCCAAAAGTATAATCCAAAACGAGATTGATGTTGTGGCGACGATCGAATAATGCTGGAAACTCCTGAACGCCGTCATCCCGATTCACAAAGCCAAGGCTATATCCCAACCATAGGTTCCAGTCCTTCCACCCGGACTTGAGCAATACATCAAGCCCATAGGCCTCTCCCGTCTCCGTGGTAAAGTTGGATTCAGCAACTGCTTTCTTGTTTCGGTTCAAGGCAACCAGCGGGTTAAAATCCTTGTAGTAGGTTTCGACATTCAGATCCATGTGATCATTAATATCCACTTCAAAACCGGCAACTGCATGTGCTGCCTCTACGAGTTCAGGACTGGTAATAAAGCCTACAAACAAGTTGACAATGTCGCGTTCACTGACAGAACTCATTAGGTTTTGGGTGTATAAACCACCGGCAGCTTTCAGGCGCAATCGGTCGGAAACGTTGTATTTTAAACCAAAACGCGGTTCCAGAGCTGTCTTCTTATTCGTAGCATAGTATTGAAGTCGAAGGCTTGGGTCGAGTACCCATCGCCCAAGGACAACCCTGTATTTCAAATAGCCCGCCAGTTCCGTATTGTTCTCTTCAACATCAATTGGGATCTTGCGGAAATTGGTAAAATTGAATACCGTTTGATTCGCGTTGAATTCAACCCCGTATCTCACTTCCGAATTCCGTCCAAAATAACTAAAATCAAAATTGGCCTGCAAACCCTTGAGCTCACTGTAACGTGGATCTTCGTTGACCTCATTCAACTGAATGGCGTATTTTGAATAGGCTACATTTCCGCCAATGATGAGGCTCGAATTGGATGGCACAAGCTTAAAATTTGACCCCATGCCAAATGCATTCCAGTCAAGAGATGCCAGGTTGTTGAAACTGACGTCATCATTAAAACTGAATCCAAAAGCATTGAGGAAGCTGCCATTTCCGGAAACCGTACTGATCTTGGCATAATAATCATCAAATCGAAAAGGAAGTTGCTCGGCACCTTCGTCCAGCGCATACTGGTATAGCTTTTCCGAAGTTTTATCGATGAACGACTTCTTTGCAGTGACTAAGTAGGAGGCACTTCCCTTCGACTCATCGCTGAACCGGGAAATGGGACCTTCCAGGATCGCTTTGGCCATAAACGGACTTACGGACAGCATGCCTGCCTGTCGGGTCTTATTTCCCTCTCGGGTTTTAATATCAACAATTGCAGAAATCCTTCCACCGTACTCAGCTGGAAATCCTCCCGTGAGTACCTCAACGGAACGAATGACTTCTGTTTCAAAAACGCTGAACAGGCCGATGCTGTGAAATGGGTTAAAAACAGTAATGCCATCCAACAAGATCCTGTTTTGAACAGGGGAACCACCGCGGATGTAAATTTGACCTCCCTGATCTCCTGTAGAGATGACACCTGGTATGATCTGAAGGTACTGAGCAATATCGGCTTCCCCTCCTGTCGAAGGAAGTGCTTTGATTTCCTTGGGCGAGACAGTAAGCGCGGAGACCTTTACTTCTGTTCTTGCCTGTTGCTTTTTTCCAGAAATGCTAACCTCCCCAAGCAAGGTGGATGACTCCGACAAATGGATCTGCTTATTGAGGATTTGAGCTCCCCTGACCGATATGGCTACGCTAAACGTGTCATACCCCAAATAAGAAACGACCAGGCGATACTCCCCAGCCGGCATCCCGGAAATGGCAAAAAAACCGAGGTTGTCCGTAACGTCGCCAAACTTGGTTCCTTCCAATAGGACCGTCGCAAAACTCAAGGGCTCTCCTGTTGCCTTGTCGTAAACGTTTCCACGAATGCTGGCCTTTTGGGCACTAAGCCCCCCCAACAGACATATTATAAAAAATAATAATGTATAAATTCGCATGAGGTTAAAAAATGGAGCAACAAAAGTAAGTCACTTGGTGTACTCTTGCTAATGCTTTAACACTTACAGGGCTAGGCCAGAGAAAGACCACGGTTTGCGCCACATCTATGGCATAGCCATGTTCGCCCAGTTCAGTTGATCCTTCGAATGTAGCCGGAATCTTTTTAACCTTGGAATCCGGCACAGGATGGCAATTTTAAAAACGATTGGTTCATTTACCGATCTTCAATGGGTCTTTGCCGATCAATTGGGGGCCCCGGTCTTAAAATAGCTTCCTCCAAGGCAATATGGCTATCTTTGCCACTATAAAATTGTGATAAACAGTGGGAATACTCGCCTTTTTGCTCGTTACTTACCTCTTGCTTTGTTTTACCCTCGCTGCGCTTTTCAAAAAAGCCGGTGAAGACTCTACGAAGGCATGGATCCCCGGGATCCAATTTGGAGTTTGGTCCCGCATCGTCGGTCATAAGCCGTCGCATGCCTGGTGGCTACTCTTCCCCATCGTCAATATTTTCATTTTTGCTGCGCTCTGCATCGACATGGTGAAATCTTTTGGAAAATTGGGGTTCGCAGACTCCGTTCTTGCAGTGGTATACCCGCCTCTGGCCTTTTGGTTGATTGGTCGCAATCCTGCGGCATCATTCGTTGAACCAGCTTTTGCCAAAGAAGGCGAATACACCCGTCAATTGCACCTGGCCAGAAAAAACCGCGACAGCGCCTTGGTCACGAAACTGCAAACGACAAACAAATACGCCAGAGGAACAATAAGAGAATGGGCTGAGTCCATCATTTTCGCGGTGTTTGCAGCTACCTTCATTCGCATGTTCCTGATTGAGGCCTACGTCATTCCAACACCATCCATGGAAGGCAGTCTCAAAGTGGGAGACTTTTTATTTGTGAGCAAGGCGCATTACGGCATTCGAACACCCATGACCATAGCCATGTTGCCCTTGTTGCACAACCGCATCCCGAGAATCAACCGGGAGTCTTATTTTTCAAAGCCTCAGTTGCCCTATTTTCGACTTCCAGCCATCACTGAAGTCAAACGCAACGATCCCTTTGTTTTCAACTGGCCTGTTGGAGACAGCGTTTACGTAACCCCTACCCGATCGTGGACGCATTTTCAAACCCTGACCCAGGAAGACGCAGCGCGTGAATGCAGGGGTCTGCCACTGATCGTGCGTCCCCTCGATAAAAAAGACCACTACATCAAGCGTTGCGTTGGGATCCCGGGCGACACCCTGCAAGTGATCAACCGCCAGTTGTTCGTCAATGGCCAGCCCGCAGAGCATCCTGCCCACCTTCAATACCTCTATCAGGTGCGGTCATCCGGCACCCAGCTCAACAAAAAGAAACTGGCGTCATGGGGCATTAACGTGTACGATGCCTATGCTAAAAACGGCTTTTATTTTCTCGACGATGCCCAGCTCAACCAGGTAAAATCCATGGGTCCCGACGTCGTGGTTGAAGCCTTCAATTACCAGGAAAACAAGGTTTTTCCCCATGATCCCGAGTACTTTTCCAATTGGAGCTTCGACCAATATGGCCCCATCTGGATACCAGGAAAAGGTATGACGGTATCGCTCTCGCGAAAAAATATTTCCCTGTATTCTCGCATCATTTCGGTTTACGAAGGGAACGACCTTCGAGTGGACGGCAATGAGGTCCGAATCAATGGGGCCCTGGCGGATTCATACACCTTCAAGCAGGATTATTATTGGGCCATGGGAGACAACCGCCATAACTCAGAAGATTCCCGGGCCTGGGGTTTTGTGCCATTCGACCACGTAGTGGGCAAGCCGCTGTTCATCTGGTTCAGTCTGAAAAACGGAAGCCTTAGCAACGGGATCAACTGGAACCGGATCTTCCGCTCCACCAACAAAATGGATTGATGACCTTCCAATACCTGGCCGCACTGGTTCTCGCATCGGGCGCCCTATATGGCCAAAGGCCATTGCCTCCAAGCCAGCTCTTTGTCATCCGGACGCCCTCTATCCAGGATAGCTCCTGGGATGAAGTGCAGGTTTCCTATCTCACTGCTTTTAATGGACGTGGCTACAACAACCAGCCTCATTTTTTAGCAGAAAATACGCTGATAGCAAGCCTGCAAACCAATCCAAACGAAGCAACGGAAATCTACCTGTTTAACTTGGCTAAAAGAACTAAACAGAACCTGACCAGAAGTCGTTCTGCAGAATATTCACCGAAAGGTTTACATGGCGGTAAGGACAGCATCAGTTACGTCAGAGTCCCTGCCTACGACACCACGGTACAGGATCTGGTTGCAGCCTCTACCACCCGGGCAAGCGACTTTCGATATCTGCTCAGGGCCTTTGGAACGGTAGCCTATTACCGGCAACTCTCGGGGGAACAATTTGTCTGTTACCTGCTCGATGGCAGACACCAGTTGGGATTGTGCGACCAATCCCGAGGGTTAAAGCGCATCTTCGCTTCAAAACCCGGACAATGCTTTGAGCTGAACCATACCGGTCAAATCCTATACGTCGACAAATCGGTTGATGCACAATGGCTCTTAAAATCATACGATCCCTTAAGCCAGCGATCGCGAACTTTGACAACCATGCCCTCCGGCACCCAGGATTTTGCTCTGGACGACTCAGGACAGGTTTATTGTGCCAGCAAGGGACGAATCCTTAGGCTGAATGCCAAGGGGTTATGGCATACCTTGATCGATTTAAGCCCTGCCGGACTGAACGATATCCGGCGCATTGCCATCCGGGGCAATCAATTGGCTCTTGTTAACCACCCCGAGTGAATTAAGGGCAATTCTAAACTTTAAGGGCACTTCTAATAATCTCCAATAGCGCCAGCCAGCCCGCACAGGCTCACGCGCTCAATGAATTTAGCTTCACAATCCTTCGTTGCAGCTCAGTCAGTTATCGCTCCACATAGCTTCCTTCGCTGCGCCTCGGCTTGTTTTGCTCAGGGGCTGCCTCCCTCCACTCCCTGCTGCGCCAGCCAGCCCGCACAGGCTCACGCGCTCAATGAATTTAGCTTCACAATCCTTCGTTGCAGCTCAGTCAGTTATCGCTCCACATAGCTTCCTTCGCTGCGCCTCGGCTTGTTTTG
>JADLHA010000044.1 GCA_020848995.1 Saprospiraceae bacterium | reverse complement strand
TGGAGCGGGAGTAGCGAAGCTACGGACCGCGGAGAACTCTCGCAAATGCGCAGATGTGAGCCGTTCAAGGCCACATCTGCGCATGCAATCCGGCGATCCGATGTGGCGCCGAATGGCGCCACATCGGTTCTGGTATTGCCGCAGTGGGGGATTATTAGCACAAATGTTCAATAGATGCACTGCCGTTTGTTTAAGCACAAAAGTTTCATAGAGGCACTTCACCCCCCATTGCGGCAATACCATGTTATCGGTCGTTCTTCTTTCCGTCCGTAAGTCAGTTGTATTAAGTTTGCACGAATGTCTGCACTGTCTCTGTGCGTTGGCTTGCAAGCTCTTTTTATTTTTTTAGCATTGCTTTGTGTGTTTGCAAAAAAATAAAATGTGCTTGCAAATGCGTTGGTTGTTTCGCTACTCAAATTTTAGTTCTTTATAGGAATACATGTTCAGTCCGTAAAATGTAAACACATCGTCAGCATTCAAAATTCTTGCATCTTCTTTCTTGAAATTTAATTTTTCTAAAACAGCATAAACAGTTCTTTCATTGTCAGCTTCAACTTCAAGGTAGGGTGGAATATGAGGCCACATGTCAATGTCAACATGAACATTGTTTTCAAGAATAAAACTGATTCTTTTTTTCTCCTGATAGTTTTTATGAAAATAACCAAGTTCTTCAAGCAAAAGTTTGCCGTTTTCAATGCTGTCAACTTCAACCTCAATTTCTTTTACATCATTTATTGAATGTTGTCGCACTCCGTCAACTGTTCTGCGGTTGTATATCTGCTTCAATGCAATCTTGAATTTTCCATTGCTTGCACGAAGTCGCACCCACTTGTTAGGATTGGTATTGTAATTAGAAATCACCTCCGCAAATTCAGCAGAAAAAATCAAGGATGGAATGTTTTCGGTCAAAACCTGATTTGCAATGTCCCCAAGATTTGCTCCTGTAATTTTTAAAACTCTTTTTCTGTCTTCATCGTTGATCAAGTCCAATAAGTCCAATAAAAGCGAATGAAGTTTTTGTTTTGCTAATTCGGTTTCCTTTCTGCCTATTTCTTTTTTCAAAGTGTCAATGATTGAAAGAAAGGTTGATGAAATAGGAAATAAGTCGTAGGTGTAAATTCTTTGAAGTGTTTCTCCTTTGAAAGTTGCTTCCAAAGAATTTAATTTTTCTCTGACAGCACTCACATCAATGCCCAAAACCTTTACTTCAATTTCTTTACTCATCGGTTTTAGGATTAATGGTCTTACTGAATATATCGGAGAATGACTTTAAAACTAAATCCAACCATTGTTGATTATTTGCATCAGTGTTTGGTCCAATCGGGTCAATCTTTAAATACTTAAAAAAATCTTTTTGGTCGTTACTTAATACATCTATCACCACAACTCCCCAAGGTTCATCCGAACTGTTTTTAATTTTAAATCCAACAAAGTGATTACTATGACGAATATTATTAATGCTAAATAAATCCCAAGAAAGAGTAGAAGTTTCTTGCATAAATTTTTTCACTTGTTCTTTTTCATCTGCGGTTAAGCCATCTTTAAAATAACTTCTATCTTCCAGTGCTGTTATATTATCTTCCATTTTTTCATTAACCAAACTGTGAAAGCCATCAATCTCAACCTTTGGGAATTTCATACTGTTTTTCAACTTAGTCAATAAACTATTAATGTTATGGTTATTAATACTGCTCTCAAAATCTTTATCTGAATTAAAAATTGTTCCACCAAATAACCTATAAATGTTTTTCTTTTCATCAATCAAAACAGGCATTGTTGTGTTTGTTTTAATTCGTTCTCCATTTTCATATCCATACCTTGCATAAGATAACAGATAATTACTCCCAATCTTTAATCGTCTGCCCGAAATAAATATCCGCTTGAAAAACTGATACCACCAGCTATCAACAATATTTAAAAATAAATAGCTGGCGCATATTAATCCGATGAATGAAAGAATACAGAATAAAATTGCTTTCTCCGTTGGATTGCTTTGAATTATAAGTTTAAAAAAAATAATCGATAAAACAATAAAAACAACAAAGACAATAGAAAAAAGAACATATCCGAATTTGTAATACTTATAGCAAGTTACACGATAGATTCTGTTATCAGTTGAATCATTCAAACTAACTTCTTTGAAAAAAACATTGTGAACTGAAGCTAATAAAAAAGTAACAATTTTTTTTGGCGAACTAATATGAGCATACACATTCCAAATTGAGAAAATAATAACTGCCCCGAAAGCAATTATCCTAATGAAACCAACAGTAGTTTCAAACCCTTCACCTAAACCAATCATTTCAAAGAAGTGATGGTCGGCTGCTAATGTTGCAGCAGAAAGTGAAAGAAGTATTAGTAATATTATTTCTGTATAGTATGATTTTCGCATTCTTCGGGAATTAAATTATTTCCGACTGCTCAAAAAAAAATTTATGGTAGTGTTTAGCCCAAATTTCAAATTGAACTTTCAGGCAGTTTGTAATTGAATCAATAACTTTATGTGCTTCTTCAAATTTTCTTTTGTGTAAAAGCGAATATGCAACACACGCCTTAATTCCATTTTGCCAATACTCAGGTTCATCTTTCATAAGTTCCAACGAATTCTCAGGAAGGTGTTGAATTATATCCCTATACTTTCTTAATGCTGCAAAATCACATCTATTGTTTAAGTCAATATGATTGTTACAATTAAAATATTCAGGTTTCAAATTTTGAACTTTATCAAAGTTTGCTTCGTAAAGTCGTAATACATCGCAATAGTGATAATAATCTCCCATTTGCTTGTTTACTTTGATAGCCATGAGTTGGAATATTGTCAAGAGTAAATTGATGTCGTAAGGAAACCCTAACCAAATATCCTGTGCTCTCATGAATGATGTCATGTGGAGCTGATTGTCCCTGATTCTAAATTTCAATTTAGTAATACACGGAACAAACTTTGGATTCTTTAGGTCAAATGATGGATTGAATATAGTAATGTCTGCATGTTGTGAATATGGTTCGTCAATTAAACGCTTTGCAACCAATTCAAACTGGTTTGTGTTTTTATCCCAGTTAAAAATTCTGTTTCCATAACCTGCTTCAAGTTTATTATCGGTAAAGTAATTGTGATAAATTTTATTGTAGTTGCATAGCCAGTCGGTTGTGTCTCCTGTTAGATTCCATAAGGTTTCAGCAATTAGAAAAGCAGGGTTATATGGTCTGCCTTCAACAAGTAAAATTCCTTGGTCAGGATGGTCAATCTTTATTACACATGGAAAAAGTTCCCTTATCTTTCTTCCGTCCTTTACAATTTCTTCCCCTTCATTCAAAATTGCATGAGCAATTTCAATATAAAGTTGGTTGGTGTTTTTACCTTGAAATACTCTCATAGTAAGGTTGCTTATAAAATTTGTTTAAGAATTTCAATGGCTTCATCAGAATTTTTTTCTTCTGTCAAGTCAAAAATAGAAACAGCTTTTCCGTTTAAGTTTACATTTATATTGTCTGTGATTTTTTCAAATTGCCCATTAGGAAATGCTTCTTTCAATTTCTTTCCGAATGAAAAGTTTTGAAAATCTTTGATTTCAGTTTTATCTGAAAAGTTGGAATTGTATCTTCTTAGCTCAATCAATGCTTCAACAGGTCCCGCGGATAGATGAACTCCATTTACACCTTGTGAAACTTCTGATAATCCAAGTTCTGTTTTTTTATCAAGGAATTCTCTACGCAAACTTCCCTTATTGGCACTTGAAGGATTAGTTGCACCGATAAAATTACTTCTGGCATCACTCCATGAAATATTTCCCGATATTGTCATTACAACAATGCTTCTGCCTTTTTCAGTAAAGTGCTTGAGTTGTCTTGGATGAAATCCATTCACCAAATAAATAAGTTCATCATCTATTTTTACCTTTTCGCAGTAAGTTCCACCTGCTAATTTTTTATTTTCAATATTCTGCCATAAGTAATCAAGAACATAAGCATTGAAGTCATTGTATTGATTTAAAAATTCTGAACCTCCTAAAATTTTTACCTCATTAACTGATTTTCCATAAAGTTCTTTGAATTTTTCTTTGGCAGATTCAGACATACCTTGTAAAACATTAGTAGAAATTTTGTTGATTACTCCGTAATGTTGAGCAATGATGTTGTATTGTTCAAGATACTTAGCCGAAAGTAATTTGATGTTGTGAATAGTCAATCCAAAAGAATCAATCTTATCTTGAATAAGATTTAGAATACTGTCAAGTTGAATTGATTTTGACTGTAAGGTAATTTCCGGTTTAATAAAAAACAGGAATTCGTTTTTGCCTACTGGCAAACTTGAATTTGTGAAAATTTCCTCAAAGAATATTTCTTCTCTTTGGGCTTTTTTGATGCTCCCTGCAATACTTGCAGTTAAGTTGTCCGTTCCTGTCATTGTGCTATGCATTTATTAGTGATATTTTTTGTGCAAAGATATGTTTTTAAGGTCATTTTCCTTCGTAAAATTGATTGATTTGTTCCTTTCTGTCAGGATGTTTCCTAAGCAAATATTCTTTAGCGTTTGTCTTTGGGCTGTCAGAGGGTTCTCCAAGGTCAAAGCCAAAATCAATGAAGTGTGGATTTTGATTTTCGTCAGCCATGATGTCGTCAGTAAACTTCAAGGTTGCAAAGCCAAGTTCATCAAGTTTTTTTCCTATGGTCAGCAACTTTTCAAAAGCGACAACCTTTGAAGTGTTGGGATAGAAGTCCTCAATTATGGTTGCGTTTGAAGAGTGATACCAATGAGAAACGGCTATGCCGTTTCTCATTAATAATTCTCTTCTTTTTGTCCAGTCAGTCAAACTCTTTTCAGGTGATGTTGTCACGATTGCCTTGATGAAAATTTGTTTTGTTTGTTTGTCAGTTACAAACTCAAATGATGTGCAGAAAGTTTCTCCACCTGTCCGTGTCCATGGCATTATGTCTTGAAAACTCAAAAGGGTTTCGTTGTCAGAAATGATAGTCTTACTTATTAACCAACTTGTAATTCCTTGTTGGTCAAGTGAAAATTTGTCCTTTGTGATTTCTGTTGATGCTCCTTTCTCAACTGTAACTATTTTAAAATCTGTCATTGTCCTTTATGTTTGAAATTGGTCTGCAAAATATGGTTTTTGAGCTTTGGGCAAAAGCAAATGTGAAGCAACTGAAGGGTTGGTTGTATGATGGCGTTGCTTCTCTTTTGCTTTTGCGAAGGATAGCAAACACGACTTGTCCGAAAATTGCACTGTGGTTCATTTTATGTCTGTAGGTTGATGGTTGCACTGTCGCCATAGAATGACCGATAACGGATCGCCGGATTTGCGAGGTTTCGGAGCGGGAGTAGCGAAGCTGCGAGCCGCGGAGAAATCTCGCAAATGCGCAGATGTGAGCCGTTCAAGGCCACATCTGCGAATGCAATCCGGCGATCCGATGTGGCGCCGAATGGCGCCACATCGGTTCACAGCTTGCCGCAGTGGCGGATTTACCACTACAAAACTGTCCCCACACAACAAAGATAATAGAAGGCAATGACCTCTCAATTTACTCGTCACCCGCCATTGAGGCAAGGTGTTGTTGGCGGCTGCCCTGTATTTTTTTGTCTGTCCGGAGAGAGGGATTGTCGGTAAGAAAAATTGCGTAATTGTCTGACTGGAATGCGGAAAATGATTTTAAAATTTTTGAGAAGGCATTTTAAAAAATAATTTTTGCAGGATTATTATTTGCAAGCTCTTTTGACTTTGCCCTTTCATCTATAAAAAATAAAAAGAGGGCAAAGGCAAATGTGCTTGCAAACGGAGCGAGATGTTTCATGCTTGCCCGTCATACATTGCTTGCTTAATTAAATCCTTATCATTTTTGTTGTCCGACATGATTAATAATTTATCGCCTTGGTGTATTGTCGTTGTCCCGCTTGGTGTAATATATTTGTCATTGCGATGAATCAAAACAATGAGTGCGGTTTTTGGAAATTTAAGTTGGAAAATTTGTCTGCCGATAACGGGTGAATGTTCTTTGATTTCCAATTCAAAAAGTTCATTTTTAAAATTGTCTGACAGTTCCAACTCAAGCGGATAACGGGCTTTGAATTTTACGGGCTTAAATAAATAAAGCAACTTGGCAACAAAGGGAATAGTTGTCCCTTGAAGCGTAACTGAAGTAAGCACAATAAAAAATACGATATTGAAAATCATACCCGATTTTTCAACACCTTGTATAAGCGGATATGTTGCAAACACGATTGGCACAGCTCCCCTTAATCCAACCCATGAGACAAGTAATCGTTCTCTATTATTTACTTTGAAAGGCAACAGACAAAGAAATACCGCAAGCGGTCTTGCGACAAACATCAGGAAAAGTGCAATGATTAAGCCAGTCCCGATAAAAGGCAACACTTGTTTGGGAAATACAAGCAGTCCAAGAGTGATAAACATTACAATTTGCATCAGCCATGCTTGTCCATCATAAAACCGCATGATACTTTTTTTGTGAATGAAGTTCTGATTGCCAAGAATGATTGCTGAAAGATACACGGCAAGAAAGCCATTACCGTTGAAAAATGTTGTAATGCTGTAAGTGAAAAAAACGAGCGCAAGTGTCAGCACGGGATATAGTCCGTCATAATCAAGATTTATTTTGTTCAATGTCCATGTCATTGCTTTGCCAAGCAGGAAGCCCGCAATTGCTCCGATAATCATTTGTTGGAAGAACAAAGGAATTAAGGAAGCAAAGGAAGTGTCTTTATGAACTAATATAGATGTTATCCCGATGGTCAGAAAGTAAGCCATTGGGTCGTTGCTACCCGATTCCAATTCCAGTAATGGTCTTAAATTACCTTTTAGCCCGATACTTTTTGAACGAAGTATAGAAAATACGGCAGCAGCGTCAGTGGATGATACAATTGCACCAATTAAAAGTCCTTCTGTAAGAGTAAAGTCAGAAATACAGGAAATGAAAAGTCCTAAAGAAACAGCGGTAAGCAATACGCCCAAAGTAGATAAAGTAACGCCTTGCCATAAAACAGGTTTTACGCTTTCCCATTTGGTTTCAAGTCCGCCAGAAAAAAGAATAAATGTCAGGGCAATAACACCGAGTGATTGCGTAAGGTGAGGGTCGTCAAAGTGGATGCCGCCAATGCCGTCTGAACCCGCAAGCATACCAATTACCAGAAAAATAATAAGGGCAGGAACACCCAGTTTTCCAGTTGTCTTGCTGGCAAGAATACTTAGCAGAAGCAGTATTGAACCGATTAAAAGTATATTTTCTGATGTCAGCGTCATTTAACATTTTAAGCTAAGCGAAGTTACAGATTTATTCGCCTTTTAGTTTCTTTAATCTTTAAAAAGCACTGCGGCAAAGCCGCAGTGCTTAGTTATTTTTATTTTTTCTGCCGTGAAGAAGAAATCCTATCGTTGATAATCTTACACCACTTTTCCACTAATTGCAGCTCCCCTGAAAGCGTTAAGCTGTCGTAGTCAGCGTTGTAAAATTCTACAATTATTTCCTCTTTGTTTTTGTCGTGAAATGTAAATGCCAGGTCAAGTTTATCCACAACTTTGTGGCTGCCGTTTTTATTGCTTACTGTCCTGCCTGAATTTATGACCCTGCATTTTTGAATTTCGGTCAGATTTATTTGTTGCATAATTTCATTGCCCTTTAGCTTTTTTATAAAGAAAATCATATTTGCTGTTTCGTCAATTCCTATTAATGAATTATTGTTCCATAACTCGTGTTGGCTGATTTTGCAATTATTTCTCTCGGCAAAAGTTGAAAGTTCTTGCAACAATTTTTTTTCTCTTTTTTGATTGTTTAGATACATTATCACGAATGGTATAATACATATCAGAAGAATTATTATACCAGTAATTGTTGTTCCTAAATCCATATTAAGGTTTTTTTAAAGTTTTACAATAAAATATCAATAAGGTATGGCTAACAGCCATATCTTAAAATGATTTGTCCTGCCTATGGCAAAACGAGTAAAAAATTAATTACCAGAAATAATGGAAAGGAAAAATAATGTCGGCTTTCTTTAACCGAAGCAATACATTTTGTGAATAAAAACTGTATTGCGAAAATGTTTGTAAAAATGAATTCTCAATGGCTTTTATACAAGTTGAAAATTCTTTGAAAGAGTTTTTTAATGACGAAGGCGAAACAGAATTAAATAAATTAACTGAGCTTTCTGAAGGGGGTGTATGAGAAAGCAGATTAGATGAAAGAACCGAATTATACTGTTCTGTTTCGGAATTGGAATGTTTTAAGAATGTAGTATTGTTGGCAATTGCGTTGCTGCTGTATAAACTTATTACAAAGCAATACAGAAATAAAATGTTCAGCACCGCAAATATTCTCAATGTCTTTTTCACGATGCAAATGTATGCTTTTTTATGTAGAATTTTCTTGTGTGCTGGATGGTTTGGCTCTTTTGGCTTTGCCCCTTAAAGAATTTTGCGGGCTGTTGGGGCAAAGCCAAATGTGCCAAACAGTATATGCTGATAAAATTATTTTTTAAAATGGAGCGTGGGCAAAATTTTAAAATCATTTGTCTTGTGTTGCTTTCTGGTTGTGCGATGCTGTCACCCGTTGCGAGGTTGTCCTCGGTTTTTTTTATTTTGCTGTCTTGCCGGAAATAGCGGTCAATGCTTGCGCTGCTGTCAACCGTTGCGCTTTTAATGCTGTCTGGGCGGGAGCAGCGGTCTATAAGGGAATCGCTGTCGCCCGTGTTGCTTTTTGTATTGGTTTTGTCCTGCTGTCAGGTGCACCCTCGCAACTGTCCGCGAAGCGCGGGGGAGTTGTGGTGGTTTGGGTTTTTCTTGCTGTCTGATTACCTGCGATGCTGTCCCCGAATGGAGCAGCGGTCGTGCCTTCTTTTAATGTTTTTTAGTAGCTCAACTGTGTCAAGTTGCTACGCCAATGTCTACGGAGAAATAGGGTTGCCGCCAACTACCTTATATCCGCAACATTCCTTTATCAATGTTTCGCTTTTTTTGAATGGCCCAATGGAAAGAGGACTTTCCAAAAGGGTGGATAAGGCCCGTCAAAGCCCTGATTTCCAATGGAGTGCATGGGGGAGTTCCCCTGATGTCATCGTTCTCCCGGGATTGCAGTGGGCAGTGTGCCTCGGTAACTCCGGCAGAACGTGGGGCGAAAAAACTTAGGCCGGGGATGCGCATTTTGAAGTAGCTCACAATACCCGATTTTGGGGTCGCCACCCGGAGGCGATGCGGCGCATCCCCCTCTGAACGGGCATCTTTGCCTTCACCTCGGAAGGCCAACCATTCCCATAACAGGCCCAAACAAAACACCTTTGAAAATCGTCCCTTAAGAACAGAATGCAACAGCATACTGCGGACTTCCGTTCCCAGATTGTTGCAAACCGGATGCCGAACAAAAGGCCACCCCCTGCCGGAAAACGACTTAATGAACACCCCTTCCCCTGCAAGGTATGGATGAGCAATGACGAACCGCTGTGCCTGCAACGCAATCTCCAGTTTTCCCCGTTTCAATAAAACAGGTATGTCAGCAGCCCCTTGCGTGTCCGTTTGGGGCGGTACTGAATGCTCTTCCTTCTGAGAAGATATGCCGGATAGTACACCTGGAGTCTGGACACCGACGGTGGTTCCGGAATGGGTGTTGGAGCTTGCGGTTTTAACCGGTTCAATAGATGTTTCCTGAGTTTCAGATGGTGACGGTGGATTGTGCCATAAGCCAAGGGTTCGTAGAAGCCTGTGAACTTCTTCCGCATCCGGCACATACCAACACTTCAAAGTAGCACTCCAGCGCGCAACGGGGATCGCCCTGACTTTGGCAATGAGCACTGCATCATACCTAAACCAAATTCCAAGCCTCGCCTGATGGCGGTGGCGGATGGCTTTTACCTGTATGATGGTATGGTTCTCAGTAGTGCGCATCAAACAAACAAATATACTCAAGTACAAGGGTCTAAAGGGATCAATTGGGATGTTGCTTTCCTCTAGCTCTTTGCCTCTCTTATCTCATAGGGATTCCCGCAGAAGAATAAGGTTCAGAAGCGATGCATGCCAACTCTATTTCTTTTCTGTTTAAATGCAAATCCCTTCATGCTTTCATAAAGCTTCGCTGCACCCGGTCACAGAGTTTTGTGAGGATGTCTGAAAATCAACAATTTATGCAGCCTTCAGGATACGGACCCCAGCCCCCGGGTTTCACAATAAAAAATGCCCGCGATGCCTGGCTCCATAGCCGAAAAAAGCACTTTTTTCCAACCCCGCCCTGCTCAGCATGTACACGTCCTGCGAAACCCCGGTGTCGTCGGTTTGCAGTACCGGCAAAATTTCATCTGAGTCGTTCGCCGGAACTTTTTCCTTCGGCTGAACCAGCCTGCACGCTCCAAAAGGATGTGATACTCGCTCCATTCAGGCGCATGGCTTGGTTGAAAGGGCTAAATTAACTGAAATGGCTGATACCTTGGAGTTCTGGTGGCCCTGATCCTGCACTCTTCGGGCAATAAAGCGGCGAACAAAAATATAATTAAAATTAAATTAATATGTATGTTATTATATTACAATATGTTAAACTTTAAAAAGGAATTCCTTGCTGCAGGCAGTCCAGACCCCATGCCCTGCAACTCCTGAGTCCAAGTGAGAAAGCCCAGGCCCTCACAGTAGCAAAACTAGCCATCCTGCAACTGCTCCCTCTGACTCCCGGACTCGGCCGGTCTCCAACCGTCATGTATCCAACACCTCTCTGTTTCGACGTCCCGTGTCCGGATCATACCATCCCCAACCGGATCTAAAACGAACGAACGAACGTTCGTTTGTTTACAAATGATGCATGGCACCCCTGGCTGGAATTTCCGGCTGCACAAATCCCTCTTCGGCCAAAAAGCTGGCATACACCGGAAGCACGTCGTCGTCTCCGTGAACGAGGAACAGCTTTTTGCATGACGTCCTCTGGTTTTCGAGAAATTGCCGCATCTCCCGCTGGTCGCCGTGTGCCGAAAAGGAGTCCATGATCTCCACAGCCGCCCGTACCTGAAGCTCGTCCCCAAAAAGGCGCAGCGTCTCCGGCCGGGTGCGAAGTTTGCCTCCAGGTGTCTGTGGCGGACTGTAGCCTACGAGCAGGATGGTGTTCTTCGGATTTTCGATGTTGTTGTACACGTGGTGCTGGATCCTTCCCGCGTTGACCATGCCGGCAGCCGAAATGATGATGCAGGGTTCCTTACTGGTGTTGAGTACTTTGGATTCTGCGACGTCGGTGATGTACGTCAGCCGGCGGAAACCAAAGGGGTCGGGGTCCTTGAGGATGTAGGCATAAAGCTCTTCGTCGAAACACTCCGAGTGTTCTTTGTAAATATCGGTCGCGCTCACCGCCAGTGGGCTGTCGACGTAAACCGGAATGTTGGGCAACTTGCCTTCGTTCGACAACTGGTCAAGCATATACACCAGCTCCTGTGTCCTGCCAAGGCTGAAGGCCGGCACGATGAGCTTTCCCCTGCGATGCACGCAGGTATCGCGGATGATGTTGAGCAGCATGTCTTTTTCAGCAGGCGGTTGCAGGTGCAGCCGGTCCCCATACGTCGATTCGGCCACCACTACATCGGCGGGAAGCATTGGCTGGGGGTCTCGCAGAATGGGCCGGTCCGGCCTTCCGATGTCGCCGGTAAATCCCAGCCGAAGCCGATCGCCACCGCCACTCAACTCCAGATTGATGCTCGCACTGCCAAGGATGTGCCCCGCATCGGTGAGGTACATGCGCACCCCCTTCGCCACGTCGATCCACCGTTCGTAGGAAACGGAAATGAAATGCTTCATGGCCGCCGTGACGTCCCGACTATTGTAGAGTGGCTTCTGGTAAGCTTGCTGGGGTTGGTGACCTCGCGACTTTTTGTTTTTTCTTTTAATGCGCTCGTTGTGGTATTCGGCGTCGCGCTCCTGAATGTAGGCCGTATCCATCAACATGATCTCAGCAAGGTCGCGCGTGGCGTGGGTGCAAAAAATATTTCCCCGGAACCCGTCTTTCACCAGGCGAGGAATTCTGCCACAATGGTCGATGTGGGCATGCGACAACAGCAGCACGTCGACGTCGGCCGGGTCAAACAGCCAGTCGGAATTGATGTTCTCAATTTTTTCATCCTCCCCCTGAAACAATCCACAGTCGAGAAGGATCCTGTATCCGTTGTCGAGTGTCAGCAAGTGAGACGAACCCGTTACACCCTGAGCGGCGCCGCAAAATTGTATTTTCATCCGGCTTGGAGGTCTTTGTGTGATTCGATAAATTGTGCAATGCGCAGAAGAAACCGCTCTTTGCCCATAAAAGCAATCATCCGAAACAGGTCGGGGCCGTTTGGCGATCCTACCATGACCACGCGCAGCAACGGGAAAAACTCTCCTGGCTTGATCCCGGCCTGGCCTGCAAATTCTTTCACCTTCCCTTCCAGCGTTGCGGGGTCCCAGTTCGCCCAGGCGGCAGCGCCGACCTGCAATTGCACCAACAGCGGCACCCAGCCGGAGCGGAATCGCTTTTCAATATAACCGGCATCGCATTGCACCGCAGGAAGAAAATATCCTGCTGCCTGTTCAAAAAAATCTTTAAAGTAAACCACGCGCTCGCGGTAGAGCTGGACGATGGTTTCTGCCTGCGCTTCCGTAAGCTCAAACCCGCGCTGGGCAAAATCGCGTTCGATCCGGTGGCACAAAGTTGCAGCATCGGCATGCAGCAGGCACTGCTGGTTGAACCACTTGCACTTTTCAAAATCGAACCGCGCTCCGGACTTGACAATTTTCTCCAGGGAAAACGCACCAATCAATTCTTCCAGCGAAAACACTTCCTGGTCCGTACCCGGGTTCCAACCCAGCAGGGCAAGAAAGTTGATCATGGCCTCCGGCTCAAATCCCCATTCGCGAAATCCCGGAAAGCGCGTGCCGTCGGGTTGTTGCCAGTCGATCGGAAATACCGGAAACCCAAACTGCACTCCATCGCGCTTGGAGAGTTTGCCGTTGCCGGTTGGCTTGAGGATCAGGGGAAGATGTGCAAAAGCGGGCATCTGGTCCTCCCAACCAAAAGCAGCATACAACAATGCATGGTGTGCGGTAGATGGCAGCCATTCTTCACCACGGATGACGTGGGTAATCTGCATCAGCCGGTCGTCGACGACGTTGGCCATGTGGTAGGTAGGCATTCCGTCGGATTTGATCAGCACCTTGTCGTCGAGGGTGGAGGTATCGAACTGCACCTCGCCGCGGATGATGTCGCGGATGATGACCTTCTCTCCTTCGGTGACCAGCAGGCGGATGACGTGTGGACGCTGTTGCTGTTGCGCCTCGGCAAGTTCGCTGGCCGTCATGGTCAGCGAATTGACCATCGACATCCTCGTGGTTGCGTCGTATTGCCGGTTGCCCTGGCTTCGCAAGTGCTCAATCGCCTCCGGCATATCGAATGCGTAGTAAGCTTTTCCAGCTGCTACCAATTGTTCGGCGTGCTCCCGGTAAATGTGCATGCGTTCAGACTGGCGATACGGGCCAAATGGGCCACCGCATTGGGGACTTTCGTCCGGAAAGAGGCCAAGCCATTCAAGGCTGCGGACGATGTAGTCTTCTGCTCCTTCGACATACCGGGTCCGGTCGGTGTCCTCAATGCGCAAAATAAACCTGCCTCCGAGTTTTCGCGCAAGCAGGTAGTTGTAAAGCGCCGTTCGAATGCCTCCAATGTGCAAGGCGCCGGTCGGGCTGGGTGCAAAACGCAAACGAACGGAATCAGGCATTCAGTAGAATTGTAAAAAGTATGCAAATATGCACACTGAAGTGCATAAAGCTTTGTTAATCATTTAATAATTGCCTTGGAGACCAGTGGCTTCTACAGACCTTTGGGCACAGCGACTCTTACCATTCATGCTTTATCTGAGCACTACCCCGAAAATCCTCCAACAGCTCTTTCCGGACCTGGTGTGGCGAATTCCTACCAACGACAAAGAACTGTACCTGAGTTTCGACGACGGGCCCGTGCCTGAATCCACCCCCTGGATCCTGGATCTTCTCGCTGCGTTTCAGGCCAAGGCAAGCTTTTTCTGCGTAGGTCAGAACATTGAACGGTATCCAGGGTTGGTCAGCCGTATCCATGAAGAAGGGCATACCCTGGGCAACCACAGCTACAACCACGTTTCGGGTTGGGGTACAGGGCTGACCGAATACGTTCGAAACGTCCGAAAAGGGGCTCAGGTGGCGAAGTCGAATCTTTACCGGCCTCCATACGGCCGCATTCGTTTGGCCCAGAGCCGTGTGCTCAGGCACCACTACACCATCGTGATGTGGGATGTACTCAGTGGTGATTTTGACCCGGGCATCGATCCGGCAAGCTGCTACCTGAACGTGGTCCGCCATGCACAACCGGGCTCGATTGTCGTCTTTCACGACTCCCGCAAATCCATACACACCCTAAGGCAGGTTCTGCCCGAGGTGTTGCAGTATTATTCTGACGAGGGTTATTCGTTTCGCGCCATAGATGCAGGGGCCCTTTGCAAACACGCCGTCCCGGAAGTGGTAGCCTACTCCTGACCCGGGCGCTGAAAGATGCGGATGTAATCGATTTCCATGGCCGATGGAAATTTTGTTTTTGAGGACACGCGTCCGCCAAACACGCCCCTGACTCCAAGACCGGAAATGATCCGGTGCGGATGCCTCGGGAACTTTTCGACTGCCCGGTACCTTCCCTCTTTGAGGCGGCAACCCCTGATGGTGCGACCACTTTGCTCATTGGTGTAGCCCGGCAAGACGCGTACGATTTTGCCGTTGACATACCAACGCAGGTAATAGGGATCCCACTCCACCGCATAGGTATTCCAGTCGTCCTGGTAAGGCGTCCAATGCCACCGGGGATTTTGGCAACCCCTCCTGTTGTAGCAGTGGTGGTAATTGGTCTGCAACTGGCGCAGGATGTGACCTTTGGATTCAAATACGTCGATCTCTTCCGGTACGCCGTCTCCCGCAGACCAGAACGAAGGCCAAAAGCCACGGCCCTTAGGCAGGCGGCAACGGATCTCAAAACGGCCATACCGGAAACCCGTCTTTGAAAAAATATTCCCAGAGGTGTAGGCGAACTGCCGTCCAAACCAAGTGGTGTCTTCCCTTTTGGCTTCGATGAACAGGCTGCCATTCCGGACGACTAGGTTCGCATCGGACAAGAATTCATCTCCTACCAATCCCCTGCAGGCCGCACAGGAATCTGAACCATCTGCTGTGAACGGGAAATAGCTGAACCATTTTGTTTCGTCGAGCCGGTCGCCGTCAAATTCGTCGCCCCATACGAGGACCCAGGGTGCCTCAGGGCACAATTCGAGCCCGGTGGGGCCAACGACCAAAATGGAATCCTGCTGAGCAATTGCCGCAGAAACCATAACCCACAGAGCCAAAGACCAAGATATGCTCTTCATTCGCCCAAAATAAAAATGGATGGCATGTCAAAATGCTTTGCACAATCCGCATCCGTCCACTCGGAAACGAGCCGTCGGCGGATGAGCTGATCCGGATTGCCAAGTTGGCTGGCAACACAAAGCGCCGTAGTACCCGCCACGTGATTCCTGATGGCATCAAATACCTGGTGATTGCGGTAAGGGGTCTCCATAAAAGCTTGAGGGATGCGGTTTTTTTTCCACTCGGCTGCCAATTGTGCAAGTTTTTGGCGCAGGGGATCCTTTTTTGACGGCAGATAACCATGGAAAGTAAATGCCTGGGCATTCATTCCCGAAGCCATCAAGGCAAGGATCAGCGAATTGGGTCCCGGGTAGGGCCTGACTTCAATGTTGTGTTGGTGTGCCAGTGCGACCAATTCTGCCCCGGGATCCGCAACACAGGGAACGCCTGCTTCAGACAATACGCCAAGTCCGCGCCCACGTTGAACGGCAGTAAGCAAATCCCGAAAAAAACTGCGGAGGTCTTCACGTGGCATTTGTACCACTTCCACTTCCGAAGCCGGCAGAGGATGCCGGGCCGCCCGCAGAAAGCTGCGGGCCGATTTGGCCCGTTCGGCAACAAAAAAATCCAGCGCATGCGCCGCTTCAATGGCCTCCCGGCTGAGTTGGTCGATCCCGGCACCGGATAGGGGAACGGGAATGAGGTGTATGGCGGCAGCTTGCATGCGGGAAAGATAGCCCATTTTGCCCGGGATTTTGGCCATCCCTGGCAATTGCCTTAACTTCGCAAGCCTTTTTAGCGCGTGCGATGAATACCTATACGATCAAACTCCAGCAATTCGAGGGTCCTTTCGACCTGCTGCTCTTTTTTATCGAACGCGACGAGCTCGACATTTACGACATCCCCATCGCCAAAATCACCGGCGATTTTCTGGATTACCTGCGACAATTGGAAGAGCTCAACATCGACCTGGCCAGCGAGTTCATCCTGGTTGCTGCAAGCCTGATCCGCATCAAAGCAAAGATGCTCCTGCCCCGCAAGGAACTCGACGAAAACGACCAGGAGATCGACCCCCGCAAAGAACTCATCCAGCGCTTGCTCGAGTACAAGTCCATCAAAGAAGTGATCGACACGTTCAGCGCAATGGAAGATGACCAGTACTTCCGGCTGCCAAAGGGCAACCTAAAAGGCGAATTTGAATCCCTGGCGCAAAAAGCGCTCGTCGACGCCGAATGGGAAACGCTCAACCTGTTCAACCTGATGAAGGTGTTTCAGCGGCTGGTGGAACGCTACGAACAAGCTCCCAAATCGATTGTACACCGGATTTTCAATTACACCTACGAGATTGAAAATGAACAGGAGCGACTGTTGAATACCTTGCAAAACCGGGCAAAAGTTTACTTTGACGACATTTTCAGCCATTGCGAAAACCGCATCCACGCGATCGTAGTGTTTTTGGGGCTGCTCGAACTCGTAAACCTCCAAAAACTTCAGATCACCAAAGGCGATCAGGCAAACGAGTTCTGGCTCGAGGAACGCCCCATCGAAGCCGGGAATGATGCCGGTGAAGAAGAATGAACGCCCAGTTGTTTTTCTGCTTAGCCTCAGCCTCGCCGATGGCAACCCGCATCGATGATGGACATTCGTTCGGAGTGCAACAGCCAAACCCAATCTGACGGCTGGTTTGACCGATGACCTTCGAGGGCTTGCAGAATTCTTTTCCTTTCTGACGCTTTCATCTGTGCAAACGACCTTCGCATCAGGGGAAGGAAAGCCAGGAAGTCTTCTTCTTCCTGCACGGCAAGCCACTGGTTGAGACATTGCAGTGCATCGGGCAACAGGAGGAAAAACGGAGACTGCCCATGAAGAAAACCCTCGAACCACTCGGCTGCCTGTTGAACGCCAATTTGCGGTGCAAACTCGCGCTGCAGGGCCTCGAGAAATTCTCTTTCGTCGATCTCCTTCAGGCCCGCGAGCAGGCTCCAGCACTTCCCCCGCAGCAGGGGGTGGGACTCCCTGTGGTGGGCGATCGATCGAAGTTGCCCCTTCCAAAGGGAAACCCATTCCCCGCTTCCATTTTTGTCCAGGTGGTACTGAACCGCTAGCAGGGCTTCCATCATGGCCTGGGCGCGGTCCTGACTTAACTGGATGCAATGGTTGGAAAAGCGGTTGACGAGGTGGGACAAGAGTCCTTCCAGCGACCGGGCGGCAAAATCGGTAGGAGTTCCATGGAGCGATCCGTAATCGAGGATTGCCTGTAAAGGCCGGATCATGCGGGCGAGCTGCACGAGGTCATGGTCCTGGAGGCAAATGCGATCCAGGGCAGCGGCGAGGTCCGGCCACAGTTCGTCGAGTCCCGCTTTCAGCGAATGTTCCAGCCACAGAGCGATGTCAGGAAGGGCATGCGCGCTGCCTATTTTTTGGCGAATCCTGGCACCGCAACATTGCTCAAGGGTATTGCCGAGCAGCGCCAGCTCGACCAATTCTATCTCCAATCCGGGATTCCAATGGAACATCCACCTTTCATTGAAGTTGCCACGAGCGTTCCAATCCAGTTCAACCGGCAGTGCCCAAGCGAGGTCGAGGACCACACAGGCGTGCAGGAACCGCGAAACTTCGAGTTGCGGGGGCTCGCGCAAATCGAGGAGCCTTTCGGGTGGCGGTCCGTCTTTCCAAAACCGGTTCATTCGCAATGCGGTGAGCCGGTTGTGAAAATGTTGAACAAAGGGCAGGCTTTCCCGGCTGAGTTCCACGTATCCGGTCACCTCGCCGTACAACAACTTATCCTCCGGATCAAAACCGGTTTGTTTCAGAGGCATCAACACCGATGCCGCTTCGAGCAATTCTTCGATCCCCGGCGCCGGAAATTCCCGCAACAGGGCCAGGTGCTCTGCCAGCCGGCAGGCTTCGATCACCGCGCTCGGCGCGATCTCATGTCCATGTTTGCGGAAGCATTGTGCAGCATGTGAAAGAAAAGCAGCGGGTGCATGGTCTTTATGCTGAAACAACACATCGTGCCACATGGGGTTTGGCACTCCCGCGGTGTAGGCCGGGGTGAGGGCTATGTGGCGGTACGTCCATGGAATGATGGCGCCGGCAGCGGCACAGGTCTTTATTTCGGGAAGCGGGGATTCCGGGGTCACCTCCAGCTGTGCCGTGGAGAGGACGGGTGCATGCCAGGCACCGCATACCACCGCCAGCCTGCGGCATCCCGACGCCAGCAGTGCGCGCAGTTGCCGGCGCATCCACGTTTCCCGCAGAAGGGTTTCCCCATCGTCCATTCCACCGGTCTGTTCTCGGAGTGCTCCCATCAGCTCGCAGACCAGGGCAAACAACTGTTCGTGATCTGTCCACCGTTCAAAATGGCTTTCCCACCAGCGCTCCCCATCGCGGTAACCCGCCTGCCGGGCGAGGTAACCGATTGGGTCAGCAACCATGTGCGCATACTCTGCCTGGATATGGACTTTGGCCGATTCGCTGGATCTGGAGAGACAGAGGCCGGCTGCTGCGGGCAGGTCGATGCAGTGTACGGGCACCGCATTTGTCCAGGCGTAGTGGAGGGCCTGGTACTCCGGACTAAAAACGGCCATGGGCAGGTAGATCGCCCGCTCGGGTTTATCCTGGTCGTAATGCAAAAAAGCAATGGGTGGCCGGTGGCGGGTAATTTGCAGACGTGCAACCAGTTCGGCTGCATCTGACGGCAATTCAATTGCCAGGGCATCTGGGCTGAAGGTTTCCAGGGCAGCGATCAGCCTCAGGGCGGATCCCGAGCCGTGGTGGCGTATGCCAAAGAGGCGCATGTCGCAAGACGCCATGATATTAACGAACGTTCGTTATTTAACTGACAGTTGTTCGTGAAAGGCATCATACCAGTCCTTCCACGCAGTGCGCTTGCGCAACACGCTTTCGGCATACGAAGACAATACCTCGCGTTCATCCGCGTCATCCCGGACAAAGGTCTGCAAGATGGCGCGGACGAGGTCTGCCGCATCCAGTGGGCGGTCGGAGAAATAGTGGTGCTGGATCCGGGCGTGGTGCAACATGGAAATGGTTTCCGCCGGACTGAAAACGGCACGTGTGGGTTTGAGTTGCTGCTTTCCGTCGTGGGTGACGCCGTTTCGCAACTCGCGCAACAACGTCAACAGCTTTTCGACGTGCTGTTGGCGAAGTTCCTCCAGGGGCAGATGCAGGGACTGTCCGAGCTGTTGAACCCGCTGACGGACGATGTTGATTTCCTCTTCCAGACTCGCGGGCAGCGGCATGACGAGTACGTTGAAACGGCGTTGCAGGGCAGAGGACATGGGATAAATGCCTTTGTCCTGGTCATTGGCAGTGGCCAGTACGTTAAACCCTTGCCTGGCCTGGATTTCGAGTTCCAGTTCGGGAACGGGAAGGCATTTTTCGGAAAGTATGCTGATGAGGGCATCCTGCATCTCGGTCGGAATGCGCGTGAGCTCTTCGATGCGAACCAGTTGGCCACTTTCCATGGCGCGCATCACGGGCCCGGGGACCAGGGCCTCCCGGCTGGGTCCCCCGGAGATGAGGCGTGCGTAATTCCAACCGTAGCGGAGTGCGTCTTCACCGGTGCCCGAAGTTCCCTGGACGAGGAGGTTCGAATGTCCACTCACTGCCGCCGCAAGGTGCTCCGCAAGCCAGCTCTTGGCCGTCCCGGGAACGCCCGTCAGCAATAAAGCCCTGTCCGACAACAGGCTGGCAATGGCAATTTCCAGCAACCGCCGGGGGCCAATGTACTTTGGCGCGATCTCAAGGCCCTGCTCCGTTTTGCCACCCGTGAGGTACTTCAGGACAGCCCAGGGGGAAAGTCGCCAATTGCCGGGTTTGGGGCGGCGGTCTTCAGCTTCAAGGACCTGAAGTTCCGCGGCGAACTGAGTTTCAGCAGGGACCCGGATCAGTTTTTCTTCCACTTTTCTAAAAAGCTTTTGGCCAAAACAGGTGTATTAAACGCAGACTGCTCACGGGCAAAGCGACTTTTCCGGTATGCCGGACAGGCGTTCACTGCGAACTCCGGCATCCGTCCATTCCTGTATGGGCAATTCCTCGACCCGGTCCCGAAAAGCTTCCTGCAATACATTCAAATGCTGTGGTTTGGCTTCCAGCGACTCCATCCCATTTACACAGGCCCTGAATCTGGGATCAAAAACTGCACCTGCAATGGCGAACAAACGGTCCCATACGGCAATACACGAACCCTCGCCCGTCAACAGCAGACCTGCAGCTTGCTCGTATGAGCTGGCTTTCCAGGTCTTGACCTCTTCTGCGGATCCATCCGGAGCCAAACGGAGCAAGGCCATCCCGCCCTGCTTTCCATAGGCATCGGCCAGCAATAGGAATTTCCCCTCGGCGTCGATGGCAATGCGCTTGAAATGGTAGTTCTGCAGGCCGGTGTAGATGTTACTCCATAGGATCTTGCCGTCCGGTTGGGACAGCAGCGCGAAGGCATATTCGCTGCCCGCCGCGAGGACCAGCTTGCCAGCGAAAAGCAGCTTGCCACCAGGAAGTTCGGCCACGTCGCCAAACACCGCATTTTGGACCTGGTCGTCGTCGAACAAAAAGCGAATGGACTGCACCACTTTTCCCGAAAGGTCAAATCGCTGAAAAGAATTCATCAGGTAGCGTTTGCGCGTCTGGCCATCGAGGTAGGCCCCCTTTTGTTTATAGCTGACCAGAAAATCGCCACGCGAACTGGCGATCAGGCCCTGCATGGTCTCCACAGAAGGGATCCTTCGGGTCCACCGGAGCTTACCTGCGGGGTCGGTAAGGTGTAGGTCGGTCAAAAAAGCTTCCCCTCCCGTGGGTCTCGAAGCGTGCAAAATGCTGCCATCGGCGCCCACTGTCAGGACGGGGAGGTCGGTTGATCGCTGTCCTGCCGCGGTTTTGCTCCACCTGACCGTCCAGTCGGTGTCCGCATATACCAGCAAATGGTCGCGGTCAGGTCCTGTGAATCCGGCCAGAACATACCCACCGGACGTGGGCAGCACGCGCTCAATCCGGCTGTCGGATTGACCGTTGGAAAATGAGATGCCCGTTCCAGCAGAACCGGCGAGGTCGCGGATCCAGATGAAACCATCCTTTGCACTGCTGCTTCCCGGGCTTTTGTAGTTCGCACTTTCTCCGCAAACGGCGATGTGGCTTTTACCGATATTGAAGGCGTATGAACTCAGGCCGCGGGTCTCGACGAGAAAGGACTTCTGGTTTGATGGAGATCCCGCGCAAGCCAGGATCCACGAAGTCAGCAGGACCCAGGTCCATCGGCGATCTTGAGCAGGCATGGTCATTCGCATTTTGACTGGCAAAATTAGGTGAAATTCCACCCGTGCGCACCAGCACCTCCGCAGGGATTTCCCCGGCCACCCGGGATGGGCATTTTTGGCATCGAAAAAAATTTTTTATGCGCGTAAATTCGACTGATATAAGGATTTTACAATTATAAAACTATGATTATCTAAATATTATAACATATAAATCAATAAATATGTAAAATTTATGTCTTGCGTTTGTCCTCCGGGTTTCCCCTGAATTTCTCAAAAAAGGGTGGAAAATATTTGGTGATCCGGAGTCGCGTGTCGTATCTTAGAGGCGTATTCTTCCCTTTGTTACTTTAGACCGGTTCCGGTCTAATGCCTCAATCACATTGTCTGGTTAGGACCGACTTCGACTAAACCAGGATCATCAATTGTGAAACTACTTAATTTTTTCGATCATGAGGCATTTAGTACATTTGAAAGCATCCCAAGTAAACTGCTTAATCGTTGCCTTCCTTGCGCTGGCAGCTTGTACTAAAGAACAGAAAACACCGGTTGGCGAGTTGAGCCAGGCCAAAGCGGAGAGCAGCCAGGTTGCCACGGCGTGGATGCGCCTGGGTGCGGAGATCACCCCTGAAATCCCGGGGTACACTTCTCCGGTGGCGGCCCGCACGTTTGCCTATTTGGGCATCGGGTTGTACGAGGCCGTTGCCCAGGGAATCGAAGGCCAGCCCAGCCTTCAGGGCAGGTTGGATGGATTGTCCCCCCAAAGCCTTCCGGCCGTTTACGAGGGCGGTCCACTGAACTGGTCGGTGGTCGTCAACGAGTGTATGCATTACCTGTTTGGCAAATTCTACGAAAACGCTCCCCCCGCCACCAGTCAGGAGATCGAGCAGCTTTACCACACCTTCCGCGACGAACTTTCGCTCCGCTCTAAAGCTGAAGTGGTCGAAAAGTCTGTACTTTACGGGAGCATGATGGGCAAAGCCATTTACAACTACTCCGTTTCCGACGGCCAGCACGAAGCGTTTCTCTACAACTATCCACGCGAATATTCCATCCCACAGGGACTCGGACTCTGGTCGCCCACTTCCAATCAGATCAGGAGGCCGCTTCAGCCTTACTGGGGCGAAGTCAGGACCTTCCTCTCCATCGCCGACGCAACGGAAATGCCTACCCCACCGGCTTTTTCAACCGAAACGACTTCTCCGTTTTATGCAAGCGCTCTCGACGTGCGCAACCGGGTCCGCAATCTGGACGAAAGCATTGAGACGGTCGTAAAATTCTGGAACGACGATCAGGACCATGCGCTGACCATGGCCGGGCATATGATGTCCATTCTGAGCGATTTGCTGGAAAGCAATGCAGCCGACCTCGAATTTGCCGCACGCGCCTATGCCAAGATGGGCATCTGCCTGCACGACGCGACCGTGGCTTCCTGGAAAGTCAAATACAAATACAACATCCTGCGCCCGGAAACTTACATACGCGAACACATCGACCCGAACTTTCTTTCGCTGATCGATCCGCAGGCCACTCCAGAGTATTCTGCCAGTTCATCGGCAGTTGGCGCCGCGTGTGCTGAGGTGTTCGGCCAGTTATTTGGCTATCAGTACGCATTTACGGATCGCACCCACGAATTCCGCAAAGACATCGACGGAAGTCCCAGGTCATTCCAGTCTTTCCAGCAGATGTCCGATGAAATATCAACCGCCAGCCTATACGGCGGGATACATTACAGATTCAGCCTGGAAGCGGGTAAGCTGCAGGGATCTACCATCGGCAGTAAGGTCGCCCGGCTGAAGATCTGAACAACTGGTTATATAGAAAACGCGTTTCGGAGAGCCCTTGCAAAAGGGCTCTTTTTTTGATCTTGTAGTTCTACCAGATTGCCAGATTCAATGGTGACTACATCAGATACCTGGCGTCTGTAACAAAAGTTTTGTCAATTTAATTTGGTTTTGTGAACAAACGGTTTATATTTGTATGCTTAATAGCTATTGAGATACAAATTAAATCCTCCCGGATCTGAGGGGGCATTTTTTAATACTGGAATTTGGTTCACAGGATCGTCGTACAACTGGTTTGCTTTGCTCTTTGCTTTCTGAGCATCACCGTTGACCTCTCCGCTCAACCCTACTACAGCAAATATTACACCCGCGACAGCGGCTACCATTATTTTTCGAGCCTTGCGGCGTATGAGGATTGCTTTTATGTTTTGAGCCACTACAACGACCCGGCTGTCGGTTCGCGGTTTGGAGCTTCGGCCATCCTTCAATACGATTGGGAGGGAAATTTGCTGCAGTCTGATACTTTACCCCCTGCAAACGGGGATTTTTATGCATGGCCGGAAGATCTTCAAATTGTCAACGACAGCATGCTGTTTTTTGTAGCTCAAGATACAAACTCGCTTTTCCCGGTTTTTTTTAACAGATATTTCCGCAAATTTGGATTAACGGAATTAAAACCTATAATTAATAAGTATTTTTACGGACTAGCAAAGGGCCTTCACCTTTCATCTGAATTATTCTTATTTCCAAAGGCTCATGGATACAGATTAAAAAAAAGCAGCAGTGTACCTTGGCACGTAAAAGATCTCGTAATTTATAAAATGAAAGACGGAATTGTAGATACATCCATTACACAGGAGGGTGAGTTCAGTCTAATTCCATGGTGCATCACAAAAAGTAGGGCAGGGGGTGGGTATGTTGGAGGTATATATACAGATTTTGATTACGATGACAGTACCGACTATACCTTCCGGCAATTTATTTATGAATTTGATACGGCATTGAACCTTATCAGAAAAATACTGAGTCCTGAAGGATTGAAACTTGGAGGCGCCTTTGATATTTTGGAAGACCGGCAGGGCAATATGTATTGCGCAGGATCGGATGTGATCTGGCATGTGGACATAAAGTATATGGTTGGCAATTATTCTAACCAATTGCCGGCCATTTCAAAATACAATGCCAATGGAGAATTCCAATGGTCAAAAAGATTTCTTGATAAAGATCAAAATTATGACAGTTATTATTCTGCTACTTTTGACCAGGATAGCAACCATATTATATCGGCAGGGGAATATTTCTTGTCAGATACTACTTACTGGGACGACACATCATATTCATCAATTCGGTCAGGGGTTATATCAAAGATGGATCTCCAAGGCAATTACAAATGGAATCGATTGTACACCGCCAGAGGAAGTGGTCGCCAAACCAGTTGGAATCAATTCAACGATATCATCAGGGTACCGCAGGGCGGTTATCTTTTGTGTGGCTCAAGTGGGGTAGCATACAAACAGGACGTCAATGAAGCCGGGTGGCTGATGAAGATCGATGAGGAGGGTTGTTACATTCCGGGTTGTCACCTGATCAGCCAGACAGCCGATGTGCAGAATGTGGAGCTACAGGTCTGGCCGAACCCGGCCAGAGGTCGGGTAGCTCTGTTGCATAATTTTGACCAAAATGTAACCATCAAAATTGTTGATGCACAAGGAAATCTTCATGCGCACTACCGCAACATACCCGCACTCGATACGCAACTGGTCAACCTTGATGGTTTTCGTCCAGGGACTTATTATGTACATTTACACACTGCAAGCGGAAAGCCGTTGCAGGTAAAACAGTTGTTGGTATTGTAACAGCCTTGTATTGGAGTCTCACTTTTTGCCAATTAGGTGGACTCTGGATATTGTTAAACAGGTATCCTTTGCAAGGTTTCTATGCCGCCTTGCCATTTCAGTGAAGCATACCCTCTTTATTGCCGATGGTTTGCGGTAAGCAGGAACGCGGTCAACGCCCGTAAAACGTCGGAAAATTGGCGCTGCCAAAATGTGAGCAGGCCTGGCCAAAACCACCCTTCACTCTGAATTGAACGCAAAAAGCGTCGAAAAATGCTGTGAGGTCTTTAAAGTCCATGTTTCTCGAATTCGGCTTGGGGTAATACACGATGTGCTCCAGGCTCCCATCGGCGTTGAGAAACACATTCATCCACAACTTGAGTCCCTTGAGATCAAATTGCTCCCTTTCTGCAAATTCCTCCATGTCGCGCAGGATTCCCATCCATGAAGCAAAAGCACGGTCGATGTCCTGGCCGTACATACCCAGCAGCGACGGGGAGTACGCCTTGGCCATGCGTTCGTAAGGGCTCTCGTGTTCACCGATCAAAAAAGCGCGCGGCAGATCAGAAGATCCATCCGGCGATCTCCTTGGATGCAGTTCCTGAGCTGCAGCAAGGTTCAGTGCCATCAGCCCGGCCATCCCCGCCAGCCAGGCTTTCCACCTCCGAAAACGGCCACCCGGAGCAATGCCGGCATCTCCGGGCAATGGGGAAATCTCCTGGTGTGGCTTACGCATTCGTAACTTTTGTGCAATTTGCGACGAAATTTATTCTCCCGCAAAAAACAGGCCATGATCGTCGATATCACCTTTGCAGCCGTTGCCGGGCTTAGCTTTTACCTCGGTTTCTCCCGCGGGATCATCAAATCGGTGTTTGCCATCGCCAGCATCGTGCTGGCACTGCTCATCAGCCTCAAATATTCCTTTTGGTTGATCGACCAACTGAACGGACTTTGGGAAACCAACCAGAGGGTGCTCATCGTCGTCGGCTTCCTGCTGACGTTTATCGCCGTCATGCTCGTCGTGCGCCTTGCAGGCAGGGGACTGGAAAAAGTCATGGAGGCAGCACACATCAACCTCATCAACAAAATTGCCGGCGGAGCGCTCTCCCTGCTCATTGGCATCTCGCTGCTCAGCTCCGCGGTGTGGTTCATCAACCGGCTCAAACTCATCGATGCGGCGGTAAAAAAGCAATCGATATCTTATCCCATGCTGGAGGCTTTCCCCGACAAGATGAAGGCAAGTATGAAACTCGCCGCCCCGCTGTTTACTGAATTTGCCGACCGCGTTAAAAAAGCCCTCGATGAAGTTCAGGAAGGCCAGCCTGAAGAGCCAGCCAGCCCATCACAAAATCTTTAGGGCACATCAACGGTTGAGTTCCTTCCAGAGAAGGTCCTTCAATGCATCGAGCCCCTTGCCGGTAACAGCAGAAATGAATGCTGCAGGAACTCCGGTTGGAAGTTCCGGGCGGATGAGTTCAGTCCAGGCATCTTCTGCAATGTCGGTTTTACTTACCGCCAGCACCCGGGGTTTGTCGAGCAGTTCCGGATTGTACTGTTCGAGTTCGCGGAGCAGAATTTCGTAATCCCTGCGGATGGAAGGACTGTCGCAGGGAATGACAAACAACAAAACGCTGTTGCGTTCAATGTGGCGTATAAACCGCAGGCCAAGTCCCCTTCCCAGGTGTGCATCTTCGATGATGCCCGGAACGTCAGCGATGACAAAAGATCTGCCATCGCGGTATGAAGCGATGCCGAGGTTGGGAACCAGGGTCGTAAAGGCGTAATCGGCGATCTTGGGCTTGGCCGCCGTCATCGAAGCCAGCAGGGTCGATTTACCGGCATTGGGAAAGCCAACGAGTCCTACATCCGCCAACAATTTGAGCTCGAGAATTTTCCAGGCTTCCTGCCCGGGTTCTCCCGGCTGGGCATAGTCGGGTGCCTGCCGGGTGGGAGATTTGAAAAAGCTGTTTCCCATGCCTCCCCGCCCGCCCGGCATCAAAATGCGCATTTCGCCGTCTTCGGTGATCTCGAGGTCTTTGTGACCCGTTTCTGCATCGATGGCAACCGTTCCAAGTGGAACTTCTACGATGGAATCCTCCCCTTCGGCGCCGGTGCAGTTGTTCTCGCCTCCGTTTTCTCCGTTGTCAGCAAAAATGTGCTTTCTGTATTTGAGGTGCAGCAGGGTCCAGAGCTGCGCATTGCCCTTGAGGATGATGTGCCCGCCTCTACCGCCGTTTCCCCCGTCGGGGCCACCCTTGGGATTGTGCTTACTCCTGAAAAAGTGTACGGAACCGGCACCCCCGCTTCCAGACCGGAAAAAGATCTTTACGTAATCGACGAAATTTTGCTCTGCCATCTCACCGCCTAGTCAAAACAAGGGGTCCAGGTGCCTGCACAGACGATCAAAGATTTCGTCGATGGATCCAAGGCCATTGACGCGATGAGCAACGCCGTGCACTTCATAATGGTCGAATAAAACTGAGGTCTCCTGGCGATAAACGGCAATGCGGTTGCGGATGACGGCTTCATCGGTGTCGTCAGATCGACCCGAACTCAGCCCCCGGTTGAGGATGCGCCGGACGATCTCGTCTTCGGGAACGTCCAGTGCCAGCAGCAAATGGATGGCTTCTCCTTTTGATGCCAGCATTTCATCGAGCGCCTCTGCCTGAGCCACAGTTCGCGGAAATCCGTCGTATATAAAGCCCCTGACATCGGAAAGGGCAGCCACGCGCGCGCGCAGCATTTCGATGGTGAGGGCATCGGGAACAAGCTCACCACGCGAAATGTATTCCATGGCTTTGTTGCCATACTCCGTTTTCTGCCTGATTTCTGAGCGGAACAGGTCTCCGGTAGAAATGTGTGCAAGGCCGTAACGACTCACAAGCTTGTCAGCCTGCGTGCCTTTGCCACTTCCCGGTGGCCCAAACAAAATCAAATGCATCATATTTTCGAATTGAGGCGCAAAGATAGCACATCGTTCAGGGTTCAACTTTGGGGGCCAGTCTGCTTCTGCCCTTAAATCCTCCGGATTGCCAAAATGGATGCTCATTCGTGAAGCGGTCTTTGCCCATCCGGCCGGATGCCGTAACTTTCGAACGGGACTGCCAGGTCGGCAAATGGTCAAAGCTAGCTGACATGAATCTTAAAAGTACTTCCTGCATTGGTTTCGCACTGTCCTTCGGAATGTTATCCTGTTCGGTAGGCCAGAAAAAAGAAGCACCGGGAAATGAGGCCCGCCGCTGGGCCATTGCGCTGCATGGAGGAGCTGGAACCCTCTTGCGCTCACAGATGACGCCCTCCCGGGATTCTGCCTATCGCGCTTCGCTGGACCTGGCCCTAAAAACGGGAGAAGCCATTTTAAGCCGGGGGGGAAGCGCGCTGGATGCCGTTGAACAAACCATTGCCATCCTGGAAGACAACCCCCTGTTCAACGCTGGCCGCGGAGCCGTTTTCAACCAGAACGGAAAGGTCCAGCTCGACGCGGCGATTATGGAGGGAGAGAAGCGCATGGCAGGAGCCGTTGCTGCGGTGGAAGGCATCAGAAACCCCATCCGGCTTGCCCGAATCGTGATGGAGCGATCTCCGCACGTTTTCCTCTGCGGAGCAGGCGCACGCGAATTCGGGATCGAACAGGGGCTGGATACCGCGTCAGCCGACTGGTTTTTTACGAGAGAGCGGTGGGAACAACTCCAACGCCAACGCGCAAAGGGGAAATCAGGAGCAATAGAAAACGCCGCTCATCCCAACGACGGATCCTTTGGAACAGTCGGATGCGTTGCCCTCGACCAACAAGGGCTGTTGGCAGCAGGCACCTCAACCGGTGGAATGACCAACAAACGCGAAGGCCGGATTGGTGACAGCCCGGTCGTGGGAGCGGGTACCTGGGCAGACAACCGCACCTGTGCGGTGTCCTGCACGGGACATGGCGAATATTTTATACGCCTTGCCTTGGCCCACGAGCTGCACTGCCGCATGCTGCACGGCAGAAAGGGCCTGGAAAAGGCTTCCGGCGAACTGATCCTGCAAGATCTCAGCAAAGCTGGGGCACAAGGGGGATTGATTGCGGTGGACGGGAAAGGCCGCATCGCCATGCCATTTAACTCGGAAGGCATGTTCCGGGCATCTTCCAACGGCAGAAGCCGAAAAATTGCCATCTACCGGGAATGAGTGCCGTTAGTCCGCTTCTGCACGCATGGCGAGCAGCTCCCTGGGAATATAGGAATGGAATGATGTGGCATGCAACAAACGCCGCATCCAATAATCCGACCGGAGTATGTTTTCGCTAATGACCCCCCTGGAGGAACTGCTGTGCAGAACCTGAAGAACCCCGGCGCCACGGTCAACGACTAAACCCACGTGACTTGCCTTCCCCTTGCTGCCAAAAAAGATCAGGTCACCGGGTACGGCGTCATCGACGTCAATGACCTCACCCGCCAGCATCTGCTGCTGGGCGCTGTGCCCCATGGGGATGCCCTGACCGGTAAAGATGAAATAAATCAGACCGCTGCAGTCAAATCCTCCCGCCTGCTTGCCAGCCCTCAAATAAGGGGTGCCAAGCAATTGAAGACCCTGTGAAAGGATGCGATCCCTGAGGGCCTCTGTTCCCCTGTCGAGCCGATGCTGGCTTACCAGAACCCTGGGTGGGCTGCAAGCACTTGCCAGCAGGATGGCAATCCCCAGAGCCAGGCTTCCAACAACAGGGTGGCTACAGACGCTGATCCTTGGAGTGTTCATCCTTGCAAATATGATGTAAATATTTGATACATTAAAATTAATTATAATGTATTAGTAGTTGATAAAATATACTTTGAGTCTATTTTAACTATTCGATGCCCCGAAATGCGTCCCGGTCGCGCAGAAAGGGGAACTCGTTTCGGAAGTTTTCCAGCTCCGTGCGACGCAGGCAAGCAGCCTGGAGGCCCTCTCGGGCACCCATGTGGACCAGGGGACGGCCTTCAGCATCGTACACCGCCGAATCGCCCTGGTACTCCAATCCTTTGCCGTCGGTCCCGGTGCGATTGACTCCGGCAACGAAACATTGGTTTTCAATGGCCCGGGCGGGCAACAAACCATTCCAGGCACGGGCACGCCGGGCTGGGAAATTGGCAACATAAACCATCAGATGCGCTGCTTCGACGTTTCTGGACCACACCGGAAACCGGAGGTCATAACAAATGTACCAGGCAATGTTCCAGGACTTCCAGTTGCTGATGCAACGCTTGGTGCCCGCATCGAAGTGCTCATGTTCCCCAGCCAAGGTGAAACGATGCCGCTTGTCATAGGTATCTATGGCCGGGTTACCGGGTCTGACAAAAACCAGGCGATTGAAATACCGGCCTCCGTCGCAAATGATCAGGCTGCCGGCAATGGCCGCTCCAAACCGGTCAGCCATGGCTTGCATCCACGAAACCGTTGGGCCATCCATAGATTCTGCCAGTTTATCGGAGTGCATGCTAAAACCCGTGGTAAACATTTCCGGAAGCAGGATGAGATCGGTTTGCTCAACCACTTCTTTGCACAGTAAAAGCTCGATGTTCCTTCGATTTGTCTCCGGAGATTCCCACACCAGGGAACATTGGCAGAGGGTCAGGTGCAGCGATTCCATTTCGCTGGAACGTGGGGATGGGGGCGATCCCTGCAGATGCAGGGTGATGGCTTACTTCTTGGCGGATTCTTTGGCTTCTTCGGCCATTCCGCTCTTCAGTGCCCGGGGAATTTCCACGCCAACCACCGGAGTGCTGCCCGGATTGACAATTTCCACTCCGACTACGGGTTGGATGTCTCTTACCCGGAGGGTCTGGCCCAGGTCGAGCTGGCTGACGTCGAGAAAGAGTTCGGGTACGATGTTTTCGGAGGCTGCCTTCACTTTTACCGTGCGGATGCGCTGTACGAGCTTACCACCGGACTTTACGCCTACGGCAGCGCCGGTAAGTACCACAGGTACGTCGACCTTCACCTTTTTTCCTTTGACCAGTTTCAGGAAGTCGACATGGATCACCTGGTCGGTAACCGGATGGTTCTGCACTTCCTTGAGGATGCACCGGTGTGTGGCACCATCGAGCACGATTTCGGCTACCTTGAACTTGGGGGTATAGAGCAGGCCTCTGAGTTCTGCGGGATCTGCACAGAATTGCACGGTGCCTTCACTCGAATAGAGTACACAGGGTACTTTCCCTTCCCGGCGAAGCTGACCGGAAGCGGTGGTTCCGGTTGCTTTGCGGCTTGTGGCGTTGATGACTACGGTCTCCATGAGCTAAAATTTTCAAAATCCCTCAAAAAGGGAGCGCAAAGGTAGAAAAAACTGCCGAGAAATTATTTATCCACAAAAAGGGCTTCGATGGACCGGTGTTCGTGGGTATTGCGTATGGCTTTGGCAAAAAGCTTTGCCGAGGTGAGGATTTTGATTTTTGGACTGCTGCGCTTGACCGGTATGGAGTCGGTGACGATCATTTCGGAAATCCGGCTCGCTTCAATAATCTCAAAGGCCTTCCCGGACAAAACGGGGTGGGTACAAACGGCTTTTACGTCCAAGGCCCCCTTTTCGACCAGGGCTTCGCTGGCTTTGCACAGGGTTCCGGCCGTATCGACGATGTCGTCGACCAGGATGACCTCCCGGTCTCTAACATCACCGATCACGGTAATCCCCTCGACCTCGTTTGCGCGTTTGCGGTATTTATCGCAGATCACCAGGTCCTTGCCAAAGTGCTTGGAATACAATCGTGCCCTTTTGACTCCGCCAACGTCGGCACAGGCAAACACCGTGTTCTCCTTCATGTAGGATTCGAGAAAAGGCATAAAGATGGCTTCGCTTTTGAGGTGGTCCAGCGGAATGTCGAAAAAGCCCTGGATCTGGTCGGCGTGCAGGTCCATGGTCATGATCCGGTTGGCCCCAGCCGCCTGGAGCAGGTTGGCAACCAATTTTGCCGATATGGGTACGCGCGGCTTGTCCTTGCGATCCTGGCGCGCATATCCAAAATACGGTATGACCGCCGTAATGTATCCTGCCGAAGCCCTTTTAGCGGCATCGATCATCAACAACAACTCAAACAGGTTTTCCGCAGGCGCGTAGGTCGACTGAATTAGAAAGGCATACGTGCCCCGGACGGATTCGTTGATGATGGGTTGCATCTCTCCATCGCTGAACCGCTGCAGGACAAGGTCCCCCAGCGAATAGCCGTAATGGTCTGCAATCAATTCGGCAAGTGCCCTGGAAGATGTACCGGAAAACAATTTTACGTCCTGCATACGCAACAAAACCTGTGCAAAGCTAATAAATTTACCGCCAATCCGTTTTTGCTCAGCATGCAGCGCCTGTCCGGTCTATACATCGCCAGTGTCCGCAACAAGGGCCGGGGCGTTTTTTGCGCATCCGATATACCAGCGGGGACGCTCATTGAGATCTGTCCGGTAATCATCATCCCTCAAACCGAGGTGAGCATCATCCACGAAACCGAACTTCACGATTACTATTTCTTATGGGGAGACCACGACGAGCAGGCCGCCATTGCCCTCGGCTACGGCTCGCTGTACAACCATTCGTACCGTCCCAACGCTGAGTACATCTACGACCCGGATAACGCATGTATCGAGGTACATTCGTTGAAATTGATTCCCTCGGGAAAAGAAATCACTTTCAATTACAATGGCGACCCTGCCTGCAAGGACGAACTTTGGTTCGACAAAAAGGGGACTCGCATCCGCCGTCACGTACCCAGGTAACATCCGTGCACATTTCAGGGGGGCGTACCAAGCCGGGGCCGGGCGGATGTCTCACATCAGCACTACGCGGATCGTTTCAATTTTCGTATCGCTCACGAGTTCCGGCACAAAGCGAAATCCATCCTGCTCTATGGCAACTCCCTGCTCAGGGATGGTTCCAAGGCTGGTAACCAGGTATCCTGAAAGGGTATGGTACTCTCCCTCCGGGAGCGATATGCCGTATTTTTCTTCGAGGTAATTCAGTTCGAGTCTGCCCGAAAAAATGAATTCTCCATCAGCGATTTCCTGCTCGATGAATTCCTCCTTGTCGTGTTCGTCTTCGATTTCCCCAAAGATTTCTTCCAGGATATCTTCCATGGTGATGATGCCGGAGGTGCCGCCAAATTCGTCGACAACACAGGCAATGGACAAATGCTGCAGGTTCATGCGCAGCATCAGGTCGTAAATGTTCATGGTCTCCGGAACGAAGGGCATTTCCATCAGTATGGACCGCACGTCCCGGGGATGCTTAAACATTTGCTGGTGGTGGATGTAGCCCAGAACCTCGTCAATGTCTCCATCAACCACAATGATGCGCGAAAGCTTGGACTCCGAAAATACGCGGACAACCTCACCGATTGGATCTGTTACATCGACATAGACCATTTCTGTCCGAGGAACCATACACTCGATTGCGCGCGTTTGCTTCAGGGTCAGTGCATTTTTAAAAATATTGGCATCAACCTCATTGCCATCGATGTCGATCGGCCCCTCGAGATAATGCTCGAGGTCCACGGAAGAAAAGTCCGTACTCAAATTTGCTGTCGGCTGCCTCAGAAAAGTGCGTATGATCCACGCTGAGAGATTGGTGAGTGCACGCGAAGGAATGTAGAGCAGCTTGTGCAGGAATAACAGGGGATATGCAAAAAGCTGAAGGACCCGGTTGGCGTACAATCTAAAAAATATCTTGGGGACAAACTCGCCAAAAACCAGGATCACCAGGCTAACGAGAAAGGTGTTTAGAAAAATCATCAGGCCCGCTCCCAGTGGAAGAAACACGAGGCTTTCTTCAAAAAAACGGGTCAGCAACAAGGTTAGCACTACATTGGCTATGTTTGTTCCCACCAGCATCGTAGCGATGAACTGGTTGGGGTTGCTGTAAAAAGACGACAGAATGAGGCCACTCCCGCTTCCGCGATTCTTCTTGACTTCAACCGCAAACTTATTGGCAGAGATAAAAGCAATTTCCGCACCCGAAAACAGGGCAGACAACAGCAGAAAAAAAAGGATTACAATGGCATCCATGCAACGGCAAAGTTACGTCAAATTAAACGGTGTGGGAAGATGGCCAGGTTTGATGGGGTCAGGACCCTTCGCAGCTGCAGAGATGTTATGACCTGCATCATTGATCTTCCCGGAACAGCTTTTCTGCCGGAATGATGGCGTCGATGGATCGTATGGTACCCTTCCTGAAATTCTGGTCGGTTTCGAACCCATAGCCTTGCAACACTTCATCCTTACGCAGGATGCGGACAAATTTATCCGTGTAGAGCGTGCCATTGCGCTCATTCCAAACCAATTCTGCGGTGATGAGTACTGCTTCATCTGCGTCTGAAAAGCGCACGCTGTCTTTCATGTACGTTTTGCCTTCAGTATGGACTCGCAGGGCGTACTTTGAAGACAGGGTGTTGCGAAGGGATCCCGATTTATCATAAAACATCGCAAAAAATCCTTTGGTGAATTCCTCCTTTAAATCACCGGGATCTGCGTACCTGATCATTTCCGGCGCCTTGATCCTCACCTGGAGTGCCGCCGAATCGCTGTAGCGAATGTCTACCTGCTCAAAGCGTTCGCGGTTATTCAGTGAAGCGGCCTCCAGATCCGACAATTCAGGCTTTTCCTCCGCACATGAAGATGCGAACAGTGCACACAAGATCATGGGAAGTGCCGGAATCCTCCTTTCAAACTTCATCGCAGCAGGGTTAGATCGCCGCTCACAGTTTTCACGAATCCATCGAGAAACCTTCCTTTGATCTGAAAGACATAAACTCCCGGAATGCAGTATGACCCGTCTGCCCTTCCGTCCCAGCCTTTGGTGGCATCGCGGGGCGCAAGGTCAAGCCCCTGGTAAAGCACGTTGCCCCAGCGATCGAAGATCAGCATTTCGTCGATGTTTGAAAGGGATTTGCTGCCGCTCGCGTAAAATACGTCGTTGATGTTATCCCCATTTGGGCTGAATACGTTGGGGGGATAGATCTGGTAATCCTTTCTCACGCGTACGTATATGCTATCGACGCCTTCGCACCCGTTGGCATCTGTTGCCTTCACGGCATAATAGCCGTCGTTGAACGGCACTGCCCGCGTATTCTGGCAAGTGGTGCATTCGATGCTGTCGCCCCGGTACCAGTCGAACTGATAAATCCCGGCCGGAACGGCTGAAGCGTTCAACGAGATCTCATCGCCAAGCTCAATTTCGATGTCCGTACCGGCATTTGGTACGATGCGCTCCGGTTCGAGGATGACGACCTCCAGCGAATCCAGACATCCTTTGCGATCCTGAATGTAGACGACATGCCTGCCAGGCGGCAGATTGGTAAATCGGTTGGTGGGACTGAATTCCTGCCCGTCGAGCCGGTACAGGTAATAATTGGTAATGACCCCTCCGATATCTTCCTGGTAAGGTGAACCCTGCAGGCCACTTACGGCGATCATCCCGTCGTTTGATCCGAAACAACGCAGGTTCCTGAAGCTGTCCAACTGAATGCCCAACGTAGGAAGGTCTTCGCAGCAGGGTTCAGCGACCAGTCGGCGAATGTCCGTTAGTTTGCAACCAGTGCTCGTTTCGACCGTCAGGGTTATGTACTTTTCACCGACCGAATTGTAACGCACCGAATGCGGGCCTTTGCCGTTGGCCGTTTGAGGAACGGCATCCGTGCCAAAGTTCCAGGTCCATCGCAGGATGGTCCCCTGGCTTATGGTCGAGGAGTCGATCACCAGGAAATCCGTCTCACAGCGCAATCCCGTTGGCGGTTCGATGCCGAATTTCGCATCCGGACCCAAAAACTCACCCGTTCCTCCCCACTCAATGGAGAAGCCCGTACCGGTATTGGTAAAATTGTTGATGATCAGGGTGTAGGCTTTACCGGCCTCCATGTCGATGTACTTGCAGTATCCATTCTCGCCACTGTTGCAGTTCAGGTCTTCGACTGTGTCGGTGTCTGTAAAATTCAAGCCCGTCGGGCCGGCACATGGGGGTGCCGTAGCATTGCATCGCAAAACCTGTTTGTCTGCACAATTGTGGATGCCCCCTGGTAGCTCGTAGAGCGCGTAATCGATGTCGTCGGAGGGATTGATTGGCACGATGGTAAACACCAGGGTTCCGTCGTTGGCGGCAACCCAGGAATACCACACCGATGACGATTCGGAATTGGTGATCGAATTGTCGCCCAGGCAACTATCGTTTGCTTCATCCGGGAATAGCCCGCTTCCGGTCAGGTTCTGAACGACGAACGGAGATTTATCGCAAAGCACCGTTGACCTGGGGCAATCCTGCTCGGCCTTAGCCGGCGGATTGAAATTGTTGATGCACAACTGGAAGGTCCCCATGGCGTTGTTCAACCCATCGACCCTGATAAAGTATTCAGCCCCTACGACCAGGCCTCCCTGATAAATGTTCACGATGCCGTTGGCCCCGGCGTCGACACCGCATTTGAGTTCTGATATCGTTCCGCCGCAGACCCCCCGGTAGAGCGCCACCATCGGACGCGCGAGGGTTCCACCCGGAATTCCACCGCGGTTGTTGATTCCTACGACCGTAATGCTCACATCGGTAAAAAATGCCCGAAACCTGAACCAGACATCTGCATTTGAACCCGTCCAACAGGTTGCAGAACCGTAACCCGATGGACTTCCCCCAACGTTGGTAAACTCCCCGACCTGGCTGCAATACTTGGTCACATCGCCGATGATGACCGGGTTGTTGCAAAAATCATTGGAGGGCTGGGCAAACGCCATCTGCGTCAGACTGCACGTCGCGAGCACCAAAATGAAATACCTCTTCATGAAAATACTTTAGACCTAAACGCTTTTTTGCGGGTTTTAGACACCCCGGCAAGGGAATTTCGTCGGGCGGCCGCAAATGGACCACAAAATTACCAAATTTGGGCAGGGCTGGCAATTCGTCACCGCGGCCCATAGGAAAGTGGAAGAAGGATTACTTTTGTACCGGATACGGAACTCATGTTTACCATTCCCAATTTATTCACTTCCTGCAACCTGCTCTTCGGATGCTGCGCACTGGTAAGCCTGCAAAAAGGGAATGCGGACTGGTGCATCTATTTCCTGGTACTGGCAGCCGTTGCCGACCTGCTCGACGGATTTGTCGCCCGCAAAATGAACAAGAACAGCGCCCTTGGAGTTCAACTCGACTCCTTGTCCGATGTGGTCAGCTTCGGACTGGTCCCCGGAATGATCGCGTTTGGCATCCTGGAAAGTGCACACCCGGCCATGAGCTGGATTCCTTTCTTTGCGTTTTCGCTCACCATCATGGCCGCATTCCGCCTCGCCCGCTTCAACGTCCACGCCGGCGAATCCCTGCCCTATTTCACCGGATTGCCGGTACCGGCCAGTGGGCTTTTTTTCGCGGGCATGCTTGGAATGGAAGCAAAATTACCAGTAGTGGAACGCATTCTGTTTCACCCATTCTTTTTTCTCGGTTGTGTCCTGCTCTTTTCCATACTCATGGTGAGCCGATTGAAAATCATCAAATACCATTTTCGCAAAAGCTGGATGCGACAATACGGTTACATACCGTTGATTGGGGCAGGCAGCTTAATCTTCATACCCTGGATTGGTGCCGGCGCCCTCAGTCTGGGCGTTTTACTGCACGTGATCCTCAGCTTGCTCCTACCCGACCATCACTTCAAACGCCAGCATGCATGAAAACTTTTAAAGCTCATATCGACATCATGCCACACCGGGAATTGCTCGACCCACAGGGCAAAGCCGTGGCCAATAACCTGCACTACCTCGACATCCATGGCGTCAGCGACGTGCGCATTGGCAAACACATCGAAATGTTGGTGGAAGCCGCCGATGAGCAAGCCGCAAACCACATCGTCGAAGACAGTTGCTCCAAATTGTTGGCCAACCCAATCACGGAACAGTACCGCTTTGTGCTCTCCGAAATGAACTCATGAGTCGCCATTCGGGAAAGGTTGATCCGCCCGCATCCCAGGAACCATGCCTCTACCTGGTGCCGACGCCCATTGGCAACCTTTCTGATATGACACCCAGAGCCCTAGGGGTCCTTTCTTCGGTCGATTTTATCCTGGCCGAAGATACCCGCGTCAGCAACAAATTGCTGATGCACTTCCGGATTGAGAACAATCTCAGGAGTTTCCACAGCCAAAACGAACACAAAACCTGGCCCCTCATCATCGACCAGCTCCGGCAAGGCAAGCGCATTGCCTTGGTTACGGATGCCGGGACCCCAGGGATCTCCGACCCGGCGTACCTGCTGGTTAAGGCTTGCCGCGAAGCGGGAATCCCCGTCGTGGCACTGCCGGGTGCAACTGCATTTGTCCCGGCGCTGGTCGCCTCCGGTCTGCCCTGCGACAAGTTTTTCTTCAACGGATTCCTACCGCACCGAAAAGGAAGAAAAAGCCAGATGGCATGGCTCTCACACTTGCCGGTTACGGTAGTTCTCTACGAATCACCCCATCGGATCGAACGCTGCGCTGCAGAACTCGCAGAAGCCTTTGGCCCCGAACGAAAGGCGTGCTTTGCCAAAGAGATCTCTAAACTTCACGAAACCTATTTTACCGGCACTCTTGGCGAAATCGTCCAAGCCCTTCAAACGGCTAACCTATCGGGGGAATGGGTGATCGTGCTAGCGGGCAATCCGGAAATTGCTGCATGAAGGGCAAGCCCATTCCTTTCAGTTTGCTGCTTTTATGAAATGGACCAGCTCCCTTTTCTACGTGGGGATGACAAACTGAATTCTGGAAAGATGGCGAGGCGCGTTGCAGGAAGCCATGTGAACCAATCATTGTTTAATTTGCAGCGAACTCCTGTAAAGCGAACTTTGTGTGGGGCGAGTGCCTGCACAGATAAACCGGCACCATGGGGCATTTTGAGAAATCCCCTTAAGGCGTAAATCCAATATGGTAATCAACAGCATTGCTTTCCTGTTCTACTTCCTGCCGGCCTTCCTGCTGATTTACGCCTTATTGGGCAAACCCTTTCGCAATTTGGTCATACTTTCCTTCAGCATCCTTTTTTACCTATGGGGGTCACCCCGCTTCCTTTTAGTTGTGCTGGCGTCAATGGCCTTGGTGTTTTACCTGGTTCGACGCATGGGTGCCTCGAAGAACCCTTTGCATCGCAAACTCCTGCTGATATCGTCCGTCTTAACCAGCGCCGGCCTGCTGCTGATGTGCATGTACACCGGACATTTCACCGACCCGGTCAGGCTTATGTTGAAAAGTGCCGAGATGAATTTTACCTGGTGGACAGGAACCCTGCTTCCCCTCGGCATCTCATTTTTTACGTTCGATGCCATCAGTTACAGCGTTGATGTTTACCGACAAGAACGGCAACCGATGTCCAGACTACAGGACTATATGACCTACCTCCTGATGTTTCCCCGCCTGATTGCAGGCCCCATCCTCCCCTACCACTCCATCGCCAACCCAATGGGTGACCGCGTTGAAGAGCACCAGCACGCCGGCCGAATGGCAGGCTGGTACCGGTTTGTCATCGGACTTTCCAAAATCGCGTTGCTCGCCGCACCCATGGGAAATTTTGCGGATAAAGCCTTTTCCTCGGATGTGCACCAGCTGCATTCCGGGACGGCATGGCTGGGCATGCTCGCGCTCAGTTTTCAGCTCTACTTCGCGTTCAGCGGTTATTCAGATATGGCCTCCGGCCTGGGCAGAATCATTGGATTTCGCTTTCCAAAAAATTTTGATGATCCCTATGTCAGCAACAGCATCTCAGATTTCTGGACAAGGTGGCACGTAAGCCTGAACCGCTGGATGAATCATTACCTGCTCAATCCGACTGACCGATATGGTTCCAACAAATGGAAAAGTCATTTAGTCTCCGGTGCCGTCTTTGGGGCCACCGTCCTGTGGTATGGTGCATCCTGGAACTTACTCGCATGGGGTGTTTTTATTGGTTGTTGGCTCACCGTCGAATGGCTGTGGTTAAATCGCCTCTATGCGCGTTTTAAATCGGGTGTTCCGCATGTCATCAAAGTACTTTGGATTTTTACCATCGTGGCACACAGTTGGGTGCTCTTCCGGGCAGAAACCCTTGATCAAGCCCAGGAATACCTGCTCAGGTTGTGGACAGCAGGGGGTTCCCAGGCCATAGTCCCGGATCCGGCGTTTGCGATCACTGCGCTGCTGTGTGCCGCATGGATTGTCTTTGGTTACAATCCAAAAGGAAAATCGCTGAAGGAGCTCCTGGATTCGGGGCATTTTACTATGCGACAGCACCTGATCATCATGTTCTGTACCCTGGTCCTTTTCGCACTGTGCATTTCGAAGATCTCCGCACAGGACATTCCATGGCTTTCTACCTTCCATTTTTGATCGCATGAAGGGTGGCAACAAGATCGAAAAGAAACTGTACTCCCTTTTGCTGGGGCTGCTCTTCATACCGTGGCTGCAGGGCAGCTTTCAATTCATGTCTGAGAAACCGCTTCATTCCGACGTAGCGGCTTTCGCAGTGCCCACCTTAAACGAAAACAACTGGTGGAGCGGCCGCTACCAATACCATCGCGAACGATTCCTGCACCGTGGTTTTGGATTTCGGCCTGGCTTCGTGCGCCTGCACAATCAGCTTGACTACTGGCTTTTTAACAGGATCAATGCCCCGTTGGTGGTGCGCGGTCGCGATGGATACCTGTTTGCGACCGAAGACGTCAAGACCTACCATGGAAGGGATGTCATAGAGAGAGACTACATTGAAAGCCGACTGCAGCGGGCTGCTGAAATCCGGGAATTGTTGCGCGCCCAGGGAAAGGACCTGCTCATCGTTTTTGCCGTCAGCAAGGCCCGCTTTCATCCGGAATACTTGCCGGATGAAAGCGGCCTGGGTAGCGGAACAGGAAATTATGCGCGCACACTCCAAGCATTGCATGGCAAGGGATTGGAGTACATCGACTTTCACCCGGTTTTTACCGTCGCCAAAGACATCACGCGTTGCGCACCGTTCAGCAAGAGGGGCCAATTCATGACGCATTGCGGCGCAAAACTTGCCGCCGATTCGCTGCTGCGATGCATTCACCAGATGCTCGGACGCAAAGCACCTGATCTCCTGCTGCAAGAACATGGATATCCTGGGGCCCCCTTCGAAGAAAACGACCTGGAAAGGCAACTCAACCTGATTTTTCCCATCGGGGAGGATCCAAACCACTACCCGACCTATGGATGTGGATCAGCGCACATCATCCGTCGACCCAGTGTATTTGTCCTTTCAGATGGCAGTTACCTTCCACTGGTTCATATTGGCATTGGACAATGCTTTGACCGAAATTCCCATTGGTGTTTTTCTTCATCAGCATGGGGCAGCTATCCTACAGGATCTTTAAAGGGAATGTCCAAAGAGCTTCTGGCGCGCGAGCTCGAAATCTGCGATCTGGTCGTGGTTATGGCCACGGATGCAGAACTTTCTGAATTGGGCTGGGGCTTTTTTGAAATTGCCGGAGCGATGCTGGAAAGCGGGGAGGTGCGCCCCGCCGAGTTCTGGAAAAAAGTCCATGCGCTGATGGACTACATTCCCACCGATTCCATCTGGATGAAACAAATCCGGGAAAAGGCTCTAGGAAAAGGAATCAGCACGGACAGTGCGATCCTCCAGGATGCAATCTGGATGACGGAGCAGGATTTGAAATAAGCTTACAGGGCTGGCGACACATGGTTGCAAAACCCCTTTGGAACAGAATTTGACAACAACACATGGCAACATGAGCAAATCAGAGCAACACGCGATCAGGAACAGCAGCGGTGCAGGATTTATTGTCATAGGGATCGCCGGCTCCCTGCTGCATTTTGCCTACCCGTGGTCAAACCAATCTCCGTTGGTGGCCCCCTGGGCCCCCGTCAACGAAAGCATTTGGGAGCATCTAAAACTCGGGTACTGGGGAATGCTGCTTTTCAGCGCCGTTGAATTTCCCCTGGCTGGAAAGCGTTGGAACAATTATGCGCTTTCCCGCATTGCCGCCGTACTGGTACAGGGGGTTTGCATCGTCGCCGGCTTCTATGTCTATACGTCCCTGCTCGGTGACAACGTCCTGTAGGCCGACATCTCCCTGTACTTCGTTGCCGTTGCAACGGGACAGTACCTGGCTTATTGGCTCATGCTCAAACCGGATTTAGGGCGAATTGTCGCCACGCTTTCCTGGTGGGGGCTGGCAGCGCTTGCGCTGCTCTTCGCCGCGATGACCTACTTCCCTCCGGAATGGCCGCTGTTCCGGGATTCCCTGACCGGGCGGTATGGCCTGGGCTGATTCCAGGGTATTCAACTGCCCATTGGAACCTGACTAAAATACGAACGAACGTTCGTTAGTATAAATAATCTTTAGCGAAAAGGTTCCTGGCCGGAGGGCTAAAGCCACCGGCAAACGCTGGCAAGGGGTTTCCGGGTTCGTTCAGGTCCCGGCTGCCCGGACCAGCCCATGTAGAACAATCCCAGACATTCTTCCCCATCCGTCAGCCCTAAAAACCCGCCAAGACTTCCGATCACAGAAGGGCTTGCCCAATAAGCCCCGATGCCCAAGGCCGTGCAACTCAGCCACATGTTTTGTACGGCACAAGCCACGGCAGCGGTTTCTTCCCAGGCAGGAATGACATCGGCAGCACTTCTGTGTATGCAAATGGCCACGACGGTATCGGCCTGCAGAGGGCGCTCCCCGGCCTGCTTCAACTTAACCGGGTCAGGTGATGCGTCGCCGGCCTGCTTTCTGAAGTGATCCTGCATGAACAGCGACAAGGATTCCCTCTTGGGTCCGCGGATGACCACAAAGCGCCATGGCTCCGTGCGCTTGTGGTTGGGTGCCCAGCATGCATTTTCCAACACGGCCTGGATGAGCGCTTCGTCAATGGCACCTGCCTGATAGGTTGAGGGATATTCCGACCGCCTGCGCCGGATAATGTCGGTGAGCAATGAAAAGGATTCGTCCATTTATTTGTCGGATTAAAATTAAATATTAGCTTTGTCTAAAATTTATTTTATGCAAAGCCTCGCAGAGGAAAACTACCTCAAAGCGATTTACAAATTAACGCAAATTATCGCCGACCCCTCGGTTAGTACCCAGGAAATCGCCCGTGAGGTGGGCACGCGTCCGGCCAGCGTAACCTCCATGCTCAGAAAACTGGCCCGCAAGGGACTGGTGGACCACCAAAAATACTATGGCGTGCGACTCACGAGGGACGGGCAGGCGAAAGCCCTTGACCTCATCCGCAAACATCGCCTATGGGAAGTCTTCCTGGCTGAAAAGCTGGGATTTGCCTGGGATCAGGTCCACGACCTGGCCGAACAACTCGAACACGTTGGTTCGTCAGAACTCGTCGAACGCCTGGACCGGTACCTGGGAAATCCCCGATTCGATCCTCACGGCGACCCAATCCCCAATGAACTGGGAAGATTTACCCTTCGGTCGCAACGCAGCCTCGCGGCCATCAGCGATCCGGGACATACGTATACGCTGGTCGGAGTCAGACTTCACGAGCCGCAATTTTTGCGCTACCTCTCCGGTTTGCGCCTTCAGCCGGGAGCCGAATTTGAAATCCTGTCCATCCAGGCCTACGACCGCTCATATCGATTGCAAATTCCCGGCTCTGAGCCGGTCTGGATAAGCCACCAGACGGCCCAGGAACTCTTCGTAAAATCCTGATGGCATGGTGCGATTTTTGATCCTGCTTTTCACTGCATGCGCCATGACCTCCAGCGCAGCCTCAAAGCTGCAAGTGCTGGCAACCGTCTCCATCTGGGCCGACATGGCACGCGCCATCGGGGGCGAATTCATCGAAGTGGAAACGATCGTTCCCATTGGCTCAGACCCACACCTCTACGAGTCTACTCCTTCAGACCTTCGCAAAGTCAACCGGGCCGACCTCATCCTGGTCAATGGCCTCACCTTTGAAGGCTGGCTTGAAAAACTCATCCGGTCCGCTGGTGGCCAGGCACGGCAAGTCCTGCTCACCGAAGGGATCGAACCCATTTCCAATCCGGAATTTAAAAATGCTACGGACCCTCACGCATGGATGGATCCCAACAACGGAATGGTCTATGTCCAACACATCGCGAGGGCGCTTGTCTCACTGGATCCCGACCACGCCGACCACTACCACACCCGCCTGCAAAAATACCTCGAAGAACTGCGCAAGATGGATGCATACATCCGCTCCGCGCTGGATCGCATTGCGCCCGATCAGCGCGTGCTGATCACCAGCCACGATGCATTTCATTATTATGGAAAACGCTATGGCCTGGAGGTCAAATCGCTGTTGGGCACATCTACCGAAGCAGACGTTCCCTCCGGCAGCTTTCTCGAAGTTGCCCGGCTGATCCGTCAACGCGCCATCCCTGCCATTTTCATCGAAAGCACGATCAACCCCAAACTCATGCAACAGCTCGGTGCCGAAAACAACACCCGCATCGGAGGGAAACTGTTTGCCGATTCCCTTGGGGAGGAAGGAACGACGGCATCGACGTACACCGGAATGCTCCGATCCAATACGGATGTGATTGCTGGTGCCCTTGCCGGTAATGGTGCAAAGACCCGAGTACAGGCTGAGGAACGGCCGAAAACTTCGCGGGGATTGCTGATTTTTGCCGTTGGACTGGTGGTGGCAATGATGGTCGCCGCCATCTTCCTCCTTGCTAAAAAGTCAAACCGATGAACGGCCCCTTTCCCATAGCAATCAACGGATTGTCCGTAGCCTACGAAGGCAAGCGCGTGTTGTCCAATATCTTTTTACAGATTGAATCAGGATGCATCTACGGTTTGATCGGACCCAATGGCGCAGGCAAATCGACCCTGTTCAAAGCCATACTCCAGCAGGCTCCCGTCAGCTCCGGTCAGATCCTGGTATTCGGTAGTCCGGCCAGTGAAATGGTCACCCGCATTGCCTATGTTCCCCAAAAGGACGAAGTGGACTGGCATTTTCCCGCCACCGTTTACGACGTGGTTGCCATGGGCAGGTATCCACATAAACGGCTTCTCCAACGCTTCGGCGCCGAAGACCATCGGCTCATTGCGGATGCAATGGATCAACTCGACATCGCACAACTCGCCCGCCGTCAGATTGGCGCACTTTCCGGTGGACAGCAACAAAGGGTTTTTTTGGCAAGGGCCCTTTGTCAGCATGCCGACATTTACCTGCTCGACGAACCTTTTGTTGGGGTAGATGTAAAAACTGAACAGCGCATCATCGGAATTCTCAAGCGACTCGCTGCTGAAAACAAGACCATCCTCGTGGTGCACCACGACCTCGAAAGCGTGCAACGGTATTTTGACCGCGTCATCCTCATCAACCACAGGCTTATCGCTTGTGGCGAAACGGCCTCTGCCTTCACCCAGGAAAATATTTCGGCAACATATTCCAGTCCCTCAAACCTGCTGATGAGCAGCCGCCACTATGGCGAACTTCCTTCAACTAACATACGTTAGTTTTTGGGCAACTCCCCATATTATTTAAATTCTAGTAACGGCGGTATTTCTTGCGGCGCCTCTTCTGCGACCATTTCTCTTTCCATTCGCTTACGCGGTCGGAAAAATCATCAAATTCCTCTTCGAATTTGTCGGCTATGTTCTGGATGTTGATGGGTTTGCCTTTCATGGCCAGTCTCTCCGACGGACTGACCGCTTCGGAAACGAGGACCATGAGGATCAGGTAGAGGAGGATCCCAAAACCCCAGAGGCCGAAAAACACAAAGGCAACACGCACCCAAGTAGGGTCTTCGATGCCAAAGTAATGCGCAATCCCGGAACACACACCGCCGATCTTTTTGTCGTAGGGATCCCGGTAAAGGCGCTTCCCGGTATAATAACGCTGTTCGCCTGAACCTGATGAAAAAGCCTGAGCAGCCTCCTCCGATCCGGCGATGTGCTCGGGGGTACCCATGATGCCCACGACCTTATCGACCACCGCACGCTGCACAATGCGCTCCCCCCCAAGGGATTCCTGCAGCAACTCGGCGATGCGCGCTTCGATATCCTGCATGATCTCGTTGTGTCCCTCAGACTTGCTGAAGTGGCGATCGAGAGATGACATGTACTCGTCGAGTATGCTATAAGCATCCTCGTCGATGGAAAAGGGATAACCCCCAACGTTGATGTAATGGATCTTATTCATGTGCTGATTGATTAAGGATGGATTGGTTGACGCTATGGACGAACTGGCTCCAGTTCTGCCGGAGGGTTTCCAAGGCAGCCCTGCCCGGATCCGTGATGGCAAAGTATTTGCGCGGAGGGCCACTGGTCGACTCCCTCCAACGGTACTCCAGGTAACCGCTGCTGCGCAGCCGGTTCAATATGGGGTAAAGTGTACCCTCCACGACGATGAGGTCGGAATCCCTCAACTGGCGGATGATGTCCGATGGATACGCTTCACCCCGTTCGATGATGCTCAGGATGCAGAGCTCCAGCACCCCCTTTTTCATTTGTGCAATGGCATTTTCGGTGTTGATCATGGGGCAAATTTACTACATAAACAGGTACTATGCTATACATAGTTCTAAATAATGCATGATTTCGACGAATCGGCTTGTCTTCCGGACCAGGTCCCCCTCGCTACCGATGGGCAGGCAACCCCTGACCAAATCTGCAATTTCCCGTACTTTTGGCCTTCCCATGCATCCGGAGCGCTTCGTCTTTATCATCAACCCCAATTCGGGCAATAGAAAGCACCGCAGGTGGGAGTCCCTCATCCAAAGGCATTTCCACCCGGAGCGCTACGAGATCCTCTATACCCGGTACGCTGGCCATAGCAAGAGCATCCTTTCCGGATACTGCGACGTCGCTGAACACTGTTTCGTTGCCGTTGGCGGCGACGGCACCGTCAGCGAGCTCCTTCCCGCCATTCTGCGCAGCAAGGCAAGTCTGGCCATCATCCCTACGGGTTCCGGAAACGGGCTCGCCCGTCACCTCGGCATTTCCATGCGTCCCGACGGGGCCCTTAAAAAGCTAGCTTCGGGGAAGGCCCACCCACTCGACGTCCTCCAGGTCGGGGATCAGTTTTGCTGCAACACCTGCGGTCTTGGATTCAGCGCAATGGTGACCCGGTTCTTTGGTCTGGGTGGCAAAAGAGGTTTGTGGAATTACGTCAAACTGGCTTTTACCTTGCATCCGAAAAGCAAGACCTTCGGCCTCACCATCAACGGGAAACGCTTTGAAGACGTATGGTCGGTAGAGATCGCCAACTCCTCTCAACTCGGCAACAACGCCGTGGTGTCGCCGATGGCCTCCGTAAGCGACGGTATCATGGACGTGCTCATCATCCAAAAGCCGACCTTCTGGCAGGCTCCTGGGCTTATCTTTATGGTTTTCTCCCGGAATGTCCTGCGTTCTCCTTTGAGCAAGTACTTGCGTGAAACTGAGCTCGACATCCGGCTCGATTCCAGCCAGCACTTCCATATCGATGGCGAATACCGGGGCGAAAAAAATTCGGTACAGATAAAGATCCTTCCTTCGGCAATACGCATCATCTTTTGACCCGGCAGCATGGAAAACGACATATTATGGGGCATTGACCTCGGTGGAACCAAGATCGAGGGAGTTGTCGTCGATGTAAGTGGGCCGTTGCGCATCCTCGACCGTAGGCGCGTTCCAACCGAAGCGGCTTCGGGTTACGAGCACATACTCGACCAGATCGAACGGCTGGTGAATTCCCTGCAGCAACAGACGTCGCTGCATCCCGGCCGCCTGGGGATTGGAACCCCCGGTATTATTGACAAGGATACCCAGTGCATCAAAAACAGCAACACCCTCGGGCTGGTTGGCCGCAAAATGAAAGCAGACCTCGAGCATCGCTTTGGCATGGAAGTCCGCATGGCCAATGATGCCAATTGCTTTGCCATTGCAGAATGCCTGCACGGGGTCGTACCCGAACGGCTTCCACAGCCGGAAGTGGTCTTTGGGGTCATTATGGGTACCGGGGTAGGATCCGGAGTGGTGGCGAATGGCAAGGTCCTCCACGGCAAGCACGGCATTGCCGGGGAGTGGGGGCACAACGTGCTCGATCCCACCGGTGATCCCTGTTATTGTGGCAAAAGAGGCTGCGTTGAAACCTTTTTATCGGGCCCCGCCTGTGAAAAATTCTATGCTTCCGCTTCGGGCAGGAGCCTACCCATGCCTGAGATTTACGCCCGTTACCAGGAAGGAGAACCCGCCGCCCGGGAAACCATCGACCGGCTGCTCCATTATTTTGGCAAGGCCATTGCCGTGGTCATCAACATCATCGATCCGGATGCGGTTGTCCTCGGTGGGGGGCTCGGCCACCTGGACGTGCTGCATGAGCGCGCCCTGGAAGTCGCCAAACCACATGTTTTCAATTACGATTTGAAAACCCTTTTTCTGCGCCCCAAACTCGGCGATAGCGCCGGGGTCATCGGGGCGGCACTCCTCTAAAGCCGTGCACCTCCGGGAAAGAATTGTTAGCAATTTCCAAAGAAGGCGGGGTTTGAGACGATTCACCGATTCCTGACGTTCTTTTAAAAAATGCCGACCATGAAACGATTCATCCCCATTTTGATCATTTCCAATCTTGAGGCTGTGCATTCGCAAAGCATCCTTTCTTCCAACATTACCAATGTAACTGTCTTTCTAGAAGGTGCGCAGGTTCAGCGAAAACTCGAAACCCGAACCATTGCAGGCGACCAGCAGTTCAGGATAAAAGGACTGGCTACCAACATCGATCCCAACAGCATCCAGTTGCGGGCCCCTGAAGGGATCACCATCATGGGCGTAACACACGAAATCAACTACATCCAACCCAATGCCGATGCTGCAGCGGAACTCATCCGCAAAAGAGACGGACTGACAGACGACCGGGCCAAGGTGCAGCAGCAACATCAGGTACTGCTGGCAGAGAAAAGCATCCTGGCCAAAAACCAGGTGCAGGTCGTTGCCGTCCCCAATAACACCGCAAAACTTGAAGACCTGCGACTGCTCTCGGATTACCAGAGGTCACGCCTGCAGGAGATCCTTCCCAAAATCTACGATCTCGAAAAAAAGGATAAGAAACTTCATGAGGAAATCGAAACCCTGAACCGGCAGATCGCGGAGCTCAGCAGTGAACAGCCAAAACCGAGCAGCGAACTGGTGATTCAGGCGAAGGCTGCATCATCGGGCAACTCCGTTTTTGAATTGAGCTATTTCGTTTGGGATGCCAGCTGGGAAATGCGCTACGACATCCACGTGCGGGATATCCAGTCTCCGCTCGAACTTTCCTACAAAGCCAGCGTGTACCAAAATTCCGGGGAAGATTGGAAGAATGTCCGCTTACAACTTTCAACGGCGAATCCCACGGTTCGCGGCGACCGTCCAATTCTGCAACCCTGGTACCTGCGCCACCAACCCCCTGTTGTTTACGATCAAAAACGGGCAATGACCAGGGCCAACATTCAAAATCAGGTCGCGGCTGCCCCAATGGCAGAAGATAACGATGGGGTTGCAGACCTCGTCGCGTCCAGAGAACAAGTCACCTCCAGAATTTACTCGATCGACCTGCCTTATACGGTGCTTTCTAACAACAAACCCTTTCACGTCGCCATTAAAAAGGCCAGCGTTGCGGCTAAGTACATTTACATGGCTGTTCCCAAGCTCGATCCGGATGCTTTCCTTACCGCGGAGATCCATGATTGGGAAGACCTGGAATTGCTGAACGGCGAAGCCCAGCTGTTCTTCGAGGGAACCTATCAGGGTCAGGTTTACATCGATACGCGTACCATCCAGGATTTTTTGCGCCTTTCTCTCGGGCGCGATAAGAATGTCGTTTTGCTCCGAACGAAAATCAAAGACTTTTCAAAGAACAAATTTCTCTCCGATAAAAAAGAAATTGCGATGGGGTACGAGATCGGCATCAAGAACAACAAGCAGGCACCAATCGACATCATCGTTGAAGACCAGTTGCCGCTGTCCACACAAAAGGAAATCGAAGTGAAGACAGACGACATCAGCGGTGCTCATTTGGATGCCACAACCGGAAAACTGCGGTGGACCCTCCGTTTGTCACCCAAAGAAGACCGCAAACTGGCGCTGAAATACCGGATCAGCTGCCCAAAAGACTTTGTGCTGAACCTAGATTGAGCGTCTGCCGGGAATTGCCCGGACTGAGCTTGGCTTAGCGGACGATGACCAGGTGGCGGATCACCTGATCCGACTGCTGCTGAAATCTCAGGTAGTAATTCCCGGGAGGAAATGCTTCGGATTCGAAAGACACCCGGTGACTACCTGCAGACAGGGACCCCCGGTACAGCGTTTTGATTGCCGAACCCATCGGGCCAAAAAGCTGGAGCAGTGCGCGTCCTCCCGTACTGACCATGTCAACTTCCGTTCGATCGACCATGGGGTTGGTCAGGATTCGCAGGTCGATCTTTTTGCCGCCGGAACCTAACTCACGAACGTTCGTTACGCATCCTCCGTCCTTCACCAGTGGAAGTGATTGGTAGTCGCGCAGCAGGATTGACTGTAGGGCAGGTTGCCGGACGCATAACCACTGCTGCAGTACCGATGTGTAAACGGAGCGAAAATCGTATTGCATTGGCAGGTTGTCGTTCACGCTTACGTTTGCTGGAATGACCGGGTTGGAGCCCAGGACACCGGAGATGGCGTTCTTACCAAAAAGGAACATTGGAGCAGCCGCTCCGTGGTCTGTTCCCCCCGCCCCGTTTCCGCCGCTGGCGTTGTCGCGGATCCTGCGGCCAAATTCGCTAAAGGTCATTCCCATAACCCGGTCGTCGAGTTTCATGGCCTCCAGGTCGCGCTGGAAAGCAAAAGTGGCATCGCCCAGCATGTTCAGCAAGTTCCCGTGGGTCCCCTCTGCCTTTTTATCCTGAGCCAGGATCTGATCGGAATGGGTGTCAAATCCGCCTACGCTGACGAGGTACAGCCGCGTCTTCAACCCTCCCTTGATCAAGCGGGCGATGGCCTTCATCACGTCGGCCAGGTAATTGCCGGTCGGATAGCTTACCAGGTTATTGCCTTTGAAAAAGGCCGAAAGTACGGCATCCGCATAAGTTGCTGACTGCCGGTTGATCGTGCGAATGAACTGCAGTTCCTTACCATAAGGGTTGTTGGGAGCCGGATCGTCAATTCCCGAGGGCCAGGCGCCAAAAATATCCGGGTTGGATAGGTTCATGGCCATTTGCGCAGCGGGGCCCTGGAACAGGAGTGGAAGATTTGAACCAATTTGCAGGGCCAGAGGGTCGGGGTTCTGCGCATTGGGATACCCTGCGGGAAATCCCGGGAATTCAGAATCCAGGTAGCGACCCAGCCATCCGGTCGCCAGCACTTCATCGGAATCTGAACCGCTTGCCCAGATGTCGGTCGAGCGGAAATGTGAAAAATCGGGTTTCGCATAACCCACGGACTGTACGACGGTGAGTTTACCCTCGTTGAAGAGTTGCTGAAAGCCGCCGAGCCTGGGGTGAAAGGCGAGCGATCCGTATCCGTTGAGCGGCAGTAAGCCCGCAAGCGGAAGGTGCACCGTAGGCCTTGCCCGCACGTAATGATCGTACTGGTCGAGCGGAACCAGGGTGTTGAGTCCGTCGTTGCCACCGTTGAGGTATATGACAACGAGGACGTGGTCCGTGTCGGTTCCGGGTTGCAGCAGCGCGTTGAGCAATGGGGATTCAGCATAGGCCTTTGCAGAAAAACCACCCACAACGGTGGGCACCACAAGTCCCGCAGTTGCGGATTGGATGAATTTGCGACGTTTCATTTGGGCGTATTTGTCTTGGCTTGGCAAATCATAAGATCGTGTTTAACCATCAGCACAGGTGGTATTCCGCCTGGGAGAGGATTTCCCGGTAGAGTGCATTCAACCGGGTTTCGACGACGCTTTTCGCGGCGGGATCCGAAGGGTTGTTCACATAGGTATTCCAGGCAACGCCCCAGTAGGAGTCGTTGGGGAATCCCGTCACCAGGTTGTTTTTGAAATAGGCGTAGGACGCTGCGGAAAGCGGGTAATTGTACAACAGCGCAACGGCGTCTTCTACGAGTTTGGCCGCATCAAAAGGATTTGACAGTTGTTTTGTCAAAACAATCGGATCGATTTTAAAGCGCACTCCCAAAAACTCCAAGCCATTCGGGCTCGTGATGTTTTCAGCCATGCGGTTTTTATTGGCAAGGGAATCCGCGTTGATCCAGATTTCGTGATACTGAGGTTGTTGGTACCAGGCCTGCCAACCCGCAACGAGCGGCGGATCTCCCAGGTTGAGGCCCTGATATGCGGTAAGGCTTGCTAACCCGCCCCAGGCAATGTATTGGTTGCGCAGACTGTTTTCGTCGACGGGTTCCGGAAACGCAATGGAAAACTCCCGGCACATTCCAACTGCATAATCGAGCGGACTTTTAATGACGCAGTTTAAGCTGCGCTCTTCAAAAAAATGTGCGGATCCGAAAAGAGTTACCAGGGTTGGGCGGACTTCAAAATTGTTTTGGATCAGCACCCCAGCCAGCGGTCGGATCACGTTTTGTTCGGCCCAGTCGTCGATTTCGTAATAGACAAAGAAACGGTAGAGCTTGCGGCAGATGTGACGAGCCGCTTCCGCTGTCGAAAAGATCATATCGATCAGTTCGTCGAGTTCCTGTTCCCCCTGATTCAGTGGCTTGCCGGTTATGACGCGGTTGTTGTAAAAGGCAGAAAAGGTTTTGTTGCCCGTATCGTGCTGGGTAAAATCAAAGACGTAGCTCAGCGGAACGGCGAACGGGTTGATGCGGTATCCGGTGAGCACTCGGGCAGCTGCCTTTACGTCGTCTTCGGTGTAGGCTGAATCGGGTCCCTTCCCAATGGTAAACAACTCCTGCAGCTCGCGCGCATAGTTTTCATCTGGAGCCGTTTTGCTGTTGAGATAACCGTTGAGGTACCGCAACATCGCCGGATTGAGGGTGATTTTTTTGGTCAGGTCCTTGAAATTCCCGAGGCAGTTCTGGCGCAACAGCGCGTAATACTGATGGCTGGCCTGTGCATATCCAACCACCCCGGCCTCCACAGCAAAATGGTTGTGCCAGAAAAGCGTCATTTTTTCTGCGATGGTGCCCTTTTGTCGAAGGAGGTTGCCAACCCACCAGGCTTTGAAGGTGTCGATGCGCGCCTGATAATATTCAAGAGGCAATGCCGGGTTGATGGGAGCATTCACGAACGTCTTTCCAAAAGGCACGTCGGGATCTGGCAACTGTGGAGTACTGTACACATTGACCGGGGGATCGGGAATCGCGTCCACCTGAAGCAGGTCATCCAGGCTTTGGGCCAGGCCCCGGGACTGTGTTTCGCGAATGGCAGCCGGTGTGGTGCCAAACTGAAGGCGCTTCAGAAGATGCCCCGCTTCCCGGTCCGTCCAGGGTCCGGTATATGGCTCCAGTGCGGCCGGGGGCTGTGTTGCGTAGCTTTGCCTTCGCAGGCGCAGCTTGTTGAGAAATTCACTTCGTTTCATATGGAAACTTTGACTCAAAATAAGGGCATTCCGTTTAATTCCGATGGAACTTTAACATCTTTCCGATCGGCTTGCTTTTTTCAAGCTCCGGGAATTATTCTGCCCGTAATTTTGTTTTGAAATCTGATCTTCATGATTTTTCAACAAAGTGCTCCCCTGAGGTCCGGACTGTTTGCTGTGATGCTCACCATTGGCTCCTGTGCCGGAAAAGCCATTAAATCCACTGAAATGACTGGAATCTACTCTGTTCACCTCGAACTCGACCACGACAAATTCAACAAAGAGCACGTCCACGATACGGTGGCGAAGGCCATGGAAAAAGCACGCGAGGAGCTTTCCCGTTTTAAAACCGAAGTTGACCAAAAAATAGACACGGCATTCATCGACACGTCGACCACACAGGGACGCATGGAGTATTTTGCCAAATCATTTGCCAAATCGATGACCGCTTTTGGAAAGGACCTCGGTGAGCTGGGCATCCTCCTCGGAGAAGCGGCGGGCGATGTGGCTTCAGAGGCCGTCGACTTTACAGAGATACTTGTGCGTCAGATCCAACTGGACGTCGAGCTGCTTGCAGACGGTCAGATCGTGACCCACTCTCCCGTGGCGCGGAAAATTCAATTTGTCGGTTCGCGCTGGGAAGTTTCGGGGGACCAGTTCCTGATGAAAGACGACCAGGACAAGGTAGTCAGGTCTTACAAAATCACTTCGCAAACCGATGGTGGGTTCGAACTGACACACGACCAGTGCCGCCTGGTTTTTGTGCGCAAACCCTGACCGGGTCCTCAGGACACGGGGACGACCTGCGCTCGCGACCCCAGATGCAAGCGCCCTTTATCCATGACGATGTCGCGGATCCAGTTGACTCCCGGCTGCTTACCCTTTTCAAATGAGCCCAGTTCGCTTTCCAGTTTCAGGGCAACGGCGCCATTATAGCAGGCCCATTTGAGCACCTCCTCCAGCGACAACCACGAATTGTATCGAAGTACGGTTTGAATTTCCGATAAAATGGACAAACGCCAGTTAGAACTCAGGCTGTCCGTGCCGAGTACCATCCGGGCGCCACAGTTAACGAACGATCGATAGTCTGGCAAACGGTTTTCAATAAAGAGGTTTGCGTTGGGACAGCTTACAAAACTGACTTCGGGGTTCCATGCCATCATGCGCTTTATCTGACCGCTATCCATACAGGTGTTGTGCACACAAAGCAGGTGGTGGCCCGGGTCCATTTGTCCGGTAATGCAGGCAACGGCATCCTTTCCTGAAGCCTGAAAGTTCTCCATGCTGAATCCAAAAGATTCCCAGAATGCGCGGTATGCCCCTCCGCCGGTCATGAAGAGCTGGTCTTCCTCTGGCGACTCCTGGTTGTGTATGCTTTGGATTCCGGATGCTCCGGAACTAAATTCGCGAATCATCGCAAACAGTTGTTGGGACACACTGTAAGGTGCGTGTGGAACCAAAGATCTTGGAATCCCCTCAAAACCATCGTAGACCTTGCGGTACTGCTCAAACATGTTTTTAGCAAGGCCTTCCTGAAGAAAATCAAACGCCTCGACAAACGTATGGTAATGGACCGGCGACCGGCGTTTGGTTTGGGCAGTGTCCGTTTTATTGGAGATGTCGCCTACCGCAACAATGCCCTCCCGCCGCATTTCGCCATCTGCCTCGTCGATTGCCCGCATCACGTCTTCAGGATCTGTTTCGCGGAAAGCGACTACACTTTTTAAAAATGAGATCAGGCCCGTACCGGTCTCAAATTTTCCACGAAGATGAGATAGTTCGAGGTGGCAATGTGCATTGATAAATCCGGGGACCAACATTCCGGGATAATACACGCACTCCCGGAGCTCATTTTCATCCAGCTTGCGAAATCCGGCAATCACCCCTGATTCATCCAGCACGATGCAATGGTCACTGACAAAGCCATCAATGCCGTTGTGTATCCAGTCAGATGTGATCTTGCGAAGCATCACCTGTCAACTAACTAACGTTTGTATGCAATGAATCGAGCTGGATGTCCTGCACAATGATACCATTGCGAATGCGGGGTTCAAACCACGTACTTTTCGGTGGCAACACCATGTGATTATCTGCCACTTTTACGAAATCTCTTTTCAATACGGGATAAAAAATGAAACCGATGCTGTCTTCTTTACCCTGCAGGGACTTCAGTATGGTCCTGACGGATTTGATTCCTTCCGCATATGCAATGCGGTCACTTGACCGGACATCTTCTATGTTGAGCAGATCGTGGAGCAACAGTTCGTTGAAAATATCAATATCGAAGGCAATGCCATACTTTTGCCTGAAATACAGGATTACGTCTTTGTTCCATTGAATGGCATACGCTTTGGCTGGAGATACCAATACAACTTCATGTTTTTGTTTGCTCTTTCTCGGCTTTTTCAGCGGCGTGATCACAGCATACTTGCTCAGGAATTTGACCAATTCCGGCAAACTGAACAGGTCAAGTGCGCGAATGATCCGGTTGTACGAATAGATTTGAAGTTCTGTAAAATCGAATAGCGCACATAAAACGTGCTTCAGTCCCCTTTTCTCAAGCTCGGGATGGTTTAGCAGCAGCTTGCCGACGGAGGCCATGCGGTGGTGGCCGTCTGCGATATAAGCTCTTTTGACCTTGGATTTAAACTCCTTTTGAAATTGGGCGATGCGGCTCTTTTCAGTAAGTTCAAAGAATTCATGTATCTGGTCGTCCTTTTCAAATTTTAGTTTGAATTTGGGTTTGACCCCGAGGAAGCTTTTTGCAATGAGCTCTTTGATTTTTTTGTTTTCGTTATAGGTGATGAGCACGGGCTTGATGATGGCCTGACGTTCGATCATCAGTTGGCTGATGTTTTCCTCCTGACGGGTCAGGGTGTTCTCGTGTTTTTTGACCAGACCCTTGAGGTAGTCGTGTATGTCAATGGCCGCGAGAAGACCATGAAAGATGTGCGTTGCGGTCTTGATCCGGTAAACGAACAACGAGGTGTTGTTGCTGTCGAGGTAAATGCCCTGAGCCCGCTGATCCGGAAAAAGCCACCGCACCTGATCAAAAAAGGCCGCTTCGTCTGGAATGCGCGAAAAATCGGGATAGAGGTAACGGAAGGGGCTGATGTTCACTGGTGCTCGTTCTTGTACGGGTAAAGTTCGAAAATTCGCCGTAAATCAGAGCATTTTCATCAGAGTGTTGTAGAACCAGTGTGCGTCTGTTTTCTTCAAAAGTTCCAGGGCCCGATCTGCCTTTTGGGTGAAGTCCCTCAACTCCAATACCATTTTGCGGAATTCTCTGCTCTCGTTACACCGGTCGCTGCAACTGACCAGGGCATCGAGCTCTGTCAGTATGGGATCGAGTTCGCGCCTTTTGCGCTGAATCAGAATCTGTTTAAAGATTTGGTGGATGTTTTTCTCGGCAGCATAAAATTCGCAGCGGCCTCCTTCCCTACACTCCTTGCTGACCAGTCCCCATTCTACAAGACACTTGAGGTTCATGTGGGCATTGGCTTTGGAGATCTCTAGCTCCTGTACAATGTGGTCGGCGGTCAGTGCCCCCGGCGATACCATCAACAAAGCGTGTATCTGCGCCATGGTCCGGTTAATGCCCCACTGGGGACCCAGCCTACCCCACGTATCAATAAATCGCTTTCTGCACTCCGGGTAATTCAAGATGACTGATTTACCCTAGTAAGCAAAGAAGGCAGCAAAAGGTTTAGACCCCTACCGGAAAATGTCAACCCGCATGGTAAAAAGGAAGCTTCACAACCCTTGCCGGAAGTGTTTTGCTTCCGGTGTCGATGAGCAGCGCAGTTCCGGGAACCGCAAACGCAGAGGGAACGTAGGCCAGCCCAAGCGGTATGTTCAGCGAAGGGGATTGGGTGCCTGAGGTGACCTCTCCGATTGCATTGCCATCCTGGTCCAGCACGCGGTAACCATGGCGCGGCACACGCCGGTCGTCGACGACAAAGCCCGCGAGCTTTCTGCGCACGCCTTCCTGTTTTTGCTTCAACATCCAGTCCTTACCGACAAAAGGGCCTTTGTCGAAGCGCGTGATCCATCCCAATCCGGCTTCCAGCGGGGAATGGGTATCGTCAATGTCATTTCCATACAGACAGAATCCCATCTCCAGGCGCAAGGTGTCTCTTGCCCCGAGGCCTGCAGGCAAAAGCCCAAACGAAGATCCCGCCTTGAACAGGATATCCCAAATCCGCACGATGGCGTCGTTGAGCGCGTAAATTTCGAAACCGCCTGCACCGGTATATCCCGTAGCGGACACCAGCACGTTTTCTTCACCAGCAACTACGCCCTTGGCAAAATGGTAGTAGGGTATATCTTTCAACACCATGGCAGTGAAGGGTTGCAGAATGTCGATGGCCCTTGGCCCCTGAAGCGCAATCAGACCCGTCTCTTCAGAAATATCTACCATCCGGGTATCAAAGGTGTTGTGTTGAAGGATCCAGTTCCAATCTTTTTCGATGTTGGAAGCATTTACGACGAGCATGAACGCCTGATCTCCCTGGGCGCATCCAGTCTCCGGCAGGCGATAGACCAACAGGTCGTCGACGATGCCGCCGTCCGCATTTGGCATACAGGAGTACTGTGCCTGGCCGATGCGCAATTTCGATGCATCGTTCGACGTAACGCACTGAACCAGCTCAAGGGCCTGCCTGCCCTTGATGATAAATTCGCCCATATGGCTGACGTCAAACATCCCGGCCCGTGTGCGGACCGCTTCGTGTTCTTCGCGAATTCCCGAATACGAGATCGGCATGTTGTAACCTGCGAACTCTGCCATTTTGGCGCCGAGCGCCAGGTGTTTCTCTGTTAGTGGTGTATTTTTCATTGCTATGCTGTATTGAGTAGTCCCGAATCGATGTTACTGCAATCGAACCTGGTCGATGGTGTCTCCCGGTTCTATGGAAAGAAGGATATCTTGTCCGGATATCACGCTGCCCATGACCGTATATTTTCCGTCGAGGTGGGGGGTAGGCGAATGGGTAATGAAAAACTGCGTTCCCTCCGTATCAGGTCCTGCACTGGCCATCCCGATGACGTGTGCACTGCGAAAATCCAGCGTGCTGATTTCGGTGCGAATGGAATAATCCAGCGCTCCATATCCGTCACCTCTGGGACACCCGGCCTGGACGACAAAATTCGGAACGACGCGATGGAAGGCTTTACCACGATAAAAGTCATCCCGTACGAGGCGGATGAAGTTGATCACCGATCCGGGAGCGTGCGCTGGATAAAGTTCTAATACCAAGTCTCCCTTTGCAGTAGATAGGGTTGCTCGCACGGTATCACTTAAACCGGAAAGCACTGACCAGTCGATGGGCTGGTTGAATTCCGGTAAAACGGTCCGGTAGGGTTGCCCACTTCTTTTTGCAATGGCTCTGCTCAATTCGTTGTAGGTCTCTACGTCGCGCGGCAACTGCAGTTGTTGGCGTGCAAAGACCAGAAGGGAGTCTGCGTTGAGGTAATGCGCCGGTATGGGGTTTCCCCGGGAAAAGACGGAAGCCATGACCGCAAGGGGGCCAACAGCGGACCGGCTGCCAATACTTTCGTAATAATCTGCCAGCTCCTTGTACACCGGATGGTGTTGACCTTTGAACACATCGCGAAATTCGGAGCGATGTAAAATGTTTTCAATTCCTTCTGCCAGAGCAGTCTCCACCACGGGAGCTTGTTGCGATTTAGCATACTGCAGCAAACTCGGCAGTTCCCTTGTACTTTTTGACAGAGCCTTTATGTAAGCTGACTTTTCATAAGGACTTTTTGCTTGAGCAATGAGGCTCTTCAACTGATAGAGCAATTCCCCCCGCGTAACGACGCGATAGTGGGGAAGGCACTTCAGTGCTGCTTCCAGTACGACTGATTTGACCTGCCAGGGCATGGTCTTCTGACTGCCAAGTCTTTTCAATTCGTCGAAGACTTCTTCCGTTCCTTTTTCGACGAGATGCTGTGCAGCGAGAGCGGCGAGGTTTACTGAGGGGTTTTGTATTGCCTTAAGTGCAAAATACTGAGCTTGTAAACTGTGGTGATGCTGCAAGCCTTTGAGCAGGTTGGCCTGAATGCGCTGGTCGAGTCCCCGCGAATAAAGTTCCTCCATGGCATTGAGGGTAAACGGTCCTCCAATCCGGGCCAATGCGCTGACCAGACACATCCGGATCTCCGGATCCTTTTCATCGTTGCATGCCTGGCGCAGTTGCTCGAATTCGGCGCTGAGATCATACGTTCTGAATCGCTGCAACACGTGTGCGGCCAGCAGGCGCACGGACTGCGGATACCGCGCATCGGAGGCCAGAGTAAGCAAATACCCCGAAACTTCCGGACAAAACCGGTCTCTGAGACCAAAGCGGTAGAAAGCCAACATCTGACCCATAAGCACCAGGGTGTCGTCGGGTTGGTAACTGCGTATGCTGCACAGGAGATTCATGGTTGAATCCGTGCCGCACTTGCCAAGGGCCTCCAGGATGATCCCGTTGGTTTTGTTGAAAGGCCCGGCTGAATCAACCGCTACAAAAGCATTGATCAGGGCTTGCTCTGCTGAGGCATGCCCGATTTGCCCAAGGGCAAAAGCTGCCGCCTGGCGGACGCCTTCGACCTGATCCTCCAACAAGGGAAGGAGGTCACCGACGGAGTTGCTGTCGCGATAAGAGGCAAAAGACAGCGCCGAAAGGTAACGGTACCTCGCATGTCTGTCCTTCAAAAAGATCTTTAACGTGTCGCTGAGCCGCCGGTCGCGCGCTTCAAAAATCTGGCGCACCCTGGGATCCGCAGTGGTGTAATTTGTCAGGGTGAGGTCCTCTTCAACAGGAGGGAAGCAGCCCGTCATTCCCAGATAAAGCAGCAGGAATGCACGTGCAATGCCCAGGTCAACGGACCATTTCATCATTTCACTGCAGAATTTTCCGGTTTTTGTAGCCCTGCAATAACGGCAAACCCCAGGCAGGCTGCGATCTCCGAGCTTGTCCGGAAAATGCCCCAGGGATCTGCCTGTTCGACGTTTCGCAACAGTGGCCAGACCAGGGCAATGGCCAGAAGCATGGCGAATGCGATCAGGTAGCGTTCATTTTTTCGAGGATGTTTTCCAAGGTACCTAGCTGCAAGCGCAAAGATCAGCCCAGAAAGCATCGGAGTCAAACCAGTGTGCAGCACGAAATCATTTGCCGCATAACCCCAAAACCCAAACAGGAACAATGTGCAGCCCACAGCCAGGGCCAGTTGTGGCGTTCGCGAAGTCTTTTGATCGATGGTTGACATGGAATTCGGTCCGTAAAACGCTTGTTTTCCGGGCTGCAAACTTAAGGCTTTATTCCCAAGCCCTCATTGAAAACAACCGGAGTCCGCAACGGAATTGGTAGCACGGATCTGGCCGGGTTTCCTCCCTCATTCATCTTCATAAATCTCATCCTGCTGCACCGGACGGTTACCGGGAATCAACGATTCACCCGATTGTCCCTGTTCGAGAAAAAGGCGGTAAGCATCACAGTCGAGTTCGATGCCAAGATCCCCGGCTGGGCGTACAAAGTCGACGTCGGTCGCCAAGCCTGAATCGGGATTCTCCTCCAGCAGTTTCATAAACGTAGTAAAAAACGGTTTGGCCATCCTGGACCCCTGCCCCATTCCGAGATCCAGAAAGCGAATCCAGGGATCGTCTCCTCCCACCCAGGTTCCCACCACGAGCCGGGGAGTAACGCCCATAAACCATCCATCCACATAGTCGTTGGTGGTTCCCGTTTTGCCGCCATTCGGCGTCTTCAGTGCCCAGTTTCCGCCTGATCGCCTTAGCAGGTCGAGCATGACGTAGTTGTAGTTTGGAGGAATGGCGACATTGCGCACGGCAGTATGGCGATAGATCACTTTGCCGTTTTTGTCTTCGATCCTCGACACAAAATGTGGCTTGGTGTAGACGCCGTTGTTTGCAAACGTGCCGTAAGCTCCGGTCATCTCCATCACGGACAGATCGGAGGACCCAAGAACGATGGATGGAAATTTGGGGATGAGGTAGCCGCCGTCACGTCGCTTAAGAGAGGAATCAATTCCCATGTTGTGCAACAATCCGCGAATGGGTTCTACGCTTCCAAGCAGGATGACCAGCTTAACCGTAATGGAATTCTTCGAAAGGGCCAATGCTTTGTACAAGTTCATCCGTTCACCCGAAAAATCGTCAGCAGCATTGCCTGGTGACCAGGGCTTGGGCAGGTGGAAGTTGGGGTCATTGGCCGGAATGGTATAGCGGATGTCTTCAAACTCTGCACAGGGAGAGATGCCCTGCAAAGCAATGGCCGTCGTGTAAACAAAGGGTTTAAAAGTGGACCCGACCTGGCGCCGCGATTGGACGTGATCGTATTTGAAATATTTAAAATTCGTTCCGCCAACCCATGCTTTGATCTCGCCGGTTTGTGGATCCATGGCCAGCGAACCGATCTGCATGTGTTTGCGGTGGTATTTGATCGAATCCAGAGGACTCATGACGGTGTCCTTTTCGCCAGCCGTGAGGTAATCGTACACCCGGAGTTTGACGGGTTTTGACATCACTTTTTTGACGGCCTGCTCAAAGGATGGCCATGCCTTTTTGATTTGCGGCCAGGCCTTTGAACGAAGAATGCGCTGCGAATACTCGAACTGCGTTTCGTTGATCTGCTTTTTCTGAAGTTCCTTCCTGAGACTTCCCTTTCGGCTTTCCTCGCGAAGCAGTCTCTGGATCGTGTGGTCGTTCACGTCGACGTTTCCTACCTCGTTCTCCAACAGGTTGAGGGCATTGCCAAAATGGCTGTTCCACAATTGCTGATACCGCTCGGTTTCCCGTATGGACTGGTTGAGGGATTCGTTGCGTATGGCAATTTGCTCTTTTTCTCCTCCGAACGTCCAGGGATCCCTTTTGTTCCAGACGTTGAAATAGCTCTTTTGAATGCTCCGCATGTGATCCCGAGCGGCCTGCTCTGCGAACTCCTGGAATTCCGGCTGGATCGTCGTGTAAACCTTCAGTCCATCGAGGTAGGGGTTGTAGCGGGAACCGTCGGGTTTCCGGTATTTTTCGTCCTCCAACAGATCTTTTAACCACTTGGCCAGTTCAGCGCGGAAATACAAGGCCATGCCCTCCAAATGGGAATCCCTTTTAAACTGGGTGACGTCGATGGGGTTTTCCATCAATGCTTTCCACTCAGCTTTCGTCAACTGCCCATCCTGGTACATCAGGGTGAGGACAGTGTTCCTTCGGCCTTCTGCACTTTTGGGTGATCTTTTGGGATTGTACCGGGCGGGGTTTTTCAGCATCCCGATCAGCAAAGCGGCTTCATCGGCCGACAGGGCAGTCTGGTCTTTGCCAAAATAGGTCTGTGCCGCGGTCTGAACCCCATTTGCACCGTAGAGAAAATCGAATTTGTTGAGGTACATCGAGATGATCTCCTCTTTGGTATAGCGCCTTTCCAGCTTCAATGCAACGAGCCATTCCTTAAATTTAGTCCGGACGAGTAAAACCTTGCGCGCAAGGGCTCCCTTGTCGTCGAGCGACGGACGGTCAAACAGCAGTTTTGCCAATTGCTGGGTGACGGTGCTGCCCCCACCGGACTCCTCCTGTCTCAGCAATAAGGTGCGGATGGCTACGCGCATCAACGCAAAGAAGTCGATGCCGGAGTGCTGGTAAAAGCGGCTGTCCTCCGTTGCCAGCAAAGATTTGACGAGATGCGGGTTGAGGCTGTCGTAAGGGGTGAATTCCCGGTTTTCTGTAAACAGCTTGCCCAAAATGCTTCGGTCGTTGGCGTAGATGATCGTCGCCTGATGGTAATTCGGATTTTCGAGGTCTTCGAAACTTGGCAGGTTGTCGAATGAGACCAGCAACATGATGGCATAGAAAGCCACTAGCCCACCAAAAAAGAGTTTCCAGAAAAACAATATGCACACTGAAAACCAGGCCTTGTCATTTCCTGATTTTCCGGAAAGGGCGTCGGTAAAGGCAAATTCGCGGCGAAACTGCCGGAGAAAAGCGGTCAACCGTTCTGTGTAGCTCATTCCTTGTGCTTTTCCATTTCCATGCGAATGTAATCCAAAGCGTGGTGCAATCCATCTTTCCCCGGGTCCACATCCCATACGGGTTTTCCCGGACGCTCGAGCAGGCTGAACAAGATGCGTTGTTCGCTTCTTTTCTTGTCGTAGGATAAGCGCTGTTCCAGTGCTTCGTAAGAAGACGGCAAAGCCTCCTGAGCCGGCAGGAAGTTGCGCAGCAGACCTGAAATGCCCTCCAGCAAGCCGGGCTTCCATGCATACCGCTCTGCCGAAAGATAGAGTTCGCCCAGCAATCCGAGGGCTACGGCTTCACCGTGTAGCAAATCTCTTCCCTCATCCAGGGCACAGGACTCCAGGGCATGTCCAATGGTGTGTCCCAGATTCAATGCTTTCCGGAGGTTGCGCTCCAGCGGATCTGCTTCGGTAATTTCTCTTTTGACGCGCAGCGACTGGCGGAGAAGGCTGTCCATATTTTCCTCCTGGATGGGCCAGTCCAAAGCTTGCAAGGATTGCCAGAAAGGAGGGTCTTGCAGCAGGCTGTGTTTGATCATCTCTACAAAGCCGTTGCGCTTGTGCCGGTTGGAAAGGGTTTGAAGAAAAACGGGATCCACAAGCACGGCAACCGGATTGCGGAACAACCCGACTGCATTTTTTGCACCGTCGAGGTTCACGCCGCACTTGCCCCCCCAGGCGGCATCAGCCATGGCCATGAGCGTGGTGGGCACATAGGCACAATCCACCCCGCGAAGGATGCACGCTGCACTAAACCCAACCAAATCGCACACTACTCCTCCGCCAAGGGCAATGACGATGCTTCTGCGTTCGATGCCGGCATGCTGCCATTCCCTCCACAGGAAAGTGCAAGCCTCCAATGTTTTGCATCGTTCTCCTGCATCGATTCGAGTATGAACAAACGTTCGTTCGCCAAAAGCCAACCGAAAAGATTCCAGACAATGCTTTTCGGTATTGGTATCGGTCACCAGAAATACCGAAGTGTAGTTTGCATTTTCAATGAATGCAGCAAACTGTTCCCATGGCCTGCTTTGAAACAAACGTGTGTTAGTGCTCATTGCCGATATTGAGTATGCGGGGCCAGGTATTCCAGCAGGCGCAGAATGGCTATGCGGTAAGAGGCCATTCCGCAACCGCTTACTTCGATAAAGCGAACGTCGCGCAGCAAGGAAACGCGTCGAAAGGCTTCGCGGCGTCGCACGTCACTGATGTGGACTTCTGCAAGCGGAACGGGCAGCGCAGCCACAGCATCCCTTAGCGCAACCGAAGTATGCGTAAGCCCACCGGGATTCAGCACCACCGCATCGGCACCGCTCCGGTAAGTATGCAGCCAATCAATCAAATCGCCTTCGTGGTTGCTTTGGTGATAGGGAAAGTCAACATCGTTCCATTCCGACTTTAGCATTTCCAACCAATGATCGAAAGACTGCGAACCGTAAATTTCCAACTCCCGCGTGCCCGTGAGGTTCAGGTTGGGCCCGTTGATGATCGGGATGGTCCACATCAGTTGACAAATTCCGACATGTATTTGAGCCGGATGAGCCGTATCTCCTCAAAGGTGATGTCCTCTTCCTTCAGCGCGCGATAGGCATCTTCCAGCGAATCGGAATCTGCGCCTTTGAAATATTCGTAGATATCTTCCTTTGAATATTCGTCGACATTGTCGTTGATGTAATAATCGATGTTGATGCGGGTACCGGAGGCAACGATCATATTGAGTTCGTCCATCAGGTCTTCCATGCTCATCTGCAGGTTGCGGGCGATGTCCTCCAGCGGAATTTTCTTATCGATGAATCGGATGATCTCCACTTTATTGCGCGACTTGTCGGCCACCTGCCGGAACGTAAAGTCGTCGGGGCGCTCGATCTCGTTTTCCTCCACATACCGGATGATGAAATCGAGGAAGGGCTCGCCATAGCGTTCTGCCTTACCCCGGTTGATTCCCGAGATCTTGCACAGGTCATCAGTGGTCACCGGGTAGCGCGTAGCCATTTCTTCGAGGGAAGGATCAAAAAATACGACCCAGGGCTTGACCTTGTGCTTGCGTGCAACTTCGAGCCGGATTTCCTTGAGCATGTTAAACAGGTTCTGGTCCAGCGCAGCTCCCTGTGCCGGTCCGCCTTCGTCGTCCACGACGGCCGCTGTGTCGGAATAGTCGTGGTTCATGCTGATTTGCAGGGAATGGGGTTTCTTAAGGAAGTCCTCACCCTGTTTGCTCAACCGGAGGATGCCGTAGGTTTCGATGTCTTTGATGACCAGGTTGAGCAGGATGCTCTGGCGGAAAAGGGAGTACCAGAACTGTGCACCTTTGGCCTCGCCATTGGCAAAATATTCGTGTTTGTCGAGGTCGTAGTCGAGGATGTCTTTGGTCTTGACGCCGCAGAGAAATTCGACGAGGGTTTTTATTCCGAAATTTTGGTTGAGCGACTGGATGGTTCGCAGTGCCAGCGACATTTCCTCCCGCGCTTCGATCAGAGGCTTTGGGTTGCGGCAGTTGTCGCACATGCTTTTACAGTCAGCCGATTCGAAGGATTCTCCGAAATAGTGCAGCACAAATTTGCGCCTGCATACGGAACTCTCCACGTAAGCTTCCATCTCGTCGAGCAGTTGCGCACCCATATCGCGCTCGGAGGCAGGTTTATCGCGGAGGAATTTTTCAAGACGCAGTAAATCCGCATTGGCAAAAAATGCAAAGCAGTCGCCGGCCATTCCGTCGCGTCCGGCCCTGCCGGTCTCCTGATAATAATTTTCCAGGCTCTTGGGGATGTCGAAGTGTATGACAAAGCGCACATCGGGTTTGTCGATGCCCATCCCAAAGGCGATCGTCGCACAGATTACGTCGATCTGCTCCATGAGGAAGTCATCCTGCACTTGTGTGCGCGCTTTGGCTTCCATGCCCGCGTGATATGGCGATGCCTTGATGCCGTTGATCTGTAGCAATTGCGCGAGGTCCTCCGTCGTCTTGCGGGCCTGCACGTAGATGATGCCGGATTCTCCGGGACGCGACTTTACGATCTGCACAATCTGGCGGACTGCCTGGTCGCGGCTCAGCTTGGGTCGGACTTCGTAATAGAGGTTGGGGCGATTGAACGAGGAAATGAATACTTCTGGCGACTGCATTTCCAGACTCTTGATCACGTCGACCTGCACTTTTGGAGTTGCCGTGGCCGTCAGAGCAATGATCGGGATGTGCCGGTTCAGGGAATTGATCATGTCGCGTATTCTGCGGTAGTCGGGACGGAAATCGTGTCCCCATTCCGAGATGCAGTGGGCCTCGTCGACGGCGATAAAGGAAAGGTCCACCGAATTGAGAAACTCAATCGTCTCTTCCTTTTGCAAGGTTTCCGGGGCGACGTACAGCAACTTGGTCTTGGAGCGCACAATGTCATCCTTGACCTGCTTGATCTCCGCGCGGTTCAGGGATGAGTTGAGGAAATGAGCAACCTCGTCCGTCTGACCGTATCCGCGGATTGAATCGACCTGATTTTTCATCAGGGCGATGAGCGGGGAGATGACGATGGCCGTGCCGGGCAACATCAGTGCTGGCAACTGGTAGCAAAGGGACTTTCCTCCCCCGGTTGGCATGATGACGAAACTGTCCTTCCCATTGAGGAGGCTGATGATGATCTTTTCCTGGTTGTCTTTGAAACCGTCAAAGCCAAAATGGAATTTAAGCGCCTCGAGGACGGAAGTTTTGGTCGGGATTTTCTTTTCGGTCAACGGCTGCACAGCAGTATGTTGTTTTGGAAATGGTTCTTTAGGCAGAATGTCCATTTGATGATTCAAAGTCCCATGCCGCAATCAACTGAACGGTAACATGCCACTCGGCGGCAAGATGCACCTTCAGTCTGTCAACATGGTGAAAAGTTCGCAGTTTCCCTTCCCCGGTCCCCCGCCGTATTTTACCGCGGCTTCGTTTCTCTAAACACGTTTCAGGAGAAAGGGTGAACCCCGTCACCTTTCTTGCAGATTCGAAAAATACGGAGTTTTACATGAACTGCGCATTCTGCTAATGGTTTTTTACATTTCTTTTACAATTATTTTAAAGACGTTAATAAGTGAACGACATGACCCAGGATGACAAACTCCCCCTTCTGGAGCAAGAGCTTGCCGCGCTGGAGCCCGAAGCGAGGCTTCTGGAGCCGGATGCACGACAGCGTGCTGAATGGATGGCACAGTTGCAGCGCGAAACCGATGCCTTCATCGGGGGGTTGGAAGGCGGAAAGGCCTACCGAAAAGCGGGTCCCATGGGCGGTGTCCTGGAGTCGTTGCGTCAAATTCCAGGCCCGGTTCCACTCGACGAGGTCCTTGCCGAATTGAGGGAGGGCATGCTCAACAGGGGACTCAACCCTGCATCCGGAGGGCACCTGGCCTATATTCCCGGGGGAGGCATCTTCGCCGGAGCCATGGGCGATTTCCTGGCGGCTGTTTACAATCAGTACGCAGGAGTCTATTATGGAGGCCCCGGTGCGGTCAAGATCGAAAACGAACTGCTGAGATGGCTTTGCAGGATGATGGCTTACCCGGCCGGCAGTCTTGGCAACCTGACCAGCGGGGGTTCCGTGGCCAACCTCATCGCCCTGGTGACGGCCCGGGAAGCCCATGGCCTCCAGGCAGCCGACCTGTCCCAAAGCTGCATTTACCTTACCGCCCAGGTGCACCACTGCGTTCACAAAGCCATCCGGATCGCCGGACTTTCCTCGGTAAGGATCCGGACCATCCCCACCGACTCCCATTTTCGAATGGACCCGGAAGCGCTGCAAACTCAGGTTGCACAGGACCGGGCAACGGGATTCCACCCCTTTCTGGCCGTAGCGTCTGCCGGAACCACCGACACAGGTTCCATCGATCCGATGGATGCTATCGCAGACTGTTGTGGGTCAAACGGCATGTGGTTTCACGTCGATGCTGCCTACGGTGGTTTTTTTGCATTGAGTCGCCTGTCTTACCCCAACGGCAAAATGGTCAGGGACGCCTACCGGGGGATTTCCCGCTCCGACAGCGTGGCCATCGACCCGCACAAGGGACTTTTCCTCCCCTACGGGCTCGGTGCGGTGCTCATCCGCGACGTGGCATCTCAGTATAAGGCGCACTACTACCGCGCAGCTTACATGCAGGATGCCTTTGCCGCCCAGGAGGAACTCAGCCCAGCAGACCTCTCGCCGGAAATGACGAAACACTTTCGCGGCCTCAGGCTTTGGTTGCCGCTGAGGTTGTACGGCCTGGCTCCCTTTGTCGCCAACCTCGACGAAAAAATCCTGCTGTGCAGGTATTTCTACCATCGGGTACAGGCCATGGGGTTTGTGACCGGCCCCTACCCGGATACCTCGATATGCATCTTCCGATGGGCCCCGCCGGGCCAAGACGCCGACGCAGCCACCCAAGCTCTGCTCGACCGGGTGGTCGATGACGGCCGCGTTTTCCTATCCTCGACCACCCTCGATGGCCAATTTTGGATCCGCCTCGCCGTTTTAAGCTTCCGGACCCACCTTTCAACCATCAAAACCTGCCTCGACGTGCTGCAAAATGCCCTGACTTGCAGCAAAATCTGAAAAAACAGGACTTCTTTTGGGCAACAAAATAAAAGTGCTTACCTTTGCAGCCCTTAAAATTTCTTTACATCCGTTTATGCGTCATTTTGAAGTGAGCTTCATCGTAGATCCAGTGCTGTCGGGCGATGAGGTACAATCGACAGCAAAAGCATTCAGCGATATGCTGAGTTCGGAGGGGGCCAAAATCGTCCACATCGACGAAATGGGCTTGCGCCAACTCGCCTACCCCATCAACAAGCGGAATACCGGAGTGTATTACTGCGTCGAATTCTCTGCCGAATCTCCTGCCATGATCTCCAAAGTAGAACTGGCCATGAAACGCGACGACCGCATCCTGCGTTTCCTTACCGTCAAGCTCGACAAATATGGGGTCAAGTACAACGAAGACAAGAGGGCTGGCAAAATCGGCCGCAAAAGCCGCAAAGAAAAGCCGGTAGAGGCCGTTTCCCGACCGCCTGCTCCCGTGCCCGCACCCCCTCCCGTAGTCGTTCCGGAGGTCGCCGCTTCGGAAGAAGAATAATCACCCAACAAGTAAAACAACATGGCAACACAAGACGAAATAAAGTTTTTGAGCAATCCTTCGATCGGGCAGCGCAAAACCAAATACTGCCGGTTCAAAAAGTTTGGACTCAAGTACATCGACTACAAAGACGATGCATTTCTTACGCAGTTTGTAAATGAACAGGGAAAGCTGCTGCCACGACGGATCACGGGCAACTCGCTGAAATACCAGCGGAGGGTGGCCACTGCCGTCAAACGTGCCCGCCATCTGGCGATCCTTCCCTACGTTACTGATTTGTTGAAACCGTAACATCAATCGCATACCCATGCAGATCATCTTACTCAAAGACATGGACAACCTGGGCGAGAAGCACGAGGTCGTCAAAGTAAAACCGGGCTACGGAAGAAATTACCTCATCCCTCAAGGCATAGCCCTGCTGGCAAACGACAGCAACCTTCGCCGCCTCGCCGAAATGAAGCGACAGGAGGAAGCGCGCGAAAACAAGAAAGTCAACGAGTATCGCCAACTCGCCGATCAGCTCAAAGACGTGGTGCTCAAAATCGGAGCCAAAGTCGGTGCTACCGACAAGATCTTTGGCAGTGTGACCAACATCCAGATCGCCCATGCCCTCAAAGAGCAGGGGTATGATGTAGAACGCAAAAAAATTCACCTCGACGAAGAAATCAAAACTACTGGTAACTTTACCGCTACGATTGACTTCCACAAAGACGTTCAGTGCAAACTGAATCTGGAAGTCGTTGCAGAATGATAAATGGTGATTGAGTAATAGGTAATGTACTCCCCGGCCCGTCCCAACGCGCCGGGTTTTTTATGCTCCATTACACGCTTTGCCCTCCCGGTAGCCTTGCCTTGCACCCATGCACAAATGCGCTAACTTCGCACCAAGCTATGGGTTGCCGCATTCCATTTGTCTGGGTTCTCATGCTGCCGGTCTTTCATCTGGCAGGTCAAAACCTCATTCCCAACCCGGGCTTTGAGCAGTGTGCCGCTTGTGATGCAAACGGGTTCGTGGAACTCGGCATCGGACAGGGTGCGAATATCCCGGCCGACTGGGTATCTGCCAGCTTTGGCTCACCGGATTTCTATTCCGTTCAACCCCGGTCGGGGAAGCGACACGGCGGTTTTTTCTGCGGTTTTAAGAAGTTTGAGTATTTAGCAAACCACTTTACCACACCCTTGGAAAGGGGGGCACGCTACCGCTTCAGCTTCTGGATCAAAAGCGACCGACGTTACCCACTTTATGCCCTCGACGAATTTGGCGTGTACATACTCCAGGGCGAACCCATCTACCTTCAGACCGAACCGCTGCGACAACTCATGCCAAATTACGTGAGCCCGGATGGTCTATTCATTGGACCTGACAACTACCTTCCCCTCCAATTTGAATACACGGCATGTGGTGGAGAAGACCATTTCGTGGTCGGTCGTTTCAAACCCGTTGAGAAAGGCGATACGAGCTTCATCGGTGCAAGCCGGCCAGCCAACCCCTCCGGCGAATTGTTTTACTACCTGGTCGACGATTTTGAAATGGTACAGACCCAGGGTGCTCCTCCTGACGACTTCCTGCCCGCGCAGTTGACCGTGTGCCCGGACTCCATCAAAACGCTGCGCGTTCCCGACCAATACGCTAAGGCCAACATCCTTTGGAGTACCGGATCCACCGGCCCCGAAACTTCCTTCATCAACCAAGCCCTGGTCTGGGTCGAAATCCGCCTGGATGATGCCTGCAATACCCTGTTGCGGGATAGCGTGGCCATCGAGTTTTTTCCGGAAGTCAACATTAAAATTCTCAGTGCAGACAGCCTGTGCACCGGCGACACCCTTTTGCTCAAAGCATTGTGCAACGGCGATTGTTTCGACCTGGTGTGGAGCAATCAGCAAACGGGACCTACCGCTTCGATCACTCAGCCCGGCAATTACCGCGTTGTGGCCAAAACCGCATGCAAGATCATCGAAAAGAGTAAAGCGATCGTTCCCAGCCGCAAATCGGTGGGCGACCTGGTGCAGTTCCCCAATGTGGTTCTTAGAAGCGGGCAACCCGAAAACCAGGTATTTAGGCCTTTTGTTCCAACCATCCGTCAAAGCCGGCTCCAATCCATGGAATGGGCAGTATACAACCGGTGGGGCCGAGAACTTTTTTTTACCCGCGACCCCGCTGCTCAATGGCAGCCCCCCCCAAGTGAAGCCCCTGCCGACGGGTACCTCTATCGCTGCAAGGCGACTTACCAGGATTGCGAATTGCCGGTGACCCGGACCTATAAAGGAACCTTTAACCTGCTCGACTGATGATCTCCATCGACCTAACGGGATATACCGCCCTGGTATGCGGTGCCAGCCGGGGCATCGGGCGTGCCAGTGCGACCGTTTTAGCCCGGGCGGGAGCCTCCGTAGTTGCCCTTGCCCGGGATGGTGCAGAACTCGAGCGGCTCATAGGTCATCTGTCCGGCACACACGGGCAAAAACACCAATACCTGGTGGCCGATATGGGGAATCCGCTCGACCTCGAAAAAAAGCTGACTCCCCTCGTGTTAGAGCATGCCATCCACATCCTGGTCAACAATACGGGAGGTCCGGCAGGAGGCGCCATCCTGCAAGCCCGCGGCGATGCTTTTGAATCAGCATTCCGCCAACACCTGGTGAGTGGCCAGGTCCTCGTTCAGCAATGCGTGCCTACCATGGTTGCCGCCAATTATGGGCGGATCATCAACATTTTGTCCACTTCGGTGAAGCAACCCCTCGAGAACCTGGGGGTGTCTAATGCGATTCGCGCCGCCGTAGCCAATTGGGCAAAGACCCTTGCCGGGGAGCTGGCAGGTCAGGGCATTACGGTCAACAACGTCCTGCCAGGAGCCACCCTAACGGACCGTTTGGCAAATCTCACCGCCGCCGAGTCTAAAAAACGCGGCGTCCCCGTTGAAGTCATTCGCGACGAAATGCTGAACGTCATTCCCGCCCGCCGCTTTGCAACGCCCGATGAGATCGCAAACGCCGTTGTCTTCCTCGCAAGCCCGATGGCCGCCTACATCACCGGGATCAACCTTCCGGTTGACGGAGGACGCACCCGCTGTCTCTGAATCAAAACTTCATTGTGATGCCGGAATGATAAGGGCTATAGCCCCCCTGCTCCGCGCTGTTGACCGTATGACGCTGTTTGGAACGCCCGTGAAGTGTCCTATAAAATTGGATCGCCTAATGTCGCGATCCCATTGTAATGATGTTGAAATGTGCAATGGGATTCCCTTCAAAAAAATGCGATGAAAAGGCAGTGGAAAAATTACACGACGGCCAAAAAGCAATCTCATCTGAATTAGAGATCCAGAATGTTTACTGGCGCTCATCCACCTTATGAATTATGCATCCAGATGATGCATTCAACACGATTCAGGGACGGGGTCTTGGCATATTCTTCTTTTGGATGCGGGTGAAGTCCTTTTCGTATTTTGCAAAGATGCTAACAGTCGTTTGTTCAGCCTTAGCAACGTCGGCCTCGAGCAATCCGGCCCGCTCAACCAAAACATTGGAGGGCGGTGTTTCCGATGCAATTGCCTGGAAATAGGCTTCTGAAATGCGCTCCCGCAGCTGTTGTTCTTCGGCAAATATGGAGCGGTAGCGGATAGAGAGCAAACTGGAGCGGTGTTGCTCCAACTCGTCGACATATCCTTCGAGTTTGCTTCGGTCTCTCGCAGAAGACAAGCTCCCGATGAGCTGACGCAGCTCTTCCTGTCGATCGTTTATGCGCCCCACCGTTGTTGCCAGCGCCTCCTGCATGGCATAGTAGCGCATGGCGATGCGATGCTGTGCCTCGCGGTCGGACAGGGTAAAACCAGGTCGGTCCCTGTGCACCAGGGAAAAGGTGTCGCGATACTCCCTTTCACCAATCCGCAAGACGAAAACGTAATTGCCGGGAAGCACCATGGGGGCTGAAAATGCCGCGTAGTCGATCTTGGTGCTCCCCTCTGCAACGCGGCCGGGCTTCATGCGGAAATTCCAACTCACCCGGTTGATTCCCTTGCGGTTTGTGGGTGTGAGTGAACGTACCAAAGCTCCAGCCATATCGACGATGTCTGCCTGAACCGCACTTCCCATGACGCGTTCCCGCAAATAGTAATCAAAAGATGGCAGCGGTTCCGGGTTGGGAGCATTCCAAACATTGCCCGCAGTGACCATACCCCCAAACCTTCCGGATCCCAGTTGCATTTCCTCAACCGGAAAGAGCACCACTTCTTTTGCGGCGACGTTCAAAGTCATTCGGCGCATCGGGCCGATGTCGTCGATGACGAAAATGCCGCGGCCATGCGTGGCCACTACCAATGAACCCGATTTCTGTGCAATCTGCAGGTCGCGAACAAGTGCGAATTCGGGAATTTTGTTTTTCATTCGGAACCAGCTGGCTCCTGCATCCACACTCGCAAACAGACCCATCTCGGTTCCAAAAAACAGGAGCGATGGATTTTCAATGTCTTCTTTCAGTCGATGCGCAAATCCGGTAAACTCGCGACTCTGCACACGCGTCCAGTTTTGGCCACCATCCGCCGTCTTGAATAACCAGGTCGAATGATCCCCACGCATGTGGTTGTCGAGACACACCCAGGCCAAATTCCGGTTGTGACGCGACAATTCGATCCAACTCACCCAGGTTCCCGGAGGAGCGCCAGCCAGGATCAGCGCTCCGCTGAGGTCGACCCAGGAGCCGCCCTCATCCAGCGTTCGCTGCAACCGGCCATCATCGGTACCTGCCCAGATCTCTCTTTCATCAAACGGCGATTCGGCGATGGCGTAAATGGTGCAGTGGTTCTCAGCGCTGGTATTGTCGGCACTCAGTCCACCGGACTGGTCCTGGCGTTGTTTGCTGTCATCGTCTGTGCTAAGGTCTGGCGACATTACCGTCCAGTTGCGACCCTGATCCCTGGAGCGGAACAGGTGCTGCGCGCCGATGTAAAGATTGCCTGTGTTTGCAGCGCCGGTAACCAGTGGTGTATTCCAGTTCCATCGCAGCTCTTCCATTCCCTTCTGCCGCATTGGCCGGATGGGGTAAGACTTAAAACCGTTGAGCTCGATGCGAACGGCATTACCCCCCTGGCTTTCTGCGTAAACGACGTTGCTATCCCTTGGATCCGGCACCGTCCAGAAGCCGTCCCCCCAAAATAACAACTTCCAATCGCCGTTGCTGACGCCTCCCGGCGCGGCGCTCGGGCCAAGCCATGAGCCGTTGTCCTGCAAGCCTCCATAGATCCTGAAAGGATCGCGCTGGTCTATCGCCGCCCGGTAAAACTGACCTACCGGCAGGTTGCCGCAGAATATCCAGCTCACGCCCCGATCGCTGCTGATGTAAACCCCTCCATCCGTCCCCAGATAGAGTTGGTCTGTATTGCGGGGGTTGATCCACAATGCATGATGGTCGGAGTGAACCCAGCCTCCATCGTAACTGGCATCCGTCCACGAGAAACCGCCATCTGAGGAGTAAGAAAACTGCAAGGCGGGCCGGTATACCCGGCGCTCGTCGAAGGGATCGACCACGAGGGTTGAAAAGTAAAATGGTCGCGATACGACGTTCAGCGTGGTGCTCTGGAATTTCCAATGCTCTCCACCATCCTGGCTGATGTAAAGCCCCGTGTTTTCTGATTCGACGATGGCTAACAAGTGTTCGGGATGCGAAGGCGCCATAGCAAGGGCTACGCGCCCGAATTCACCTGAGGGCAGACCCTTGCTGAGCTTGCGCCAATGGGCTCCGCCGTCCTCGCTTTTGTAAATGGCCGACCCGGCACCCCCCGAATGAAAAGAGTGAGCCGTCCGCCGGAACGTCCACGTAGTGGCAAACACCACCTGCGGATTGCGTGGGTCGATGGCCAGGTCCGCGCAACCTGTCCGCTCGTCGATGTAGAGTATCTTTTGCCAATGCTTTCCGCCATCGGTCGATTTATACAGACCGCGATGCGGACTGTCAGAAAACAGGGGTCCGGGCGCTGCAACGTACAGGACGTCCGGTTGCATGGGATCCAGGACAATTTTGGCTATGTGTTCGGTGCTATCCAGTCCGATGCGCACCCAGTTTTCCCCAGCGTCCGTCGATTTGTACAGGCCGTTCCCTATGGAAACGGAATTGCGCATATTGCTCTCACCGGTACCGGCATACACCACGTCGGGTCGCCGCTGATCGACGGCAATGGCCCCGATCGACTGGCAGTGCTTGTCAAACACCGGTTTAAACGAAGCACAGGCGTTGGTCGTCTTCCAAAGACCACCCCCTGCTGTTCCGATGTAAAGTATGCGTGGGGTACTGTCAACCCCCTGAATTGCAGTGATCCTGCCGCTCATGGTTCCCGGGCCCAGCGCGCGTGCTTCCAGGGCCCCAAATGTCGATGCATTGATTTTTGGCTGAGCAACCAATGGCATCGCAGCCAACGAGCACCATGCTATTTTAATCATCCACTTCATCACCTAACTGACTTTAGACAAAGGTAGCTAAGACACTTGGAGGAAACATGCCTGAAGCCTCCTGCTCGCCAAAGGTCACTTTTGCGGTGCCCCCTCAAATGGATCCGGAGTGGCCGCCTAACCGGGAATTGCGCCCGGGAGAAGTCTGCCAGGCGCTTTCGGAATGCATCACGCTGTTCTAAGGTGAAAAGAGAAGACAGGTACCATCGAGGCCCAAACAGACGTTCGTTCGTGCCGTTTACAGAAATTTGGCGATCACCATCAGGATGAGCACGACTAGGAGAATGAAGGCCTCCTGGCGACTTGCACTTGCCATGCGGTTTAAGGTATCTCGCATTTGCTTTCGCAGGCCCTCAGCCGAATCCCCGGCACCGGCCGCAAGCTGCCCCCCCAGGGACGCCATCTTCATGCCGCAGGGACGCAGCACCAGAAATCCATGGAAGTAGGCAACCAAGGTAAGTGCCGTGGCAACGAGCAGTGCGGCCCCGTAGGGTGCTGTAAAAAAGCGTCCTTCAAATCCGGAGGAATGTACAGAAAGCAGACCCACTCCGCTGAGCACGGTGAGCAGCGCCGAAACATTCATCCAAAGAGGCAGGCCGTTGATGCGTGCAATGATTCCCAGAAAACCGCTGCCTTTTTCTCCGGCGGCCTTTGCCGCAGGATACAAGAAGCAAGCCATAAAAAAATTTGCGCCTACCCAAAACGTAGCAGAGACAAGGTGTACGAGCCTGTAATACGGCATCAGATCTGAACAAAACATAATGAAATGGTTTAGAGGTTTAACAAGGGTTATTTGGTTTTCTCATTACGGGCGCGGCCGGCTTGGTGGTCCCCCCGCAGTACTGCGCAATGATCGCTTCAACGGTCTCTCCAAATGGAAACCGGTCTCCGCCAAACAGCACGTACTGAAAAGCAAGCCCGTCCATCATGGCCCCGTAGGCATATGCCATCCGCTGGCCGTCGGGATAGCCCATCTGCAAAAACAACCCGTTGGCATGGTCAAACAACCGCATCCAAAATTGATCGATCATACGGGCGGCGCGACTCCGGCGCGGAAGCTGAAGGGAGAGCAGTAAAAACAGCCTGTACTCGCGGTGGCGGTGCTGCAGCATAGAAAATCCGCTGCGGATGAATCGCTCCAGGCGCAAGGCGGGCAGTTCTCCTTCATCGCCCACCTCAAACAGAGCAGACAAGTCGTTCAACACCATTTGGGTCGTGTGCTCCAGCAACTCCTCTTTGCTTTTAAAGTAATTGTACATCAGTCCTTTGGAAATGCCCGCTGCGGCTGCAAGCGCACTGATGGAAGTCCCCTGGTAACCTCGCCGCGCAAACAGCCGGAGGGCCGTCCGCAAAATGTTGAGGCGGCGCTCCCTGCGCATTACCTCCAATTGCTGTTTTGACATCGGCGCCATGGTGCGACGTGACTTTTATTATTGAATAAACGGTCGGTCAAAGTTAAAATGAAAAAGTAAAATGAAACATATGTACAGCCAAATAAATCAGATGGTACGGAAATTCATCGCCGGGCTGCCGTTCCCCAGCCGCGTCAGGGGCGCACGAAAATGTAAAAAACGGTGAATTGGATCCCGGTAGGCAGGTTGGCATGTATTTCAATGTCGACGACCTGGGGCCCTTCCTTATCCTTGCTGTCATACCTGACCCTCAACGACGCCGATTCACCCGGGGCGACCGGATGGTGCGGGTAGTCGATCGTCGTGCATTCACACACTGAAATGAGGGCAATGTCGAGTGGAGCAGTACCGGTATTGACAAAACTCAATTCGCGTTCGACCACCTGACCGCGCTTTACTTCTCCAAAATGGTAGCGCGAAGAATCAAAGCTCATGGTTGCAAACCCCGGTGCTTCTACCTGCATGACTTCGGCTTCAGCCGGAGCCGGCTGAGCGATTTGCTCATCTGCTGCCTGCCTCAGCGAGGTACACGCCATGAGGAAGGTCAAAGAAAGCATTGCACCAGCGCGCAAGCCCTGACCCCGCAGCCTGCGACGGTCTTTTAAACCGGACATAGTGCACAAGCGCTTACACCGCAAACCGGTTTTCCGGAACGTCATTTAGCGCTCTTGCTCTTGTTCTTATTGAGCACCTCTTTTTTGACCTCAATGCTCGTAGGGCCGGCAATGATCTTGAATTCCGTACGCCGGTTGAAGCGATGCTCTTCTTCGCTGCACTCCTCGTCGTCTGTGCAGTGGTTTAGGATTTTTTCTTCGCCGTAGCCTTTGGCAACGATGCGTTGTGCAGAGACCTTTTGTCCCATCAGCCATTTCTTAGCCGAGTTGGCGCGACGTTGGGACAATTGTACGTTGTACACATCGCTACCCCGGGAATCGGTATGCGAGCTCAGTTCGATGACCATATCGGGATACTGGTCCATCAGGCCTTTTAGCACGCTGAGGTCCTTCTCGGCATCGGGAAGGATCTTGTCGTCGTCAAAATCGTAATAGATGTTGTTGAGCCGGATGGGTTCGTTGATCGTGATGATCTCGACGTCGGATTCAGGTGGCAGGACCCGCAATACGACTTCCTTGCGGATGTTCTGATCCTTTTCGATGCCCACGGTGTTGAGCTCAAACTCGGATGGGAAATATCCATCCTTGCTGACGACCACTTTGTAGGATTTATCCTTGTCGAGCAGGTGGGCAATTTCGTTGCCCTGGGAATTGGATTTGGATTGCACCTCGCCCTCCTTGCCGGACTTCATTTCGATCAACTGTGCAGTTGCGCCTTTGATGCCCTTTTTCTTCTCGTCTAAAACCACCGTCGTCAGGTCGATGACCAGCTTGCGGCGCTGTATGAAATAGATGTCGTCGCAACAAGTTTTACTTTTCAGCGATTTGGCATCCGGATGTGCCCTGTTTGAAACCAGTACCGCTTTCTCGCCGTCACCTCCGATGCGATAATACAAGTCGTCTGCTCCAGTGTTCACCGGCAATCCCATATTTTCCGGGGAAGTCCAACCGCTGCCCGTCCACGTCGACCGGAAGACGTCGAAACCTCCGATTCCGGGCCATCCATCGGAACTGAAGAACATCGTTCCCTCCCACATGAAAGGAGTCAGCTCGTCGCCCTCCGTGTTGAGGGTACCCAGGTTGACTGGTGCATCGTACTCGGCCTCGCCGGTTTTGTTGGCATAATACAGGTCGAAGCCCCCTTTACCACCAGGGATGTCGGCCGAAAAGAATAAAACGGTGCGGCCAAACAGTTCGCCCTCCGCAGGATGGCGGGCCAGGTAATCGCCATTGACGCCTTTGAGTTCCAGTGCAGGACTCCATCCGGAAGCCGTGCGCGAGCAGGCGTAGATCTTGCTCTCCTCCATATGGCCGCCGTCCGACACCACCCGTGTAAAGAACATGAGTTGTCCGTCTTTGGAAAAACTCGTATTCGTGCTGTGGTAACCATCGCGGTTGATCAGCTCTGGCAGGATCTCCGCCTTATCCCAGCCCTTACCTTCGCTGAAGCCGGCCCGGTAGATCTTCATAAAGGCTGCCGGATCGTCTGTCGTACTGCCCTGTTCATCCTCTTCTGGCTTTTCCTTCTCTTTCTCGGTTTCCTTCTTGCCCTTTTTGTCTTTTTTCTCCTCCTTCGCGTCCAATGAACCGAAATACAGGCTACCGTCGCGATCCATGGCGGGGCTTGCCTGCGACTCCGGCGTGTTGATGTTTTTTCCGGCATTCACCACTTCCAGTCCTACGTTTTCGGCCATTTTTGCGCGCAGGTCAATTCCCTCGAGTTCCCGTTCTGCAAGGCGCAATCTGTTTTCGTCTTGACCTGTTTCCAGGTATTTGCGAAATGCTTCTGCCGCTTCGGTATAATTTTCATTCATCTTGAGCGCCATTCCCAACCAAAAGCGATCCTCTACATACTTATTGGCCCGGTCGGTGCGCAGCACTCTGCCAAACCAGATGCTTGCCTTGTTGTAATCGCGGAGCAGAAGATGCGTTCGGGCAATGCGCACGGCGATGTCTTTTTCCTTGGCTTCTTTGTATGCCTTTTCAAATTGCTCGAGGGCCCGGTAGTACTGGCCTTTTTCGATCTGCTCTTCGCCGGAACGGACGAGGGCATCCGGGGTTTTTCCGGTTGCCGGCTGCGCCTGAGCGGACAGTGCCAACAGGGAGATTGCTAACAGGGACCAGAATTTGCAGCAGGTGGTGAACGTCATATCACAAATCAATTTTCTGTTGATGGCTTCCGCAGCTCAGCAGTACCGGTGCGGTAAATTAAAAACGGGGGCAGAACACCTTTGGTTTGGGATTTGGTTTTTTGGTGATGGCTCCGGTATAACTAAAGCCGATCTCAAGGGCTCCAAACCCTGAGGGATCTTTTGCATCGCTGAGGTCGCCAATGGTTTGCTCGTAGGCGATCTGCGCTTTGATCTTGCCGTAATCCATCCCAGCCATAAACTGGAGTGCATCTCCAAAGCGCATGCCCAGACCGGCGTTGAGGCGGATTTTCTTTTCAATGTCGAATAGGTAACTCGCCATGCACTGGCCAATGGTTTCACGGTTATCCTCCATGGTGCGGAAATAGAATCCCGGCACGAGGTCGAGTTTTTCGTTGAGGTGGTAGCGCAAATGTGCGTGGGCGTTGATGAGCATGCCCAGTTTGGTGCCACTGCCGGTACCCTGAATGCCTACCGCGGGTTTGTTGAGATGGTTCACGCCTACGCCGATGCGGAGTTGGTGCATTTTTGCAGCCAAAGGTTTACTGAGCACCAGACCTGCAGAAAGGTCATTATAACTTCCTTTGCCCTGTTGAAGCTTCATCAGGTCAGGAGAACTGCTGCTCCCCGTTGCGAGCTGATCGTAAAATTTGGCCTTCTCGGGATTCTTGGTGTCCAGGCTGATGCTCCCATACTGAACGCCCAGCGCCAGGTCACCACCACCCAGGGCAAAATGATAAGCCCCAGAGGCCATGAAGCCGCCTCTACCTAATTGAATTTCCCCGCTGCGGTCGTCGAAAAAACCAATGCCCAACGAAGTCCAGTCCTTTTTGCGAAAAGCAAACCCAAAGTTGACGTCGATGGTCAGATAAGGCGTTTTAAAATCGCCGGTAAATCCGGACGGAGACGCTGCCTGGTCGCGGTAAATCCCACTGAGCCGGTAGGTTCCTTGAAAATTGCCGGTCTGTCCGGGATTGAGCAGCACGGGGGCAAATTCAAATTGGGCAAAATGAAGATCCTGGGCGCATAGCGGTGCGGAAAGGCCCGCTGCCAAGAGCATGCCATAAAACCGGGGAAACATTTTCATGCGAGGTCCTTTGAAGGCGAAAGATACGATAGTTAGGGAGGTTGTGGGTTACCCGTTCCGGAAAACAGATGGCGGTTTGACCAATACCCGGCCCGCGGATTTAAACGCCAAGCCAGTCCTCAAAGGTGTCCACATCGCGGAGTTTTCTTAGCAGATGCCATTGAAGCCCGGCCTTATCCAGGGCCGCAAGGGTTTGGTCCAGCACCCGGGAACTGCCCCATGGTATGCCTTCGAATGCACACGCGTGGGGCGTTTTCATTCCAATCAGGTAGTAACCGCCATCGGCTGCCGGTCCCAAAACCAGGTCTGCGTCCGACAGTGCCGCGCAGGCATCGTAAAGGTCAGAGGGCCTGATCGCAGGGCAGTCGCTGCCAATGAGCAATGCAGCCGCATGGTTTTCGAGCACTTCGCAGAAGGCATGGTACATGCGTTCACCCAGGGTATTGCCCCGCTGAACCCGTTTGCAAAATGGTTCTTCCGGCCATGCATCCCCAAGCTCGACCGCTTCTGAATAGTAGAGATAGCGGGAAGCCTGGAAGTCCAGGGCAAGGTTTCGCGTCAAGGCCAGCAATTCCAGGTAAATGGCGAGGGCCTTTTCATTTCCCACCTCGGCTGCTATGCGGGTTTTGACCTTGCCGGCGACGGGATTGCGAACAAAGACAAGGAGTGCGGGATCGTTGGGTGACATAGATTTGGCATTCAGGCCCTTAGCGCAAGCGGTCCATGGAGCGAACCAGGGCCTCGTCGCGACGAATGGCGCGCACCGCCAGCCAGCAGAGCAGCAGGCCGGCTACAGAGATCCACAGCGCAAGGCCGGGCACACTTTGCGATGACTGACCAGCGCGAAAAACCAGGTAGTACGGCCAGCCTACGGCAAACGCCAGTTGGACCATGCAAGCCACCGCTACGATGAGGGTTTGCATGACGCGCTCGCGGTAAAGGAATATGGCAACAAGACACAGGATGCCGGCTACACCGGACCCGATCAGGGCAGCGTAACTTTCCGTTGCATAAAACATCCCGTCGGAAAAGACGCCCTCGCCCTGCTGCTGCGTTTTGAACAAGGCGATTCCCGGCCACCAATGGATCAGGAACCCAATACCCGACAACAGGAGCCACAAGCTTTGTATGCGCTGGATCATGGTGAATTTTGGGCCGAAATTAGCATTTCCACAGGAACCCGGCAGGAGTCCGGACGGCGAATACCCGTATTTTTGCCGCATGCGTAAGATTCCAGGGGGCCCTGTCGCTGTCCCTTCGGTTGAGTGTTGGTCTTTGGGTCCAATCCAGCCTGTTGAACAGGAGGGCCGCGCCTGTTTCAGCATGAAGCAATGGGTCAATTGTTTTGTGCTGGCATTGGCCTTTGCCCCGTCTTTACTATTTGCTCAGGCCGACACCGGAAAGGCGAGCCTACAAATCATACACGCCGACGTTTTCCGTTTTGAGCGCACCGGGTTGCGGGAGGTACAATACCTTTCCAGGGACGTGCTGGTACGCCACCGGGCGACTTATCTATTGTGCGATTCTGCCGTCATCGATTCCAACATCGTCATTGCCATGGGGCGCGTGCGCATTGTCGAAGGCGACAGCTTACAGTTGTTCGGAGACAGCCTCTACTACGACGGACAGGAGCGCGTTGCGGATCTGACCGGAGGGGTCGTTCTCAAGCACCGGGAGCAGCAATTCTTTACGGAAGCGCTTCACTACGATCTCAAAACGCGCACAGCCCATTTTAATTCCGGGGGGATGTTGCTCTCGGATGAAGCCAGACTGAAAAGTAAAAAAGGTTATTACCACGCTTCTACCGGCCAAGCCTTTTTCAAGGACAGCGTAGTCGTTCTATTGCGCGACAGCATGACGCTGATCTCCGATACCCTGCTGTACGAGACCCGTCTGCGCCAGGTCATCTTCAAAGGTCCAACCATGATCGAGCAGGACTCTTTGAGGATCTTTTGCGACGAGGGCTACTACCGGATTGAAGCGAAGGAGGCGCACTTCGGCAATTTTCCGGAATACGCCAACGGCAGCCAGCGCGCCCGTGCCCGGTCGATCTACCACGACGCCGGCAGGCGTGTGGTCACCCTGATTGATGAAGCCTATCTCCGGGACGATCGCCAGGAAGCCTGGGCCGATAGCATCTCCCTCAACGAGTTCACCGGCGACGTACGCCTGTTTGGGAATGCGGAGTACGTTGAGGGAGCGCGCATTCTGCGCGGTCAGCAGATCGAATACAACCGGCGCACAAAATCCCTTCGGGTCCGCGGTCAGCCCAAGGTACTCGAATCGGGTCGTTGGATCCAGGCTATGGCACTCGACTACGACGGGGGGCGGGACCTAGGCATTGCCACCGGTGCCGTAGTTGTTTCGGACAGCGCAGACGGCTATTCCATCGTGTGCGATTCTTTTAGCTACAACAAAAAAGATAAACGCTTTTACGCCGCAGGCCGAAACAGAAGGCCTTACATAGCCCTGAAATTTGAGGAGGATTCCCTTTACCTCGCGGCAGATACCCTGTTGTCGCAACGCCTGGTCACCCCGGCCGACAGCTTTCAGCAGATCCATGCCTGGGGCGACGTCAAGATTCTGCACCGAAGTTGGCGTGGACGCTGCGATTCGCTCTATTTCAGCGGGGTGGATTCGAGTTTTCTCTTGTTTGGACGGCCGGTCCTATGGGCGGACAGCTCGCAGCTCACCGGAGACACCGCCCAATTGGTGCTGGAACATAAAGCCCTCAAGGACCTGCTCCTCTATCCCGGGGCCTTCATCATCAACCGCGAGGTGGCCGGTGTCGACAACCAGATCAAGGGGCGGACCGTTCACGCCCGCTTTGCCGAGAAGCGCATGCGCACCCTTGAAGTTGCGGGAAACGCAGAGTCGTTGTATTTCATTCGCGACGATGCTTCGGGTTTTGTCGGAGCGAACGTCATCCAGTGCAGCCAGATGGAGTTTGTATTCAACGAGGAACGTAAGATCCGCCACATCGATTTTTTTACCAAGCCCACGGGAACGATGCTGCCCGTGCACGAGGGGCTGCTGCGAAAACTCGAGGGGTACCTGCCGCGTTACGGCGAACGGCCAGAGACTCTTGAATCCATTGTGGTATGGCCATGACCAGCTCCCGGCTGAGGATCCTGCTGTTGCTGTGGGCATTTCCCGGGATGGCTTTTGCATCTGAAGCGGCGGTGGCATTGTATGAAAAGGGGCAATACCGGGAGGCCCTCGATACTTACGAACGTTTGTTCGCATCTGGAAAATCGGGTACAGAAATGCTGTTCAATGCGGGCATGTGTTGTTACCGCCTTGGGGAATATCCGGGTGCCATCCTGTATTTTGAAAAAGCACTGCTTTGGAAGCCTGGCTGTGACCCCTGCCGGGAAATGCGCGACCGCGCCAGCCGTGCAGCGGGCATCGAACGCATGGAGCTGCCCGGCTCCTCCAAAGTTTTCACCTTGCGCGGGGTCGCTTCGCGGATAGACGCCCTCTATGCATTTGCCATTGGCTCCTTGACCCTCAGTATGGCCATAGCCCTTCGACTGTTTGCCAAATCAAGGCGGTCACGATATCGCCATTGGGTTTATGGGACGCTGCTGTGCGTGGCCCTGTTGAGCATGGCATTGGCTTTCAGCCGGGAATGGTCGCTCAAGCAGGCGAAAAGCTACATTCTTATGGAAACTGCGCAACTGCACCGGTCACCCGACACCCTCAGCCCGGCAGTAGCCGAACTCCCGGCCGGAATCAAAGTCGACGAACACATGCGCATCGGCGAATGGATAAAAGTCACCAGCACGAGCTGGGAAACGGGCTGGATGCCCTCTCGCAAGTTGAAAAAAATTGGGATTTACTGATGCTTATAGCACGTCGACGACCGTGCGGTCGAGTCGCACCTTCTTATAGGTAACGACGCCTGCCTTCAGGGCAAATAGCGTGAAGTCTTTGCCCATGCCCACGTTTTGGCCTGGGTGGAAGCGGGTTCCGCGCTGGCGAACGATGATGTTACCAGGAATGGCCTGTTGGCCGCCAAATAATTTTACGCCCAGCCGCTTGCTGTTGCTGTCCCGTCCGTTGCTCGTGGAGCCTTCCCCTTTTTTATGTGCCATGGTGCTGCGCTTTTAGATGATCTGGCTAAAGTGTGATTTTATGCGACGACCGAGGTGATTTCGATCTGCGTAAACTGCTGGCGGTGGCCATTTTTCTTTTCGTAGCCCTTGCGGCGCTTTTTCTTATAAACAATGACCTTGTCGCCTTTGACGTGGTCCATCACTTTTGCCGTGACGCTGGCACCGGCCACCGTAGGAGTACCTACCGTTGCGCGGTCGCCGTCAAAAACCATCAGCACCTGGTCAAAACTCAACTCTGCGCCGCGGTCGTTTTCCAGCCGGTGGACGTAGAGCTTTTGCCCGGTCTGGCACTTAAACTGCTGCCCTGCGATGTTCACCACTGCGATCATACGGATTGCTTTTTAAAATTTGGACTGCAAAATTAGTAAAAATCACAAAATCGCCACCAAGATTTTACCTCCCTTTTGTGGAACAATATTTAAATCAAATATTTTATAATGTGTATAATATTATAAATGTATTAGTTACATTGATAAAGACTCACTTTTTGCCTTCAATGGGTTTGGGGGTCGGAGAGCGGGGAGTGCCTTAATGCCGGGGAACTGGGCGGGTGCAGCCCCATCCTTGCGGTGCTCCCCCGTTTGCGGGCCAATGAGGGGAACCCCAAAAATATATGCCCATAAATTTTTTTAAGTCTTGCTAAATCGAATAACTTGTTGCAATCAAAATGAACCATTGATCTCATCCAAAAAAGAATTGCGTTATGAGCCAGGATCCGAAGCTAATCAGGAATGTCGTTTTGCTGGGCCATTCCCACAGTGGGAAGACCAGCCTGATCGAAAGTATGTTGTACGAGGCTAAGGCCATTACCCGCCGGGGAACCGTGGAGGCGGGAAACACCGTGTCGGATTTTTCTGAAATTGAGCAGGAGCGCAAAGGCAGCCTGTTCAGCAAGTTGATGCACGTCGGCTGGAAGCAGTCGAAGATCAACCTCATCGACACTCCGGGTTCCGACGATTTCGTTGGAGAGACCTTGTCGTCGATGAAAGTGGCCGACCTCGGAGTGATCGTGATCAATGCCGCCCACGGAGTGGAGGTAGGCACCGAGTTGCTGTGGGAGTATGCCGAAAAGTTCAATTTGCCCATGATGTTTGTCATGAACCAGTGCGACCACGAGAAATGCGATGTGGATTCCAGCCTTGAGCAGGCCAAGGAGCGCTTTGGAACCCGGCTCATCCCTTTTCAATATCCCCTGGATCCCGGAACGGGTTTTCACACCATCGTCGATGCGCTCCGCATGGTGGTTTACGAATTTCCATCGGACGGTGGCAAGCCCGTCAAAAAAGAAATTCCGGCGGCTGAAATGGACCGTGCCAAGGCCATGCACAATGCCATTGTGGAGGCTGCTGCGGAAAACGACGACAGCCTGATGGATCATTATTTTGAAACCGGAACGCTCGACGAGAGCGAGCTGGCGGAGGGTTTGCGCAAAGGCATTGCTTCCCGAAGCCTGTTTCCCGTTTTTTGTGCGAGTGCCACTCGCAATATGGGAAGCGGACGCATCATGGGCTTCATCAACGATGTTTGCCCTTCGCCGGCTGACCGCGCTCCTGCGCAGTTGGAAGACGGAGCATTGCGTCCAGATCCGGCGGGGCCTCCGGTGCTATTCATTTATAAGACCATGTCCGAACCCAAGGTGGGGCGGTTGTCTTATTTCAAAGTCTTCAGCGGCAAGGTCCGTTCCGGGGACGAACTGATCAACAATGCGAACCGCAATTCCGAGCGGATCAACCAGATTTTCGTTTCCAACGGCAAGCAGCGCGAGGCCGTCGACGAACTGGTTGCCGGGGACCTCGGCGTCGTCGTCAAGTTGCGGGACACCCATACCAACAACACCCTCAGTGCCAAGGGCCACGATGTAAAAGTTCAAGCCATTCCCTTTCCGGAACCTCGCATCCGAACGGCCATATCCACGGCCAATAAGAACGATATGGAGAAGCTGATCAAGGCGGTGCACGAGTTGCAGGAGGAGGATCCCACCTTCGTGTTGGAGCAATCGCAGCGACTCCGCCAAAACATACTTCACGGCCAGGGGCAGCTTCATCTCGACCTGCTCAAGCACCGGATCGAAAAATTACACGGACTCCAGGTGGATTTTATCAAACCGCGCATCCCCTACCTGGAGACCATCACCCGTGCTGCAGATAAAGATTACCGGCACAAAAAGCAATCGGGTGGAGCCGGACAGTTTGCAGAAGTGCACATGCGCATCGAGCCCTATGCGGAAGGCATGCCCGATCCTGCAGGACTCACCGTCCGCAACCGGGAATTGGAAGAACTTCCCTGGGGGGGGAAACTCGCCTTTTATTGGTGCATCGTCGGCGGATCCATCGATTCCAAATTTTCGTCTGCCATCAAGAAAGGCGTCATGAATAAAATGGTCGAAGGGCCGTTGACCGGGTCGTACTGCACTGACATCCGCGTGTCGGTGTACGACGGAAAGATGCATCCCGTCGACAGCAATGATATGGCCTTCCAGATTGCCGGAACGATGGCTTTTAAAGATGGTTTTCAACAGGCCGCGCCTCAAATTCTTGAACCTGTTTACGAACTGATCATACTTTGTCAGGACGAGGCCATGGGAGACATCATGGGGGACTTGCAGACTCGCCGTGCCATCATCCTCGGCATGGATTCAGAGGGGCACTACAAAAAGATCCACACCAAAGTGCCGTTGGCCGAAATGCACAACTATTCTTCCAGTCTCCGCTCGCTTACACAAGGCAGAGCGAAATTTTCCCTGCATTTTAGCGAATACGCACCGGTAACTCCAGACATACAGCAGCGCCTGATCAACGAATACAAAGCCACGTCGAAAGAGGGAGAAGAGTAATCCATCCCGTTTTTTTGTGCACCTCTGAATATTGCAATCCTCAGAAATGCATGAAACGGGATTGCCATTTCGTTGCGGGACCGCCGGCGAAGTTAACATTCCGGGCCAATTCGCCCTTCCAAATCAGGCTCCTGGAAATTGGCTCATCGGCATTTCCCGGCAGGGCAATGCAGTCTTTTGGTAACTTGCACACCTGATACTTTCATGCTGTGAACATCCCGGTCCGTTATCGATTGCAAGAACAATTCGACGAAAAAAGGTGCTTCCTTTCAATCCTCCCTGACAAACCGGATATCCGGCATGGGCAAAAAATAGTTCGGCAGGCAGGTCAGGGTATCCTCATTCAAGGTAAAATCAATTCCCATAAAGCTGACCTGCATGCACACTTCGTTCAGTCCGGCTTCAAAATAGTTGTTGTCGTTTCCAAGATCTTTTATCAACGTCAACACATCCGGAAATATCTGGTGCTGCAGGTAAATTTTGTCACATGCGGGCGCATCAAAATGGATGATGCCCTTGGAATCGCTTTCCTGCATGATCTTTTCCTGACCCACCAGGCAAATTCCGGTGACCACACCAGCCACCAAATTGGCCTGTGGTGCGCTCAACACAACGGTATAACCCTTCCCCGACTTGGATTCCCTGATCACGGTAAAATCGGTGCCGGGTTTTTTGTTGCTGTTTAGTTTAAGGGTATTTCCCTCCATGGAATACGTACCGTTGGCAAAGCGATCCGCCGCACCATACACAAAGTAAAACTGAAATTTTCCATCGCCGGAAAATTCAAAGGCGGCCTCCATTTCCCGGGCGTTCTGCAAGCGGTAAACGCCGTTTAAGGTATTCTGTGCCATGGTACTGAAAGGTTTATAACACCACAAAACGCTCAATGCATACAGCCAAATGCGAGTCGATCTCATGGAAAAATTGAAAGTTCTACATGCAAGTTAAGCATTCTGCGAACACCTCAAATTTGATTTTGAACGCACCGTGCCAATCGTAGCACTTGGCATCAGCTATGGGGTCCTGAAAGCACCGACCCCCCTGATGAATTGATATAATTCATATATAGTTATTAATCAAGATATTACACATTAAGTATATTTCGCATGTTAAAATTATTAAGACAAAATACCCCATATATCGAAATTCGGTACAATTCTTGAGCCTGGTTTTGCACTCAAAAGGCCCCAAAAACCATGAAAGCTGCATTGCCCGCAATGCTGATCCTTTATTCCATTGGATCGCATTTCCTGACAGAGCGTAATGTTTTCCCTCCTAACACAATAGAGGCAGGCTCACTAAGACATCCTGTCAACCCGACCGCGCTTTCCTACCGGGAAAGCCACTCTCCAATTCTCTTGAAGCGAATGGCCTACGGCACCCAGACGGGAGAACAGATACTCCTTCCAGCCAGTATGTTGATGTCAGATCTCGACATCAGCGTCAGCGTGCCGAGTACCGGGGAGAACCGCTTTTCCGTATGCGGCGGAGAACGGTTGATCAAGATCCGGTATCGAAACATTCTGCTGACCGATACGCTGTTTGATCTGAAGTTGCAGCAATCCCTCCCAACGGGAATCGCTTTCACCGGAACGATTGCCGGCGGCGTGGCAGATATGCCTTCGGTCCCCTCTTACATTTTGATCGACACCCTGATTCCTGGTCAACTGGACTCCGTTACAATTGGACTTGAAGCCAATTGCGGCGCCATCCCGCTGGTGACTGGAACCGCTACATCCTCCTTTAATAATTTGTTTACCTATACCGGAGGAACCGGTTCGCAATCTCAGCTCTCCCCTGCATTTGAGATCGTAAAACCCAAACTGACGATGCCATCCATTAAAGGATCGGCTAATCCCACCCTCAACATCTTTGAGGCAGGCATAGGTTCCAAGCCGGACACCTTTAACATCGACCTTGTAAATGGAGGGGATGGTTCTCTGGCTTCCTTCACTTACTATGTTGTGGAACATCCCCTGCTGGACTTTGTGCAACTCAAGGTGAAAAATGTCATCGTTCCCGTTTCGTACACCAATGGGGATACCCTGTTTTTTACCTTAGGAGCTTCAGAAATTGGCCAGGCTATTGCAGGGCCCAACCCCAATGATAGCGCCCTATTCCAGTTCAACGAGAAATTGCAGATCAAAGAAACCTGGAAAACGGTAAGCTGTCCGGGTGGTCCCATATCAGACATTCAGCGCAACGCACGATATGGATGTGGTGCGTATGCGTTTTGCGAAGAGATCATACCCAAACCAACGTCTGGTGTGAGATTCAATGTGTACAGGCCGAACTTTACCGGTGCGGGACACACCGACAACCGCTCCCAATGTTATGCCGACGACAGTTTAAAGGTCCAAACGCTTTTTAGAAACTACGGTACGGCCTCGGGCAGAAATTTCGTACTCCGGGTCGATTTTGCAACTAAAATCAATCTGAATTGGGACACCGCTAAAATCTATTACAAAATCGGCATCAATGGAGTTTGGACAAAAATCTCGCCATTTACAACCCAGGCAGCAACAGCGCCCGTATATACCTGCGATGGCGCACCTCCCGGTCAGGGATTTCTCCACCATTTTCAGGTGAACACAGGCAACGTTGAGATCAAGGTGAACGATACCATATACTTTTCTTACCAGGCCAAGACCTATTACAATTGTTACGAAAACGGTGTAAGCTGCAACTTTGCATACTCCTGCTATATACCTTACTTTATGTATTCCGACATGTGCAATAGCTTCACGTCTCCATTAACAAACAGTGGTTATGGAAGATGTATTGCGGCATCACTCACAAACTCAATATTCAGTCCATACTTCATCAATTCCGGATCCTATGTGCAGGAAAAGTATATCAACGCCTCAGGCATCATGTCTCAAAAATCGACCACCGACTTGTGGTTTCCAAATTTCACCTATGAGTATCGGTACATTTTCGAAGAAGGCCTTGACTGGACAGGGGTCGACGGAGATACCAATACTCTGGAATGGCGTTTCGATTTATGTGGGATCACAAGCTGCAATTGGAAACCATTTGATGTTGATTATACCAATCACGCAAACGGACCAGATACCTTGCGAATATTTTTAAAATCTCCAATCACTCTCGGAGCACTTGATACAAATTACATCAACATTACCGGTGACTGCAGTGAAATTGGCACTTGTGGCACCTTTGAAAGAAGCGTGTCGCATGAGTTATTCGTATATCCATCCTTATGCTACACCACCCCCATACCGGCAATGTGTAAAAGAACGACCTCGTATGGAATTTACTGCACATCGGATACCTGCAGCGGGCCTCCGGGTCCCGGCTGTAACGGCATTCGACAGTCGGCCTTCTCGATTCGAAGGACCAACTTAGGCTTACCCGATTCCAACAACGACGGACAGTATACAACTGGAGAGACCCTTGATACTTCAAAATTGAACTTGTTGAACTTCGTCTCCGGAGATACCATGAATGCTCACTTCGAAGGAAAAGTACAGGGTCATCCCGACAGTACATACGACTATGGGTTTGCAAGCATTGACCTGACCGGAACCTATTTTGACGCAGTGAATCCAACCAGATCGGTCTTGCCGTTAAGTGCCAATGTAACAATCATAAGAGGAGCCTCGACTTACTATTGCGACATCGTTTCCATGTTTTACGATCCTCTCAATCGCAATATCATCATAGCGGACATAAGTGCGCCCAAGTTAATCTACAATTCCTGCAGCCTGCCCGCAGCCTTTAAATACACTCCAGGAGACTCCATTGTAGTCAACCTTTCCTTTTCGATGAGAGAGTGCGGCATTCTGGGAGGTGCGAATGCAGGGTTAGCCGTCCTGATCAGCTCCGATATGTACCTTGCCAAGGAGCCATTCCGACCTTCCACCACATACCGGTGCAACATAGGGTATTTCAAGGACCGGGTCTATCACTACGGAGTTGAAATCGGAGTAGACACGCGATCTACAAACCTCAACGGATGCGGGTCATTTGCAATCGGCGGACTGCGAAACAACATCGCAGGAACCGGTGACCGGTTTCCATTCGAGATCAGGGAATCCGGCAGGATCAACGTTTATACTTCGGAATTGCATGACTCGGACATCGAATGGGATCCGGAGGGTCAGTTATTCGTTGATCATTCCCTGTCCAGTCAGATGCGCTTTGGCCCGGATTTCGTCCTTCCAAAGCACTCCCAGTTTGTTACCATCTCCGGCAAAACAATTACGGTAGATCTTAGAGGAGCAACAGACTCTATCTATCCGGGATATGAATTTGATGGTGGAGAAGTCCTTTATGCATACTTTCCGATCAAATACGGCTGCAACGTTCAACCAAAGCATCCGGCAAATCCGCCAGGTGTACCCTATCCGTATGATACGCGCAAGGTGAACTTGACTCAGACACTAAACCCTGCCATGTTTTGTAGTGGTTATTACCAAACGGGAGTTGGCGCTTCCCAATTTTATCATGTATCCTATCCCAAGCTGTCGGTGGATGCACTCACCAACCACATAACGATCTGCGAAGATGTCAACTGCATCCGCGTAGACCTTAAAAATACCGGCAATCTGGCCAGCACCTACACCTACCTTAGCTTTATGAGCCCTTCCGGAGGGTTGATCGTCAACAAAGTGACCGACATTACCGGTGGAGGCAATACTGTTTTAAAAGACAGTTTGGGAATCATCCAATTGGGGACCGTTCCTGCTGGGGCAACGCGCACCCTCGAAATATGCATCATCAGCAATAATTGTCAGCAGGATTCCCTGATCATCAATGGGGGATGGGATTGCAGTAAATATCCCGGATCAGTCAGCGAGACCATCTGCAATCATCCCGACACCATTTACTTCAATCCGACACAGTCAGAATTGGGAATGATCGTCCGAACTCCGTTAGACAGCACAGGAAACAACGAATCCTTTGCATCATTGTGCGATACCTTGAGCTACATGGTCCAGCTCTCCAGTGCGGATCTTGGAAATTTATACCATATTTTCCTGCGTTGGAGTCTGCCTCTGGGTCAGGAAATCGTTCCCGGGTGTATACAACTGGGTTATCCGGTAAGGCCGGGAATGGATACAGTTTGGATCAGCACCTCCGCACCTCAATTGCTTTACGGGAACACTTACCAATTGAATGTTACCGATCAGGATACCGCTGTTTTAAAAAAGAAAGGATTGATCGGAACAAAAGATGTGACCAGGAACTTTCTCTTGGTCCGATTCAAAGCAGTTACAACATGTGATTACGCAAGCGGAAGTTTAGTGGAGTTCCTTGCATGGGGAGAAGATCCCTGTGGCGCCATCGCAAATTACCGGACCACCCTGGCACCCAAGTTGAAAATATATGGAGTTACCGAGGGCGTCAAGAGCACGATCAACTTCAATGCGGCCCTCTTCAATGCGTGCAAAGGCACCGAGGATTCAGTAAGGGTAACCATCAGTTATGCCATCGGATCACAGCCTACCGGGCCGACAGATTCTGCCAGGATCATTCTTCCGATTGGAATGCACTATAAGCCAGGCTCTTACCTGCCCGTGCTCAACGCAACGCCGCCAACCATAAGTCCTTCCAATCCAAGAGTTGAGGTCGTTTCGGGTCAGGAAATTATTTACATCGACCTGCTGGAGGGAATCACAGGAGGTACTGACGTCAAATTCAATTTCGCTGTGTACGTAACGGATGCCGGCAAAGTTCAACAATGCGGGGATTACAAAGTCCGGCTGGAAACCTTCAACCGACAAAGTGCATACTGTACCAGCAGTATGATGAGCTGCGTCATTCGGGCGATCCAATCCTCAGCCGAACAGAATTTCACGATTGAGAAAGCAGATCTCTATTTAAAAAATCTTGAAGCTTCTGCAACGGCATTTCCGCCCGGTTCAGAAATCCTGAATTATTGCGTCGACATCATGAATATGGGTGCGAGCATTGATTCCGGAATCATTACCACCATCCAGTTTTACGAAGACTTCAACAATAATGGGTCAGTGGATGTGGGTACGGATTTCTACCTGGGAACTGCGACAACCGCATTGCCCATACCTGGCGGCAGTACGGTCAAAATTTGCGGTAGCATAACCATTCCGAGCGGACATAGCTGCCGGATTTTGGCTTACCTGGATCCAGATATTACCTGCACCTGCTCCGAGAGCACTTCCTTACAGGAATCTGTGAAGCTCATAAACAGCTTTCAACCGGATTTCGAGGTGTGTTCAGGAGAAGTGATCCCCGTTATTGGCCCCCAGCCCTTAGCCAACATTTCCTACCAGTGGATAAACATAGGAGGTGCGCAATTGGGTGCACTGGGCAATCCACTTGCCACGCCCACTTCATTTAATTACATCAATACCACGACCACCCAAATCCATTGGCAATACTATTTAAGGCAACTTCGCGGAGGGCAATGTGTGAGCACAGACACCGTAAATATCGCGATCAATCCTACAAAACGGGATTCACTGGTGTCTCAAGTCTGCAAAGGATTGGATTTTGTTCTCCCGGGCCCATTGGGATACACCCATTACAGTTGGACCCCTGCGGTGAACTTAAGCGACCCCAACATTGCCACGCCTACCGTCCAGGGAGGAATTTCCTCCGATCAGGTTTTTGAACTCAGCTTTACAGATGAGAAGGGTTGCCCTGGGTACTATAAATTTAGCGGCAATGTTGTGAATTGCTCGAGAACAAGTGTCGGAAATTTCGTTTGGAAGGATCTCAATAAGAACGGAATTCAAAATGCCGGCGAACCTGGGGTCCCCAACGTAAATGCATTTTTATATCAGTCGTACGATACACTAACACCCTTCCGGAGCACCCTGACTGACGGCGCAGGTTACTATGGCTTCAGCAATATACCCCAGGGTGAATACTACATAAGAATTGACACTTCCTGGAAAGCCACACTTGCCAACCAGGGCATGAACGATTCACTCGATAGCGACTTCGCCAGAACCAAAAATCTGGGTTCCAAATTTTTCATCAGTTTTGGTGACAGCCTGACCCATTGGGATGGTGGTGTTCTGGGAGCGGAAGTTGGCGATTACGCATGGGAAGACCTCGACCGGGATGGAATCCAGGACTCAGGAGAACCTCCCGTTGCAGGACTGGAAGTTCAACTTTATGGCGCCGGTCTGGATAGTCTGATCGGAACGGGAGACGATTACCCGGTCGATACCATGATAACCGGTACTACCGGCAAATATTTGTTTGATTGCCTGCCGGGAGGATGCTATTATTTAAAGTTCGACCATACCACAGCAAACGGATATTTTCGGCCTACTCAACAGGGAACCGGAACCGGCACAGGAGGCAACAAAGATTCTGACATCGGCCAGGAGTACCTAAGCAAACTATTCTGCTTAAGGCCGGAGCAAAAAGATACGAATGCGGATGCGGGTTTCATCCGTTACATAGACCTGGAACTCAGAAAACAAATAACCGGCCAAGGAGGTAATTACCCTCCCGCCATTCGGAAAAATGACACTTTAATCTACCTTATAACCATAGAAAATATTCGAAATGACAGTTTGACTTCCTTTGCTTCAAATGTAATCGTAAAAGATTCACTTCCATCGTGCTTTAATTACATTAGTTCGGTTGCAACCAAAGGAATCTATAATCCCCTAACAAAACTGTGGGACCTTGACACCATAACCTCCGGGCGTACCGACAGTCTGTGGATCAAAGGCATCTTCAATGGCGGTACCGATTGCGAAAACGAAGCCCAGGCCTTCAACCACTATCAAATCGACATCGACAGCGAACCGGATAACTTCATGGATCATCCACTGGAAGACGAAGAAGATACCGTTATCGTAAAGATTTTCGACCTAGCATTAAGGCTAACCGATGACACCACCCAATGCTTCAAAATAAACACCTTTCATAATTACACCATAGATATTTTCAATCAGGGCAATGTTCCAGCGACTCAGGTAAAAATTGTATATTACATGCCGCCTGGATTGACCTTTAATTCAATGCTAAATCCAGCTTGGATACAATCATCGGACTCCATTTTGTGTTATACCATTCCGGATACGATTGATCCAGGTGGTCAATATTCTTTGAATCTACAACTTGAAATTAAATATCTTTCAACACCTTCTTCTTTTCTAAGCTATGCAGAAATCCAGTCTGCCCAAGACACTTCCGGGAATGTGATGGACACCTTGGATACAGACTCCAGATACGACAATATAAGGACCAACGACATCGGCGCTGCGCCATGTGAACCGACAGACGATTTGATCACGGACGATGGCACGATAGACGAAGACGACCACGATGTCAACGAACCTCACATTTTTGACATCGCCTTGCGAAAAACACTGAAAGTATATAAAAGCTACGCTCCTGGGGATACGGTTACCTACCTGATCACGCTATTCAATCAAGGCTCCCAGACTCTTTTGCATCCGGAAGTGACCGATAGTTTTGGAGTTCAGTTTACTTTTATTCCCGGAATTAACCCAGGTTGGCTCTTAAGCGGCAACAAACTGTATTCTACTCCTACAGACTCAATAATAAGAGGCGATTCAGCCGTTGTTGAATTAAATCTGATACTTACTGGCACATGTGACATGTTCAATGGCCTTTTCAACGGTGCGGAGATTAGTTACCTCGAAGATCAGTACGGAAATGATGTTGGCAACTGCGAATTTGATTCATCTCCTGATGATATCCTAACCAATGAAACCGGCACAACAGATAACGCCATAGATTCCTGTTGTTTGCATGATGAGGACGATCACGATCTGGAAATTCTGTTTGACTGTTGCATTTTTACTCTAATTTGCCCTGACAGTACAGGAGGAATTTTTCAGTGTAAAGCAGACATTCCGGCCCCAGCATTAACCATTGAAGATTTTGAGTCTCTGGGAGGTGTCATCACCGAATATTGCGATAGCGTCAAGATTTACTACACCGTTCGCACTAATGATGGCCGTGGGTGTACCTGGGATACGCTCATCGTAACGCACGAATATACCTTATCAGACCTGGACGACACCATCATTTGCAGGATTCATTACCTTGTCATTGACACGCTCAGGCCAGCCATCACCTGTCCCCCCAATGCTACGATCAACTGTGGAAGCAGTACTGACCCCTCGAACACTGGGAGCGCCGTCGCTACCGACAACTGCAGTGGCATGATGGTGAACTTGAGCTATTTCGATATCCGGTTGAATGGAACATGCAATGACCATTTTACCATAACGCGAATCTGGTCAGCGGCAGATAGTTGTGGAAATAGCCATTCATGCACTCAGACCATTACATCCATTGATACAACAAGGCCTGTCATCCTTTGCCCAACGAATGTCACGATAAATTGCGACGCAAGCATAACTCCATCAACCACAGGCGTCCCAACGGCAAGTGACCTTTGCACAGACTTCGTCTCGAATGTCACCTTCTCCGATACGAGATCGGACGGCAATTGTACCAGCAACTACGCGTTGACAAGGACTTGGACGGCCACAGATAGCTGTGGAAATGTCGCAAGCTGTCAGCAAACCATTCAGGTTCAGGACACTACGCGGCCCTTAGCCAGGTGTCGGGATATCGTAGTTGCTCCGACTCAGGGATCCACCTATGCTATACTCGAAGGAATTCAACTCAATGACGGCAGTTCAGACAATTGCAGTAGCAATCTACTGTATACCTTAGACCAGGATAGTCTGAATTGCACCAACTCCGATACAACCTATTTCATTAGCTTGACGGTAACGGACTCGTGCGGAAACACCGATACGTGTACATCACAGATAACGCTCCGCGATACCATTGCCCCTGCCCTTCAATGTGCAGGAAATATGACCATTGATGCATTGCCCTGTGCCTGCTTTGTGAACCTCCTGAACTTGCATCCTCTGGACTATTATGTTCGTGCAACAGATAATTGCGATACCGTGGTGAGCATTATTAAGTCGAGTCCCGTCCATTTTGATCTCGATTCCGTCCCGGTCCAAGGTGCTACCTTCTGCTACGAAGCTAACGATCAGGCGGGCAATCGCAGCACGTGTTGCTTTCAGGTGCAAATCAACGTTGCGGGAGTAAGTACTATGGCCTGTGAAGGCAAAATCAACGTCAGTCTGGATGGAAACTGCGAAGCAGAAATTAGAGCGGGAAACCTTTTGGCCAATCCTTCATGCAATGAATCAAACTATACGGTCGAATTGTTCAAAATGTCGGGAGAGATATTACCGGAAAACAGGGTTACCTTCTCTGAATTACATCAGGAACTCATTGCCAAAGTTGGCTCTCGTTGCGGATCCAATTCGTGCTGGGGAAAAATCTTTGTCGAAGACAAATTAGCTCCCACAATTACCTGTCAAAATGACACGGTATATTGTGGGGAAGATGCTGGGGGTATCTTGCCCTTCGTTACCGATAATTGTGGTTCTGCCCATTTGCACCTGGTGCATGACCAGGAAGAAAAACTGGATTGCTCCAACGATCTGATCAGGGTAAAGAAAAGAAGTTACTATGCAACGGATGACAGTGGAAATTCCAGCAAAGTATGCGAAGCATCCACCTATATAAAGAGAATTCCTCTGGACTCCATAATAATGCCAGGTAACGCATCTCTCATCTGTGGATCAGGCTTCCAATTGGATAAAAATGGTCATCCTTCACCTGACGAAACCGGCATTCCCAAATTCAATGGAATCGGTCTATTTGGTGAAGTCAATTATTATTGCAACTTGCTGGCGAGCTACTATGACGTCATACTCGATCAAAGTAGCTGTAAAATGAAACTTCTGAGAACCTGGACCCTCTTCGAATGGGAGTGTGAAAATGGTGCATACTTACAAGACCAACAATTTATAGTGATAATGGACACGGCAGCCCCTGTCGTGACGGACTTCGCAGACTCGCTCTTGGTATCGACGAATCACTCCGGTTGTCATTCCACGATAGACTTACCATTCGTTTCGGCGACGGACTCGTGTTTAAGTGGATATTCAGTTGAATTAGAGTTAAATGGACAGAGCGTTAACCAAACCAACGGGGGAAACATTACATTATCGCCTGGTGTTCATGAGCTGCAATACCGAATTTTCGACGCTTGTGGAAATACCGCTCACCGGAAGCAAATAATCCAAGTGGATGACCTTCAACCTCCAGTAGCAGTATGCGATTACAGTACAACCGTCAGCCTTGCAGATAACGGAGAAGCAAGGATCAATGCAGCATCCTTTGACAATGGAAGCTGGGACGACTGTCAGATCTCAAGATTTGAAGCAAGGAGAATGTTCTCAGGAAGCTGTGTTTCATCTAACAACGGATGGAGTGGAGAAGTCCTGTTTTGCTGCAATGATGTCGACGAAAGGGAGATTTTAACCCAAATGAGGGTTATCGACGCCTCTGGAAACAGCTCTGAATGCATGGTACGCGTAATTGTGCAAAACAAGCAGGTGCCACGCAAAACATGCTTACCAGACATCAGATTAGAATGCGACTATCCCATCGGTCTGAGTGATTGGAATCAATTTGGAAAAATTGTTCTTCAGGAAAAAGACCGGGAGATAATCCATCTGGACAACCGTTATGCCTATCAGATCATAGGACCGGCAATAGACGGGATATTTGAAAGCAGTTGTGATGCAACATTTCATGAGCGAGTAGACAGCAGTGGCCTCAATATCTGTGGACTTGGTATCATCCGGAGGGTGATTGAAATGCGATGGGGTCAGGGTAATACAGATAGCTGTGTTCAACAGATTGAAATATACAGCCCAAACCAATTGCAGGAGGCAGACATCATCTGGCCACTCGATTATACCACTACGCAAACATGCGATCCAAAAGGTGTAAATCCGGAATCCATTCATAATCCTGGTTACAGCAAGCCCATTTTGCGAGAACCTGGTTGTCGGATGACCGCCATGAGCTACGAAGATGAGTTATTTGGCCCCCTCTACCACGAAGGGGTATGCTTCAAAATACTTAGAACCTGGAAAGTTATTGACTGGTGTGAGTTCGGTCAAACTCCACACCCGCCCCTGTTCAGTCATACTCAGATCATATTCATTAAGAACACCCTTCCTCCGCACATAGATGAAAAGCTCAGCACTTGCCGCGATACCCTATTGTGCATGCTGGAAGGCTCCTGTGAACAAGCTGCCTACTCAATCAGCGCATTGGGAGAAGACGAATGCTTTGATGCATCTCAGCTGAAATGGCGGTATCAAATTGATTACAACAGCAATGGAACCATCGATTTCGAAAGCAGTCAAAATACTTCCCATTTTAATGGCACATTGCCCAAAGGCACCCATATATTCAGGTGGATTCTGGAGGACCCATGCGGCAATAAGGACAGTTGTGCACATCTCATTACTGTGAATAATTGCAAATCACCAACCCCATATACGCGCCCTTCTACCGCCATTACTTTGCAAGGTGTGGATAAAAATGGCGATGGGATGGCAGATGTCAAGGAAGCGGTTTTACAGGCCAGTCAACTGGATGCAGGTTCAAGTCATCCTTGTGGTCATCCATTGAAGTTCAGCTTTAGCAGGGATACAAATGACACATTACGCGCCTATAATTGCGACAGCCTTGGTCAAAGGTCCGTTGATTGGTGGGTCACTGATCCATTGGGAAATACAGCCTTCCTGACCGCGACCCTAATCATACAGGACAACATACAACAGCTTCCTGAATGCAATTCCAAAACAACGGCAACTGTCAGTGGCCTGATCCTAAACAGGGATGGTTTGCCCATCGAGCATGTCAACATTGAAATTACCAATCGTCCTTCCGGATCGCAGACACAAATCAGGCAGACCAATTACAACGGGGAATACCAGTGTCAGAATCTAAGTACCGGGCAAGGCTACCGGATTGTTCCTGCAAAGAATGATGACTGGCTGAATGGTGTAAGCACCGCAGATATCATCAGAATTCAAAAGCACATATTGGGGAAAGAGGTGTTTTCAAATGCATTCGACATGATCGCTGCTGACGTAAATAAAAGCAAGTCCATCACAACAGCCGATATTGCCGAACTCCGAAAATTGATTTTAGGCATTACCGGTGAAATTGATAAAAATACTAGCTGGCGAATGCTCAATGAAGATATGCGTTTCAATGGCGCAGAAAACGCCTTGCAGGAAAATCTGTTGGAAGATTGTGAACTCAAAGATTTGCAGACGGACCACAAGGCCAACTTCACAGGAATCAAAATTGGAGATCTTACGAACAATGCCCGGACACGGGGAATTAAGCCATCTAAAATTGAAACCAGAAGCTTACAGGTGCTAGACCTGAACATTGAAAACAAGAGAATGCTGCCAGATCAAATTTATGATATCGAACTTGGATCACATAACATACAAGCCTTCCAAGGCTTTCAGACAACCATTGAACTCGATCCAGAACGCGTTGAAATACTGGAAGTGATTGTCAATCCGGAAATCATCCAGGGAAACGAGCACATCAATCACAGCGCATTTAATCGTGGCATGATCCCAATGAGCTGGAACGGGTCTGTTCACACGTCTACCACCAACCAACAGATCTTGAGAATACGAGTCAGAAGCAAGTCCGATACCAGAATGAGTGACTGCATTCACCTTGGCTCCTCGATCACTCAGAGTCTGAGCGTTGACCGGGAGGGAGAAGAAGGAACGATCCAGTTGCGCTTTTACGAGGATGATCAGGATCCATTCGTGTTATTGCAAAACGAACCCAACCCTTGGCGTCAAAGCACAAGCATAGGCATGATTTTGCCGGAAAGAGGGGAGGTCACCCTTTTCATTTACGATGTTACTGGAAGGGTGTGCTACAAACAAGTGATGATCCTGGAAAAAGGATTCAATGATTTGACCATACACCGAAGCGATATCGTGAAGGCCGGATTGTATTACTACCAGGCGGATTATTCAACTAGCACCAAAACGTTCAAGATGGTAATGGTGGAATGATCTCGACATGTATGAATTCAAAGGAAGAATTTCGCGGGGTGGCTCCAATTGTAGAGATTACTCCACTACACAACACCCCACCCCATGACCAATTGCTCTTTACAGCCATAGAACAATATTGACATCCGAATTTGCAGCTAAACTTGCCTGTTCCCTGATCTTTGCCTTTAGTGGAAGTAAATACGTATTGGACTTTTTGTCAAACCAAATTGCAGTGTTCCATAGAAGGCTCCCAATTCCTGCAGTGGCTTTTAGCCTGCCCCACCCTTCCTCCTGCCATTTCAGATTTTCCCTGATTTCTGCTGTCAGTTTGACGGGTAGCGAAACGAAGAACCAACCACCCGGAGAAGGATGCTGCCACACCCTTCCGGAAAATTCATATTTGATCATCCACTTCCTTTTTGTGGTCTATGATGAATGAAACGGGCGACTCTGATCCAAGGCATCTAATGATGCATGTTAAAGCACCCCATTCTAAATAAGGCAACAAATTCCTAAAGCAGAGTTAACAGATTTGCGATCATGAATGTTCAGGCTATAAGAATTGTGAAATGAGCTGTGGCATAACCCTAAAGAAGCCTCATTGCAAAAGGTCTCCGCCTAAAAAACGGTTGATCACCGATCAAAGCTGCTCAGTGAATACCTGTAAAGGCCAGTCAACCCAAATGCCCTTCAGCGCAGCTGAAAAAGCCTTCAGCGCGTTGCAGGGCCCATCGCCAGGGGGAAATGTCATGACCCAAAATTATGGTTTCCAGGGTGCCTTCGTTCCCTGGCACCCTGACATTAGTGCCCATTCCGACCTTGCTGAAAAGCGCATTTCAGGCATGGGCTGACCATGCTGTTTCACAGGTCATAATGGCGATTTAAGTTCCGCCGAGTTTACGCACGCGATCTTCAGGCATATTCAAATTTATTCGGGTCCCTTCGAATGGAATGCGCAGAAGAGCCCCTATCTTTATCTCTTTCTTTTTTAACCGGACCGGCAGGCCATCTCCTTGGTGGCCCAATGGCATGCGATTTAAATAAAATGCCCACAAATGAAACGTGCAAAATCCCCATTTCTGCGGATCCTGCTCCGGGAGGTCCACCAGGTCATTTCCCAATCGAAACACCAGACCCGATTGGAATCCGGTGTCGCATCTCCGGCACGACGCAAATTCATTGCCGATGCGGCCACCGCTTCGTTAGGAACGGTGTTTGTCGCAGGTATGCCGTCGCTGATTTCTTCCTGCCGGCAACCGGTGAAAGCGCCCGAACCCGATATCCTCGACGTAGCCATTTTGGGCGCAGGCATCGCCGGACTCAACTGTGCAAACCATTTACTGGGCAAGGGACTCAATTTCCGCATCTTCGAAGCAAGCCGGCGCCTTGGAGGAAGGATACTCACCCATTATAACGATGCGCTGCAACTCGGAATCTTTCCGGAATTCGGGGGTGATTTTATTGATTCCAACCATAGCGACATGCTTGCCCTCGCAAGCGAATTCAAGCTCGAACTTATTGACCTCGAAGAAGAATGCAAGCGCAATAAACTCACTAAAGATGTTTACTTCTTTCAGAACAAGCGAAGGAGCGAACGCGAGATCATTGTCGAGTTTAAAAAAATTGCTGCTTCCATCGCGAAAGACCGGGACGCACTGGGTGAAAATTACGACACACCCGAAGCAGTTGCCTTTGACCAAATGCCGCTTTCCGATTACATCGCCACCCTCAAATGCGCGGGTTGGCTGAAAGACCTTCTTACTGCTGCCTTTGTTGCAGAATATGGCCTGGACTGTACCGAACAATCCACACTTAACTTTTTAGCACTGATCGATACCGACACGAGCGGCGGATTCAAAGTATTTGGAGAAAGCGACGAGCGCTTCCGCATCCGTGGTGGCAATTCAAAAATCATTCAGCGCCTCGTAGAAAAAATTGGCGAAGATCACATAGAAACCCACAGCGAAGTCATCGCCATTTCAGAAAACGACAAAGGCATTTACACCATTGCCTTCCGTGATGGAAAATCAGTGGTCGCAAAAAGTGTCGTGTGCACCATTCCCTTTATCATTTTGCGTGAACTGAAACTCAACGTCAGGGGTCTTTCAGAGGCCAAACTAAAATGCATACGCGAACTCGGATACGGCACGAACACCAAACTGGTACTGGGCTATGCGGGCACGCCCTGGTCTAATGTCAAAAACAAAGCCATGGGTTACCTGTTCCATCCTGAAATCATCAATGGATGGGACAGCAGTTACAATAAAACGGAAGGCAATGCCAATGGTGCATACGTTTGCTATTTTGGCGGCAAATATTCAACCGATCTCAAACAGCAATCGGACAAAAGTGAGATCGCGCCACCTACACATTCGTGGAACACCGCACTGCCTGCGGAGTCCATCCGCCATTTTGTGAACGAGCTGGAGAAGGTATTTCCCAAATCCAAAAAAGAATTTTTGAACAAACATGTGTTTGTTAACTGGCTCGACTTTCCTTTCGCAAAGAGCAGCTACAGTTGTTACAAAACCGGACAGTGGACTACCCTGGCAGGACTTGAAATGGAACCCGCTGGCAAACTGTTCTTTGCAGGTGAGCATTGCAGTCAGGAATTTCAAGGCTTTATGAACGGAGCTGCTGAAACGGGCCGGCGGGCTGCCGTGGCGGTCGCTAAAGCCCTCGCTCCGCAATCAGTTGGATAAGCAAAACGGCGTCAGCGCACATCAGTTTTTAAGGGGAAGGATCTCTCGCATTCTGCGTCGGGTGCGAATCACCGAGTCGAAATGTAAAACGTGACCCATCACCATGCGGCACTCCTCGGGGATCTCGGCCACGACAGGTGATGCGGGATTGATTTTGAAGGGCAGCCTTTGCCAGAAAGCCTCCAGGTCGAAATACCGGTGCACACGTTCCGATTCATTCAGCGCAAGGATCCTGCGGCAGACTCCATCTGACCAAAAATGCTGGTGATGCCCGCTTGCCCGCAAAAACGCCTCAAGGTCGATCTTCTCGCCACAGCAATCCAACCATTGTTCTAAACAGGGCGTGATCTCCGCAAACGGAATTCCGTTGGTGAGCAGATCCGTTGGAAAGCCACCGCTGAGAAGCCCCTGGCTCAACAACCACTTGAAGTACCAAACGCGGACCGGGGCTTTGCCGGAGGCCTGAAGGGAACTGAGGAACTCCCTAACCCATCCACGCTGGTGAACCCAGCAAAAATAAGCCTGGGCCACAGGTTCGTCTTCGAACCACTGCGGGGGCACCGTTTGTACCATCCGTTCAGGTTTCCACCGGTAGCGCTTGCCCGAATCTGCAACAAACCGGAATGATGACCAGTCTCCAGATCCGGCACATAAGAGAAATCGCTCTTTGGCCTCTTCTCCGTATTCGGGAAAATGCAGGCAAGCTGCCCTGACCCAGCACTGCTGCTGAAGTCCCTGCGACCCTCCCCCTAAATCGCGCAGGGCGATCCAATCTTCGACAGGCACTTTGAACAACAAGGTTTCGAAAATGTGTTCGCGGTCAGCCTCCCGGAGACTCCCGGAGTTCGACCATGCGTATCGGAGCGCCGCGCTGGGGTCCTTGAGGCGCCACAGGCGAAAGGCCCATTTTCGCTGTTCTTTGTTGCGGAACGATAGCGGTTGAGCCCACCGGGCTTCCCGATATAGGGCGAACTCCTCCCACGCAGCTGCCAGGGCCTGCCCCCGCGGACCCAATACCGGCACAAGCTCTGCTGCAAATTCCGGTTTTTGGCCCAGTTGGAACATAAACTCGGGGAGCAGATTTGCAGGCAGTGGCCACCGGACCATTCGAAGTAGCCAGGCAAACTCCAGTGGGAGTTCCTGAAAATCCCGGAGCAAGGCTTCGCGAAAGATTGAATGCAACTCGGGGAGTACCCATTGCGGTGGCAGGGGGTCGGGCAGTTCCTTGATCGCCTGCTGCTCGGCAGCTCCACGCACCAGCAGGCCCGCCCGGATAATCCCGGAAGCCAGTTCCTCCGCACCCTCCAATCCGGCACCCTCGAGCAGGCGTTGCTCCAAATCGCCAAACAGGTGCAACACTCCGGCAGTTTCAGGATTGGCGGAAGAATGATCTGTCAAAGCTTTGTCAATGTTTTTGCTCTCAGGCAAAGATGTACATATATTTGCGCGACTTTTAAAAACACAAGGAAAATTTAAACTATGGCGAACATCGGTCGCGTTTCGCAAATCATTGGTCCTGTGGTGGATGTGAGCTTTTCATCCGAAGGGGCACACTTGCCGGAGATCTTCAACGCCCTTTGCATCAGAAGGGATGGAAAAGAGGACCTCATCCTCGAAGTCCAGCAACACCTTGGAGAAGACAGCGTTCGCGCCATTGCCATGGATTCGACCGACGGACTGACCCGTGGTGCCGAAGTCCTGGACCTGGGAGAGACCATCTCCATGCCGGTAGGTGAAGAGATCAAAGGCCGATTGTTCAACGTGGTTGGGCAAAGCATCGACGGTCTTAAGCCCGTGGAAAAAAAGCAGGTTTATTCCATCCATAAAAAGCCCCCTACCTACGAAGACCTTTCAACGGAGACCGAGGTACTGTTTACGGGCATTAAGGTCATTGACCTCATCGAGCCCTACTCCAAGGGAGGAAAAATCGGACTTTTTGGGGGTGCGGGGGTAGGAAAGACCGTACTCATCCAGGAGTTGATCAATAACATCGCAAAAGGTTACGGTGGCCTCTCTGTATTTGCTGGCGTAGGGGAGCGGACCCGTGAGGGCAATGACTTGCTCCGCGAGATGATCGAAGCCGGCATCATCAAATACGGCGACGGGTTCCGGCACAGCATGGAATCCGGTGGCTGGGACCTCAGCAAGGTCAACCTCGAAGAACTCAAAGAATCTAAAGCAACCTTCATATTCGGACAGATGAACGAACCGCCGGGAGCGCGTGCGCGCGTTGCCTTGTCGGGTCTGACCGTTGCCGAGTATTTCCGTGACGGAGACCTCAACGACCCGGCAGGTGGCAAGGACATCCTGTTTTTCATCGACAACATTTTCCGGTTTACCCAAGCGGGATCGGAAGTATCGGCTCTGCTCGGCCGAATGCCCTCCGCCGTGGGATACCAGCCGACCCTGGCCACAGAAATGGGACTGATGCAGGAACGCATCACCTCGACCAAGCGAGGTTCGATCACCTCTGTACAGGCCGTTTACGTTCCTGCTGACGACCTGACCGACCCAGCACCGGCAACGACCTTTGCCCACCTCGACGCCACCACGGTGTTGAGCCGGAAAATTGCTTCTCTGGGGATCTATCCTGCGGTTGACCCCCTCGATTCCACCTCCAGGATTTTGGATCCGCTGGTCATTGGAGAGCTCCATTACAACACAGCGCAACGCGTAAAAGGCATCTTGCAGCGGTACAATGAATTGCTCGACATCATTGCCATCCTCGGTATGGAGGAGCTTTCGGAAGAAGACAAGCTCGTCGTGCACCGCGCCCGTCGCGTGCAGCGTTTCCTCTCCCAACCTTTCCACGTTGCAGAACAATTCACCGGTTTGAAAGGCGTTTTCGTTCCCATTGAGGAGACCATCCGCGGATTTAACATGATCCTCGACGGTGAGGTGGACGAATACCCCGAATCGGCGTTCAACCTGGTAGGAAGCATTGACGACGCCATCGAAAAGGGCAAAAAGCTGCTTGCCGAAGCCAAGTAACGCACCAATGAAAGTTTACATCCTCACGCCAACCAGCCAGCTTTACGAAGGGGAAGCCCGCGCGGTCAACGTCCCCGGAACCCAGGGGCCTTTTGAAATCTTGGAAAAACACGCGCCGATCGTATCTTCGCTGGGGAAAGGCGTCATTGTGCTAACGGATCAGCAAGGTATCAAACACCGCTTTTCCATCAGCAAAGGATTCGTTGAAGTGCTCAAAAATGAAGTCAACGTCCTGGTGCGACCGCAAGAATAATTTGTATATCTCTGAAATCCATTGAAACGAAGCCCCGTTCTGATAAAGGCGGGGTTTTTTAATTTTACCTGAAAATGGCACCTCTTTTGTGCTCATACCATAATGGCCGAAAAACATAAATGGAATTTGGATCGGCTTTTCAGGCCGGGGCGGGGCTACGCCCTGTTTGGAAGTGGTCTGCTGGCCGGAGTGCTGATGTGCCTTCTCTGGCTCACTTCCAGTTCGGGTGACCTGCCTTTTGATGCCCGGTATGACCCGCTTCCACAGACCATTTACTCCGTCAAACTGGCTGACCGGTACGATCTTGCCGGAGAGGACCTTCCGCTGGAGTATTTTGATGTTGCGGAGCGCCTCGAACGCGAGTTGTTGATCAACACCTACCTGCACAGCGGTACTTTACTTCACCTTAAGCTCGCCGTTCGGTTCTTCCCTCTTTTCGACCGCATTTTTGCGGAGGAAGGCATCCCATCTGACTTGAAATATCTGGCTGTTGCGGAAAGTTCCCTGCGCAATGCCGTCTCCTCCGCCGGGGCCAGGGGCATCTGGCAGTTTCGCGACGAGGCGGCCCGAGAGCTGGATCTCGAAGTGAGTCCTTACGTCGACGAGCGCTACGATCCCGAACGCTCTACCCGTGCAGCCTGCGGCTACCTGAGGAAACTCCGGGAGCGGTTCGGATCCTGGACCCTCGCCGCAGCAGCTTACAACATGGGACCTTCTGCTCTGCAGCGCGCCATGGAAGAGCAAAAGGAGTCCTCCTATTACGACCTCAACCTCAGCGACGAGACCAACCGCTACATTTTTCGCATTGTGGCCATTAAGGAGATCATGAAGCATCCAGACAAATTTGGCTTCTTCCTTCAGAAAAAGGAACAATATCCCCCTTTGGAAGGCTATACCGTCACAACCGTCCAGGAGGGCATCCCGAGCCTGGCCGACTTTGCTCATCAGCACCAGATCACCTATCGCCAACTCAAGCTTTACAACCCCTGGATGATCAAATCTGCCCTCCCCAATCCCACCAAAAAGATCTATCGCATACGCATTCCAAAATGACGGAACTCCGTTGCTCTGAACTCTTGCGTACATTTGTAACGGATCGAGCGCAATTTATTGGATGAGCAAGCTATTCAACGCCCTGTGGAGTCAATACCTGAAGGTGCATCGCACGCAGATGCGTGCGTTCATCGAAAGGCCGGTGGAGTCACAGGCAAAAGAACTGCGCAAAATTGTGCGAACGGCTGCTTCGACAGAATGGGGCTTGCGCTATGGTTTTGATCGGTATCGCAAAACAACGGACTGGCGTGGAATTTTGCCGGTTCAGGATTACGAAACCGTCAAAGGCGATATCCACCGGATGATGGCGGGTGAAAGAGACGTACTTTGGCCAGGGAGGGTAAAGTATTTTGCAAAATCCTCGGGAACTACGGCAGATAAGAGCAAGTTCATTCCCGTTAGCGATGCCAACCACCGGCATTGCCACTCCAGGGGTGGGTGGAGGCTGGTCACCAGCATATTCGACAACGTACCACGGCCGAGGATCTTCGAAGGCAAGTGCATCCTGCTTGCAGGCAGCTCCTCTTCTGCCCCCGGAGGGAGCCCTGGAACCATAGCCGGAGATGTTTCTGCCATCATCTACCAGCGGCTGCATCCCCTGGTCCTGAAAGTACTGTACCCGAGCATGGACGTGGCACTGATGGCCGACTTCGAGCAAAAGCTCGATCGCATCGCCGAAGGGGCAGCAGACATCGACGTGAGGTTGATAGCGGGTACACCAACGTGGATGCTCGTCCTGCTGCGCAAGATCCTGGATCATACCGGCAAGCAACACATCCTGGACGTATGGCCCCAGATGCAGGTCTACGTTCACGGCGCGGTGAGTTTTGTTCCCTACCGCGCACCCTTCCGCGAATTCTTCCCTTCGGATGATTTTTATTACCTCGAATCGTACAATGCGTCGGAAGGTTACTTTGCCGTCCAGGACGACATTTCTCGGGACGATATGTTGCTGCTGCTCGACAACGGCGTCTTTTACGAATTCATCCCCATGGAATATTGGGAAAGCGAACATCCAAAAACGCTGTACCTCGAAGAAGTCGAAATTGGAAAAAACTACGCCGTGGTCATCACGACGAACTCTGGATTGTACCGTTATAAGATTGGCGACACAGTGCAGTTCACCTCGTTGAATCCATTCCGCATCGTCATCACCGGCCGGACGCGGCAGTTTATCAACGTTTTTGGCGAAGAAGTCATGGTGGCCAATACCGATGCAGCGCTTTCGGAAACCTGTAAAGCATTTGGGGTCAAAGTGGCCGACTACACCGTTGCCCCAATTTTCCAGAGCAGTTCCTCAAAAGGCGGGCACGAGTGGCTGGTAGAATTTGAAACTGCCCCTCGGGATCCTTCCGCTTTTGCTGCCGCACTGGACGAGGCCCTCAAAAAGGTCAATTCAGATTACGAAGCCAAGCGCTATGGCGACCTGGCTCTGCAACCGTTGAAACTGAACGTGGCGCCCTCCGGAACCTTCTACCGGTGGCTCAAGGACAAAAACAAGATCGGGGCCCAGCAAAAAGTTCCCCGCCTTTCTAACCAGCGCACCCTGCTGGAAGAGCTTCTTGAACTAACCGGTTCCCGTCAGTAAACGAACGTTTGTACGTACGATCAGAATACTAACAATCGTTTGTACGCATTGTAGGCAGCCATAATCTGCTCCAAAAATGCGGAGCCTATTGCCTGAACCCCTTCGTAAGAGCACACCCAATAACCAAACCGGAAGTCCCTCCCCCGGGAGTTCTCATGTACATTCAAACATGGTCTAAAAGAAAAGAAGCACCCTGCCTCTTAAGCATCAGTCTTCCTTCTCCTTCTCCTCCTTCTTTTTGTGCACTCGACTGCCCGGCTTTAACCGGCGCGACAGGGCAGCATAGGGACCGGTGACTACCATCTCGCCACCTTCGAGCCCCTCCAGGATTTCGATGAACTCCGTATCCTGTATGCCCGTAACCACATCCTTGCGCGCGACCGTATCCCCAATCACGACAAAAACGGCTTCCCGGAAGGTACTCAGCCTCTCTGCATCTGAATCTACCGTTTGCACCGCGTTGTCTTCACCCGGCTTATCTCCCTTTGCGGACTTACGCTCGTTCGGATCGTATGCGACCACAGCTTGTATCGGAATGCTGATTACCCCTTCAACGCGGGATGTTTTGATCTCTGAAGTTGCCGACATACCCGGCCGGAACGGGACCTTACCTCCCTGCATTAATGCACTGTAACTCGCCTTGTCGATCCGCACTTTCACTATGTACTTGGATACCTGGTCGGTCGACAATGCTGTGCTGCCAAAACTCCCGAGATTTGATGCCGAGTTTGACACTTCGCTGACACGGCCCGAAAACTTCCGGTTTGCGTATGCATCCACTTCAATTTCAGCCTCGTCTCCGGTTTCGACGCGGACAATGTCGCTCTCGCTCACTTCCACCTGCACTTCCATGGCATTGAGATCGGCGATGCGCATCAGTTCCGTGCCGCTCATCTGAATGGTTCCAACGACGCGTTCCCCTTTCTCGACGTTCAATCTGGAAATGATTCCGTCGACCGGCGCCTTGATCACGGTGCGTCCCAGGTTTGATCGCTGTTCCTTCAGGACAGCCTCGGCATCGCTTACCTGGTAGCCTGCTGCTTCCGCCGTGCGTATGGCATTTTTCAATGCCGTCTCTGCATTGCGCAAGGAGAGTTCCAGGTTGCGCAGGTTCGTCTCCGATGCTTCGTACTCCGATTTCGCCAGGATCCCTCCCCGAAAGAGTTCTTCATTGCGCAGGTGTGTGCGCCTGGCAAGATCGAGCTGCAACCTCGCCTGCTCGACCATTTGCTTCGAACTCTCGATGCTGTTTTTGCTGGCAACGGCTTGTGTCCTGGCAACCTTCACCCCCGCACTGCTTCGCTCCACTGCAGATTCATAAGCGTCGGCATTGACCCGGGCCAGTACCTGCCCCGTGCGAACGGAATCTCCTTCCCGGACAAACAACTCGACAATTTCACCCGAGACATCCGAAGAAATTTTAATTTCCGTTTCCGGAAAGATTTTTCCGCTCGCCGTGACGGTTTCAACGATATCCCGCCGCTGCACCTGCTCCATAGTGACCTCTTCTCCTCTGGGTTTGCCTTTGGCCTTGAATATGGCCGCAACGATCAGGGTGGGAATTAATAAAATCAGTGTCCAGGTGTACCATTTGAGTTGCTTGACTTTTTTCATCGGTCGGTCGTTTTTACCAGGTCAGTTTTTTCCCGGCGTAATAATCGAGTACCTTTTGGTGAAACACCAGTTCGTATTTTGCAATCAACAGATTGTTTGAACTGCTCTGAAAACTGGTTTGCGCCACATTGAACTCAAATGCGCTGGCAGTGCCCAGTTCGAGTTTTTTCGCAACGGACTCCAGAAGCCTTTTCGAAGCATCAAAGGCTTTGAGTGCAGCATCGTAATCTTTGCCGGCCGACTTGAAGTTAGCAATGGCCGTGAACACGTTCTGGTCAAGCGCTTCCTTGCGCTGTTCCAATTGAAGCGCTGCCGAACGCGTTGATATTTTTGCCCTTTGCACAGCTCCGCGTGCCGAGTTGTTTCGGTAAATGGGAATCGACACGGATATGCCCGCACCGTAACCCAGGAATTGGTCGAACTGGTCGCCAAACGGAGTGACCTCAGTCTCCAGTACAGTAGGATAGTCCTGTTCAAACTGAGCCGGTTTGCCGTCGATGTATACCCCGGGAACGATGATCCGGGTCGTGCCGTATTCCGTTGGCCGGATCGCCGCATCCGAAAAGCGCGAACCAATGCTTCCGCTCATGTAAACCGTTGGAAAAAAAGTTGCTCTGGCAATTTTTTCTCCAATTTTTGCGGCGTCCAGCCGGAGTTTTGCCGCTCGGATCGAAGCCTGATTTTCCGTTGCTGGCGCGATCAGGTCTTCGTAAGCATACCGCTCTATCGCAATGGCGTCGAGCTGTTCTTCGCGCAGACCCTGAAGCTGGATGTCCGTTTCCATCGGTAGCCGCATGGCTTGCCGGAGTTGAAGCCATGCAAGGTCCAAGCCGTTTTCTGCAGCCACAACCCCTTGTTCTGCCATGGCTGTCTGGCTGATCCATTCCAGGAGTTCCGCCTCGGGTCTAAGACCTGCCCGAAACAGCCTTTCGGCCTGATCCTGCTGCAAACGCTGGGTTTCAAGACTTTGAACCGCCACTTCCAGTCGCTCGCCAGCCAGGAGTACGTTGAGGTAAAAACTGGCAATGCTCAATCCGAGGTCGTTCAGGGATTGCAATCTGTCTTCCCTCGCAGCGGAGAGTTGGATTCGCTCCTGCCGCGAAGCGTTGCGCAATGATCCGGACTGAAAGAGGACGACTGAACTGGAAAGGCTGTAATTGGAGTACAGGATGTTCTCCGTGGTAAAACTGTTGGTAGTCGGATCGATGTTCCTTCCAAAACTGATGCCGCCGTTGAGGGACCCCGTCAGGTCAGGGAAATATCGATGGCGTCCGGTGCGAACGTCAATCTCGGCCAGTTCCACGGAGAGGTCTGCCTGCTGTACGACTAAATTGTGCTGTGCGGCGTATTCAATGCACTGGTTCAAGTCCCAGACGGTTTGCCCGTAAAGGGCATTTACCGCGACCAGGCAGCTACAGGCGAAAAGGAATCGGAGGTTCATGCTTTAAATTGTATGCAATATTAATTTACCAGGCACTGAACGTTGCGCCCTTTCGAGCGATCGGGATAAAAATCGGACGAAAGGCATCAATCATGGGACGGAAGCCATTATCGATTGGAATTGAACAGACCGGAAAACATCAACCGGTCATACCGTCCGCCGAAAGGGCGGTAATACACGAGCACTACGTAATCATTTTCTGCCTCGTACCAATTTCCTTCAAGTGTCTCAGTTTCCAGGTTGCCGTCCGGACCCTCCGAGGCAAACAGGTAGTTGTAATAACCCAATTTCAGCAGGACATTGCCAAGATAGGCCTTTTTACCGGGGTCGTACTCCATCCGGAACGCTGGCAGCAATTTCCAGCTTGAAAACGCACCATACAGGTAAACATCCTGGTCCAGTGGATATCCTGTTTTGAGGGTGAAATGCGCCCGCACGTAGTCTGACTGGCTGTGGGGATCAAAACGGTCGAGGTTGTGTATGAGAAAGCGGCCATTGATATCCGTTTCGGTGTAAAACGGGCGGCCTTCCCGGATGCCATCGGGAATAAGCCATGCATGGTATTCGCCGTCCCGCTCCTCCCAAAGCTCAATGTCGGGAGTGCGCGATCGTATGGTTCGCAGGTCTTTGTATCGAAATTCCTTTCGTGCCGGGAACACCCACTCATCTGACTTGTTAAACCGGAAGGTGTTGCCATGAAAAAAGTTGGCTACGCGTTTCTGTATGGCGGTGTTCGGGTCACCATTTTGAAGGATCATCACGCTCAGCTCTTCTCCGTTGTTTGCAACGTCGAGCTTTCCTGTGGTAACCGACGCGGTCAGTGCCTGATGGCTGCGACGCAGATCCGGGTTGACCGGCTGAACAAAGTCCAGTTCAACCGAAAATCCCTGTTCCGTCACATAGAACCTTCTCGTGAACAATACGCGGCGCCATCGGTCGAAAATGCAGATTAAAAAGTTGCCACTTACGGAGACATCCGTCGCACCCAGGTGGAGCCGGTAATGCATGAACAGCACCTCCGTGCCCCTGGAACTCTGGTAGTTTTCAACCTGGCGCTCCGGGAAACCCGGGTAATAATCATTTGGATGAAGGGACGATGGATTCCAGTCCTGGTCGAAATGGTAAATGGAGTAATAGAGTTCTTCGGGCGATGCCTGGAGCAGGTCGAAAAAGAGCTCCAGTCCGGTTGAACTCCCCAGGGTCATGACTGGTATGGCTTCGCGTTCCGGATGGAGTTGAAAGAACAGGATGGTTTGGACCCGGTCATCGTACACCGTGTCGGTTGCCGGCAACTCAAACGGTTCGCTTTGTGCGGCCAACTCCCCCAAAATCCCGCACCCTGCGCACAGAATCCGCACGGCGAGAAGGGCGAGGCCCTGCTTAACAACATGCATATCAGAAAATAACGCCTGCGAACTCCAATTAATTTCACAATTCGCCTGGCCCATGGGGCAAAAGTAGCTTGCCGGCCGCTCAACAATTCGGCTAAAACTGCGTTAAAAAGCTTTAAACTCAATTAGATCTATGTATCCACAGGAACTCGTATTGCCCATGACCCGCGAATTGACGGAGATTGGCTTTGAATCGCTGGTAAGCCCGGATGAGGTTCGCGACGTGCTCGAATCCCGGGATGGCACCATTCTGGTCGTCGTCAACTCTGTTTGCGGGTGTGCAGCCGCCAATGCCCGCCCTGGTGTGCGCATTGCGCTGCAGCGGGGACCCAGGCCCGACCGGCTGGTAACGGTATTTGCCGGAGTCGACCGGGATGCTGTTCAGAAAGCGCGGGAGTACATGTTGCCTTACCCGCCCTCCTCCCCATCCATTGCCCTGTTCAAAGACGGGCGTCTGGTGCACATGCTCGAAAGACATCATATCGAAGGCCGCTCCGCCCAAATGATCGCCGACAACCTGGCGGCCGCCTTTGCCACCCATTGCAACGTGAGCGCATCGTGATCAGGGCATTTACAGCATTCCTATGCGGCATTTTGGCCCTGCCTTTGGCCGCAGCGGCATCCCTTTCCGATACGGCAACCGGACCCACTCCAAAATACTCAGAAGCGGAATGGAAGAAGGAAAAGCTGGATATTGCCCAATTTGACAAGCAGCTCAAGGAATGGAAAAAAGCCGTAAAAAAAGCCAACCCGGATTACCTCAATACGGTCTATGGAAGGATCATGGAAGCTGCTTACCGCGAACACAATGAGTTGAGTAACCGCGTTTCGGGGAGAAGTCGTCAACTCATCCGTCAGGAGAGCAAATCAGACCGCGACAGTCTGGCTCCCAAGGCCTACAATCCGGAACTGCGGGACCAGCCTGCCCGGGTCACCAAAGAGGAGATCCGGCAGCGCAAAGCAGAATCGGACTATCTGGCCAACTACATCGACCTGGTCAAAAGACAGTCAGCCCTGCTGAAAAATCTCAAAAGTACCAAACCCTTTTCCGCCGATACCGAGGCCAGGGTCTACGCAAACCTCACCACAGAACTGGAGGCCTTCCGAAATGCCATGAAAGAAGAGTGGACGCTCATGAAAAGAGAAGTGCGCAAGCGCTGACCGGAACGGAGAAACGAATCTTGAGTTTTTTTAATATGTTCTTACCTTTGGCCTGCCGGAAGGCTCCCAACGGATATGGCGCAACAACACAATTATACTGAGGAAAACATACGGTCTCTCGACTGGAAGGAACACATCCGGTTGCGTCCCGGAATGTACATCGGAAAGCTTGGCGACGGAAGTCACATAGACGACGGGATCTATATCCTGCTCAAAGAGGTCATCGACAACTGCATCGACGAATATGTCATGGGCTATGGCAGGGAAATCGACATAGAAGTGCAGGATGGTCTGGTGCGTGTGCGCGACTACGGCCGCGGCATTCCGCTGGGGAAAGTGGTAGAATGCGTTTCGCAGATCAACACAGGTGGTAAATACGACAGCAAGGCCTTTAAAAAATCCGTCGGACTCAATGGCGTGGGGACTAAAGCGGTGAATGCCCTTTCTGCCTATTTCAAAGTTGAAGCATTCCGCGACGGCAAGGTCAAAACCGCTGAATTTGAGCGCGGTCAGCTGCTGCGCGAGTACAACATACGTTCAACCGGAGAGGTCAACGGTACGGAGATCCAGTTTCGCGCCGATGAAAAGATATTTCCCAAATTCCGCTACATGCAGGAATTTGTCGAAAGCAGGATATGGCATTACGCTTACCTCAATGCAGGACTGCGCATTCATTACAACGGCAAGACCTACGTATCGAAGAATGGGTTAAAAGATATGCTGGAACGTCGCACCGACGGAGAGCATCTGAATTATCCAATTATACATCTCCGTGGCGATGATATTGAATGCGTACTCACGCATGGCAGTCAATACGGGGAGCAGTATTACAGTTTTGTAAACGGTCAGTTTACGTCGCAGGGAGGAACACACCTCAATTATTTCCGTGAGGCGATTGTCAAGACACTCCGGGAATTTTACAAAAAGGATTTCGACGTACGCGATATTCATACGGGGGCCATTGGCGCCATTTCGGTGCGCATAGAGGAACCCGTATTTGAATCCCAGACCAAGACCAAACTGGGATCAACCACTACGAGTCCGGAGGGAGCCTCTTTGAGATCCTTCATCGTCGACTTTGTCAGTAAGGAGCTCGACCTGTTTCTTCATCAGAATCCAGAGATGGCAAAGGAGTTGCAAAGTCGGATACTACAGTCTGAACGGGAGCGCAAGGAGATTGCCGGCATCAAGAAACTGGCCAACCAGCGGGCTAAAAAGGCGAACCTGCACAACAAAAAGCTGCGCGACTGCAAATACCATTATTGCGACAGCAAACTCAAAACCGAACTCGCAGATGCCACTTCGGTTTTCATCACCGAGGGCGATTCTGCCAGTGGAAGCATTACCAAGGCACGCAATCCCGAACTTCAGGCCGTTTTCAGCCTGCGTGGCAAGCCATTGAACTGCTTTGGGATGTCCAAAAAGATCGTTTACGAAAACGAAGAACTCAACCTCTTACAGCATGCCCTCGACATCGAGGATGGACTGGAGAGTCTTCGCTTCAACAAAGTGGTGATCGCCACAGATGCCGACGTGGATGGTATGCACATCCGGCTATTGCTGTTGACGTTTTTTCTTCAGTTTTTTCCGGAGCTTGTTCGAAATGGCCATCTCTTTATTTTGGAGACACCCTTGTTCCGCGTCCGGGACAAACAAACGACTTTTTACTGCTATTCTGAAGCCGAAAAACAACTGGCCATCACCAAACTGCGGGGTAAGCCCGAAATCACGCGTTTCAAAGGTTTGGGTGAGATCAGCCCCGAGGAGTTTTCCGGATTCATCGGGCCTGAAATACACCTGGAACCTGTCGTGCTCAGCGACGATTCCCACATAGAGAAGGTGCTCGAATACTATATGGGCAAGAATACTTCCGAACGGCAGGAATTCATCATAGGAAACCTACGTACGGACCTCGACCGGATAGCCGCTACCGAAGCTCTGGCGGAATTGTCAGAAGTCAGTTGAACGGGCGGGGGCGCCAATGCTCCACTTTCTAAGCTTTTCAGGATTGGAATCCAGATTACGAACAAACGTTTGTTCGTCTAAGTTTTATGGTAATATCCTCTGCTGCGGTTTATATCTTCTGGCAGAAGCCTTGGAGCATACGAAATGCAATGGGTCACCAGTCATCTGAAACCGGAAAGGCAATTGCGTTTTTCCATCGGGATGCTACAATTTGCGAAGGAGGCAAACCTGATGAGATGGAAAGGACAGGACCCTATTAAAACCACCCGTTGAATCCATTTAACTGCTCAGGCGTAAACAGCGGACGAATTCATTCATTTTTTGGCAAACCGCAGGTCCTTCTGCAGAAATTCCATGGAAGACAGGGTCTGGCCTGCTACACCTATAAATTCGATTTTCATCACCCGTTCGCCGGTAGAACCATACACACTTGCCCTTGTGTAATTATTTTGCTCGATGAGCATGGAGGCGATCAGGTCAGGATTGCTCCTTTCATAATCGCTCGTGCGGTGAACGCCTGAGGTCAGGGCGGAATTCGTGATGTCGCATAGCAAATAACCATCCTTAAGGCTCTTACAGACCACGTCGCTGTGATGGCGGTCGCCTGACATCATGATAACGCCATCGATTCGCTCGTCCTCGATAAAGCGCATCAGTTCATCGTATTCCACGGGATAATGCACCAGACAATCATAGCGGTTAAAGCGGTTGAGGAAATTCGAACCATTGGCAATGATTTTGAAGCTGGCTTTACTATTGGCCAATTGATTTTTAAGCCAGTTCATCTGCTCCCTGCCCAGCATCCGCTTGTCCGGATTAGGGATACCCCCCACGCTGTCGGGCAATTCGTCGGAATCCCGGAAACTGCGGCTGTCCAGAAGGAAGAAATCCACGTCGCTGTGGCTGAAACGCGTGTAAATACCTCCGCTCGGTGATGCTGCCGGGGGATTGTTCCAAAACGCGTTGAAAACCCGGGTCGCCTCCTCCTTGAAAACGTAGGCTGCGCCCTCGTTATTGGGGCCGTAGTCGTGATCGTCCCAGATGGCATAGTGGGGCATGGACTTCCAGAATTTTTTCAGATGGGGCAGTCCCCGGTCCCGGTCAGCCCGGTACCAATGGCCCCAGGTGCTGTGGTAGTCGCTTTCCCGGTAATACCAGTTGTCGCCGAGCCACAACATAAAGGCAGCTGGTTCCCGGGACATCGTTTCAAAAATTGAACTGTCGCCTCCATAGGATCTACCGGGACGGTCGAAGGCCGGTTCGTTGAAATAAGCACAGCTTCCCGCCAGGAAGCTGAAGTCAGGTGCCGGTTGTCTGTATTGCCAAAGAGAGGGAGTCTTAAAGCTTGCACTTTCTCCGGGCGGTTGCTTGGCATTGCTGCATGCGATCCTGTATCGGTAGGTCGTTCCCTCCGCCAATCCAGTCAGGTAAAATTTAGCGATCCTGAATTCAAACCGTCGAAAGTCCTCTGCGGGGAAGCGGCGCAATGAACTGGGATTGGCCTCCGGCCAGCACTCTAATTCCCAAACATCGTCGCCTTCCAGGGCGTACCACACCGATGCCGTGCGAAATTCGACCGGCCCCAATACCGGACCTGTACGAACCTGTGCACGCACTTCAACAGCAATCCATACAATAAAGAGCAGCAGATGGTTTCGCATTTCGCGATTTTTTGCCAAAGATAGACAGGCTCGTCTGCCACCATATTGCCAAATCGTTAAATCCGTTGCCCCGGAAGCGGGCACTCAGACCGGCTTGCGCACCGCAAAACGATGGATGCATGAACCCGGTCCATATTCAATAGGTGCCGAACGGCGGTGCGCAACAAATTCGGCAAACGGGTTGTATTATTAGGCCCAGAGTCGACGTTTGAGCATGTGGATGAAAGCAATTAGCCGTACAAAAATCGCAACCGCACTGCAGGCAGCCCTGATCTCGGCATTTGCGCCCTGTGCCACGTCAGCCCAGGAGGTTGTCCAGTTTTCCGGAAAAGTGTATGCAGCCGATGCCCGGGGCACAGAACCACTGCCCTATGTCCAAATTGCCGTACCGCGGATTCGCCAGGCCACCTACACCAATGAACAGGGCTTTTTTTCGCTTGCCGTTCGTGCCGGCGACACGCTTCAGCTGAGTTACCTCGGATTTAAGACCCAAAGGGTGGCCGTTCCTGCTTCCGGCAAGCGTGCATCCGTCTATGATGAATTTTTCCTTCTCCGCGACACCTTTGAACTCGAACGTGCCACCGTGTACGCCATCCCGTCCCGGGAACATTTCCGGCCCGAATTTCTCGCTATGGAGGTGAAAGACGACGTCCGCGCGGTGGCAGAAAAAAATTTGTCACCCGAAGTGTTGGCCTGGATTGAGCCGGGAGTACCTTCCGATCCGGGTGCCGCCCTGGGGCTCTACTTCCGCCAGGAAGCCACCAACGCTGTTTACCGTGGCCAGTTCAAGCCGACCGAAATCTTTAACCCGCTCGCCTGGATCAAGTTTGTCGAAGCCTTGAAAAGGGGGGATTTCAGGAAAAAGAAAACGAAACCACCTGAATAGGCTTGTGCACTGGGATCCTGGTACACAAGCGGCCCTATTTTTGCAGCAGTCAACGATTACATGAAAGTCACTGAATTTTTAAAGCAGACCGGAGATAAGACCCTGGTATCCTTTGAGTTGCTTCCTCCGCTGAAAGGAGGCAGCATCGACGCCATTTTCCATACACTGGACCCCCTGATGGAATTCAAACCGCCCTTTATCGATGTGACTTACCACCGGGAAGAATTCATCTACAACGTTCAGCCGAGTGGCTATTACCAGAAAATCGCCATCCGCAAACGGCCGGGAACGGTTGGCATTTGCTCGGCGATCATGCACCACTATGGAGTGCAGGCGGTGCCGCATCTGATTTGTGGAGGGTTTACCAGGGAAGATACCGAAAACGCACTCATCGAACTTCACTTCCTCAACATCAAAAACGTTCTTGCACTGCGCGGAGATGCGCGCAAGTTTGACGAAAAATTCATGCCCGAGCCCGGAGGCAATGCGTACGCCCTTGACCTCGTACAGCAAATCGACCGGATGAATAAAGGGATTTACCTCGACCCAAGCATCGAGAATGGCAGCCGTACCGATTTCTGCATTGGTGTTGCCGGATATCCGGAAAAGCATTTCGAAGCTCCCAATATGCAATCCGATTTGGATTTCACTCGCAAGAAAATTGAAAACGGTGCAGAATACATCGTCACTCAAATGTTTTACGACAACAAGAAGTTTTTTGACTACGTGAATACCTGCCGTGCTGCCGGAATTCACGCTCCCATCATCCCGGGCATCAAGCCCCTCACCAAAAAATACCAGCTCAATTCCGTTCCACGCAACTTCTACATAAACATTCCGGACGACCTGGTCAAAGCAATCGAAAAAACTCATTCCGATCAGGCAGCCAAAGAAGCAGGGATCGAATGGTGTGTAGCGCAATGCAAAGAACTCAAAGCAAAAGGTGTTCCCTGTCTTCACTTTTATACCATGGGCGATAGTCAAACCGTAAAAAAGATAGTGGAAAAAATCCTGTGACCGAACCTAACTTCATTCATTATTTACATGCTCATGCAGCAGGCACTCTTACTCCCTCCAGATCTCAAATCATGGATATCCTATTCCGACGATTGCGACTTTCCCATACAGAACCTGCCATTGGGAATTTACAGTAAGAGCGGACAATCTCCCAGGGCTTGCAGCATCATCGGCAATACGTTAATTGACTTATTTGGCTTATACAAAGCAGGCATATTAAAAACTGCTCACCTCGGTTTGGAAGATCTTGAACAGGAAACGTTGAACCGCTTGCTGGCAAAAGGCAAGTCCACCCTGCGCAATCTCCGGAAAGACCTTTCGGAAATTTTAAGACGGGAAAATGAATCGACCTACCGCTCCGGTTGCATGCCGCACTTGTCTGAGCTGAATTCGGTAACGATGTGCCTTCCGGTTAAGCCCCCCAATTATACAGACTTCTACAGCAGCCGAGAACACGCCTATAACGTTGGGGTCATGTTCCGAGATCCCCTCAACGCCCTGCTTCCCAACTGGCTCCATCTTCCGGTCGGCTACCACGGAAGGGCATCTTCCATAGTGGTTTCAGGAACACCCGTAGTCCGCCCAAAAGGTCAAATGCAGTTAAAAGACGGTGAAGCACCGGAATTTGGTACCAGCAGACAGCTCGATTTTGAACTGGAAATGGCCTTTGTCATAGGCAAGAGCAATCAACTCGGTCATCCGATTTCTATTAAAGATGCAGAAGACCACATCCACGGGCTGTTGATTTTTAACGATTGGTCAGCAAGAGACCTTCAGAAATGGGAGTACGTGCCCCTCGGACCTTTTCTTGGAAAAAATTTTGCATCCAGCATTTCGCCTTGGGTGGTAGATCTCGATGCCTTGCAGGTCTTTAAAGTTTCAGGTCCTTCTCCGGAAAAACCCCTACTGGAATACCTGAAATCAGATAAACCCTCCAACTACAATATACAACTCGAAGTCAGCATCACTCCGGAGAACGGTGAGGCAACGATCGTTAGCCAATCCAATATGAAATATTTATATTGGTCAATGGCGCAACAACTGGCCCACCACACGGTCAATGGCTGCAATATGGAAATCGGTGATATCTGTGCATCTGGTACCATTTCCGGTCCGACTCCAGATTCTTTTGGTTCGATGCTTGAGCTGGCCTGGAAAGGAACAAAACCTATTCGGCTGAATGATGGAAGCACGCGAACTTTCATTCAGGACGGGGATTCGGTAACTATGCACGCATATGCACAAAATGAGCACTACCGGATTGGGTTTGGACAAGTCAACGGAACGGTGATAGCAGCTCAATAAAGTGAGAACATAATATATCGGTTTAAATGTCTTAAAATCATTTCCCCTATTTGCCCAAGATAATAAAAATAAAATTGAGAATTTAGAAATCAGGTATCTGTTTAATGCTGCTAACAATAATTATTACGAGTAAAAACTACTTTATAAATTTAATGATTAATAATAGATTCACTTATATATCCCCGCTTTTGATTTCTTCCGTAGATTTGTTCTATTATTGCTTTACTTCAATCAATAGTACTTAAAAAAAGTACCATTTATTCTGGTATTATCCTTTCCTAAAAGCAAATAAAAATAAGGAGCAGATGCTAATGTGCTTCCAATTTCAACATATTGATATTCATGCTGTATCAAACATTTTTCTACTACCCTGCCCATAATATCATAAACGACCATTTCACCCTCAAAATTAAATGCACATCTATTACAATCCAATTTAAGTCGATTTGTGAAACTGTCATAGTAAAGCTTTAATCCATTATTGGCTGTGCTTACCTCATTTTTTACCAAAGGTCTAACAGATCTATATAATCCGTCGAAATCCAATGACACATATCCAAAATCATGCTCATCTAAATAAAGATCCGTAACTATGCCAACTTCGCGTCTGCTGTCCAAATTCAATCCCTCATTAATGTCTTCCCAGGATTTCCCACCATCAGCTGATAAAAAGGCGCCATCATATCCCCTTATGAATGCAAGATGGTTTTTCCGCAATTTTTTCATCGGAAATATAATTGCCCTTTCATAAATGTTATTACCAAATGGATGAAACTTCATATTCTCATCGGACTCATAAACATTGAGCTTCTTATCCAGATAAGCATTAATAAATACTTTACCACTATCATTGGCCACCATAGAATAAATTTTACCGAATTGCTCAAATTTTTTATCTTCTTCTATGCTTTGTTCCAAATTACCCCAAAAAGCACTTTTTACTTTGTACTCTGAAAGAGGCACAAATGAATAAATTTTTCCATTCTTTGGATCAAAGGTCAATTCTGCGGATAAAAATTGGCCGACATTCTTTGACAATTCTCTCCATTGAACTCCATCATTTGACTTAAAATAAAAATATTCCAATATTTGACCTGTAGCCGGATTGGTAATTGCGGAAGTTAAAAACAGTTCTTTATTAGGCAATGCCTTCAAATAAATAAATATAAGTCCCGGTTTTCCAAACAACTCAGGTTTTAATTCTATCGTTGTCTCAAAATCATTTTCAGAATAAAATAACCGTTTACTTCGATTTGAAATTGCAAATAACTTATCATTAGAATATTCGACGACTTGACGAACGCCATCACCCTCAATCATCAAATGGTTCCAACTATTTGAATTATCTTTGGAAACTACTACTTCACAATTTCCCGTTACATTGGCATAAATTACTCCTGATTTTGTAATTGTAAGATTATTTATTGAAAGAGAGGAAATATCTCCATCCACAGTTTGCCATCCATTGGAATTATTCTCCAGAATATAGGTTCTGTACTTTAAATCGCAGAATGGTTCAGTCAATAGGAGCGCATTACATGAATCATATATTTCTATTTTCACTAAGGATTCAGATTTTGGAAAATTCTTCTCCATTTGATACAAGCGCGTCCATTGTTCACCAAAATCCGAAGAACAATAAAACCTGTCTGCCGCTTTAACTATAATTAAACCTGTTTTAGTTTGCGCTAAATGTTGAATCATGGGAGAATTCAGTGTTGTTGAATCAATAAAAACATATTCAGGTACGCTTGAGCGATCGCGGTATAAAATCAATCCATCAACTGAAGACACCAATACATTTCCATTTTTACAAGCAACTACTCCGGACTTCATTCCATTATAATAAAACTGAAGGCGCATTTGGGCAGAATTGGTTATCGTATTCAATTTAAATATATCATAAGTACCATTCAGCCTTTGCGTGATTACACAATTATTATCATTGGAATAAAAGTATACATCTATGATCTTATTGTCCTTGTTAAAAATTACCTTTGAATCAAAATATGGATTAATATAATTTTTAATTCTGTTAAAATCAATGCAATAATAGTTGCCGCTGGAATCATGGAATACGCGATTTCCAATATCGGCGTATTTTGTATGAACCAAACTATCTGTAATAAATTTTTCTCCATCATATTTGCGGGGAAATATAAAGCCGAAAGAATAAAAAAACTGTACAAGAGAATCGTTATAATCCACAAACAATGATTTACTGTCATCCCAACTCTTGTACCCAATATCATCTTTCAAACTCAGGTTATGCCAGTTCTTGTCGCTTTTATTTTTAGCCAAAATGATATTCCTACCATATACCGAGATATATTGCGTGCCGAATTTAGAAAAAATAATATCTTCACCGTAAAAGGATTTCTCATTGTCCATTCTTTCCCAGACTTTCTGAGAAAATGTTGACTGACCGAGAAAAACAATTGCAATTATTATTAGTAACAGACTTTTCATTCTTAGTGATATGATGGAGGTTTTCAATAGAATCAATTTAATGAACAACATTTATAAAGTACATGAAGACGAATATCCATATTTGCACAATAAAATTCGTCGTCATTATAGCAAGTTCTAGGGTAATTCCCTTCATAGCATACTTTGAAATAAACGGCATAAGGAGTTGCAATTCCAACTGAACAAGAAGGTGCATTTTGCGTGGCAACATCCCAGGCATAATCCACTAATACATCTTGATGTTCAACGCTTAAATAAAGATGAATATATACATCACCTTGTGAACTTGGGCAAATCCACTCTCCGCATTCTGTTGCATCAGAACAATATTTCCAGGGATTTGAATTTGGAATATCATCCAATAGATCAGGTGGTACGCCAATTCCTTTAAAACACAATTCTAACTCATTACATCCGCTTGGAAGTCTGGGAACAGAACAATTTGTACTAATCCGGTTCAATTCACATACTACTGCCTGGCTATAGTCTCCCATGTCATCATAATCACATGGATCTAAATCTTGACGTTGATAACCATAAGGACAATTGCAATGTGGTTCAAAACAAGAATTGATTGTTAGCGTACTATCCATATAAATGGTGTCTCCCAGACAATTATAAGAAATAAAGTCAGGACCGTTATTTGGCCTATCACGAGAATTGAACATTATTCCAGATTCATGTTAGTGTTTGCTTTCAGCAGTGGGATCACAATTCATCAGAAAAGATGCGATGAAGATCATGAGGGTAATTTTGACAAATATTAATTTGCCCCCGCCCAAATTTACAGAATATAATTTTGATCTCATGACTATTTATTTATATGCTTAGTTAATGAAATAAATATAAGATTCTGAACCCTGGGTTGTCAAGTACTTTAACATTTATCTTTAAAAAATTAGAAATTGAAGTTGCAAAAGCAAGATAGAGGAAGGTCAATATCAGTCTCAGTTATCAAAAGAAAATCAATCGACCATTCCATTCTCCCCCTGAATTTATTGAGAGTGCTGGTGCAGGAATTTTGATAATGTTGATCACGCTCAGCAATGTCCTCAGAAAATGATTTCTTGTTTTTACTCTACTGAGATCAATATCAATTGACAGGTAGTATTCATTTATGCGAGGTATACGATCTGCATTGTAGCGTATATTGTTTTTGACCCATTGATTGGAATAACCACCAAATAATCCATCGGCACCAAAACCAAAACTCAGGTTAAGCCAATCCGGCCAATACTTCCATCGCTGGTTCAATATATTTTCGGGATTGAACGACAACCAATAAGTTTGTGCATTGTAATCTTTGAGTGCACTGTTTAAAAAACCTGTGCCGTACAATTCTCTTGCACGATCTTTGAAACTGTAAGCCGGATCACCCATTTCGTTTGGAGACTGGTCAGAATAAACCTGAGGCCAGGAAGATAATTTTAACCGGAACTTTTGTTCACCCCAAATGGCTTGTTGCCCGGTAAAAAATCCCGCCCCTAATAAATTGGAAGCCATGTCCGGCCAGCTAAAGCCATAGCTTTTGCCAAAGCCATCCATAAGCTCAATAGTAGATTGAAAAAGCAGAGCAATGCTATTGGCCCAAAGCAGAGATGAATTGTCAGAATATCCACACCAGCGTGCGCCTTTAAAACACAAATCACTTTGGAAATAAGCATTGAATACATGAGCAGCCTTATCAACTCCCAGCCATTCTCCGTGATCATTATAAAAATGAAATTTACCCAAACCCTCTTCTTTATACCATGCCTGGTACAGACCGATTGAAAAAATGGAATAGGTAGCTGCAGTAAAACTTCCGGCAAGAATAGCGCGATTGGATTGAAAAGAATCTGCCGGAATAAAAAATTTCTGGAAATTGTTCTGAGTACTAACAATTGTTAGCTTATTTGAAATGATAAGTATTACAAATAATAACCTTAATAATTTCCGGCATTTAAATATTGAATTCAAATTTTATTATTTTATATACTCATCAGAAAGACCATAATCCTTTTAAATGCTTAATCCCCCTGATCTTAAATTGAACAGGGTTCAAAAAAAAATGTCTAAATCCGGAATTTAATTCCAAATTTAGACATTTGTCCCTATTTAATATTAATAATGAGTACCGTATTGATGCCCATCAGGTGATAGTATCAATACCTGTATTGATCTCCTTTATAGGGACCATCAATATGCACACCTATATAGGAGGCCTGTTTCTCGTTTAATTCCTCCAATTCAACTCCGATCTTAGCAAGGTGTAGTCTCGCAACCTTTTCGTCGAGACTTTTTGGCAGGGTATACACCTTGTTGTCGTATTTGGAAGAATGTTGCCATAACTCAATTTGCGCCAGGCACTGGTTGGTAAACGAGTTGCTCATGACAAACGACGGGTGCCCCGTAGCGCAGCCCAGGTTGACCAGACGGCCCTCTGCAAGCAGGAGGACGTCTTTGCCGTCTATGGTGTATTTATCGACCTGTGGTTTGATTTCTACTTTGGTATCGCCATAATGTTGGTTCAACCAGGCCACGTCGATCTCGTTATCAAAATGCCCGATATTGCAAACGATGGTTTTGTCTTTCATTTTGCGGAAATGCCTCTCCGAGAGGATGTCGCAATTTCCCGTAGCTGTAACGACGATGTTGGCCAGGGAAACGGCGTTTTCCATTTTCATGACCTGGTATCCGTCCATTGCAGCCTGAAGCGCACAGATGGGATCGATCTCCGTAACAATGACGCGGCAACCGGCACCTCTCAGCGAGGCCGCGGAACCTTTGCCCACGTCGCCATAACCGGCTACCACGGCGACTTTTCCAGCCATCATGATGTCGGTAGCCCTGCGTATGGCATCGACACAAGATTCCTTACATCCATATTTGTTGTCAAACTTGGATTTGGTCACTGAGTCGTTGACGTTGATGCACGGAAGGGGAAGGGCTCCGTTTTTCATGCGCTCATAGAGCCGCATAACCCCCGTGGTGGTTTCCTCTGAAATGCCCCGGATGTCCTTAACCAATTCGGGAAAGTGGTCCAGCACCATGTTGGTCAGGTCGCCGCCATCGTCGAGGATCATGTTGAGCGGCATTCCCCCTTCAAAAGCAAATAAGGTCTGCTCGATACACCAGTCAAATTCCTCCCCGGTCATTCCCTTCCAGGCAAATACCGGGATGCCTCGTGCAGCGATGGCAGCTGCGGCGTGGTCCTGCGTTGAAAAAATATTGCAGGAGGACCAACTGACCTCGGCACCCATTTCGATGAGGGTTTCAATCAACACCGCGGTCTGTATGGTCATGTGAAGACAGCCGGCAATCCGGGCTCCCTGGAGCGGACGCGACTTTCCGTATTCCGCCCGCAAGGCCATAAGGCCGGGCATCTCTGCTTCAGCCAGTTCGATCTCCTTGCGGCCCCAGTCGGCCAACGCGATGTCTTTTACGCGGAATTTGAGGTGAGTTGCCACTTGCTCCATACAATTGTATATTTTTTTTTACAAAGGTATCAAATGTTTGCCTCCTACTTAAAACCCTGATAACCAATTGGAGGCCATTGAATAATGCGATCGCCGGCAAAAAGTTCACCGCTTCATCCCCCGGGCAGGTGGGCCTTTCTATTTTTCAACATATAACATATTTATAATATTTATTAATATTTGTTTATTAATTTATTATACATTATTTAATATAATAATATTTTATTGGTTTTCGAGAATTCCTGCAAACCCAGCCACAAGATGTTTGCTCTGTTCTTCCTATTGTAGTTTTGCCGGAGATGGCCCGAGTATTGTTCATTCAAACCGCTTTTCTTGGAGACGTCATCCTTGCCACGGGGCTCGTCGAACGGTGGAAGCAGGCCTTCCCTGACGATGAGGTAGATTTCCTATTGCGGCGGGGGAACGAGGGCGTGCTGGCAGGAAATCCTCACTTGAGAAAAGTATTGGTTTGGAACAAGCAACGGGGCAAATTCCCGGGCCTGATTCGAATCATCCGGGAGGTTCGCAGGCAGCGCTATGACCAGGTTTTCAACCTGCAACGCTTTGCAGCCACCGGATGGATTGCGGTGCTCTCAGGTGCGCACCATACGGTTGGATTCAAAAAGAATCCTCTTTCCTTCTTCTTTTCGGAGGCTGTGGAACACGTCATTGGTGGAGCGGACGGTCTGCATGAGGTAGAGCGCAACCACCGTTTAATCCAATCACAGGTTGGTGTTCAGTTTGGCTTGCCAAAGTTGTACCCCTCTGATCCCGCGCAGCTTACCGCCAGTCTGGGCTTTAGCGGTCCATACATAACGGTGTCACCTGCTTCGGTCTGGTTTACCAAGCAGCTTCCGGCAGTTCAGTGGGTGCAGATGCTTGCTCACCTGCCCAACGGCCTTGCGATCGTGATTCTGGGCTCTGCCTCTGATCGCTTATTGGGTGAACGCATACGGTCAGAACTTCAGCAGTTGCGCGACGGACAGCCGTTTTACAATCTGTGCGGGCAGCTCGGCATTGGTCCATCGGCAGCCGTGATGCAACGGGCGGTGATGAACTACGCAAACGATTCAGCGCCATTGCACATGGCTTCCGCAGTCAACGCGCCGGTGAGTGCGGTTTTTTGCAGCACTGTACCGTCATTTGGATTTGGGCCATTGTCCGAACGCTCGTTTGTCGTTCAGACGGAAGAGCAGTTGCCCTGCCGCCCCTGCGGACTCCATGGAAGAAAGAGTTGCCCCGAGGGTCATTTCCGTTGTGCGACCTCTATTTCGACGGAAGCCTTGTTGCGTCCGTTGCAGGTAGTGAGGTCGTAAGGCGCCCATAGTGTATTCTATCAAATATGATGGTCATCGTCGCTCTTCCGGCCAGGTATCCAGCACGTTCAGTGGCTGATACAACGAAAGGGTTCTAAGCCAGTTCATAAGAGCGTATCCGGTAGCCTGAAGATGGCAATTGGCAAAGCGTCATAGTTTTTCTTGCGGGATGTGGGTTGGAAACAGAGCCATAGCTCATTTTCTCAATCATACTAACAAATGTAAGTTTTACAATAAGCTATCTTAAGAAATTCAGGATCAGGAATCCGGATCAGGACGATCGCGGTACGAGCGTTGAATGGGATGAATTATGAATTAGGGGAGGCCGGTGTCGCATGGCACATTCAGGTTGCCGGCTGATTGGTCGTTTGAGGCCTTGGAGGAGGGATCGCTAAAACAAAAAAGCCCTGGCACTAGGTGCAGGGCTTTTTTAAAAAAAACGGCGGTGACCTACTCTCCCGGATTTTTGTCCAGTACCATCGGCGCAGAGGGGCTTAACTTCTCTGTTCGGAATGGGAAGAGGTGGAACCCCCTCGCTAAAACCACCTAAAACTTGGATTCCCGTAGGGAATATTTCTTTAAGCGACGCAGCCCATTGGCTGGAGAGCGCAATTTGGAAAATGTTCTTAAAAAAAGGTTGGAAGAGGAAAGAGCAGAAGATAAAAAAAAGGAAGTTACGGGGTAATTAGTACTACTCAGCTCAACGTATTACTACGCTTCCACCTGTAGCCTATCAACGTAGTCGTCTTCTACGACCCCAAGTAACACTCATCTTAAGGATAGCTTCGCGCTTAGATGCTTTCAGCGCTTATCTAGTCCGTACATAGCTACTCTGCGCTGCACCTGGCGGCACAACAGATACACTAGCGGTACGTCCGACTCGGTCC